>NZ_LGDG01000259.1 GCF_001279775.1 Streptomyces sp. MMG1533 | reverse complement strand
GGGCGGGGCTGTGGGGGCGGCGGCACGGGGGGACGGGGTGCGCAGGTTCGGGAAGGGGGGCCGGATGTCCTGGGACCCGGAGGTGCCGCGGGCCCCGTTGGCCTCGCCTCCCCGGCGGGGCGATGTCACCGCACCGGAGCCGTCACCGCCCGTCGAGGCGGCCGAGCCGCGTGCGGCGAGGAAGCCGTCCCACGTGTCACGCTCGGCCGCGGAAGGGGGGTCCGTGCGCGCATCCTCGGTCGAAGACGTCGTCGGCCCCTCACCCTCGCCCTCGGGGGCCCCGGCCACCGGCGGTTCGGTGGGACGTGGGGGTACGGCGGGGCGGCGTGCTTCCGTGCTCATGCGGGCCACCCCCGTTTCCTCGTGCCCGGGCCGTCTCCTCGTGCGCGGGCCGTTGTCGTGGTGGCCCGGCCCGGTGCGGACTCTGCCGTCCGGGCAACGCATACCCGCACGGGGGGACCGGCATCCCGGCGCGGGCCTGCGACCGGGGGCGGGACGTCCTCCGTGCGTGCGCGTCACTCTACGGGTTGTTCCTACGCGAACGGGAACCAGTCCACGAGCCCGGGGCATCTGCCCGGAACGTCCCCCTACCCTGCGGTAATCCAGTCTGGCAGGCTGCGTGCATGACTGCGCGCGCCGCCGACCGGGCCCGTTACGACCGGGCCACCGCCCATCTCGACGCCCCCCTCGCGATCGTGGACCTCGACGCCTTCGACGCCAACGCGGACGATCTCGTCCGCCGCGCCGGCGGCAAGCCGGTCCGGGTCGCCAGCAAGTCCGTACGCTGCCGGGCCCTGCTGGAACGCGTCCTGGGGAAGGACGGCTTCGCGGGCATCATGTCCTTCACCCTCGAAGAGTCCCTGTGGCTCGCGCGGTCCGGGTTCGACGACATCCTGCTCGCCTACCCGTCCGCCGACCGCGCCGCGTTCGCCGAGCTGGCGGCCGATCCCAAGCTCGCCGCCGCCGTGACGGTGATGGTCGACGACCCGGCGCAGCTCAGGTTCATCGACGAGGCGCGCGGCGGCGGGCGCGAAGTCGTGCGCGTCTGCCTGGAGTTGGACACCTCGCTGAAGCTCCTCGGGGGTCGGGTGCGTGTCGGTGCCCGGCGCTCCCCGCTGCACTCCCCCGCCCAAGTCGCCGACATGGCCCGTGCCGTGGCCCGGCGGCCGGGGTTCAAGGTCGTCGGGATCATGGCGTACGAGGGGCACATCGCCGGTGTCGGTGACGCGGTCGCCGGGCGGCCGCTGCGTTCGCGTGCCGTCCGGCTGATGCAGGCCACCGCCCGCAGGGAACTCGTCGAGCGGCGCGGTGAAGTGGTGCGCGCGGTGCGGGCCGTGGTGCCGGACCTGGAGTTCGTCAACGGCGGCGGCACGGGCAGTGTGCAGCACACCGCCGCGGAGGACGCGGTGACCGAGATCGGCGCCGGGTCGGGGCTGTACGTACCGCGGCTGTTCGACAACTACACGTCTTTCAGCGGTCGTCCGGCGGCGCTGTACGCCCAGCCCGTCGTACGGCGGCCGGGGGTCGGGGTCGTGACCGTCCTCGGCGGCGGCTATCCCGCGTCCGGTGCGGCCGGTCCCGACCGGCTGCCGGTGCCGTACCTGCCGGAAGGGCTGAAGTACGACCCGCAGGAGGGGCCCGGCGAGGTCCAGACCCCCCTGCTCGGTTCCCCGGCCGACGACCTCCTGCTCGGCGACAAGGTGTGGTTCCGGCACGCAAAGGCCGGTGAGCTGTGCGAGCGGTTCGACGTGCTGCACCTGATCGAGGGGGACGCGGTGACGGCGACCGTCCCGACGTACCGCGGGGAAGGCCACACCTTCCTCTGACCCCTTCCTCTGACCCCTTCCTCTGACCCCTTCCTCTGACCCCTTCCTCTGACCTCTCCGCTAGCTCGACGGACCGATGCTGCTGCCCACGCCC
The DNA here is from genome assembly GCF_001279775.1 of Streptomyces sp. MMG1533. Lineage (GTDB taxonomy): Bacteria > Actinomycetota > Actinomycetes > Streptomycetales > Streptomycetaceae > Streptomyces. The sequence continues at coordinate 52,609 of NZ_LGDG01000259.1, read as the reverse complement.
CCGCCGGTGTCCGTGTCGCCGATCGACCGGATCCCCTTGGTGATCCGGTCCATGTCGGCGAGCGGCGGCCCGTCCGGGCCCGCGTCGAAGACGAACCGCACGATGACCGGCGACTCGCTGCCGACGCTGGACGGGAAGGCCAGGGACTGCACGTAGCCGCCGGGTCCGTCGGCCGTCGTCACCCGCCAGCGCACGAAGTACCCGGCCCGTCCGGCCACCGCGACCGGCCCGGACCTGACGGTCCGGTGCGACTCGATGCCGCCGTAGAGGCGCCGGTCGAGGCTGTCGCGGTCGTACGCCGCGTCGGCCGCGTCCGGGATGTCCTGCCGGGCGAGGGCCTCGGGGGACCTCTCGTCGTTCTCGGTGACCGTGCGGGTGAGGACGAGGCCGTGCCGGCAGATGCCGATGCCGGCCGGACAGTCGTACGTCCCGTCGTCGGTGGTCATGACGACGTCGTCCTCGGCGACGTTCTTCGGCGTGGTCCAGCCGTCGGGCAACGGCAGTGTGATGCCGTTGAGTTCGTCCACCACCGGGCCGGGGTCGCCGGTGGCCGGCTCGGAGGTGGTCGGGGTGGGTGTGTCAGTGACGGACGTGGACGTGACGGCCGTCGGCAGGGCGTCTGCCGCCGGGCCGCCGCCGTCGTCGTCCTCGCCGAGTACGGCCACTCCCGTGACGATCGCGGCGACCAGGACGACGGCGGCGGTCGTGAGGGCGACGGCCTTGGCGCGCCCGGACGTCCCGCCGGACGGCTGCGGCGGCCCGGGGGCCTCCGGTGCGCGCAGGTGTTCGGTCCAGGTGGCCCCGTCCCACCAGCGCTCCAGGTGGGGAGCCTGGGGGTCGGGGTACCAGCCGGGCGGGGACGTCATGCTCATTCCGGCACTGTAGGGCGCTGGCTAGAGCGGCGTGACGTATGCCCCCGAGATTCCGCCGTCCACCAGGAAGTCGGTGGCGTTCACGAAGGAGGAGTCGTCGCTGGCCAGGAACGCGACGGCGGCGGCGATCTCCTCGGCCTCGGCGAACCGGCCGACCGGGATGTGCACCAGACGCCGGGCGGCCCGCTCCGGGTCCTTGGCGAACAGTTCCTGGAGCAGGGGGGTGTTGACCGGCCCCGGGCACAGGGCGTTGACCCGGATGCCCTCCCGCGCGAACTGCACACCCAGTTCACGGGACATGGCCAGGACGCCGCCCTTGGACGCCGTGTACGAGATCTGCGAGGTCGCCGCGCCCATCCGGGCCACGAAGGACGCCGTGTTGATGATGGAGCCCTTGCCCTGGCGCCGCATGTAGGGGATGGCCGCCTTGCAGCACAGGTAGACGGAGGTCAGGTTGACCTCCTGGACGCGCTTCCAGGCCTCCAGGCCGGTCTCCAGGATGGAGTCGTCGTCGGGCGGGGAGATGCCCGCGTTGTTGAAGGCGACGTCGACGCTGCCGTAGGTGTCGTACGCCGCCTGGAACAGCGCCTCGACCTGCTCGGGGTCGGTGACGTCGACCTTCACGAAGATCCCGCCGACCACCTCGGCTGCCGCCTTGCCGCGCTGCTCGTCGACGTCGCCGCAGACGACGTGCGCGCCCTCGGAGGCGAGCCGGCGCGCGGTGGCGAGGCCGATGCCGCTGCCGGCTCCGGTGATGACGGCGGTACGTCCGACGAGGCGGCGGCAGATGGTGTGCTGAGACTGTTCAGCCTGCTCGGTCATGGGTGGCTCAGGCCTCCGTACTGATGAAGACGTTCTTGGTTTCGGTGAAGGCGGTGAGGGCGTCCGGGCCGAGCTCGCGGCCGATGCCGGACTGCTTGAAGCCGCCGAAGGGCGTCCAGTAGCGGACGCTGGAGTGCGAGTTGACGGACAGGTTGCCCGCGCGGACCGCCTGGGAGACGCGCAGGGCGCGGCCGACGTCCCGGGTCCAGATGGAGCCGGAGAGGCCGTAGTCGGTGGCGTTGGCAAGAGCCACGGCCTCCGCCTCCTCCTCGAAGGGGAGGACGACGGCGACGGGGCCGAAGACCTCCTCGACGGCCACGCGCGCGTGCGGGTCGACGCCGGTCAGGACAGTGGGCGGGAACCAGAAGCCGGGGCCCTCGGGGGCCTTGCCGCGAATGCCGTTCAGATCGTCCGTCACGTACGAACGGACCCTGTTCAGCTGGACCTTGGAGATCAGTGGGCCCATCTGGGTCTGCTCGTCGGCCGGGTCGCCGACGCGGACCGACTCGATCCCCGGGGCGAGGAGGTCCAGGAAGCGGTCGTAGGCGCTGCGCTGGACGAGGATGCGGGTGCGGGCGCAGCAGTCCTGACCGGAGTTGTCGAGGAAGGCCATGGGGGCGGCGGCCGCGGCGGCTTCGAGGTCGGCGTCGGCGAAGACGATGTTCGGGCTCTTGCCGCCGAGTTCGAGGGTGACGCGCTTGAGGAGGGCGGACCCCTTTGCCAACACCTGTTTGCCCACCGCCGTTGACCCGGTGAAGACGATCTTCGCCACGCCCGGGTGCTCGACGAGCGCGTTGCCCGCGACGGGGCCGTGACCGGGCAGTACCTGGAACAGCCCCTCCGGCAGACCCGCCTCCAGGGCGAGTTCGGCCAGGCGCAGCGCGGTCAGCGGGGTCGTCTCGGCGGGCTTGAGGATCACCGCGTTGCCCGCGGCGAGCGCGGGGGCGGTGCCCCAGGCCGCGATCGGCATCGGGAAGTTCCAGGGGGCGATGACGCCGACGACACCCAGCGGTTCGAGGATCGTGACGTCGAGGCCGCCGGGCACCGGGATCTGGCGTCCCGTCAGCCGCTCCACTCCCCCGGCCGCGTAGTCGAGCAGATCGCGTACGTTGCCCGCCTCCCAGCGGGCGTTGCCGACGGTGTGGCCCGCCTCCCGGACCTCCGACCGCGCCAGTTCCTCGAGGTGTTCGTCGACTGCGACGGCGAACCGGCGCAGCAGCCGGGCCCGGTCGCCGGGCGCGAGGGCGGCCCACCGGGCCTGTGCCCGCGTGGCGCGCACGACGGCCGTGTCCACGTCGGCGGCCGTGGCGGCCGGGACGGTGGCGACGACCTCCTCGGTCGCGGGGTTCAGTACTTCCAGGGTGTGCTCGGCGGACAAGAGGGGCCTCACAGGCGTTCGAAGGAGCGGCGCAGCTCCCAGTCGGTCACCGCGGCGTCGAAGGCGTCCAGTTCGACGCGCGCCATGTTGCGGTAGTGCGCGACGACCTCGTCACCGAAGGCGGCCTGGGCGATCGGGCTGTTCTCCCAGAGGTCGGCGGCCTCGCGCAGGGTGGTCGGCACATGCTCGAATCCGGCGGTGTAGGCGTTGCCCGGGCACTCCTCGGGCAGCTCCAGCTTCTGCTCGATGCCGTACAGCCCGGCCGCGACCAGCCCGGCCACCGCGAGGTACGGGTTGACGTCGCCGCCGGGCAGCCGGTTCTCGAAGCGCAGGGAGCGGCCGTGGCCGACGACGCGCAGCGAGCAGGTGCGGTTGTCGTAGCCCCAGGCGACCGCGGTCGGGGCGAAGGAGCCCGGCTGGAAGCGCTTGTAGGAGTTGATGTTGGGGGCGTAGAGCAGCGAGAAGTCGCGGAGTGCGGCCAGCTGTCCGGCGAGGAAGTGGCGCATCACCTCGGACATGCCGCCCGGGTCGTCCCCCGAGCCCTCCATGGCGTTGTTCCCGGCCGCGTCCGCGAGCGAGAGGTGGATGTGGCAGGAGTTGCCCTCGCGCTCGTTGTACTTGGCCATGAAGGTGAGCGACACACCCTCCTGGGCGGCGATCTCCTTGGCGCCGGTCTTGTAGACGGCGTGCTGGTCGCAGGTGACCAGGGCGTCGTCATAGCGGAAGGCGATCTCGTGCTGGCCGGGGTTGCACTCGCCCTTGGCGGACTCGACGGTGAGGCCGGCGGCCGCCATCTCGTTGCGGATGCGGCGCAGCAGCGGCTCGATGCGGCCGGTGCCGAGGACCGAGTAGTCGATGTTGTACTGGTTGGCCGGCGTCAGCCCCCGGTAGTTCGCGTCCCACGCCTGTTCGTAGGTGTCCTTGAAGACGATGAACTCCAGCTCGGTGCCGACCTGGGCGGTGAAACCGTGCTCGGCGAGGCGTTCCAGCTGGCGGCGGAGGATCTGGCGGGGGGCGGCGACGACCGGGGATCCGTCGTTCCAGGCGAGGTCGGCGATCAGCATCGCCGTACCGGCGTTCCACGGGACGCGGCGGAGCGTGGACAGGTCGGGGTGCATGGCGAAGTCGCCGTAGCCCCGGTCCCAGGAGGACATCGCATAGCCGTCGACGGTGTTCATCTCGGTGTCGACGGCGAGGAGGTAGTTGCAGCCCTCGGTGCCGTGGTGGAGGACCTCGTCGAGGAAGAAACGGGCGGCGAACCGCTTGCCCTGGAGCCGCCCTTGCATGTCGGGGAAGGCCAGGACGACAGTGTCGATCTCACCGCCGGCGACGAGGGCGTGCAGGTCCTCGACGCTCAGCGGGGGTGTGCGGTCTGCCACGGGAAAGCCTCCTTCGGCTTCTTCGGTCAGCCGGAAGCCATAAGGTATTGCGGAGAACCATTGCTTGGGAAGGGGGCACGGTCACATGTCACTGGAGGCTGACGGCGGCCCGGACGACCGGCTGACGCCGGTACTGCGGCCGGTGCGGGCGGGCAACGGCTTCGAGGAGGCGCTGGAGCAGATCCTCCAGGTCGTACGGCTCGGTCTGGTGCCGGGCGGCGAGCGGCTGCCCGCGGAGCGGGAGCTGGCGGAGCGGCTCGGGATCAGCCGGGTGACGCTGCGCGAGGTGCTGAAGGTGCTCCAGGACCAGGGGCTGGTGGAGTCGCGGCGCGGGCGGTACGGCGGAACCTTCGTCCTGCCGCGTGCGGACGCGGGCGGCGAGGACGAGCTGCGGCGGCGTGTCACCGAGGTCGACATCGAGGATGTACTTCGCTTCCGGGAGGTCCTTGAGGTGGGTGCGGCCGGGCTGTGCGCGACGCACGGCCTGTCGGCGGAGCAGGCGGGGCGGCTGCGGGAGGCACTGGCCGCCACGCAGGACGCCCCGCTGTCCGAGTACCGTCGACTGGACACCCTGCTCCACCTCACCCTCGCCGAGCTGTGCGGCTCGCCGACGCTGACCGCGCAGTACGCGGCGGTACGGGCCTCGGTGAACGACCTCCTCGACTGCATCCCGCTCCTGGTGCGCAACCTCGAGCACTCCCAGCGCCAGCACACCGCGCTGGTCGAGGCGGTCCTCGACGGGGACGCGGACGGGGCGCGGGAGATGATGCGGGAGCACTGCGCGGGGACGGCGGCGCTGCTGCGGGGGTTCCTGGCATGAGGACGGGAACCGCCCGGGCGAAAAGGTATGACGGCAGTCCATTGACGGGTCGGAGGGGTACATGTCGGGCAGGCCGCTGATCGGTGTCAGTACGTACCTGGAGGCCGGGGCGCGCTGGGGCGTGTGGGAGCTGGAGGCGGCGCTGCTGCCCGCCGGGTATCCGCGGCTCGTGCAGCGCGCGGGCGGGCTGGCCGCGATGCTTCCGCCGGACGCGCCGGAGCACGCCGCGGCGACCGTGGCCCGCCTCGACGGTCTGGTGATCGCGGGCGGCCCGGACGTCGAGCCGGTCCGCTACGGCGCGCAGGCCGAGCCCCGCACCGGACCGCCCGCACGCGCCCGGGACACCTGGGAGCTCGCTCTGATCGAGGCGGCCCTGGCCGCACGGATGCCGCTGCTGGGCATCTGCCGGGGCATGCAACTGCTGAACGTCGCGCTGGGCGGCACCCTCGTCCAGCACATCGACGGCCACGCGGAGGTCCCCGGCGTCTTCGGCCGGCACCCGGTGAAGCCGGTCCCCGGCACGGCGTACGCCGATGTCGTCCCGGAGGAGACCTCGGTGCCCACCTTCCACCACCAGGCGGTGGACCGCCTCGGCTCGGGCCTGATCGCCTCGGCGTACGCGGCGGACGGGACGGTGGAAGCGGTCGAGCTTCCCGGCCCGCACTGGGTGGTGGGGGTGCAGTGGCATCCGGAGATGGGTGAGGACGTGCGGGTGATGCGGGCGCTGGTGGAGGCGGCTTCCTCGTGGCCCGCCTCTCGACCCACCGAGCCGGGATGGGGGTCCCCCCGCGCGAGCGCAGCCGAGCGTGGGGGAGGGCGGGCGTAGGCCGGAGGCCTGGGGCCGGAGGCTCGGGGACGGAGGCCTGGGGACGGAGGCCTGGGGACGGAGGCTCGGGGACGGAGGCTCGGGGACGGAGGCTCGGGGACGGAGGCTCGGGGACGGAGGCCTGGGGACGGAGGCTCGGGGACGGAGGCCTGGGGCCGGAGGCTCGGGGCCGGAGGCCTGGGGGCGGAGGTCTGGGGGCGGAGGTCTGGGGGCGGAGGTCTGGGCCGGAGCCCCCGGCAGCGCCCGCCTATCCGCGCGTCAGCGACAGCAGTTCCCTCGCCGGTCCCACCGGCCGGTGCCCCGTGGGCCACACCGCCCTCAGGTCCCGGGCCAGCGAAACCCCCTCCACCGGCACGCTCACCAACCGCCGCATCGCCAACTCCTCCCGCACGGCCAGTTCGCTGAGCACCGCCGGTCCCGCCCCGCTCACCGCCGCCGCCTTCACGGCCGTGGTCGACGACAGCTCGATCAGCGGCCGCGCGAGGCCGCCCAGTGCCGTATCCAGGACCTGACGCGTGCCCGAGCCCTTCTCGCGCAGGATCAGTGGTGTGGCAGCCAGCTCGGACGCTTCCAGGGGACGGCGACGCCGCGCCCACGGATGCCCCGGCGCCGTCACCACGATCAGGCGGTCGTGGGCGATGACCACGGAGTCCAGGCCGGTCGGGACGCTGAGCCCCTCCACGAACCCCAGGTCCGCCTCGTCCGACAGCAACCGCTCCGCCACCGCCGCCGAGTTGCCGGCGAGGAGCGACACCGCGGTGTCCGGCCGCTGGGCGCGCAGCGCGAGCAGCCAGCCCGGCAACAGGTACTCGGCGATCGTCATGCTCGCCGCCACCCGGAGCCGGGAGTCCCGGCGGTCCCGCAGCGCCTGCGCCCCCGCGTCGAAGACCTCCGCCGCCTCCACGATCCGCCGCGCCCAGTCGGTGACCAGCGCCCCGGCGTCGGTGAGCCGGGAGCCGCGCGGCGAACGGTCCACCAGCGCCACCCCCAGCTGGCGTTCCATCGAGCGGACCCGGCTGCTGGCGGCGGGCTGGGTGATGCCCAGCTCGCGCGCGGCCTGGCCCAGGCTCCCGAGCCGCGCCACCGCCAGCAGCAACTCCAGCGCCCCGAGATCCGGCACCCGGTGCGACAGCGAGCCGCCCACCGCGAACCGGGACTTGTCCTGTTCCCCATCGCCGCTCATAAAGTCAGCTTATGCCCTCATAGAGACATACTCCCTGGTAGCGGCCCTTCACCGGCGAGACGGTGAACACATGGTCACCGCAGCCCGGCCTCTCCCCCGTGCCACCGCACACCCCCCGCGCGCCATCGCCGTCCGTCACCTCGGACCGAACTGGTACGCCTGCGTCATGGGCACCGCCGTCGTCGCCACCGCAGGAGCCGCCCTTCCCGTGCAGGTCCCCGGCCTGCACACCGCCTGCACCGTCATCTGGGCCCTCGCACTGGCCCTGCTCGTCGCCCTCCTCTGCGCCCGTGCCCTGCACTGGAGGCACCATCGCGACCAGGCCCGCGCCCACCTCCTCGACCCGGCCACGGCCCCCTTCTACGGCTGCCTCGCCATGGCTTTGCTCGCCGTCGGCGGCGGCGCCCTCGCCGTCGGCCGGAACTGGATCGGCGTCGAGGCGGCGGTCGCCCTCGACGCCGTGCTGTTCACCGCCGGGACGATCGTGGGGCTGGCGGCCGCCGTCGCCGTGCCGTACCTGATGGCCGTACGCCATCGCGTGGAGCCTGGACAGGCCACGCCCGTGTGGCTGTTGCCGGTCGTCGCGCCCATGGTGTCCGCGGCCCTCGGGCCGCTGCTCGTGCCGCATCTGCCGCCCGGTCAGCCGCGGGAAACCCTGCTCCTCGCCTGCTTCGCCATGTTCGGACTGAGCCTGCTCGCGACCCTGGCCATGCTGCCGGTGGTCTTCACCCGGCTGATCACCGCCGGGCCCCTGCCGCTCGCCCTCACCCCGACCCTGTTCCTGGTGCTCGGCCCGCTCGGCCAGTCCACGACCGCCGTCGGCAACTTCGCGGACATGGCACCCGGTGTCGTACCGGCTCCCTACAGCGCGGGCTTCGGTGTCTTCGCCGTGCTCTACGGAGTTCCCGTCATGGGCTTCGCCCTGCTGTGGTTCGCGCTCGCCACCGCGCACGTCGTGCGTGCGCGACGGCAGGGCATGGGCTTCGCGATGACCTGGTGGGCGTTCACCTTCCCGGTGGGCACCTGCGTCACGGGCGCGGAGGCACTGGCCCGGCACACCGGGCTCCTCGCCTACGACGGGCTCGCCGTCGGCCTGTACGGCGTCCTCGTCGCCGCCTGGGCCACCACCGCCGTGCACACCGCGCGCGGCCTGCTCAGCGGCGGGCTGCTCGCAGCGCCTCGCCGAGCACCCGTGGCGCCTCGGCCAGCGACGGCCCGTACCACGTCAGGTGCCGCCCGCTGACCAGCGCGCAGGGCAGGCCGGGGAAGGCTTCCGGGCCGTCGTCGGCCGTGAAGCGGTAGGGCTCGTCGGGGAGTACGACGACGTCCGGCGCGGCGGCCCTCAGTTCCTCGACCGGAATGCGCGGATAGCGCTCCGCGTGTCCCGCGTACAGGTTCTCGACGCCCAGGCGGGCCAGGACGTCGCCCGCGAAGGTGTCCCGGCCCAGGACCATCCACGGCCGGCGCCAGATCGGAACGACCGCCGTCGTACGGCGCTCGGGCGGCCGTAGCGCCGACCAGGCCTGCTCTGCCTCGTCGAGCCAGCGGGGGCGGGTCCTCGCCCCGCACGCCTGCAGCACGCGCTGGAGTTCCCGGAAGGCCTGCGGCACGTCCCGCACCTCGGTCACCAGCACCTCGATGCCCGCCTCGCGCAGGGCGGCCAGGTCGGGGGCGCGGTTCTCCTCCTCGTTGGCGATCACCAGGTCGGGGGCGAGCGCGACGATCCGGTCCACCTTCGGGTTCTTGGTGCCGCCGACGCGGGTGACGTCGAGGTCGGCCGGATGCGCGCACCAGTCGGTGGCGCCGACCAGGGTGCCGGCCCGGGCCACGGCCTCGGTGAGGGACGGGACGAGCGAGACGACCCTCACTGGCGCGGTCGGTCCTGGACCGCCTCGATGTGTTCGGCCACGGCGACGACGACCACACGGGTGTCGGCCACCGTCGCCCGCCAGCGGTGCCGCACACCGCCGGTGAGGTAGAGGGTGTCGCCGCGGCCCAGCCGGTAGGCGCGGCCCTCGGCCTCGATCTCCACGGCGCCGTCGGCGACGTACATCAACTGGTCGTTGCGGTACTGGAATTCACGGCCGGCGTCATGATCGCCGGTGAACTCCGAGGCGTGCATCTGGTGGTGACCTCGCACCAGGGAACGCACCCGCGGCTCGTACACCGACTCGACCCCCTCGGAGCGCACGACATCGACGCTGCACGCCGGATCGGCGGCCGCGAGGAGTTCGACGGCGGTGGTGCGCAGGGCGTCGGCGACCTTCTCCAGGGAGGTCTGGCTGGGCCGCGCGCGTTCGTTCTCGATCTGGCTCAGGAAGGGGACCGAGAGGCCGCTGCGCTCGGCCACGACGGCGAGGGTGAGCTCCAGCGCCCGGCGCCGGCGCCGTACGGCCGCGCCCACCCGAAGTGGCTGTTCTTTGTGGTCGCCCATCGCTTCGGCTCCCTCCCTCGCTCGCGGTCCGCATCACCGGCGCCACGGCTCGGGCGCATTGCTTGTGATGAGTTCTCTGCACCCTACGCAGGTTCGGCAAACCGTTTCATGCACCCGTCACATCGACGACACGCGGGGTGTCACCGGACCTCACAGATCGCGCCATTGGATCGGCTCCCCGGAGTCGGCGGGCGGGGTTTTGTTGTGTGGGACGAAGATGCCGACCAGCAGGCCGGACGGCAGCCAAGGCCAGAGGAGTACAGCTCTGTGTGATTGGCCGGATCCTTCTCGTGGACGAGTACCCCTGAACGAGGCCTCCGATCATGGCCCGAGGGGCGGACCTCGGCACACGCCGTCAGGACGCGTGGGGAGGTCCGCCCCTCGGGCGGCTTCGGTGCGGCGACTACTGCGGGGTCATCCGGTCGACCATGTCCGGGTGCTCCTTCAGCCACGCGGCGACCGCTTCCTGCTCCTGCCCCTGGCCGTGCTTGTTGATCTCGGCCTCCAGGCTGCCGAGCTCGTCCTCGCTCATCTTGAAGTTCTTGATCCACTTCGTGAGCTCGGGGTACTGCCCGGGGAACTTCTCGTTGGAGATGGTGCGGATCGTGTTGCCCTCGCCGAAGAGCTTCTTGTCGTCCTTCAGCTTGGTGAGGTCGTACTGGCTGTACGCCCAGTGCGGCGACCACAGGACGACCGCGACGGGCTCCTTCTTGGCGTAGGCGCGCTTGAGCTCGGCCAGCATCGCGGGCGTGGAGCCGTCGACGACCTCGTACTCCTTGTCCAGGCCGTAGCCGGGCAGGACCTTCGTCTTGAGCAGGTTCATCTCACCGGTGCCCGGCTCGATGCCGATGATCTTCCCGTCGAAGAGGTCGGCCTTGCCCTTGAGGTCCTCGTAGGACTTCACGTCCTTGACGTACGAGGGCACGGCGACCTCCAGTGAGGTCGGTTCGTACCAGGTGCCCAGGTCAGCGAGTTTGTCCTTGCTCTTGTCCCAGTAGTTCTTCTGCGCGTACGGCAGCCAGGCGTCGAAGTTGAGATCGAGGTCCCCGGAGGCGAGGCCGGTGTAGACCGGGCCGACGTCCATCTGCTTGAGGTTCAGCTTGTAGCCGCGCCGCTCCAGGACGTTCTTCCACAGGTAGGTGACGGCGATGTCCTCGTCCCAGGGGAACCAGGCCACGTCGATGGGCCGCTTGGCCTCGGCGGGGGTCGAGCCGGAGCCGCTCGCGACCGGGGCCAGCTTGTCGACGACCCCGGGGTTCTTCTTCAGCCAGGCGCGCACGGCGTCCTGCTGCTTGCCCTTGCCCGCCTTGTTGATCTCGGCTTCCAGGCCGGTGAGCTGCTTCTCGTCCATCTTGAAGTTCTTCAGCCACTCACCGACGACCGGGTTCTCGTCCGCGAAGCCCTTGCGGGTGATCGTGTGGACGCCGTCGCCCTTGCCCCAGGCGCCCTTGGGGTCCTTGAGCTTCTTCAGGTCGTAGTCGCTGTACGCCCAGTGCGGGGACCAGAGCGTGACGACGATCGGTTCCTTCTTGCTGTAGGCCCGCTTGAGCTCGGCCAGCATCGCCGGCGTGGAGCTGTCGACGACCTTGTACTCCTTGTCGAGGCCGTACTCCTTGAGGACCTTGCTCTTGAGCAGGCTCATCATGCCGGCGCTGGACTCGATGCCGGTGATCTTCCCGCCGAAGGTGGCGGCCTTGCCCTTGAGGTCCTCCAGGGAGTCGATGCCCTTCATGTAGGAGGGCACGCTCAGCTCCAGGGAGGTCTGGCCGTACCAGGCACCGAGGTCGTCGAGCTTGCTGCCGTACTTCTTCCAGTACTGCTCGTGGGTGGTCGGCAGCCAGGCGTCGGTCTGGAAGTCGACGGTGCCCTGCGCGAGGGAGGTGTAGAGCGGGCCGGCGTCGAACTGCTTGGCGTCCACCTGGAAGCCGCGTTCCTCCAGGATCTCCTTCCACAGGTAGGTGGAGGCGACGCCCTCGTCCCAGGGGATGTAGCCGATGCTGATCTTCTTGCCCTGGCCGACGTCCTTGCTGTCGGCGACGGTGGAGGACCCGCCGTCGCCGCCGAAGATGCCCATGCCGCCCGCCACGAGGGCGAGGACCACGACACCGATCACGGCGACCTGCGGACGGGGCCGGTACGACCAGATCTTCAGGCCCTGTGCGGCCCGCGCCTTGGCGGCGGCACGGCGGCCCAGCGGGGAGACATGGACACCGAGGGCGCTGGTCATGCGGTCGAGGTAGATCGCGAGGATCACGATGGCGACGCCGGCCTCGGAGCCGAGACCGACGTTGAGCTGGCCGATGGCCTCGTTGACGTCGCCGCCGAGCCCGCCGGTGCCGACCATGCCGGCGATGGCGGCCATGGACAGGCCGAGCATGATGACCTGGTTCACGCCGGCCATGACGGTGGGCAGCGCGAGCGGCAGCTGGACGCGCAGCAGTGTGTCGCGCGGTGTGGTGCCGAACGCCTCGGCGGCCTCGACCAGTTCCTTGTCGACCTGACGGATGCCCAGCTCCGTCATGCGCACGCCGGGGGCGAGCGCGAAGATCAGGGTCGCGACGATGCCCGCGGAGGCACCGGTGCCGAAGAACAGGATCGCCGGGATGAGGTAGATCATCGCCGGCAGCGTCTGCATGAAGTCCAGCACCGGCCGGACGAGCCCGCTGACCCGGCTGGAGCGCGCCGCCCAGATGCCCACCGGCACCGATATGACGAGGGCGATGATCGTGGCGACGAGGACCAGCGACAGGGTCACCATCGCGTCCTCCCACAGTTCGAGGGAGTCGATGAAGGCGAATCCCGCGAAGGTGAGGACACCGGCGAGCGTGCCGCGCAGCCAGAAGGCGAGCACGGCGAAGATGCCCGCGAGGATCAGGGGTTCGGGCGCCTGGAGGACGGCGTCGATGCCGTCGTAGGTGCCGGTGAAGACGGTCTTGAGGAAGTCGAAGAGCCAGGCCATGTGGCCGAGCAGCCAGTCGACGGCGTCGTTGACCCAGTCGCCGAGCGGAATCCTAGGCACGGGACACCACCTTGTCCCCGCCCTTGTCCCGCGGGGAGTCGCAGGCCTCGGGAGCGCCCTGCTCGTCGCCGAGGAAGCCGACAAGGCGTTGTCTCGGTACGACGCCCACGAGTTTCCGTTTCGCGTCGAGGACGGCCACGGGGTGCGTCAACCGGGCGCTGATCGCGCAGAGTTCGGTGAACGGCGTGTCGGGCGTCGCGGTCTCGCAGCCGCACCGGCCCTCGTCGCCACGCACGTCCTTGTCCATCACGGCGGACGCGGTCAGGACGCGGGAGCGGTCGACGTCCTCGGTGAAGGAGGCCACGTACTCGTTCTCCGGGCGGATGAGGATGTCCTCCGCCGTGCCGATCTGGACGATACGGCCGTCGCGCATGACGGCGATGCGATCGCCCAGGCGCATGGCCTCGTTGAGGTCGTGGGTGATGAAGACGATCGTCTTCTTCAGGGTCTGCTGGAGCTGGAGGAGCTGGTCCTGCATGTCACGGCGGATCAGCGGGTCGAGCGCGCTGAACGACTCGTCCATGAGCAGCAGGTCGGCGTCGGTGGCCAGGGCGCGGGCCAGGCCCACGCGCTGCTGCATGCCGCCGGACAGTTCGTCGGGCCAGGACTTCTCCCAGCCGGCCAGGCCGCACAGGTCGAGCGCCTCGGCGGCACGCGCCTCGCGCTCGCGGCGGGGCACGCCCTGGACGGACAGGCCGTAGGCGGCGTTCTCCAGGACGCTGCGGTGCGGGAAGAGCGCGAAGTGCTGGAAGACCATGCTGATCTTCTTCGCGCGGACCGTTCGCAGTTCGCGGTCGGAGAGCGCGGTGAGGTCCTGGCCGTCGAAGCGGACGCGGCCCGCGGTCGGCTCCAGGAGGCCGTTGAGCATGCGCAGCAGTGTGGACTTGCCGGAACCGGACAGGCCCATCACCACGAAGATCTGCCCCGGTTCCACGGTGAAGGAGGCGTCGATCACCGCCGCGGTGGCGCCGTCGGCACGCAGTTGGTCCCGGTCCGTCCCCTGCCGGAGCCGTTCGACTGCCTCGTTCGGTCGTCTGCCGAACACCTTGTAGAGCGCTTCGGCCTCAAGTCTGGATGACACACGTACCTCTTGTCTCGACGCCAGGAATGGGAGGCGAAGGGCCACTGACAGTTGAATGCGCAACCGGCATCGCTCCGGAAGCGGCACCTGCCCGGGCCGATGCGGGCCAAACGCGCTGGTGGTCCAGTTCACAGGAGCTTTACGCGCGTGAAGCGCTGCGTCACCGAGGGGTCTCTGTCCGTGCCGTACGGCATGATGCGTGGCGTGACCGGACGACTCATGCTCCTCGACACCGCCTCGCTCTACTTCCGCGCCTATTTCGGCGTGCCGGAGTCCGTGAAGGCCCCGGACGGCACGCCGGTGAACGCCGTGCGCGGGCTCCTGGAATTCATCGACCGCCTGGTGAAGGACCACCGCCCCGACCACCTGGTGGCCTGTATGGACGCCGACTGGCGCCCCCACTGGCGGGTCGAGCTGATCCCCTCCTACAAGGCGCACCGTGTCGCCGAGGAGCACGGGACGGGCCCCGACGAGGAGGAGGTGCCGGACACGCTCTCACCGCAGGTGCCCGTCATCGAGGCCGTTCTGGACGCGCTGGGCATCGCGCGAGTGGGCGTGGCCGAGTACGAGGCGGACGACGTGATCGGCACGTTCACCGCGCGCGCCAAGGGTCCGGTCGACATCGTCACCGGCGACCGGGACCTGTACCAGCTGGTGGACGACGAGCGCGGGGTGCGTGTGCTGTACCCGCTCAAGGGCGTCGGCACGCTGCAGCTGACCGACGAGGCGTGGCTGCGCGGGAAGTACGGGGTCGACGGCAAGGGGTACGCGGATCTCGCGCTGCTGCGCGGCGACCCGAGCGACGGCCTGCCGGGGGTGCCCGGTGTCGGCGAGAAGACGGCGGCGAAGCTGCTCGCCGAGTTCGGCGACCTGGCCGGGATCATCGCCGCGGTCGACGACCCGAAGGCCAAGCTCACGCCGACGCAGCGCAAGCGCCTGGACGAGTCGCGGCCGTATCTGGCGGTGGCGCCGAAGGTCGTCAAGGTCGCGGACGACGTTCCGCTGCCGGAGGTCGAGACGGCGCTGCCCCGGGTCCCGCGCGATCCCGTGACGTTGAACGAGCTGGCGGCCCACTGGGGGTTGGGCGGATCGTTGCAGCGGCTGCTCGCGACGCTCGCCGCGTAGACGTCGTTGCGGGGTTCACGGTCTCCTCAGAGAGACTCATGAGCCTCTCACCCAAGGGGTATTCACTGGGGGGAGATGCTAACTTAGGTAAGCCTAAGCGTAGGGAACAGGGAGGCCGCCATGGCAGAACGACCGGGACGACAGCCGCGGAAGCCCCACTTCGCGCAGGTCGTCCGCACCGAGCGGCTGACCCCGCACATGCAGCGCGTGGTGCTGGGCGGCGAGGGTCTGGCCGACTTCTCGCCGGACACGTCCACCGACCACTACGTGAAGATCCTGTTCCCGGCCGAGGGCGTGACCTACCCCGAGCCCTTCGACATGCAGCGGATCCGTGAGGAGTTCCCGCGCGAGCAGTGGCCCGTCACCCGGACGTACACGGTCCGCTCCTGGGACCCCCAACACCGCGAGCTGACGCTGGACTTCGTGATCCACGGCGACGAGGGACTCGCCGGACCGTGGGCCCTGCGCGCCCAACCGGGTGAGATCGTCCGGTTCATGGGCCCCGGCGGCGCCTACGCCCCGGACCCGACCGCCGATTGGCACCTGCTCGTCGGCGACGAGAGCGCGCTGCCCGCGATCGCCCGCTCCCTGGAGGCACTTCCCGAAGGCGCCCGTGCCCACGCCTTCATCGAGGTCGCCGGCCCCGCGGAGGAGCAGAAGATCGACTCCGACGTGGAGGTCGTCTGGCTGCACCGGGGCGAGGGCCGCATCGGCGACGCGCTGACCGAGGCCGTACGGGCGCTGGAGTTCCCGGAGGGCCGCGTCCACGCGTTCGTGCACGGCGAGGCGCACTTCGTGAAGCAACTGCGCCATCTGCTGCGGGTCGAGCGCGGCGTCGCCCGTGAGGACCTGTCGATCTCCGGCTACTGGCGGCTCGGCCACAACGAGGACGGCTGGCAGGCCTCCAAGCGGGAGTGGAACGCGCGCATCGAGGCGGAGCAGGAGGGGTCGGCGCCCGCCGCGTAGCACGGCCGACCGGAGCGGCGGGACCCTCATGGGTGCCGCCGCTCCGGCGCGTCCGGGGTCGGGAACACGCCGGTCCGTGCACGCGATGTATCGCGACCCATGGGGCTCGGCGAGAACGTGAGCACTTGGGCCCGCACCGGACACTGAGGCGTGACGTGCACGAAACAGCTTCTGCCTAATTTCTGTCGCTCGACAGGAATTCCGCGCCGAAGGCAGGTGCCGCCGTGACGACAACCACCCCTTCCGACGTACGCCCCGACCCACCGCACTCCCCCGACGACCTCTCCCTCACCGAGTTCGGCTACCGCCAGGAACTGCACCGCAGCCTGGGCCGGTACGCGTCCTTCGCCGCCGGGTTCTCCTTCATCTCCGTCCTGACGACCGTCTTCCAGTTCTTCGCCTTCGGGTACGCGTTCGGCGGCCCCGTCTTCTTCTGGACGTGGCCGGCGGTGCTGCTCGGGCAGCTGCTGGTGGCCGCCTGCTTCGCGGAACTGGCCGCCCGTTATCCGATCTCCGGCGCCATCTACCAGTGGTCGTCGCGTCTTTCGAACCGCACCTTCGGCTGGTTCGCCGGCTGGATCATGGTGATCGGGCAGATCGTGGTGGTCGCTGCGGCAGCGCTGGCGCTCCAGCTGGTCCTGCCCGCGATCTGGTCCGGCTTCCAGCTGATCGGCACCGACCCGGCGATCACCTCGGCGGACGGCGCGGCCAACG
The DNA here is from genome assembly GCF_001279775.1 of Streptomyces sp. MMG1533. GTDB lineage: Bacteria > Actinomycetota > Actinomycetes > Streptomycetales > Streptomycetaceae > Streptomyces. The sequence goes on along the minus strand of NZ_LGDG01000259.1, from coordinate 35,990 downwards.
CGGCCGTCCTCGGTGTGATCCTGCTGGCCCTGACCACGCTGGTGAACATCCTGGACAACCGCGTGATGTCCGTCGTCAACCGCGTCGGCGTCACCGCCGAGATCATCGGCGCGGTCCTGATCGTCGTCCTGCTGCTGACCCACTCCGAGCGCTCCCCCGGCATCACCTTCCACACCGAGGGCGCCGCCCAGTCCGGCCTGTTCGGGGCCCTGCTGGTGGGCTCGTTCGCGGCGGCGTACGTGATGATCGGCTTCGACAGCGCGGGTGAGATGAGCGAGGAGACGCACCATCCGCGGCGCACCGCGCCCCGCACCATCCTCGTCGCGCTCGGCGCGGCCGGTCTGCTCGCCACTCTGATCGTCCTCGGCGGCCTGCTCGCTGCGCCCAGCCTCACCGACGGCCACCTGGCGGTCGACGGCCTGAGCTACGTCCTCACCAGCAGTCTGGGCGACGGCGTCGGCCGCGTCCTGCTGGCCGACGTGGTGGTGGCGATCGCCGTGGCCACCCTGGCGATCCAGACGGCCGCCTGCCGGATGCTGTTCTCCATGGCCCGCGACGGCCGGCTCCCCTTCTCCGGCCGCCTCGCGCGCGTGAACCCGCGTACCGGCATGCCGAGCGCCCCGGCCCTGGTGGTCGGCATCCTCGCAGCAGCCCTGCTGCTGCTCAACTTCGCCTCCCCGGAGGCGTTCCTGGCCATCGGCACCACCTGCATCGTGATGCTGTACCTGGCGTACGCGATGGTCACCGGCCCGCTCCTGGTCCGCCGTCTGCGCGGCGAGTTCACCGTCGAGGGCACCGACGAGACGGGCGCCCGCCTCTTCTCCCTCGGCCGCTGGGGCGTCCCCGTCAACGCCCTCGCCCTCCTGTACGGCCTGTTCATGACCGTGAACCTCGCCTGGCCGCGGGCGGCGGTGTACGACCCGGCGGGCGGTCACTGGTACTTCCAGTGGTTCACCGTCCTGTTCCTCGCCGTGACCGTGGTGATCGGCATGGTCTACCGGGCGTACCGGACCCGTACGGTGGTGACGGAGGCGCCCGAGGCGGTCGCGGTGTAAGAGCTCGGTGACCGGCGTCAACGCCTACGCTTGCCGGTGATGACACGCAACCACCGGATCCCGCCCTCTCCCCTGCCGCAGCGCGAGGGGGTGGATCCGGTGCGGGTGCGGCTGCCCGTCGAGGGGCCGTGGGTCACCGTGCGCGATCACCTGACGGAACGGCTCTCCGGAGCGGGCGCCGGTGTGGTCGACGGGATGTTCGACGCGGGGCGGGTCGTCGGGGCGGACGGACGGGCGGTGGCACCGGACGCGGCGTACGTGCCGGGGATGTTCGTGTGGTTCCACCGGGACCTGCCGGCCGAGGTGCCGGTGCCCTTCCCGATCGAGGTCGTGCACCGGGACGAGCACATCGTCGTCGCCGACAAGCCGCACTTCCTCGCCACGACCCCGCGCGGCAGCCATGTCACCGAGACCGCGCTGGCCCGGCTGCGCCGGGAACTGGACATCCCCGCACTCGGCGCCGCGCACCGTCTCGACCGCCTCACCGCCGGGCTCGTGCTGTTCACCGTTCGGCCCGAGGAACGCGGCGCGTACCAGTCGCTGTTCCGGGACCGGCTGGTGCGCAAGGAGTACGAGGCGGTGGCGCCGTACGATCCCTCGCTCGCCCTGCCCCGGACCGTGCGCAGCCGGATCGTGAAGGAACGCGGGGTGCTGGCCGCGTACGAGGTCGAGGGCGAGCCGAACGCGGTCAGCCGGGTCGAGCTGGCCGAGGACCGCGGTACCGGCCTGGGCCGGTACCGGCTCACTCCCGCCACCGGTCAGACCCACCAGCTTCGGGTCCACATGAACTCCCTCGGCGTGCCCGTCCTCGGCGACCCGCTCTACCCGGTGGTGACCGACCCCGTGCCGGCCGGTGACTTCCGGCGTCCGCTGCAACTGCTGGCGCGGAGCCTGGAGTTCACCGATCCGGTCACAGGGGTGGCGCACCGGTTCCGGAGTCCGAGAACTCTCGAGGCCTGGGCCTCCTACGACGAGTGGGCCGGTCAGTAACCGCGCCACCAGCGCAGCAAGCGCCGCCAGGCGCCCATCGGGCGGGCCGGTTCGGGCGGCGCCGTCGTGGGCATGGCTTGCGGCGGGGCCGCGGGCGGCTGGGGTGCCGACACGGCCGCGGGGGCCTGCTCCGGCGGGTGGGTGCCGACCTGCCAGGCGGACCGCTGCGACGGAACCGCGGCGTGGCCGGGCTTCTCCCTCACGTCCTGCTGCGGCCTCGGGGCGAACCGGACCGGCAGTTCCACCAGGTGGCGTGAGGCGATCGACTCCGCCCAGCTCAACTCGTCCTCGTCGCAGTCGAGTTCGACGTCCGGCAGCCGCATCAGCAGGGCGTCGACGCCGGTGTCGGCGATGGCACGGCCGATGTCCTGGCCGGGGCACTCGTGCGGCCCGCCGCCGAAGGCGAGGTGCGAGCGGTTGCCCTGCATGTTGGCGGCCAGGTCGGGACGTACCCGCGGGTCGATGTTGCCCGGTGCGATACCGAGGAGCAGTCCGTCGCCCTTGCGGATGCGCTGGCCGCCCAACTCCGTGTCCTGCTTGGCGAAGTAGGCGAAGACCGAGCTGAACGGCGGCTCGTCCCACAGGGACTGCTCGACCGCCTCCGGCACCGTCATCTGCCCGCCGCTGAGCTGGGCGCGGAAGCGCGGGTCGGTGATGACCATGCGCAGCACGTTGGACAGGAGGTTGACCGTGGCCTCGTAGGCGGCGAAGAGCACCAGGCGCAGGTGCTCCCTGACCTCGACGTCGGTCAGCCGTGCCGGGTGGGTGATGAGGTGGCTGGTGAAGTCCTCCTCGGGCTGTACGCGGCGCCGGGCGGTGAGCCGGCTCAGCGCGTCCATGACGTACCCATGGCTGGCGATCGCGGTCTCGGTGCCCTTGAGCGCGTCGCGGGCCGCCAGCACGAGCCGGTCGCTGTACTCGTCGGGCATGCCGAGGATCTCGCACATCACGGCCATCGGGAGGTGCTCGGCGAACTCGCTGACGAGGTCGGCCGTGCCCTCCTCGCAGAAGCGGTTGACGAGACGCTGGGTGTGGCGGTTGATGTGGCGGCGAACGCCCCGGTGGTCGATGGTCGACATGGCGCCGGTGACCGCGCCGCGCAGCCTGAGGTGATCGTCGCCCTCGGCGTGCGAGGCGATGGGCTGCCAGGCGATGTGCGGCATGAGCGGGTGGTCGGGCTTGACCATGCCCTCCTGGAGCGGGGTCCAGATGCGGCTGTCCCGGCAGAACTGCGAGGGCGTGCGCACCATGTGCAGGTTCTCGGTGTGACCGAGCACCGCCCACATCGGAACGTCGTCGTGCAGCAGCACGGGCGCCACCGGGCCGTGCTCGTCCCGGAGTTGCTCGTACAGGAAGCCGAGGTCCTCCGCCTCGGGGCCGTAGAGCCGGTGCAGTCCGCCGGGTCCGCGGCCGTGGGCGGGGCAGCCGGGCGGCGGGCCGGGGGAGGGGTCCGTACCGGTCAGGGAGTGGGATTCAGGCGTCACAGTGGTCGCTCCGAAGTGGATCCGGTGTCCGTGTCTGTCTGCGGGACTGCGTCTGACTGGGGTGTCTGCGTCCGGGGCCGGGGAGTCCCGGCGGGCGCGCGGTCATCGTCGTAGTGCGCCCGCCATCGCGAGGGAGTGCAGGAAACGCATGAGGGTCATCAGCGTGTCCCGGCTGGAGGCGCGGCGGCGCGCGTCGCACTCGATGATGGGGATGTCCTCGCTCAGGTCGAGCGCCGTGCGCAGCTCCTCGACGGCGTAACGGGGCGCGTCGGGAAAGGAGTTGACGGCCACCACGAAGGGCACGCCGCGCTCCTCCAGGCGTCCCATGACGTCGAAGCTGACCTCGAGGCGACGGGTGTCGATCAGCACGACCGCGCCGAGCGCGCCCTCGAACAGGCCGTTCCAGAGGAACCAGAAGCGTTCCTGGCCGGGGGTGCCGAAGAGGTACAGCACCAGCTGGTCGGTGATGCTGATGCGGCCGAAGTCCATCGCCACGGTGGTGGCCGTCTTGGTGTCGGAGCCGTAGTTGTCGTCGACGCCGACGCCGGCCTGCGTCATGGTCTCCTCGGTGGTCAGCGGTTTGATCTCGCTGACCGATCCGACCATGGTGGTCTTGCCGACCCCGAAGCCGCCGACGATGACGATCTTCACGGCGGCCTGGGCGCTGTGCGGGAGTTGGTCCTCTGTTCGTGGACCCGTGATGGTGTCAGAGTTTTTGAAGTCCATGCATCACCGCTTCGAGGAGGGAACGGTCGGCCAGCGCCTGACGGATGACCGGGGCGCGTGCCGTCACCAGTTCGGCCGTCAGCAGCTCGGTGAGCAGGACGGTCACCACGCTGAACGGCAGACTGAGGTAGGCCGACAGCTCGGCCACGGACAGGGGTGCCGTGCACAGCCGGAGCAGCGCCGCCTGCTCGGGCGTGGCGGAGCGCGGTGGGTCGGCGCGCGCCACGATCAACGTGACCAGGTCGAGCTCGATGCGCTCGACGCCGTCCGGTCCTGTGATCACGTACAGCCGCTCGGGGTTCTTCTTCTGCCCCTCCGGCGGTTCCTGCGCCTCCTGCGGGAGGTGCGGATCCGGTTCTGGCTCGAGGAATCGCCGCTGGCGTTGCGGAGGCGTCATACGGTCTGGCCGTTGCGCCTGGGCGGACTGGTGAGGTGCGCGCCGATGCGGATGACAAGGTCGCTCATGCGGGAGCTCATGAAGCCGGGTTCGGCGCGCACGTCGGAGAGCACCGCGAGATAGGCGTTGGGGCCCGCGGCCATCAGGTAGAAGTACCCGCCCTTGATCTCGATGAGGACCATCTTCATCTCGCCCTCGCTGCCCGGGATCTCCTGGGCGACGGCGGTCGCCAGGCTCTGCAGGCCCGCGCAGGCCGCGGCGACGCGGTCGGCGGTGTCCGGGTCTCCCCCGTGCCGGGCGATGCGCAGGCCGTCGGCGGAGAGCACCACGATCATCTGAATGCCCGGAACGCCTTTGGCGAGGTCCTGGAGCATCCAGTCGAAGTTGCCTCGCTGCTGGATCACTTGAGGTTCCCCTCGTCGTCGGCCTCGACGCGGGCCGGTTCGTTGGTCGGCTGGGTGAATGCGGTGGGGTCCGGGCGCTTGAGTCCGTCGAAGAACGCCTGGACCCACAGGCCCGGTGGGGGTTCGGGCGCCTTCTCGGGCTCGGGCTCGGGTTCGGGCCGGGACGTGGACCAGATGGTCGGCCGGCCCTCCCGTTCCGCCTGTTCGATGGCAGCCTGTTCGGCGTAGCGCTGGGTGAGCGAGGTCTTGACCCGGCTGCGGCGCTGCGGCAGTCCGTTGGCGGTCCACTCGGTGACCTCGGGGACGTCGTCCTCGCGGGAGAGCGCGGCCGTGACCTTGGGGCTGGTCGGGCGGCGCTTCTTGATCGTGCGCTTGGGTCCCGGGAGGGCGCCGAGGTCCAGCTGGGGCACGGCGGTGGCGCCGATGCCGTGGGCGAGTCCGACGCCGGGCTCGGAGGTGAGCATGTCGCTCGGCACGACGAGGATCGCGCGGACCCCGCCGTAGGCGGAGGCGCGCAGCGAGACCTGCATGTCGTACGTCTTGCAGAGCCGGCCGACGACGGCGAGGCCCAGGCGCGGCGACTCGCCGAGGTCCTGGAAGTCGACGCCCGCCTTGGCACGCTCCAGCATGCCCTCGGCCCGGGCGCGGCTCTCCTCGCTGAGGCTGACGCCGGAGTCCTCAATCTCGATGGCGACGCCGGTCTGCACCTCGGTGGCGGTGACGTGGACCTTGGTCTGCGGTGGGGAGTACCGGGTGGCGTTGTCGAGGAGTTCGGCCGCGGCGTGGATGACGGGCTCCACGGCGGTGCCCTTGACGTTGACCTTGGCGATCGAGGACAGGTCGATGCGCCCGTACTCCAGGATCCGGGACATGGCGCCGCGCAGCACGCTGTACAGCGCGACCGGCTCGGGCCACTGACGGCCGGGGCGGCCGCCGCCGAGGACGGAGATGGAGTCGGCGAGCCGCCCGATCAGCGCGGTGCCGTGGTCGATGCGCAGCAGGTCGTCGAAGACCTCGGGGTTGCGGCCGTGGTCCTCCTCCATCTCGCGCAGTTCACTGGCCTGCTGGTGGACGATCGCCTGGACGCGGCGGGCGATGTTCACGAAGGAGCGCTGCGTGGAGTCGCGCAGGACTTCTTCCTGGTCGACGATCTTGAGCACCGTCATGATCAACGACACCTGCGCTTCGGGGAGTTCACGCCAGGCGGGGTCGATGTCGCCGAGGTGGCGAATCACCTCTCCGGGCGTACTTCCGCGGCGGAGTCGGTCCAGCGCGGCCGGCGCGATCTCCTTGGCGAGGCGGGTCATCTCCTGGTCGTGGGCGGCGATCCGCCGTTCCAGATACGCGGTGTGACGGACGTGGTCCGTGCGCAGGTCTCGTAGTTCGCGGCGGCGCCGCACCGATTCGGCCGCCGTCGCGATCACCAGCAGCGTGGCGACGGCTCCGCACCAGCCGACGGCCGCCCGGGCCGGCTCCGTCACCACGGCGACGGCGGCCCCGGTCACCGCGGCCATCAGTATGGCGGGCAGCAACAGCACGCGCGCGTAGGGAAGTTCACGGCGACCTGGAGGAGATTGAACACTCACCATGTGGGCCCTCTGAAACAAATCGGCTGGGGTTCGGGGGAGCTTGCAGGGGGGTATGTCATGGATCTGTCGGGATCTTCGGCATTTTCGGGAACAAGCGCACGAATACATCTCAACTCGGTGGGCTGCGGGCGAGCTTAGTCCGACCGGATCATCGCCATGTCATATTCAGCAAGCACCTGAAACGGGGTCGCGGAGGGGAGTACCCTCGGCCCCATTTGCACGCAGCGGCTTCACTCGCACACGGTGCGTAGCGGCGCTCGGGCATACGAAAACACTCACCGTGACGAGTGAAGTGCCCCTCCAGGGAGCGGCGCGAAAAGCTTCAGACGCCCGCGATGCGCAGAACGGCGTCCGCCGTCGCCTCCGCGAACGCCGACACGGGCCGCTCGGGATCGGAGCGGTGGACGAGGATGACACCCTCGATCAGCCCGAAGACGAGGTCCGTCCGCAGGTCGAGCTCACTCTTGACGAGCGCTCCGCCCGCCTCGGTGGCGGCGAGCAACTGCCGATAGGCGTCTTTGAGTTCGGCACGCACGGCATGGAAGCCGGCGAACCGCTCGGCGCGCACCTCGGGCAGCAGGTAGAGGACACCGAGGTTGTGCGGTCCGCCGCACAGCACCTCCACGTCCGCACGGCACAGCTCCCACAGCCGGTCCCCGGCCGGGGTGGCGTCGTCGGCAAGGAGTTCCCGGGCATACGCCAGCGAGGGTGTGACCGTGGACTCCAGGAGCTCGGCGAGCAGCTCCTCCTTGCCGGAGACGTAGTGGTACATGGACGCCTGCCGCATACCCGCGCGCTCGGCGACGACCCGGGTGGAGGTGGCCGCGTAGCCGAGGGTCGTGAACAGCTCCGCGGCGGCCGCGAGCAGTTCCTCGCGCGGTTCGAGACCGCTGTCCGGCCGCTGTGCGGCCCGCGGCCTGCCGACCCGTCGACTCCGGTCTGCACCTGCTGTCCCCATGCGTTCGATCCTCGCACACCCCCACCCGCGGCGATCTTCGTGAGGGCCCGGTAACCGAGCGGCAACGCCGGGGCAACGCCTGCGACCCGCCCCACGCCTAATTTCTGTCGAGCGACAGAAATAGCCACCAGCAGGACGACGACACACCGGAGCCGGAGGACCCGCGATGGCGACAGCGACCACGTACGGAGCCCGCGCCCATGCCCGCGCCCAGGAGGGCACGCGCACCGAGGCCATGCCCGTCGTACCGGCCGGCACCTGGCCGAACCCGCCCTGCGAGGCGGGCCACCTGGTGTGGGCCGAGACGGTGGCGGGCGGCAACTACACGCACCGGGTACTGGCCCGCGGCACCGAACTGCGCCTGACCGATGCGCACGGCGACGCCTGCGCACACCTGCTGCTGTTCGTGGCCGACCGGCCCTGGGAGCGGCTCAACGTGGCCGACACGGTGAAGGTCCAGTGGAACGCCTACCTGGGCGAGGGCCAACTGCTTCTGTCCGACCAGGGCCGGGTGCTCGCCACGGTCGTCGCCGACACCTCCGGCCGGCACGACGCCCTGTGCGGCACCTCCACCCTCGCCCGCAACACCGGGCGGTACGGCGACGGCGCCCCGCAGAGCCCCTCCCCGGCAGGGCGCGAGCTGTTCAAGCTGGCCGCCGCCAAGAACGGCCTGGAGCCCCGCGACCTGCCGCCGTCGCTCTCCTTCTTCCAGGGCGTGGAGGTCCGCGAGGACGGCGTCCTGGACTTCACCGGCGCGGCCGGTCCCGGCAGCAGCGTGACGCTGCGCGCCGAGCAGGACGTGACGGTCCTGATCGCCAACGTCCCGCACCCGGCCGACCCGCGCGCCGAGTACGTCAGCACCCCGCTGGAGGTGCTCGCCTGGCGCGCCGAGGCCACCGGGCCCGCGGACCCGCTGTGGAACGCCACGCCCGAGGGCCGCCGCGCCTTCCTCAACACCGCCGAGTTCCTTGCCGCGAGGGGGATCGCATGAGCACGAAGACCGTGGTTCCGGCCCGGGCGGCCTGGTCGTCCGTGATCCGCGCCGGAGAGACACTCACCATCACCGACCTGCACGGCAACCAGGCCGTCGACTTCCTCGTCTACGACGCCCAGGACACGTCGGTCCGCTACAGCGCGCCCGACACGATCCACGCGCAGGGGAACATCTTCCTCACCACGGGCAGTGTGCTGATGTCGAACGAGTACACCCCCCTCATGACGGTGGTCGCGGACGACGTGGGCCGCCACGACACGGTCGGCGGCGCCTGCTCCAAGGAGTCGAACACCCTGAGGTACGGCCACCACACCTGGTCGCAGCACGCCTGCGTGGACAACTTCCTCGCCGAGGGCGCGCGGCACGGACTCGGCAAGCGGGACCTGGTCTCCAACATCAACTGGTACATGAACGTGCCCGTCGAGAAGGACGGCACCCTCGGCATCGTCGACGGCCTGTCCTCTCCGGGCCTGAAGCTGACCCTGCGCGCCGAGCGTGACGTTCTCGTCCTCGTCTCCAACTGCCCCCAGATCAACAACCCGTGCAACGGCTTCGAGCCGACGGCGGTGGAGATGACCATCACCGAGGCGGCCACCGCATGACCTTCGACACCCTCCTCGTCGCCAACCGGGGCGAGATAGCGGTCCGGATCATCCGTACGGCCCGCGAACTCGGCCTGCGCACGGTCGCGGTGTACTCCGACCCGGACCGCTCCGCCCCGCACGTCCGGCTCGCCGACGAGGCGGTGCGGCTCGGCCCGGCGCCCGCGAAGCAGTCGTACCTCGACGCCGACCTGGTGCTGAAGGCTGCCAAGGACACCGGCGCGGGCGCGATCCACCCCGGCTACGGCTTCCTGTCCGAGGACGCGGCCTTCGCACGCCGCTGCGAGGACGCCGGGATCGTGTTCGTGGGCCCGACGCCCGAGCAACTGGAGCTGTTCGGCGCGAAGCACACCGCCCGGGCGGCGGCGGAGGCGGCCGGGGTGCCGCTGGCGCCGGGCACGGGGCTGCTGGCGTCGCTCGACGAAGCGCTCGCCCAGGCATCTCTGATCGGCTATCCCGTCATGCTCAAGGCCACCGGCGGTGGCGGCGGTATCGGTATGTCGGCATGTCGCCGCGCCGAGGAACTCACCGACGCCTGGGAGCGCGTGCAGCGCGTCGCCGCCGCCTCCTTCTCCTTGGCCGGCGTCTTCCTGGAGCGCCTGGTCGAGCGCGCCCGCCATGTCGAGGTGCAGGTCTTCGGCGACGGCGCCGGCAGGGTCGTCACCTTCGGCGACCGCGACTGCTCGTTGCAGCGCCGCAACCAGAAGGTGGTGGAGGAGGCCCCGGCACCGGGACTGCCGGACCAGGTGCGGGACCGACTTGCCTCAAACGCACGCGACTTGTGCGCCTCCGTCGGCTACCGCTCCGCCGGAACCGTCGAGTTCGTCTACGACGCCGCCCGCGAGGAGGCGTATTTCCTGGAGGTCAACACGCGCCTCCAGGTGGAGCACCCGGTCACCGAGGAGATCTACGGCGTCGACCTGATCGCCTGGATGCTCCGTCTGGCGCGCGGCGAGCAGGACGTCGTCCGCGACCCGGGCACACCGCGCGGCCACGCCGTCGAGGCCCGCGTCTACGCCGAGGACCCCTCGCGCGAACACCGGCCCAGCGCGGGCCTGTTGACGCGGGTCGAGTTCCCGCCGGGCGTACGCGTCGACGGCTGGGTCGAGACCGGCACCGAGGTCACGACGTCCTACGACCCGATGCTCGCGAAGGTCATCGCGTACGGCCCCGACCGGGCGCACGCGCTGCAGCGACTGGACGAGGCGCTGTCCCGCACCCGAGTCGACGGCATCGAGACGAACCTGGGCCTGGTGCGGGCGGCGCTCGCCGACCGGGACTTCTCGAAGGCCGCGCACTCCACCGCGACGCTCGCCTCCGTGAGCGATCCGACTCCGCGCATCGAGGTCGTCTCCGGCGGCACCCTCACCACCGTGCAGGACTGGCCGGGCCGCACCGGCTACTGGCAGGTCGGCGTACCCCCGTGCGGGCCGATGGACGATCTGTCCTTCCGGCTCGGCAACCGGTCCCTGGGCAATGAAGAGAGTGCTCCCGGGCTCGAATGCACCCTCCAGGGACCGTCGCTGAGGTTCACGCACCCCACGACCGTGTGTGTGACGGGCGCGCCCGCCGCCGTCACCGTGGACGGCGCCCCGGTCGCGCAGTGGGAGCCGGTGACGGTGCCCGCAGGGGCCGTACTGGAGATCGGCGCGCCCACCGAGCACGGCCTGCGGACGTACGTGCTGTTCGCCGGGGGCCTCGATGTCCCCGCCTTCCTCGGCAGCGCGAGCACCTTCACCCTGGGCCGGTTCGGCGGGCACGGCGGGCGGACGCTGCGCACGGGGGACGTCCTGCACGGCGGGACGGTCGTCACAGGCATGCCGGTGTGTCACGAAGACCGCCCCGACTTCGCTGCCGTGTGGCACGTCCAGGCCGTCGAAGGCCCGCACGCCGCACCGGAGTTCTTCACCGAGGACGACATCCACGACTTCTACGCCGCCGACTGGAAGGTCCACTTCAACTCGGCCCGCACGGGCGTCCGCCTGGTCGGCCCGAAGCCCCGCTGGGCGCGCACGGACGGCGGTGAGGCGGGTCTGCACCCGTCCAACATCCACGACACTCCGTACTCCGTGGGTGCCGTCGACTACACGGGCGACATGCCGGTGCTGCTCGGCCCGGACGGCCCGTCGCTGGGCGGGTTCGTGTGCCCGGCGACGGTGATCAGCGCCGAGCGCTGGAAACTGGGCCAGCTGCGCCCGGGCGACACGGTGCGGTTCATGCCGGTGGACGTGGACGGCTCGCCCCGCGAAGCCATCGTGGACGGCGGCATCCTCGCCCGGGACGGCGATGTGACGTACCGCCGCAGCGGTGACGACAACCTGCTGGTCGAGTTCGGCCCGATGCAGCTGGACCTCGCCCTGCGCATGCGTGTCCACGCGCTGATGGAGGCGGTGGCCGAGCAGGGCCCGGAGGGGATCACCGACCTCACGCCGGGCATCCGCTCCCTCCAGATCCAGACCGACCCGCGCCGCCTGCCGCACCACGAACTCCTCGCCACCGTAAGGGAGATCACCACCTCCCTCCCACCGAGCGACCAACTGGTGGTCCCCTCCCGCACGGTCCACCTCCCCCTCTCCTGGGACGACCCGGCGACCCGCGAGGCGATCGCCCGCTACATGGCGGGCGTCCGCGACGACGCGCCCTGGTGCCCGTGGAACATCGAGTTCATCCGCCGGGTCAACGGCCTGGATTCGGTGGCGGACGTGTACGACACCGTCTTCGACGCGGAGTACCTCGTCCTCGGCCTCGGCGACGTGTACCTGGGCGCCCCCGTGGCCACGCCCCTCGACCCCCGCCACCGCCTGGTGACGACCAAGTACAACCCGGCACGCACCTGGACGGCCGAGAACTCGGTCGGCATCGGCGGCGCGTACCTGTGCATCTACGGCATGGAGGGCCCCGGCGGCTACCAGTTCGTGGGGCGTACGACCCAGGTGTGGTCGGGCTGGCAGCAGCGCGGTGCGTTCGAGCCGGGCTCGCCCTGGCTGCTGCGCTTCTTCGACCGCATCAAGTGGTATCCGGTGGACGCCGGCGAACTCCTCGACCTGCGCGCCGACATCGCCTCCGGCCGCTTCGTGCCGCGCATCGAGGAGGGCACCTTCTCGCTGGCCGAGTATCAGGCCTTCCTGGCCGCGAACGCCGAGTCGATCGCCGAGTTCAGGTCCCGCCAGCAGACGGCGTTCTCTGCGGAGCGGGACGCGTGGGAGGCGGCGGGCGAGTTCACGCGGGCGGAGGCGGCAGCCGCGCCGGCCGCTCCCCCGGCGGAGGTGACCGTCCCGGCGGGAGGCCGTCTGATCGAGGCCGAATTCGCCGCGTCGGTATGGCAGTTGAACGTCGAACCCGGCGACGAGGTGACGGCCGGACAGCCGCTGCTCGCCCTGGAGGCGATGAAGATGGAGTCCAGGGTGCAGGCACCGATGGACGGCGTGGTCGCGCAGATCCTGGCCAGGCCCGGTGACCAGGTGGAGGCGGGGACGGCGCTGGTCGTCCTGGCCCCTGCCGCACAGTGAAAGAGGAACGAGAAATGTCCACCACCCTCTCCCGCGTCCGCGCCGCCTACGCCCGCATCGAGGCCGTGGACCGCCCCGAGATCTGGATCGACCTGCGCCCGCGGGAGGAGGTCGAGCGGGAGGCCCGCGCGGTCGACGAGCGGGTGTCCGGCGGTGAGCGACTCCCGCTCGCCGGGCGCCTGTTCGCCGCCAAGGGCAACATCGACGTGGCCGGACTGCCCACGACGGCAGGCTGCCCGTCGTATGCCTACGCCCCCCACGCAGACGCTCCGGTCGTCGCCCGCCTGCGCGCGGCGGGGGCGATCGTGCTGGGCACCACGAACCTGGACCAGTTCGCGACGGGCCTGGTCGGCACCCGCTCCCCGCACGGCGCCGTCCGCAACGCCCACGATCCGGCCCGGATCAGCGGCGGCTCCAGCTCGGGTTCCGCTGTCGCCGTGGCCCTGGGCATCGTCGACTTCGCGCTCGGCACCGACACCGCGGGCTCGGGCCGGGTCCCGGCCGCCTTCAACGGCATCGTCGGCCTCAAGCCCACCCGGGGCCTGGTCCCGACGGCGGGCGTCGTCCCGGCCTGCGCGTCGCTCGACTGCGTGACGGTCTTCGCCCGCACGCTCCCGGAGGCCGAGCAGGCGCTGGCGCACATGGCGTCCCCGCCCGACCGCGACCTTCCCCCGCTCCCCCAGCGCACGCCGGGCCCGTGGCGGATCGCGGTTCCGGCGCGGGACCAGCTCGGCGAACTGGACGAAGGCTGGGCCGAGGCGTACGAGGCCTCGGTGGCACAGCTCGTCGAGGCGGGCGTGTCGACGCGGGAGATCGACCTCGGCCCGTTCACCGAGGCCGCCGCGATGCTCTACCAGGGCGCGTTCGTCGCCGAGCGATACACGGCCGTAGGGGGCTTTGTCGACAAGGCGATGTCCGAGGGTGACCCGTCCCTCGACCCCACCGTCGCCGGCATCATCACCCGCGCCCGCGACATCCCTGCCCACCAGCTCTACGCCGACACCGACCGCCTGGCCGCCCTGCGCACCCGTGCCCTCGCCGAACTCGCCGACGCGGACGCCCTGCTGCTGCCCACCACCCCCGGCCATCCCACCCTCGCCGAGGTGGCCGCCGACCCGCTGGGCGCCAACGCGCGCCTGGGCCGGTTCACCAACTCCACGAACCTCTTCGACCTGGCGGCGGTCGCCGCCCCCGCCGGTGAGGTGAACGGCCTGCCCTTCGGCGTGATGCTGATCGGCCCGGCCTTCACGGACGAACGCCTCGCCCGCATCGCCGGCCTGCTCCGGCCGCAGACGCGCCTCGCGGTGGCCGGCGCACACCTTTCGGGCCAGCCGCTCAACCCGCAACTCCTGTCCCTGGGCGCCCGTCTCGACCGTACGACCACGACCGCACCCGTGTACCGCCTGCACGCGCTCGCGACCGAACCGCCGAAGCCCGGCCTCGTCCACGTCGGCGAGGGCGGCGCCGCGATCGAGACGGAGGTGTGGCGCCTCCCCGCGGAGGGCCTCGGCGGACTCCTGGCGGCCCTCCCCCGTCCGATGACACTGGGCAGCGTGGAACTCGCGGACGGCAGCCGGGTCCCGGGCTTCCTGTGCGAGCCGGGCGCTCTCGTCGCGGATGCCGAGGACATCACCTCGTACGGCGGCTGGCGGGCGTATCTGAGCCGCTGAAGCCGGTCGACTCCGAGCGAGGGGGCAGTCTCCCCTTCGGCCCCTCGGCGGCCGAAGTCAGTCGACGTCGAGTACGGCCTTCCTCGGCACCCTCGGCACCCTCGGCACCCTCGGCCCGAGGAGGGGCCTCGTACGCCTCCCCGACCCGCTGCCACGGCCCGCGCCACCCCACCTCGGCCGACAAGCCGCACCTCAACGAGCAGTCGGAGCAGAACGGCGATGTTCGGTGCCGGACCGCTCCGCATCCCCGAAGGAGCCGATGGTGCGTGCCGGGCCCGGCGCGAAGAGCGAACCGGGCGGCAAGACCGCGGGCTCGCCGGACGCCCAGCCGACGCTCTGGAGGTTCCCACCCGGCGCCGGCGGCCCGTAGGCGGCGAGGAGCCCGGGCCCGCCGACGGTGTCGAGTACGAGGTCGACCGGCCCGGACACCCCGTCGAGCCCGGCGACCACCTGGCCGGCACCCGGTTCGCGCAGCCCCTAGCCGCGCTCGGGCGTGCCGACCGAAGCGAACACCAACGCCCCGGCAGGTGCGGCGAGTTGCGCCGCGTGCCGGCCCACCCCGCCGGACGCCCCGGTGACCAGCACGAGCGGGCGCAGGCGATCGGCGAGGGCATCGAGACCGGGCCCCGCCACCGGGCATGGGAACAGAACCGCTCCCGGGCCTGGGCCTGGGCGCCTTCCTCGATGCGCCGGCCGATCCGGCCACGCGCAATGTCGCGCTCTTCTCGCCCCATGAACAGGCCTGCGCGGCCGATCGGTTCACCGATCCGCTGTACCTGCCCCGGCACCGGCACGACTCGGGCCTGCTCGCCACGGCCCGGGTCCGGGACGCCGAGGCCGGTGCCCACGTCCTGCCGGGCGCCTTCGACGCGGACCTCGTCCGTCTCCTCTGCCCGGACAGCAGGGCCGTGGCCAGGTCCCGGACCGTCTCCATGAGGCGGTCCGGGACCTGGCCACGGCCCTGCTGTCCGGAGCTCAGCCCACCGACGAGTAGGCGACCACCCCGCGCAGCAGCTCGTCGACCGCCTTGCGCGCGTTCTTCGCCACCGTCGAGCCCTGCCCGCCGGAGACGGGCGCCGCCGCCGAGATCTGGCCGAGCACGTCGATGACCTGCTTGCACCACCGAACGAAGTCGCCCGCCGGCATCTCCGCCTCGCGCAGCACCTCGTCGAGGCCCTTGCCGGACGCCCACATGTACGCGGCCCAGGCGAAGCCGAGGTCCGGCTCGCGCTGGCCCACGCCCTCGGTCTGGGTGATCCGGAAGTCCTCCTCCAGGGCGTCCAGGCGGCCCCAGATCCGCACCATCTCGCCGAGCGCGGCCTTCGCCTTGCCCGAGGGCACCTTGGGCGCCATGGCGTCGTCGGCCATCCGGGACTCGTACACCAACGCCGAGACGCAGGCGGCCAGTTCGGCCGGGGCGAGGCCCTCCCACACGCCGGCCCGCAGACATTCACTGGCCAGCAGGTCGAGTTCGCCGTACAGCCGGGCCAGCCGCTTGCCGTGCTCGGTGACCTCGTCGCCGCGCAGGTAGTCCAGCTCGGTCAACAGCGCGACGATCCGGTCGAAGGTACGGGCGATCGTGTTCGTACGCCCCTCGATACGGCGCTCCAGCTGCGAGGTGTCGCGCAGCAGCCGGTGGTAGCGCTCGGCCCAACGGGCGTGGTCCTCACGGTCGTTGCAGCCGTGGCAGGGGTGCGCGCGAAGGGCCGTGCGCAGCCGGGCGATCTCCCGGTCGTCGGCGGCCTGGGACCGCTTCTTGCGGGCCCGCTCCGGCGGAATGTGCCCGGCCTTGGTGCGCAGCGCGGAGGCGAGGTCCCGACGGGACTGCGGGGAGCGCGGGTTGAAGGACTTCGGGATCCGCATCCGCTCCAACGCCTCGACGGGCACCGGGAAGTCCATCGACGCGAGCCGCTTGACCTGCCGCTCGGCGGTCAGCACCAGTGGGCGCGGACCGTCGTGCTGCTCGAAGCCTCGGTGGCCGTTCGACCGCCCGGCCGGCAGCCCCGGGTCCAGCACCAGGGCCAGGCCCGCGTACTTGCCCGTCGGGACGTGAATGACATCCCCGGGCTTGAGCTTCTCCAGCGCGACGGCCGCCTCGGCGCGCCGCTGGTTGACACCCTGCCGGGCCAGCTCGGTCTCACGGTCCTTGAGTTCGCGGCGCAGCTGCGCGTACTCCTCGAAGTCCCCGAGGTGACAGGTCATGGACTCCTTGTAGCCGTCCAGCCCCTCCTCGTTGCGCTGTACCTGCCGCGAGATCCCGACGACCGACTTGTCGGCCTGGAACTGCGCGAAGGACGTCTCCAGCAGCTCGCGCGAGCGGTGCCGGCCGAACTGCTCGACCAGGTTGACCGCCATGTTGTACGACGGCTTGAAGCTGGAGCGCAGCGGATACGTGCGCGTGCCGGCCAGCCCCGCCAGGTGGTCGGGGCTCGTGCCGCGCTGCCACAGCACGACCGCGTGCCCCTCCACGTCGATGCCGCGCCGACCGGCACGACCGGTCAGCTGGGTGTACTCGCCGGGGGTGATGTCGGCGTGCTGCTCGCCGTTCCACTTGACGAGCTTCTCCAACACCACCGACCGCGCGGGCATGTTGATGCCCAGCGCGAGCGTCTCGGTCGCGAACACCGCCTTGACCAGGCCGCGTACGAAGAGCTCCTCGACGACCTCCTTGAACGTCGGCAGCATGCCCGCGTGATGGGCCGCGATGCCGCGCTCCAGGCCCTCCAGCCACTCGTAGTAACCGAGGACGTGCAGGTCCTCGGTCGGGATGGAGGCCGTGCGCTCCTCGACCAGGGCGCGCACCCTCCCCCGCGCCTCGTCGTCGTTCAGCCGAAGGCCCGCGTGCAGGCACTGCTGGACGGCGGCCTCGCAGGCAGCGCGGCTGAAGATGAAGGTGATGGCGGGCAGCAGGCCCTCGGCGTCGAGGCGTTCGATGACCTCGGGCCGGCTCGGCGTCCAGACGCGGGAGCGCTGCCGGCGCTCCCGCTCACGGTCGGCCTCCCGCATCGCACGGCCGCGCCTGCGGTCCTGGTACGAGGGCCGGCTGGCCTCCATGCGGGCCAGCCGCGTGAGGTCGGGGTTGACGGCCTTCTTGTGCCCTTCGCCCTCCTCGAACAGGTCGTACATCCGCCGCCCGGCGAGCACGTGCTGGAACAGCGGGACGGGACGGTGCTCGGAGACGATCACCTCGGTGTCGCCGCGGACGGTGTCGAGCCAGTCGCCGAACTCCTCGGCGTTCGACACGGTGGCCGACAGCGAGACGAGGGTGACCGACTCCGGGAGGTGAATGATCACTTCCTCCCATACGGCCCCGCGGAAGCGGTCGGAGAGGTAGTGCACCTCGTCCATGACCACGTATCCGAGACCGAGGAGGGTCTGCGAGCCCGCGTACAGCATGTTCCGCAGCACCTCGGTGGTCATCACGACCACCGGGGCGTCCGAGTTGACGCTGTTGTCGCCGGTGAGCAGACCGACCTTGTCCGCGCCGTAACGGCGGCACAGGTCGGCGTACTTCTGGTTCGACAGCGCCTTGATGGGTGTCGTGTAGAAGCACTTCTTGCCCTGCTGGAGGGCGAGGTGGACGGCGAACTCGCCGACGATCGTCTTGCCCGAGCCGGTGGGCGCGGCCACCAGGACGCCCTTTCCCGCTTCGAGCGCCTGACAGGACTCGATCTGGAAGGGGTCGAGGCCGAAGTCGTACATCTCGCGGAAGCCGGCGAGCGCGGTGGCCTGCTCGACAGCGCGCCTACGTGCTGCCGCATACCGCTCGGCCGGTGAGAGGTCCTCTGTCATCGTGCTTTCGAGACTACCGGGCCCCACTGACAACAGGACGATCATTATCCGGATCCGATGACGATAAACATCGAATCCCCGCAGCTCACGGCCCTACGATCCGTACGGCAGCCGGTACACAGCGCGCGGTCAGCGGCAGCGGCCCGAGCGCCTCCCCGTCCGCGTACCCCGTGATCCCTTCGGCGGCGATCTCGACCTTGGCCGCCCGCAACACCGTGACCTTGGAATGCTCGACGTGCCGGCCCCGGTACACCGTCGGAAACACCCTGAGCAGCGTCGCACGACTGCAGTCCCCGACCACCGTGATGTCGAACAGCCCGTCGGTGAGGTCGGCGCCCGGACAGATCCGCATGCCGCCGCCGTACGACGACCCGTTGCCGACGGCCACGAGGGTCGCCTCGACCTCCCGTACGTCACCGTCGTCGAGTGTGATCCGGTACCGGAAGGGCTTGAACGCGGCGAGTTCGGCGAGCATCGCCAGGTCGTACTTGAGACGCCCCGCGGGCCATCGCATGCGGTTGCCGCGGTCGTTGACCCGGGAGTCGAAGCCGGAGGCGAGGACCGTGCCGAACCAGCGGCCGTCCACCTGACCGAGGTCGACCTCGTGCATCCGGGCGCCCTTGAGGGCGTCGGCGATCAGGCGGCCCGCGGCGGCGGGGTCGCGCACGGGCAGGCCGAGGGCGCGGGCGAAGTCGTTGCCGGTACCGACGGCGACCAGGCCCAAGGGGGTGCGGGTGCCGGCGACAGCCTGGAGGGCCAGGTTCGCCATGCCGTCGCCGCCGACGGCGATCAGGGCGGCGGTGCCCTCGGCGACGGCGGCACGCGCGCGCGTGAGGGCGTCCTCGGCGTTCGCACCCAGGACCGTACGCACGGAGAAACCGGCCGCCCGCAAAGCGGAAGCGGCCGGCTGCGCCGCGTGGGCGCCCCGGCCGCGCCCCGCGGTGGGGTTGACGAAGAGGGTGATCTCGCTGGTCACGCCCCCGGACGTTACAAGGGCGGCCCGCACGATCAGGTCACGTCGTCATAACCGTTGACCCGGTCGGTGCTCGCCTGCTCGGGCAGCGCCCGGCTGGCCGAGACGGTCTCCACCTCGCCGACGTCCTCGGGCGTGAGGTCGAGCTCGGATGCCTCGTCGTCGGCGGGGCCCAGCTCGTCGCGGCGGCGCCTGCGCCGGTCGTTGACCAGGGAGAAGGCGACCGCGCCGAAGTACAGCACCCAGATCGGTCCGGCGAGCGCCAGCATCGTCAGCGGGTCGGTGCTGGGCGTGGCGACGGCCGCGAACACCGTGATGCCCATGATCATGCCGCGCCACCAGCCGAGCATCCGCTTGCCGGTGATCGCCCCGGTGAGGTTGAGGAAGACCAGCAGCAGGGGCAGCTCGAAGGAGAGACCGAAGACGAGCACCATGCGGATGACGAGATCGAGCAGGTCGTCCAGCGGCAGCAGGTTGGAAGCGTCGGCCGGCGTGAACTCGAGCAGCACCTTCGCCGTGGTGGGCAGCACCGTGTAGGCGAAGTAGGCGCCGCCGAGGAACAGCGGGACACCCGTGCCGACGAACGCGTAGGCGTACTTCTTCTCGTGCCGGTGCAGGCCGGGCGCGACGAACGCCCACAGCTGGTAGAGCCACACCGGCGAGGCCAGGACCACACCGGCCATCAGCGACACCTTCAACGCAAGGGTGAAGGGGGTGAGCAGACCGTTGATGGTGATCTGCGCACACGGCTCACTGGACTTCGACTTCGCCAGTTGTTCGAAGCTCTGCTCACAGCCGACCGAGTCCAGGATCGGCCTGGTGATCAGATTGATGATGTCGTTGTAGAAGAAGGCGGCGACGACCGTGACCGCGACGATGGCCAGCATCGCCTTCGCGAGCCGGTTGCGAAGCTCACGAAGGTGCTCCGCGAGGGGCATCCGCCCCTCGGGATCCTTCTCCTCTTGGCGGGCAGACTTCAGCAACCCACGTTCCCATCTCGTGCGGCGGGCCGGAGGTCACCGGCCCTGCGTCAGCGCTTGGTCGTGTCCGTCGGCTCGGTCACCGGGCGCGAGCTCGTCACGTCGCCGGGAGCGGCCTGGATGGTGCGCTGGACGGGGGGCTGCTGGTCGTCGTGCGGCGGGGCCGCGGCAGCGGACGCGTTGTCCTGACCCTCGGACTTCATCGCCTTGGCCTCGCTCTTGAGGATCCGCGCGGACTTGCCGAGCGAGCGCGCCATGTCCGGAAGCTTCTTGGCGCCGAACAGCAGGATGATGACGACGAGGATGAGAATGATCTCGGGGGCGCCGAGCCTTCCGAACATAAGTCTTTACCTTCTCACCGAGGCGGCTGGAGTGGGGTGCTGTTCGACCGGTCGGACATGTGTCCGACCGATCGTGCTGACAGCGATCGTAACGCTCAGGGGTAAACGCCTGGCAATCCCTGTGCGTACTCCCGGTCCGCGGTTCGGGCCTCGTTCTCCGGACCGCGACATGCAGCGTACCTGCCGGAACCACCAAGTTGACAGGGCGAAGTGGTCCAAAGCGCATCACACCCGGAACTCACAGGAGACGCTCTGGACGACTCACAGCGAGTCGACAGAGCGGGCCGCGCTCATGGAGGCACGCTCCAGTTCCTCCGCGGCGCGGTTGATGCGCCGCGCCGAGTCCGTGACCTGCCTGCCCAGACGCTGCGCCTCCAGGAAGACGCGTACGGCGAGCACACCGAGAACGGCGAGACCCAGGAAACCCACAGCTACCGCGAACATCGGCCAGAACATGCGGCCGAGCCTAGAGGGTGGAGTGGAGTCGCAAGGTCCTGACCCCACCGCCGGTCAGCAGCTCGACGATCCGCTCGCCCGCCGGCTTGCGGACGGCCGATCCGCAGTCGGGGCAGGTGAAGGAGTAGAAGGTGGTGCGGCTGCTGGCGCCGATGGCCAGGCGCAGAGCGCTCGCGGCGAGCTCGAAGCGCCCCCGGCAGTCCGGGCAGCCGGCCCTGAACGTCACCGGGGTCACACTCCTCATTCCGGCGAACGCGGCGGCCACCGTCACGCCCGAGCCAACCGTCATTTCCGCGCCAGACGTCGACGACTCGCTCAAAGCTCCTGCTCCCGCCTGTCGTACTGATCGTCGTGAACCGCGTGCGCGCCGGGTGCCTCGACCCCGTCGTACGCCGCCAGCGCCTCGCGGGCCGCCTCGCGGGCGCTGTCGGCGAGGTCGCGCGGCGAGACGATCCGGCCGTCGCGTCCGAGCCGCAGCGCCAGCCGCCTCAGGGACGCGGGCTCCGGGGTGCGCAGAGTGATACGCAGCCCGCCGTCCGGAAGCTCATCCGCACTGTCGTGCGGGTAGTACTCGGCGACCCAGCGCCCACCGGGACCGACCTCGACGACGACCTCCGGGTCCTCGGCGGCGGGCTGCACCAGCCCCTCGGACAGGTCGCGCAGCTCGACCTCGGGCGGCGCGGACGGTTCGTCGAGGATCTTGATCTCGGCGACCCGGTCGAGCCGGAAGGTGCGGCGCGCCTCGGAGCGGCGGCACCAGGCCTCGACGTAGGTGTGGCCGACGCTGACCAGGCGGATCGGGTCGATCTCACGCTCGGTGACCTCGTCGCGGGCGGGCGAGTAGTAGCGGATCCACAGTCGGCGCCGCTCGGAGATGGCCCGGTCGACGTCCGCGAAGACGCCGCCCTCCGACTCGAAGGTCACGGACAGCCGGGAGCTGGCCCCCGCCTGCTCGCCGGCCGCGGTCTCCACCTTGGCGGTGGCCCGCAGCAGCGCCTGCCGGTCACTCTCGCGCAGGCCGGGCAGCGTGGACACGGCGCGGGCGGCGACCAGCAGCGCGGTGGCCTCGTCGGCGGCGAGCCTCAGCGGCTCGGCGACGTCATCGGGGTTGTGCCACCAGATGCGCTCGCCGTCGGTGTCGATGTCGAGCAGATCGCCGCCGCGGAAGCTGGTGCCGCACATGGGCAGCACGTCGAGGTCGGAGACCAGCTCGTCCTCGGTGATCCCGAAGGCCCGGGCGACGTCCTCGACCCGGGCGCCGGGGCGCTCCCTCAGATAGGTCACCAGGGAGAGCATCCGCCGGGTCTGGTCGATGGCGTTCGTGGGCCTGGCCGGTTTTCCCACCACTTTCTTACGTCCCCCTCAGCCCTTGGCCACGGCACGCAGCCGGTCCACCACGTCGGCCCGCAGCTCTGCGGGCTCCAGGACCACCACGTCCGGCCCGAACTCCACCAGCCAGGCGTCCAGCCCGTGGCCGTACGGAATCTCCAACTCGTCCCAGCCGTCTCCCAGTTCCCGCACCGACACGGCCTTCGCCCGCAGGGGGTAGCCCGCCCCGGAGCGCAGCCGGATCAGCGCGGACCGGTCGGCGGTCTCGCCGGCCCAGCTCGCGACGGTCTCCCGAACGGTCACGACGTCGGGCACCGGGGCGGTGAACCGGGCGCCGCGGGTGCGCACCTTGCCGGTGATCCGGGACAGCCGGAACACCCGCTCGGCACTCCGGTCGCGGTCCCAGCCCGCCAGGTACCAGTGGCCGCGCCAGCACTCCAGCGCCCATGGCTCGACGTGCCGGGGCTCGGGGTGGGCGGCGGTGGCCTTGCGGTAGTCGAAGACGACGGGGCGGCGGTCGCGGCAGGCCAGCATCAGCGGCTCGAACGCGGCCTCGTGCACCGGGATGCGCGGCTCGAGGGCGCCATGGGCCTCGTACGGGTCGAAGTCCTCGGGGAGTCCCGCGGCGCGCAGTTTCTGCAGGGCACCGCTGGCCGCGCCGGCGAGCCGGGCCTGCTGCCACACCTTGGCGGCCAGCCCCAGGGCGGCGGCCTCCTCGGCGTCCAGGGTGACGGGCGGGAGGCGGTTGCTGTCGCGGCGGGCCAGGTAGCCGATCTCACCGTCCAGGTTCTCGACGGTCTCGATGACCAGGCCGAGTTCGCGCAGATCGTCCTTGTCCCGCTCGAACATGCGGTTGAAGGAGTCGTCCGACCCGGCTTCCAGGTAGGCCTCGATGGACTCACGCAGTTCGCGCTTGCTGAGCGGCCGCCGCGTCCCGAGCAGACACAGCGCCAGGTTCATCAGTCGCTCGGCCTTGGCAATGGCCATCGACGCCCTTCGCCTCCCTATGGTGCTTACGGACGATGACCGTACCGCCCCGCAGTGGCGCGGCAAAAGCCGAGGGCCCATGCCCGGACAGGCATGGGCCCCAGGTGATCGAGACCGGTCGTACGACGATCAGACCCCGAGGAGGTCGACCACGAAGATCAGGGTCTCGCCGGGCTTGATCGCCGGGGTCGGGCTCTGGTTGCCGTAGGCGAGGTGGGCGGGGATGGTCAGCTGGCGGCGGCCGCCGACCTTCATGCCCTGCACGCCCTGGTCCCAGCCCTTGATGACCCGGCCGCCGCCCAGCGGGAAGCGGAACGGAGTACCGCGGTTCCAGCTGGCGTCGAACTCCTCGCCGGTGCTGAAGGCAACGCCGACGTAGTGGACGGTGACGGTGTGGCCCGCCTGCGCCACCTCGCCGTCGCCCTCCCAGATGTCCTTGATCTCCAGGTCCGCCGGGGGCTCGCCGCCCGGGAAGTCGATCTCGGGCTTGTCGATGCTCACGTCTCTAGCTCCTGCTTGTGTACGGAAAGGCAACGGACACAGTCTTGCATCTCAAGGGGGTCACATCTTCGCGAGGATGTCGACCGAGAACACCAGCGTGGAGTCCTTCTTGATGTCGCTGCCGGCCGGCGGGCTGTCGCCGTAGCCCAGGTCCGGCGGGACGACGATGAGGACCCGGCTGCCCACCTTCTTGCCGGTGAGCCCCTGCGACCAGCCCTTGACGACCTGCTGGAGCGAGAACGACGTCAGGGCCTTTCGGCTGTACGTCGAGTCGAACTCCTTGCCGGAATCCCACAGGACACCCTTGTACTGCACGAGCACGGTGTTCTCGGCGGCGACCTCGTCGCCGTCGCCCTCGATGACGTAGTTCGCGACCAGCTTCTTCGGCGCGTCGGACTTGGGGACCTCGATGGAGGGGGCCTTGCCGTCGGTGTTGGTGCCGACCTTGGGCAGGTCCACGTTGTCCTGGGCGACCTGGGTGCCCTTGGCGGAGCTCTTCGCGTTGAACGTCTCGAGCAGGTCGACGACGAAGACCAGCGTGTCGGTGCCCTTGATGCCGCCCTCCGCGTAGCCCTCCTTGCCGTACCCCCAGGTGGGCGGCACCGAGAACTGCACGCGGCTGCCGGTCTTCTTGCCGGTCAGGGCATACCGCCAGCCGTCGATGATGCTGCTCGTGGCGAGCTGGATGAGCAGCGGTGTCTTGCGGTCGTACGAGTTGTCGAAGACCTTCGCCGTGTCCCAGATCTGACCGAGGTAGTTCGCCTGGATGTAGTCGTTCTCGGCGACCGTGGTGCCGTTGCCCGCGGTGATGGTCTTCACCGCGAGGTTCTTGGAGGGGTCGCCGCTGCCCTTGGCGACCGTCGGCTTCTCACCGAACTTCGTGCCCGCGGTGATCGCCGGAAGGGGCCCGTCGACGATCTTCGGCGCCGGGACGGACGCCGAGGCCGACGCCGAGGGCGACGCGCTGCCGCTCGCCTCGTCGCTGGAGCCTGAGTCGTCGTCGCCGCATCCGGCGAGCGTGACCAGTCCTGTCGGGACGGCGATGAGGAGTGAGCGTCGGCGCACGGTGGGGGCCTCGTAATCGGTCGATCTTGTTGATGGCGTGCGCGCAACTCTACGGCGTGAGAAGGGCGCCGTACGTGAAACGTACGGCGCCCGTGTTGCGTTCCGGAAGTTCCTCCGGAACGGGTTGCTCACATTCCCGCGATCAGCTTCTCCACCCGGTCGTCCACGGAACGGAACGGGTCCTTGCACAACACCGTGCGCTGCGCCTGGTCGTTGAGCTTGAGGTGGACCCAGTCGACCGTGAAGTCACGGCGCTGTTCCTGCGCCCGCCGGATGAAGTCGCCGCGCAGTCGCGCGCGAGTGGTCTGCGGCGGAACCGACTTGCCCTCGAAGATCTTCAAGTCGTTGCAGATCCGGGCGGCTTGGCCCTTCTTCTCCAGCAGGTAGTACAGGCCACGACGGCGGTGGATGTCGTGGTAGGCGAGGTCTATCTGCGCGACCCGCGGGTGGGACATGGTCATGTTGTGCTTGGCCCGGTACCGCTCGATGAGCTTGTACTTCATGACCCAGTCGATCTCGGTGCCGATCCGGTCGAGGTCCTCGGCCTCGATCGCGTCGAGCGTACGGCCCCACAGCTCCAGGACCTGCTCCACGGTGCCGGTGCGGATGCCGCGGCGCTCGCAGAAGTCCACGGCCTTCTCGTAGTACTCGCGCTGCACCTCCAGGGCGGAGGCCTCGCGGCCGCTGGCCAGGCGGACCTTGCGGCGGCCGGTGATGTCGTGGCTGACCTCGCGGATCGCCCGGATCGGGTTCTCCAGGGTGAGGTCGCGCATCACGGTGCCCGCCTCGATCATGCGCAGCACCAGGTCGGTGGCACCGACCTTGAGCAGCATGGTCGTCTCGGACATGTTGGAGTCACCCACGATGACGTGCAGGCGACGGTAGCGCTCGGCGTCGGCGTGCGGTTCGTCGCGGGTGTTGATGATCGGCCGGGAGCGGGTCGTCGCCGAGGAGACGCCCTCCCAGATGTGCTCGGCCCGCTGGCTGACGCAGTACACCGCGCCACGCGGGGTCTGCAGCACCTTGCCGGCGCCGCAGAGAAGCTGCCTCGTGACGAGGAACGGAATGAGAATGTCCGCGAGCCGGGAGAACTCGCCGTGCCGGGCCACCAGATAGTTCTCGTGGCAGCCGTAGGAGTTACCGGCCGAGTCGGTGTTGTTCTTGAAGAGGTAGACGTCGCCCGCGATTCCTTCCTCGTGCAGGCGTCGTTCGGCGTCCACCAGGAGTCCTTCGAGAATGCGCTCGCCTGCTTTGTCGTGGGTGACCAGTTCGGTCACGTTGTCACATTCGGGTGTCGCGTATTCCGGATGTGACCCGACGTCGAGATAGAGGCGGGCACCGTTCCGCAGAAAGACATTGCTGCTGCGGCCCCATGACACGACACGGCGGAAGAGGTACCGCGCCACCTCGTCGGGAGACAGGCGGCGCTGTCCCCTGAACGTACACGTGACGCCGTACTCGTTCTCCAGCCCGAAAATGCGGCGGTCCATGAGTGAACATTACGCCCGATCCCCCGAGCTGAAACGGGGTTCGACAGCACGGTTTGGATCATTTTCCGATGAAGACGCAACCACCGCACTCCCGGCGGAAGCTGCGAGGACCCGCCCGGTGGCCAGCAGAACGAGCAGCGACACGCCCCCCGCGGCGCCCGGTACGGCGAAGCCCCACAGGGCCCCGCCCGCCTCGACCACCGGGCCCGCGAGGCCCGTTCCGACGGACGCGCCCACGGTGAACGTCGTCACGAGCCAGGAGAACGCCTCGGTGACCGTCCCACGCGGGGCGTGCCGGTCGACGAGCACGAACGCACAGGCGATGGCGGGCGCCAGGAAGACGCCGGCGAGGACCGTCAGCAACGTCATGGCGACCGGGCCCGGCATCAGCGTCAGCGGCAGGTAACAGACCGCCAGAAGCGCCACCAGGGCCTGCAGTCGCCGGGCCGGTTCGCCGGTCCACCGCCGCGCCCCGTAGAAGAGGCCGCCGATGAGCGCACCCAGCCCCACGCCCGCCATCAGCCAGCCGTACACCGCGTCACCGCCGTTGTCGTCCGCGTACGGCACGGAGGCGACGGTGATGGAGCCGAGCGCGATGCCGACGAAGAGGAACGCGCCGAGGAGCGCGCGGAGTCCGGGCGACCTGAGCGCGCCGAGCCAGTGCGCCTCGCGCGGCGCCGAGCGCCACGCGCGCGAGGGCGGCGACGCGACCACGGAGAGGGCACCCAGCACACCGACGACGTTCAGGACGAGCAGCGCGGCCTGCTCCGACCACAGCGACACGCACAGGGTCACCAGCAACGGTCCGACGGCGAACATGATTTCCTGCGCGACCGCGTCCATGGCGTACGCCGTGTGCACCTGGTCCTCCTTGCGGAGGACACTCGGCCACAGTGCCCGCAGGCCGCCCTCCAGGGGCGGCGTGAAGAGCCCGGCGGCCGCCACGGTGGCGTAGGCGAGCGGGAGCGGATCGGTGCCCGCGAAGGCGAAGGCTGCCATCGCGAGGGCCGACAGCAGCGCGGCGGGCAGCTGGACGCGCGGCTGGCCGTGGAGGTCGACGAGGCGGCCGAGCACCGGCTGGCCCACGGCGTTGGCCACGCCGTACGCGGCCGCGAGTCCGCCGGCCAGGGTGTAGGTGCCGCCCTCGGCGCGCACGAACAGCACGATCGCGATCGCGGCGGTGGCGTTCGGCAACCGTCCCACCAGCGTGCCGGCGAGCAGCCGGACGGCGTGCCTCGCCCTGAGGATCTCCAGGTATCCCGCGGCCATGTCCCACCCTTTGCTCGCCCGGTGCGTCGGTGACGCGTGAGGTTTTACGTATAACGTCCTCTGTCATACGTACCATGTGCGCTGTTCACGCGTCCAGACGACAGGGAGTGCGCCTCCGGGCGCGCGCCCGGAGGCGCACGACCAGACGAAAGGAGCAGGCAGCCGGTGGCACGAGGCAGCACCCGCCCCACCAGCCGTGACGTCGCCCAGGCCGCCGGCGTCTCCCAGGCCGCGGTCTCCCTGGTCCTCGGCGACAAGTGGCGCGGGCGGGTGTCGGAGACGACGGCCGAGCGCGTCCGGGAGGCCGCGCGCGAGCTGGGCTACCGGCCCAATCTGGCCGCCCGCAACCTGCGCCTGGGCCACACCCGCACCGTGCTCCTGGTGGTCCCCGCGCTGACGACCGAGTTCTTCGCGGGCGTCTACACGGGCGCGGCCCGGGTCGCCGCCGACCACGGCTTCGGCGTGGTCCTGTACCCCTCCCCCGAGGGCATCGGGCCCGCCCGGGACCCCTTCGCCTCGGCGCAGGCCGCCCTGGACGGCGTCATCGCCTCCTCCATGGCCGCCGACGCCCTCTCCGCGATCCGCGGCGACCAGCTGCCGCTGGTGATGCTGGACAGCGACCCTTCGGGAAGCCTCGGCGTGGCCACGGTCAACCTGGACATCACCGACGGCGTACGGCAGGTCGCCGAACACCTGCTCGGCCTGGGGCACCGCCGCTTCCTGCACCTGGCGGCCAACGTGCCGTCCTGGACCTTCGAGGTACGCGCCCGCGAGCTGGCCGCACGGGTCGGCGCAGTGCCCGGCACCTCGGTCCGCACGGCCCATGCGCCGATCTCCATCGAGGGTGCCGTGGCCGCCGCCGAGGCCGCGCTGTCGGCCCCCGGCCCGCGACCGACCGCGCTGGTCTGCGACGACGACAAGCTCGCCGCCGGCGCCTACAAGGCGCTGCGCCGCCTCGGCCTGCGCGTTCCCGACGACGTGTCCGTCACCGGGCTGGACGACCTCGCCCTGGCCACGGCCATCGATCCCGAGCTGACGACCGTACGGCTGGACGCCGAGCTGTTCGGGGAGCGCGGCATGCTGGCCCTGCTGGCGGTCCTGGAGGGCCGTACGCCCGAGGCGGGGGACATTCCCGTCGAGCTGATCGTGCGGGGCTCCACGGCACCTCCGAGCGCCTCCTGAAGCGCCTGTGCCCCGGCCGATGGGTCGGCCGGGGCACTTCAGGAGCGAGGTTGGCTACTTCTCGTCGGGTTCCTCGGCGCTCTCCGCCTCGGTGGTCGCTCCGCCGGCCTCCAGCAGCCGGGCGAGCTGGCGGCCGACGATGCGCTTGAACTTGCGCTTCTGCGGCCGCGTACGGTCCAGCACCGCGACCTCCAGGCGCTCGGCGGGGATCTCCCGCTCGCTGCCGTTGGTGTCGCGGGACAGGGCCTGGACGGCCAGCTTGAGAGCCTCGGCGAGGCTCATGCCGTCCTGGTGACGCTGGTCCAGATAGCTGCTGATCGTCTCGGCGTTGCCGCCGACCGCGACCGAGCCGTGCTCGTCCACGATCGATCCGTCGTGCGGCAGGCGGTAGATCTGGTCGCCCTCGGGCGTCTCCCCGACCTCGGCGACGACCAGCTCCACCTCGTACGGCTTCTCGGCCGCGGACGAGAAGATCGTGCCCAGGGTCTGTGCGTAGACGTTGGCCAGGCCGCGGGCGGTCACGTCGTCACGGTCGTAGGTGTAGCCCCGCAGGTCGGCGTAGCGGACGCCGCCGATGCGGAGGTTCTCGTACTCGTTGTACTTGCCGGCGGCCGCGAAGCCGATCCGGTCGTAGATCTCGCTGAACTTGTGCAGCGCGCGGGACGGGTTCTCGCCGACGAAGACGATGCCGTCGGCGTACTGCAGCACGACCAGGCTGCGGCCACGGGCGATGCCCTTGCGGGCGTACTCCGCCCGGTCGGCCATGGCCTGCTGGGGTGAGACATAGAACGGCGTCGACACCGGTTATCCGTCCCTCTCTTCTGGGTTCCGTCGAATTCCCTGGATCACCTTGGTAAGAAACCGGGCCCGCCGGCTAGAGCAGCGCGGCGCGCGGGCCGTCGGGCTGCTCCAGGCGCCGCTCCAGGATCGAGCGGGCGATCTCGGAGGACTCGTCCTCGCCGAGACGGCGGAAGCCGTCCTCGGTGATCACGGTGACGATCGGGTAGATCCGGCGGGCGACATCGGGACCGCCGGTCGCCGAGTCGTCGTCTGCCGCGTCGTAGAGGGCCTGCACCACGAGCATCGTGGCCTCGGCCTCGGTCAGGCCGTCATGGAAGAACTTCTTCATGGCGCCGCGGGCGAAGATCGAGCCGGAGCCCGTCGCCGCGAAGTTGTGCTCCTCGGAGCGGCCGCCGGTGACGTCGTAGGAGAAGATGCGGCCCCTGCCACGGTCCACGTCGTACCCGGCGAAGAGCGGGACCACGGCCAGGCCCTGCATGGCCATGCCGAGGTTGGAACGGATCATGGTCGACAGGCGGTTCGCCTTGCCCTCCAGGGAGAGCTGCGCGCCCTCGACCTTCTCGAAGTGCTCCAGCTCCAGCTGGAAGAGCTTGACCATCTCGACCGCGAGACCGGCGGTGCCGGCGATGCCGACGGCCGAGTACTCGTCGGCCGGGAAGACCTTCTCGATGTCGCGCTGTGCGATGACGTTGCCCATGGTGGCGCGTCGGTCACCGGCGAGCACGACACCGCCGGGGAACGTCACGGCCACGATCGTGGTGCCGTGCGGCGCCTCGATCACGCCCTGGGTGGGCGGGAGCTGCCGGTTGCCCGGGAGGATCTCCGGCTGGTGTTCGGACAGGAAGTCCATGAAGGAGGACGAGCCGGGCGTCAGGAAGGCAGCCGGCAGACGCCCGGTGCTACGAGGGTTGGCTTCCACGCGATTCCTTCCACGTAAGGCGGCGGCCCGCCCGGGACGGCCGAGCCGATCATCAAATCTGTGCACGGACCATACCCGTGCCGACGCCGGTCATCCGTCCCGGCGACGACCTGCTGTGCGCGGGCCGACTCCGGGACGGACAACTGGCTTTACTGACCGCCCTTTTGCACGAAGGAACGCACGAAGTCCTCTGCGTTCTCCTCGAGCACGTCGTCGATCTCGTCCAGTACCGAGTCGACGTCGTCGCTCAGCTTCTCCTGGCGCTCCTTGAGGTCTTCGGATGCCTGCGCCTCGGGCGCCTCCTCGACCTCCTCGGTGTTGCGCGTCGCCTTCTGCTGTCCGCCGCCGGTGTCCTTGGTCGCCATAACCCTCACCCCGCTCGGTTCGACGTTCTTGATCAGACCCTACAAGCAGGGTCCGACATCGGCCCCGCAGTTCCCTCAACGTCCGGGGACCACCTCGATGATTCCCGAACGCCGGGGATTCCACCCTGTGGGACCGAGTCGGCCCCGAGTACCCCTCAGCTGCCCGACAGCACCCTGACCAGGTCTTCGGCCGTCCGGCAACGGTCCAGGAGCTCCTTGACGTGATTTCGCGTTCCGCGAAGCGGTTCGAGGGTTGGAACGCGCTGGAGCGAGTCCCTGCCCGGCAGATCGAAGATCACGGAGTCCCAGGAAGCCGCGGCGACGTCGTCGGCGTACTGCTCCAGGCACCGTCCGCGGAAGTACGCGCGTGTGTCCTCCGGCGGCTTCGTACGGGCCCGCTCGACCTCGTTCTCGTCCAGCAGGCGCTTCATCCGGCCGCGGGCCGCCAGACGGTTGTAGAGGCCCTTCTCGGGGCGCACGTCGGCGTACTGGAGGTCGACCAGGTGCAGCCGGGCGGCGTCCCAGTCGAGGTCGTCGCGGCGCCGGTAGCCCTCCATGAGCTCCCGCTTGGCGACCCAGTCCAGCTCGCCGGCCAGGCTCATCGGGTCGTTCTCCAGCCGGTTGAGGGTGTCCTCCCAGCGGGCCAGGACGTCCTTGGTCTGCTCGTCGGCGTCCGCGCCGTACCGCTCTTCCACGTACTTGCGCGACAGCTCGAAGTACTCCATCTGCAACTGCACCGCGGTGAGTGTCCGGCCGCTGCGGAGTGTGACCAGTCGCTTGAGTGTCGGGTCGTGGGAGACCTGGTGGAGGGTGCGGACGGGCTGGTCCACCGCCAGGTCGACGGCGATGAAGCCGTCCTCGATCATGGACAGGACGAGCGCCGTCGTGCCCAGCTTCAGATAGGTCGAGATCTCCGAGAGATTCGCGTCGCCGATGATCACGTGCAGGCGGCGGTACTTCTCGGCGTCGGCGTGCGGCTCGTCGCGGGTGTTGATGATGGGGCGCTTGAGGGTGGTCTCCAGGCCCACCTCGACCTCGAAGTAGTCGGCCCGCTGGCTGAGCTGGAAGCCGTGCTCGTGGCCGTCCTGGCCGATGCCGACGCGGCCCGCACCGGTGACGACCTGGCGGGAGACGAAGAACGGCGTCAGGTGGCGCACGATGTCCGAGAAGGCGGTTTCCCGCTTCATCAGGTAGTTCTCGTGCGTGCCGTAGGACGCGCCCTTGTTGTCGGTGTTGTTCTTGTAGAGGTGGATCGGCTGGGCGCCGGGGAGCTGGGCCGCCCGCTCCGCCGCCTCCGCCATGATGCGCTCGCCGGCCTTGTCCCAGAGGACGGCGTCGCGCGGGTTGGTGACCTCGGGGGCGCTGTACTCGGGGTGTGCGTGGTCGACGTAGAGCCGCGCGCCGTTGGTGAGGATCACGTTGGCCAGGCCGATGTCCTCGTCGGTGAGCTGGCTGGAGTCGGCGGCCTCGCGGGCGAGGTCGAAGCCTCGCGCGTCCCGCAGCGGGTTCTCCTCCTCGAAGTCCCAGCGGGCTCGCCTGGCCCGGTGCATCGCCGCCGCGTAGGCGTTGACGATCTGGGACGAGGTGAGCATGGCATTGGCGTTGGGGTGACCGGGGACGGAGATCCCGTACTCCGTCTCGATGCCCATTACTCGCCGTACGGTCATGCGGCCCTCCTTGCCCGGCGGCGTCCTCGGTCGGGGACGCCGCTCAAGTACCGCTGGCGCTCCGATGCGTGTGCGGTGCCCGTCCCCGCACTGCGCGACTCGGCGGTACCGAAGAGCCTAGAACGCCTCTGCGCTGGTGGGGAGATCATTTGCGTCATTGCCTTGCTCCAGCCGTCCCGAAAAACAGTCGGCTGCGGGTACCCGGTGAGGGCACCCGCAGCCGCCCTGTGTTTTACAGGTACTGACCGGTGTTCGCCACCGTGTCGATAGAGCGCCCGGTGTCCGCACCCTGCTTTCCGGTGATGAGGGTGCGGATGTAAACGATCCGCTCGCCCTTCTTGCCGGAGATGCGGGCCCAGTCGTCCGGGTTGGTGGTGTTGGGCAGGTCCTCGTTCTCCTTGAACTCGTCCACGCATGCCTGGAGGAGGTGGGAGACCCTGAGGCCCTTCTGGTTGTGCTCCAGGAAGTCCTTGATCGCCATCTTCTTGGCGCGGCCCACGATGTTCTCGATCATGGCGCCGGAATTGAAGTCCTTGAAATAGAGGACTTCCTTGTCGCCATTGGCATAGGTGACTTCCAGGAAGCGGTTTTCCTCGGATTCCGCGTACATGTGTTCCACGGCCGTCTGGATCATGCTTCCGACGGTGGTGGCCTTGCTGCCGCCGTGCTCGCCGACGTCGTCGGAGTGCAGCGGGAGGCGCTCGGTGAGGTACTTGCCGAAGATGTCCTTGGCCGCCTCGGCGTCCGGACGCTCGATCTTGATCTTCACGTCCAGCCGGCCGGGCCGCAGGATGGCGGGGTCGATCATGTCCTCGCGGTTGGAGGCGCCGATCACGACCACGTTCTGCAGGCCCTCCACGCCGTCGATCTCGGCGAGCAGCTGCGGGACGATGGTGTTCTCCACGTCCGAGCTGACGC
This sequence comes from Streptomyces sp. MMG1533, assembly GCF_001279775.1. Lineage (GTDB taxonomy): Bacteria > Actinomycetota > Actinomycetes > Streptomycetales > Streptomycetaceae > Streptomyces. The sequence continues at coordinate 2,577 of NZ_LGDG01000259.1, read as the reverse complement.
CCGATCCACGAGTGCGGAAGAGCGATTCCATCTCGTCGAAGAAGACGATGACGGGGGTGCCCTCGCTGGCCTTCTCACGAGCGCGCTGGAAGACGAGGCGGATCTGCCGCTCGGTCTCACCGACGTACTTGTTCAGGAGCTCGGGACCCTTGATGTTGAGGAAGAAGCTCTTGCCCTGGGCCTGGCCGGTGACCTCGGCGACCTTCTTGGCCAGCGAGTTGGCGACGGCCTTGGCGATGAGCGTCTTGCCGCATCCGGGGGGCCCGTACAGCAGGACGCCCTTGGGCGGCCGCAGTTCGTGCTCCTTGAACAGGTCGGGGTAGAGGTACGGGAGCTCGACCGCGTCGCGGATCATCTCGATCTGGCCGCCCAGACCGCCGATCTGCTCGTAGCCGATGTCCGGGACCTCTTCGAGGACGAGCTCCTCGACCTCGCTCTTCGGTACGACCTCGTAGACGTAGCCGGAGCGGGGCTCGAGCAGCAGGGCGTCGCCGGGGCGGATGGTGATGTCCAGCAGCGGCTCGGCGAGCCGTACCACCCGCTCCTCGTCGGTGTGCCCCACCACGAGGGCACGCTCGCCGTCCTCCAGGATCTCCTTGAGGGTGACGATGTCGCCGACGCTCTCGTACTCCATGGCCTCGACCACGTTGAGAGCCTCGTTGAGCATCACTTCCTGGCCGCGCCGGAGCTCTTCGAGTTCCACGCTCGGGCTGACGTTCACCCGCAGCTTGCGGCCGCCGGTGAAGATGTCCGCCGTGCCGTCCTCATTCGCCGTGAGGAAGACACCGAAGCCAGCCGGCGGCTGCGCGAGCCGGTCGACTTCCTCCTTGAGGGCCACGATCTGGTCGCGGGCCTCACGGAGCGTGTTGGCGAGTCTCTCGTTCTGGGCGGACACGCCGGCCAGGTTGGTCTGCAGCTCGACGATCCGCTCTTCGAGAATCCTCGTGTGTCGCGGAGAGTCGGCGAGCTTACGTCGCAGGACGGCGATCTCCTGCTCAAGGTAGGCAACCTGCCCGGCAGGGTCCTCGGACCCTCGTCCCGGGCGGATGCCGCGGTTCATGTCGTCGTCGTGGGCTGCCACGGTCCTCACCTCCTCCAAGGGGAGCTGGACGCTTCCAGACCCTACCTGGGTGGGTGTCGATTGAAACCCCTAGATCACAAAGACTGTCGGGGTGTGTCCGATCTTCACCCTTGCGCTCTCCCTCACGCCAGGGGAATACCCACCGAACATGATTGGAAAGCTGCCGGAGGTAGGGTCGAAGCGTTCAACACCCGTCAGAGCTGGCCGGATTCCCGTTCGGCTCGACGCAGAAACGGCAGGAGACATGAGCGTGCAGCAGGAGGCAGGGGCCGGCAGCGAGGATCTGGAGGTCTGGATCGACCAGGATCTCTGTACCGGCGACGGCATCTGCGCCCAGTACGCGCCCGAGGTGTTCGAGCTGGACATCGACGGTCTGGCCTATGTCAAGAGCCCCGGCGACGAGTTGCTTCAGGACAAGGGCGCCACAACGCCCGTACCGCTGCCGCTTCTCACGGATGTGGTCGACTCGGCGAAGGAGTGTCCGGGCGACTGCATCCACGTCCGTCGCGTTTCGGACAAGGTCGAGATCTACGGCCCGGACGCCGAGTGATCTTGCCGCTACCCGCCGTTACTACTGTCTGATTTCTCACACGCGCCGGTTGCGCGGTTCACACGGTCCGCGTTCCGCCGGGTGTCGAGCGGATGAACGCGCCATTTTTCCACTGCCACTTCGCGCTGTCCTTCACGTCGGGGCAGCAACTGGGCACGTCGGCGGACGAGTAGCCGAGGAGTGTCGCGAGCACGGCTTGGCCCCGGAGGGCGAAGTCGGTCACGGTGAGGCGGTCCTTGGGGGCGACCAGGGTGGCCACCACCCGCGGCTTGCCGGTCTCCGCGGTCCGGGTGAGCACGTACACGCCGTCGGGCGGGGTTCCCATCGCCGCGTCGCAGTGCACCACGACCACCGTCTCCGGCCTGCCGTCGCCGTCGAGGTCCCCGGAAGCCTGCTTCTGCACGAGCTCCTTGACCGGACCGCACTCGATCGGGAAGTCGACGCCCGCGGGATCGGGGGGCGCGGTGACGGCCGGGGCACCCTTGGTCTCCGGGCCGGCCGCCTGGGCCGCCGTGGCCGGGTTGGGCTGCAGGATCGAGGAGAGGGCCACGACTCCGGCGACCGCCGTCGCGGTGGCGACCCAGTGGATCGGACGGGTGTGGGTGTGTGCCAGTTCCGGGACGGCGGATTGCTGCACTAGGAGTGTCTCCCGTGAGGGCTGTGCCGGTGGGGGTGGCCTGCATGGTGCCACACGTCACAGGGCGACGGAACGGCGGGGTGCGTACTCGTTCGGGTTTCGGTACAGCGGATTCTGGTGCCGTGCCGCGTCAACAGAGAGGCGCCGTGGCCGAGTTCCCGGGATCTGCGGGAACTCGGCCACGGCGCCTGCACGTTGACTGCGGGACAGGCCCTAGAAGGTCGATGAAGATCTTGGTGAGGGGCTGTCCGGCCGTCAGGCCGGACAGCCCCTCCGGTCATGCACCGGCGGGTGCGAGGTGCCAGGTGC
>NZ_LGDG01000258.1 GCF_001279775.1 Streptomyces sp. MMG1533 | reverse complement strand
GAGGGGGAGGAGGGAGGTGGGCGGACGGTCAGCGGGTTCCGGCCTCGGCGAACCGCGCGACCGAGGCGACGTTCGACTTGGTGACGAACGCGGGACCGGTGAGCACGGGCGCCACGCCGCCACCACTCACGTTGCCGTTCGTCTTGTACAGCCAGAGGGAGTCCACGGCGAGGTAGCCCTGCAGATACGGCTGTTGGTCCACCGCGAACTGTACGTCCCCGCTCCGCACGGCCTTGACCAGGTCCTTGTCGAGGTCGAAGGTGGCGACCCCGGCCCGGCTGCCCGCCGCCTTCACCGACTTGACCGCGGCCAGCGCGGACTGCGCGCCCAGCGTGACGACTTCGTCGATGGTGGGGTCCTGCCGCAGCCTGGCCGTGACCGCGGCGTTCACCGCGTCCAGGTCGGTGCCCTCGACGTACAGCATCTCGGTCTCACCGGCGAACGTCTTCTTCACGCCCGCGCAGCGCGCCTCCAGGGCCACGTTGCCCCGCTCGTGGATGACGCACAGGGCGTGCCTGGCCTTGACGGCGTCCAGCTTGTCCCCGACGGCCCGGCCCGCGAGGCTCTCGTCCTGGCCGAAGTACTGCAGGAGACCGGCCGACCGCCAGGCGTCGATACCGGAGTTGAGACCGACCACGGGTATGCCCGCCGCCTTCGCCTCGGCGACCGGCCCCTTCATCGCCTGCGGCTTGGCCAGGGTCACCGCGATGCCGTCGACCTTGTCGCGGATCGCGTCCCGCACCAGCTCCGCCTGACCGGCCGGGTCGGAGTCGCTCGCGTACGTCAGCTCGATGCCGTCCTTGGCGGCCGCGGCCCGGGCGCCCTTCTGAACCAGTTGCCAGAAGTCGTCCCCCTTGCCGCCGTGGGTGATCAGGCTGACCTTGAGCCCGCCGGAATCGGCCATGCCCGCGGCGTCCGCGTCCGCGTCGAGCCGTGCACCGCCGGAACCGGAGCAGCCGGCGAGGAGCAGACAGACCGCGGCGACCACGGCGACCCCACGAAGGGATCCGGAGGAAACCTGAGGTGGGGGAGGAGTGTTCATGGAGGGGGCACCTCGCTGTGCGGCCGAGCAAGTGGAACGCGAAAGTGAGGCCGAATCGCACGTTGCGCACCGGCCTGTTGCACCTTCACTCGCTCGGAGCCAATCGTGTGTGACCGCCGGTAGTCAAGTGATCGGCCGCTCGCAGTGAGTTGTCGGTGCGACATCGTGATGGTCCCGCTGCCAGCGGGAAGGCCGACGGTGGTGCCTGCGGGGTGGCGGAACGAGGCACCCGCCTCCCCGGGGCAACGCACCCGCTATCGTTGCGGCGTTACGGCTTGCGCGCCACCACCCCGTACATCGCGATGTCCTCGTCCCGGATCACCTCGGTGCCCGTGCCGTCCGGATGCCACTTGTGGACCTGGACGATCCCCGGGGCGACGAGTTCCAGCCCCGCGAAGAACTCCTCGGCCTCGGCGAGGGTGCGCAGCCGCATCGGCATGCCCCGCGCCGCGTACTCGCGGGCGACCCGGCCCACCTCGTCCGGCGCGAACTCGGCGGTGCCGATGGACATCGCCAGACAACTGCCGGAGGGCAACGGGTCGAGGAGTCGGCGGACGATCCCCACGGCGTCGTCCTCGTCCATCATGAAGTGGACGATCGCGATGACGGTCAGGGCCACCGGCTGCGTCAGGTCGAGGGTCGCGCGCAGCTCGGGGGCGTCCAGGATGCTCGCCGGATCGCGCATGTCCGCCTCGACGTACGCCGTCCTGCCCTCGGGCGTGCCGTTCAGCAGGCCCTGGGAGAGGGCGAGGACGAGGGGGTCGTTGTCGACGTAGACGACCCGGGCGTCCGGGGACACCGACTGGGCGATCTCATGGATGTTCGGGGAGGTCGGGATGCCGGTGCCGACGTCGAGGAACTGACGTATCCCCGCCTCCTCGGCGAGATGCCGCACCGCGCGGTTCATGAAGTCGCGGTTCGCCCGCATGTGGACCGGCAGCGCGGGCCACTCCCGGACCATGGCGTCGCCCGCCTCGCGGTCCGCCGGGTAGTGGTCCTTGCCGCCGATGATGTAGTCGTAGATCCGCGCGGAGTGCGCGCTCCCGGTGTCGATGTCTCGCTCCATGCACCTCCCTTCCCATGCTCAACTCATGTCTAATCCTGTTCAGTTGACCATCCGGTCCCCGGTTCCTACGCGGCCTGCTGCTGAACCGCTTTCGCCTCCCGGGCCTCCCGGGCCTCCCTGCGGCGCTGCCGTCGGCTGCGGCGCGGCTCCTGGTCGGGAAGCCAGCCGAAGGCCATGCAGCTGCCCGCGACTCCCAGCAGGAGGCCGATGAAGAAGCCGCCCAGGTTGGAGGTGGCCCAGGTGCCCAGGGACATCAGGACACCGGTGATCGAGTAGAAGAGCCGCTGCGCGGGGTTGAAGAGGATCAGCAGTCCGAGCACCAGCATCAGGGTCGGCAGCACGTAGCCCGCCAGAGCCTGTGCGCCGGCGTGCAGCATGACCTTCAGCGACGCCTTCTCGGTGAGCAGGATCTCCGCTCCGCCCAGGGCGAGCAGGAGCCCGCCCCAGAACGGACGGGCGGCCCGCCAGCGCCGGAAGGCGGGCCGCATGCCCTGACGGGGCCCCTCGGACATCAGCAGCCCTTGCTGCTGAAGCCGAGCTTCAGGCCCGGCAGCTTGAACACCCCTGCCGTGGTGGCGTAGTTGGTCTGCCGCAGGTTGCCGATGTGCACGGTGTCGGCCTGCTGGCTGAACACACCGATCGGGCCCTTCACACCGGCCTTGGTGAGGGTGCTGGCGTCGTTGCCGATCTCGATGTTGTCGAAGGCGGCGTCGCCGGACAGTTCGGTCGAGTCGGTGGTCAGGTCGGTCGCCTCGACCTTGTCCTTCCCGCCGCCCGCGGTGATCAGCAGGTTGGTGCCGCCCAGGTCGACGCTCTGGCACAGCTTGGTGAGCGTCGCGTTCTTGATGGCGGACGTGATGACCAGCACCTGGCCGCCGGTGTCGCCCTCGTTGGGGCTGCCCGGAGCCATCTGGTCGAGGCCGCCGAACTGTTCGAAGCCGGTGCCGTTGAGCTCGGTGGCGGTGACCGTGAAGGCCATGCCGGAGATGGCGAACTGCACACCCAACGCCCCCTCGGCCGTCAGGATCGCGAGCGCCGCGGCGACCGCCGTGGCCGGCACCGCCATGATCGCGGCCCGGCGGGCCCGGACCCGCCCGCGTCTCGCGGGGGCTTCGGAGGATTCGGGGACTGCTGGTGAGGACGAGGCCATGTTCTGCTCCCGTGGGCATAGTCAATGCGATGAGGGTTCAGCGGCACACGTTGTCCTGGCGCGGACAGCGGACCTGGGCGCACGCCCCCTCGCAACTCCCGGTGACCGCAAGGGCTTTCTCGTTACGCGTCAGTAGCCGTCGAGGAAGTTACCGGGGGTTACATTCGAGGGTCAAGCGAGTTGCGGGAAAAGAGTGTTGGTTGTGTGCCACCTGTGTGGCCGGATGCCAACTCCCGCACAAAACCTTGACGTTGACGCGTACTCAGGTCTACAACTCTCCCTGGCTTCCCCCAGATCCGTGGCGCCGGATCCAGCCGCTTCCCGGACGCTCTGTCCAGTAGGGGCACTTCGCTGCCCGAGTGCGAACCGAGTGCGCCCCCTTCCAAGACACCGGCACGGCCCCTTCCCCCCTGGCCGTGCCGGTCGCGGAGAAATCCGCCCCCCACCCTCAGAAAGAGGCACCCGCATGCGTACGCGATCCCTCCTCACCCTCACCGCCGCCGTCGCCGCCCTCGCCCTCCCCGCGATCTCGCCCGCCTCGGCGGCCGACGGCACGGTCCTCACCACCGGCGGCCTCGGCGGCACCGCCGTCGCGGTCGGCGACGTCCTCACCGCGCCGCTGGCCACCGGCACCACCGCCACCCTCTACTCCAGCGCGACCGGCACCAGCGGCGTCTCTTGTGCGGCCTCGCAGTTCACCGCCACCGTCACCGACAACCCGGCCGCGCCCGGCACCGCCACCGAGTCGCTCGACGCGCACACCTTCGGCAGCTGCACCGCCAACGTCGTCGGCGTACTCGGCGTCACCAGCATCACGGTCAACAACCTGCCGTACACCACCTCCGTGGCCTCCGACGGAACCGTCACGGTCACCCCGGCGAGCGGCTCCACCATCCAGACCACGGTCGTGCTGCGCACCCTGCTGGGCAGCATCAACTGCGTCTACCAGGCGTCCAGCCTGGTCGGCACGGCCGACAACGCCGACAACAGCATCAACTTCACCAACCAGGAGTTCACGAAGACGTCCGGCTCCTCGCTCTGCTTCGCCAACGGCTACTTCACCGCGAAGTACGCCCCGGTGACCGACGGGGACGCGCTGGTCTTCGTCAACTGACCGACGTAATAAAGGAGTTCAAACGGCGTTCAGCGTCGACGCAGACGCAGCGCCAGGGCGGCGCCCCCGGTGAGCACCAGCACCGCGGCGGCGCCGCCCGCCAGCATCGGCGCGGACGGGTTGGAGTCCGAGCTCCCGGTGGCGGCCACCGGCGTGCTGTCGGAGGCGGCTCCGGCCTCGGCGTGGGTGCCGGCCGAATGGCTCGCCGCGGCGGACGGATTGGCCTGCGCGGTGCGCTTCTCGGTGGGAGTCGTGGTGGCCGAGGGGCTCGCGCTCGTACGCTCCCGCTCGCTCTCCGCCGTGGCAGACGCGGAGCCCGCCCCGGCCGCCCCCGCGCTCTTCGCCGCCGGGAACACCACGTCCGAGCACGAGTAGTACGTGTCCGGCGTGCTGCTGTTCTGCCAGACCGTGTACAGCACCTGCCGTCCCGTCCGGTCGGCCGGGAGCTTCGCCCTGATCCGGTACGCGCCGTCGGTCAGCGCCGGGTCCGTCACCTCGGCGAACGGCCGCTCGGGGAGATCGGACCAGGTCAGCGGCTTCGTCGGGTCGTAGCCGGGCTTTGTCAGATAGAGCCGGAACGTGCCGGTGTGCGGGATCGTCGAGACGTACCGCATGGTCAGTGTCCCGCCGGGGGTCAGCCGGGTCGAGGGCCAGTCGGAGCGGGCCAGGTCGAGGCCCTTGTAGGCGGGCAGGCCGCCGCTGCACAACTCTCCGTCGGGGATCGTCTGCCGGTCCCGGCCGTTCACGTTCGCGACGCGCAGGTTGTCCCAGGCCGTGAAGGACGCCCCGTTGGCGGCGACGGCCGCCTTGCAGGCCGCCGACCCGGACGGCGTGCCGCCGTCGGGGGAGCAGGCGAAGACCCGGCTGACCGGATCCGTCGGCGCGCCGTGTGCCTGCGCGGGCGCCGCCGCCCACACGCCCAGCAGCAGGGAGCTCGTGACGGAGGCGGCCAGGGCGGCGGTGCGGTGTGCGGTGGTCCGGGGCATCCGGAACGTCTCCTCGGGCGGAACGGGAACGGACTGCTCGTGTGCGGTGAACGGTGTGCTCCCGTCCAGTACGGGAAATCGGCCCGGCGCGTTCACGGGGCCGCCAACCGGCGCAAAACAGACCGTTCCCGGTCAACCACCCGGTGTCGAGGGTGGGTTTCCGGCCGGATCAAGGGTTTCCCCTGTATCCCCCTGACCTTCCCTTTGCCTATCGTTCGACCACAGCCGACCCACAGGTAACCCCGGACGGGCCGGCTCCCGCGCCAGGCCGGCCTCCGTGCGCCTTTCTCCGCCTCACCCCCGGTTTCACCCCCCTCCGCTTCATCGCCGAAGCGATTCGACCGCCGTTCCGCGCTGCCCGGAGCACGGCCACGAAAGGCAAGCCCTTGCGAACCTTCCTCTCCTCCAGCTCCTCCAGACGGAAGCTCATATCCGCCGCCGCGGTCTCCGCCGCCCTGCTGACGGCCGCCACCACCACGGTCGCCGTCGCCCAGGAACCCGTCTCCCAGGAGCCGGCCGTCCCGGCCGCGCTGACCGAGGCCGCCCCCGGCACCCCGGCCGAGCGCCTCATCGTCGGCTACAAGTCCGGTGCCGCCGAGGCCAAGTCGAACCCGGCCGCCGAGGCCGACGCCGCGGCCAAGGGCAAGGAGGCCGGCGAGGACCTTGACTTCCAGCGCCGCCTCGGCACCGGCGCCGCCCTGGTCGACCTGGGCGCCGACCTCACCAAGGCCGATGTCGCCGACGTGGTCGCCGAGTTCAAGGCAGACCCGCAGGTCGCCTACGTCGTGCCGGACCGCCTGAACACCGCGAAGGCCGACCCGAACGACACCGAGTACGCCAAGCAGTGGGACCTGTTCGAGTCCACGGCCGGCATGAACGTGCCAGGCGCCTGGAGCACCTCGACCGGCACCGGCGTCACCGTCGCCGTCATCGACACCGGCTACGTCGCCCACACCGACCTCGCCGCGAACATCGTCGCCGGCTACGACTTCATCGCCGACACCGCCGTCTCGGTGGACGGCAACGGCCGCGACAGCAACCCGGCCGACCCGGGCGACTACTACGCGGCCAACGAGTGCGGCTCCGGCATCCCGGCCAGCAACTCCTCCTGGCACGGCACGCACGTGGCCGGCACCATCGCCGCCGTCACGAACAACAGCAAGGGCGTCGCGGGCATCGCGTACGGTGCGAAGATCTCGCCGGTGCGCGTGCTCGGCAAGTGCGGCGGCTACGACTCCGACATCATCGACGCCATCACCTGGGCGTCCGGCGGTACCGTCTCCGGCGTGCCCGCCAACACCAACGTCGCCAAGGTCATCAACATGAGCCTGGGCGGCGACGGGGCGTGCACCTCCGCGACCCAGAGTGCCATCACCGCCGCCGTGAACCGCGGTACGACCATCGCCGTGGCCGCGGGCAACGACAACGAGAACGTGTCGGCCCACTCGCCGGGCAACTGCAACAACGTGATCTCGGTCGCCGCGACCAACCGCACCGGCGCCAAGGCCTCGTACTCCAACTACGGCTCCCTCGTGGACATCTCGGCGCCCGGCGGCCAGACCAGCACCGGCACCGCCAACGGCATCCTGTCCACGCTCAACTCCGGCACCAAGACGGCGTCCACGGAGTCGTACGCCTACTACCAGGGCACCAGCATGGCCACCCCGCACATCGCGGGTCTGATCGCGCTGGTGAAGTCGGCCAACTCGTCGCTGACCCCGGCGCAGATCGAGACGGCCATCAAGAACAACGCCCGTGCCCTGCCCGGCGCCTGCTCGGGCGGCTGCGGTGCCGGTCTGGCGGACGCGGCCAAGACCGTGGCGGCCGTCAGCGGCGGTACGACCACGGGGACGACCTTCTCCAGCACCACCTCGGTCGCCATCCCGGACAACGGCTCGGCGGTCGAGTCCTCCATCGCCGTCAGTGGCCGGAGCGGCAGCGCCCCCTCGACCCTCCAGGTCGGTGTCGACATCACCCACACCTACCGCGGTGACCTGGTCATCGACCTCATCGCGCCGGACGGTACGGCCTACCGCCTGAAGGCCGCGAGCTCCTCGGACTCCGCGGACAACGTCAACACCACCTACACGGTGAACGCCTCCTCCGAGACGGCCAACGGCACCTGGAAGCTGCGCGTCCAGGACACGGCCGCGCAGGACACGGGCACCATCAACGGCTGGAAGCTCACCTTCTGAGCAGTCGGGTGTGACAGGCGGGGGGGGGGGGCCGCGGGGGGGGGGGGCCCCCCGCCGTTCGTCACGCGCGGAACGCGGAGAGGTGGTCGCCCGCCCAGTCCCGGTAGGAACGGGCCGGCCTGCCGAGCACTTCGGGGACCGCCGGTTCCACGTGCGCCTTCGTCCCCTCCCGCCCGCGCACGGAACTCTCCACCAGGGCACGGGCCACCTCGGCGGGGTAGCGCTCCAGCAGCCCGCGCAGTACCTGTTCCTCCGTCAGTTCGACGAATTTCAGGGGACGTTCGAGAAGTCCGGCGAGGATCTCCGTCTGCCGTACGGGACTCACGGCCTCGGGCCCGGTGAGCGGATGGGCCCGGCCCGCGTGCCCCTCGCCGTCCGTCAGCGCCCGCACCGCCACGTCCGCGATGTCCCGCGGATCCACCGCCGCGACCTCCGTGCCGCCGCCAAGGGCGCGCACCACGCCCTCCTCCCGTACCGAGCGGGCCCAGCCCAGGGTGTTGGACATGAAGGCCCGCGGCCGCAGCAGCGTCCACGCCAGGCCCGAGCCACGCAGCAGGCGCTCGTTCTCCCGCTGCCACTCGGTGACCAGATCGATGGCGTCGGGCTCGGTCACCGACAGGGTCGTCAGCTTCACCACGTGACGGACTCCCGCCGTGCGGGCGGCCGTCAGGAAGTTCTCGTCGTGGGCGTGCGTCAGCGGGTTCGCGGTGACGAGCAGGGCGGACCGTACGCCGGTCAGGGCCCGCAGCAGACTGCCGGGATCCTCGAAGTCCCCGCCCACCACCTCGGTGTGCGGGCCCGCCAGACCGGCGGCCCGTCGCGGGTCACGGGTCAGCAGGCGAACCGGCTCGGTGCCCGGCAGCCGCCGGGCCACCAGAGCGCCGACCGTGCCGGTCGCCCCGGTCAGCAGGATCATGAAACCGCCACCTCCAGCGATTCGAGGACCCGGGCGCCGCGGTCGGCCCTGCTGTCGAGGGCGATCAGCAGTCCGGGCACCGCGATGCTGGGCAGGATGTGCGCCCACAGCACGGACAGCCGGTGCCCGAGATCGACGCGATTGGTCAGCGCCCGCGACATCAGCTGGATGCCGGTGAACGCACCGACCAGCAACTCCACCGTCTCCCGGGGGTTCGCGGTCGGCAGCAACTCGCCCTGTGCACGCGCCTGTTCCAGCAGTGACGTCAGCCGGTGCGCCCACTGCCGGAACGGCTCGCCGTGGTCGACGCCGGAGGGCGTCTCCTGGTCCACCGCCAGCCGGACGCTGCCCCGCAGCAGGGAGTTGCTCAGCAGCCGCTGCCCCACCACGAACGTCATGTCGATGATCTCCTGCAACTTGCAGGGTTGCGGCGGGACGGCCCCGAACGGCACCTGCTCGTTCAGCACCGCCTGTGCGAGGGACTCCTTGGAAGGGAAATGAAAATACAGGGCGCCCTTGGTCACCTCGGCGCGCTCGAGGACCATGGCGATGGTCGTGGACGTGTAGCCGTGCTCGTCGAAGACCGCGCCCGCCGCTTCCAGGATCGCTCTGCGCGTCCTGATGGCGCGCTCCTGTTGTGCCATAAGAGCCCCTCCACTGCGCCGAGTTCAACAAGCCGGCGATCGTGTGCCGCAGTGACCCCGATCATAGGACGCTGCGGACTGATCTCATTGAAAACAAACCGGTCGGCTCGTACTCTAACGCTCACCGGAGTGGACGCATCACCGTCCGCCATGGCCTTCGGGGACCGTAGGGAGAGACATGCCTCAACCGCGGCACCTTGCCGAGACCCCGCTCATGACAGCGACCGTGCCCTGTCAGCTGGTGCATCGAGCGGCGGTGGCAGAAACGTTCCTCACCGGCTGGAGCCGGACCGCGGACGACCGCTTCTCCGTGTCGGCACAGTGGCCGCGCGCACACGGCTTACACGTGTCGGCGGACCGGTCCGCATACGAACCCCTGCTCGTCGTGGAGACCGTGCGGCAGAGCGGAACGCTGATCGCGCACACCGAGTACGAGGTGCCGCTGGGTCACCACTTCGTGCTCCAGGAATTCGAAGTCGACACGTTTCCACAGCACTTGGCCGTGGGGGCGGTGCCGGCCGAGCCGGTCGTCGAGGTCGCCTTCACCGAGGTCCAGTACCGGGGCCGCCGTCCGGTGGCCGCCCGCTACACGGCGGACGTCATACGCGGCGGCGACCGCGTCGCGACCGCGCGGGTGGCGTTCTCCTGCACCAGCGACTCCGTCTACCGCCGGCTGCGGGGCGGCCGTACGCCGGCCACCGTGTCCGTCCTGCCGCTCCCGCCCGCGCTGCCGCCCGCCGCCGTGGGGCGCGCGCTGCCCGCGGACGTCGTCCTCGCCCCGGCCGACCACCCGGACCGCTGGCAGCTGCGAGTAGATACCGCGCATCCCGTTTTCTTTGATCATCCGCTCGACCATGTGCCCGGCATGCTGCTCCTTGAGGCCGCCCGCCAGGCCGTTTGGGCGCGAAACCCCGGCTCCGGGTTACCCGTTTCGTTCCGGATCGCCTTCCATCGCTACGCCGAACTGGACGAACCCACCTGGATCGACGTTTCGGAAGGAAGCGGCGGCGCCGTACAAGTCGTGGGAAGACAGGGAGATTCGGCGGTCTTCGCATGCACCGTCGGCACCGCCGCGTGGTGAGTTATCGTGGAGAGAGCAAGAAACAAACGGCGTGACCCGTTCTTTCCCGCACCAGGAGTGTCCCGTCGATGCCGAGGCAGTTACGCGCCGAGCAGACCCGCGCGACGATCATCACGGCCGCAGCCGACCTGTTCGACCGGCACGGCTACGAATCGACCAGCCTGAGCGACATCGTCGAGCACGCCCAAGTCACCAAGGGTGCCCTCTACTTCCACTTCGCGGCGAAGGAGGACCTCGCCCACGCGATCATGGAGCTCCAGTCCCGCGCCTCGCGCGGGCTGGCGAACGAGATGGACGCCCGTAGCTCCTCCTCGCTCGAAGCCCTGATGCGCCTCACGTTCGGCATAGCGCACCTGTCCGTCGAGGACCCCGTCCCCCGGGCCGGCCTCCGGCTCGCCACCGGGGGAGTGGAGGTGCGGGCCCCGCTGCGGCACCCCTTCACCGAGTGGCTGGACATCGCCTCCCGCAAACTCCTCGGCGCCGTCAAGGAGTCCGACCTCCATCCGGACACCGACATCGACGCCGCCGCCCACTCCCTCGTCTGCTCCTTCGTCGGCACCCGCGTCGTCAGCCGCCACCTCGAACCCGTGGCCCGCCAGCCGCGCAGGCTCGCCGAGATGTGGCACCTCCTGATCCGGGGGCTGGTGCCGGTACCGCGACGCGCCCGCTATCTGACGCTGATCGCGCAGCTGGAGCGGGAGGCCAGGGTCGTCTGACGGGCGGGGCTGCACAGACGTCCGGCGTGCGGTGCCCCGGTCCCGTTCGGCGTGCGCGATAGCGTGAGCCGCATGCCCGACACCCCGCCCGCGCCCACGCCCGCGCCCGTGATCCTCGGCAACGAACCCGGCTCCTTCCCGCACAGCGTGCTCGCCGAGCGGCATCCCGCGATCATCCGCCAGGTGCGCGAGGCCTTCCCGTACGGTCCCGAGCAGCACCGCGCCCTCGACGAGCTGCTCGTGAGCTGTACCGAGGGTGTCGTCGAACCGCTCCCCGCCGACGTGCACGACCGGGACCGCTGGAAGACCTGGGGCATCGACAGGTACGCCGGCCGTTCCTGGTTCGACGTGCCCTGGCTGTGGTCGGAAAGCTACTTCTACCGCCGACTCCTCGACGCCGTCGGTCACTTCGGCACCGGCCCCTGGCAGGGCATCGACCCCTTCCGCCCCTTCAAGCTCGCCGAGCTCGACTCCCGGGAAACCGACGAGGAACTGGCCGCCCTGGACGACCTCGCCGAGCGGTCCGAGGACGAACAGGCCGCGGCCCTGCTGCACGGCTCACTGTGGGGCAACCGTGCCGACCTCGGCTTCCGCCTCTCCGACGCCGACGCGGAGGACCGGGCGGCCGTCCCGGGCCTGGTGGCCGACGACAGTGACACCCTCTGGTCGTCTTTCACGGGCGAGGGCACGCTGTGTCTGATCGCCGACAACGCCGGCCGCGAGCTGATCCCCGACCTGCTGCTCACCGCCCACCTCCTCGCCCACGGCCTGATCGAGCGGGCGGTCCTGCACGTCAAGCCGTACCCCTACTACGTCTCCGACGCCACGACCGCCGACGTGGTGGACGCCCTGCGCCGGCTCACGAACGCACCGGGCCGGGCCGCCGAGTACGGGCGCCGCCTCTGGTCCGCCATGGCGGACGGCCGTCTCACGGTCCGCGCCCACTCCTTCTCCTGTGCCCCGCTGCCGTACGCGGACATGCCCGACGACCTCCGCGCCGAGCTCGCCGGGGCCGCGCTGACCGTGGTGAAGGGCGACCTCAACTACCGCCGCCTGGTGGGAGACCGGACGTGGCCCCCGACGACCCCCTTCGCCGATGCCACCGCCCGCTTCCCCGGCCGGGTCGCCGCCCTGCGCACTCTGAAGTCCGACGTGATCACCGGACTCGACGCGGACACGGAGGCCGCGCTGGTCGCCGCCGAGGGGCAGCGCTGGCGTACCGGCGGGACCCATGCGCTGATCCAGGTCAGGCGGTGAGGAGCGTTATGCTGCCGAGTAGTACGGGTGGGCTGCCATACGTCCCGCCGACGGGCAGCGAAAGAGGACGGCATTGACCCCGCGGTACCTGAGAAATCCAGGGGAGCCCGTCTACGACGTGGACGCACGGCGGTACGTCGACGTCACGGACGCCCGTGCGGATGCCGACCTGCACGACGTGTTCACGGACATCTACCGCACCAACCGCTGGGGCTCCGACGAGACCCGCTCGGGGCCCGGCTCCGAACTGCAGCGCATGAAGCGGGTCATGGCCCAAATCAGCGAACTGGTCAGGGAGTTGGGCGTGCGCTCGGTGCTGGACGCGCCGTGCGGCGACTTCAACTGGATGCGGTACGTCGATCTGCACGGCGCCGACTACCTGGGCGGCGACGTCGTCGCGGAACTCGTCGAGAGCAACCGCGCCCGTTACCGCTCGCCGGGCCGGGACTTCCAACTGCTCGACTTCACCGCACAGCCCGTGCCGCGCGTCGACCTCATCCTGTGCCGGGACGCCCTCGTGCACTTCTCCTACCAGCACGTGGTGGAGGCGCTGACCCGTTTCCGGGAGAGCGGCTCGCGTTACCTGCTCACCACGACCTTCTTCGGCACCCCCGCCAACACGGACATCCTCACCGGCTGGTGGCGGCCGATCAACCTGCGCCTCGCCCCCTTCGGGCTGCCCGAGCCACTGCGGGTGATCGGCGACGACGAGTCCGACGACTTCTACGAGGACAAGGCACTCGCGCTGTGGGACCTCGGGCAGATCCCGGCCCGCTTCCCCGGCTACGAGCCGGCGGCGGCCGAGTCGGGGTCGCTGGGCGCGTGAGCCCCGGGAGCGGTCGGCGGATCGTCGTCCGTCGTCCCCCGTACCCCGGCGATGCGGGCCACCATGCGCAGCGCCTCCTGCGCCGCCAGTGTCCGCGGATGCCGTAGCCCCAACACCTCCTCGCACGCCTCCCAGACCTCACTGAACTCGGCTTCCGCAGCGTCCAGTTCACCCTTCAGGCACAGCAGGTCGGCCAGGTTGTGCCGTACCGCCAGCGTCCCCGGATGCCGGCGCCCCAGCGTGTCCACACAGTCCGCCAGCACCGTCCGGTACTCCGCCTCCGCCTGCTCGACGCGTCCGCGCAGGTGCAGGACGTGGGCGGCGCCGTGCCGTACGGACAACGTCAGCAGGTGCTGTTCGCCGAGCACCGTCCGTCGGGCTTCGTACACCTCGCGGAACTCGGCCTCGGCCGCCTCCAGTTGGCCCCGGTCCGTCAGCAGGTCGGCCAGGTTGTGGCGGACGGCGAGGGTGCCGGGGTGGCGGGGGCCGAGGGTGTCGATGCAGTCGGCGAGGACGGTCCGGTACTCGGTCTCGGCCCGGTCGGTGCGTCCGCGCAGATGCAGGACGTGGGCGGCGCCGTGCCGTACGGAGAGGGTGAGCAGGTGCTGTTCGCCGAGCACCTCGCGACGCGCCTCGTACACCTCCCGGAACTCGGTCTCCGCCGCCTCCAGTTGGCCCCGTTCCATCAGCAGGTCGGCCAGGTTGTGGCGGACCACCAGGGTGTGCGGGTGCATGTCGCCGAGCAGCCTGCGGCGGACCTCGAAGACCTCCCGGAACTCGGTCTCCGCGTCGCCGGGCCAGCCCCGGTCGCGCAGCACGGTGGCCAGGCCGTGCCGGGAGGCGACCGTGTCGGGGTGGTCCTCGCCGTAGGAGTCGCCGCGCAGCTCCAGGACCGTGCGGAACTGGCGCTCCGCCTCGGCCAGCAGACCGCGGTCGCGCAGCACGTCGGCGAGGTCGTGGCGGACGGCGAGGGTGCCGGGGTTGCGTTCGCCGAGGACCTCGGCGCACACCTCCAGGGTCTCCCGCAGTTCCTGCTCGGCCTGCCGGAACATCCCTCGCTCGTGCAGCACCTGGGCCACGTCGTGGCGGCTCGCCAGGGTGTCGGGGTGGCGGTCGCCGAGCGCGTCGCGGTAGGCATCGAGAACCAGGCGGTGCTCCTCCTCGGCCTCCGCCAGCAGCCCGCGCTGCCGGGACATCCGGGCCACGCCCTTGCGGGCCGCGAGCGTCTGCGGGTCGCGCTCGCCGAGCAGGGTGCGCCGGGTGGCGTACACCGTGCGGTACTCGGCCTCCGCCTCGGCGGGCCGGCCCCGGTCGCACAGCAGTTCCGCGAGCGCGTAGCGGGCGTCGGCGGTCTCGCCCGCCGCGTCGCCGAACAGGGCGCGGGTGTCCTCCAGGACCGTACGGACCAGGGACTCGGCCGCGGAGAGCCGCCCCCGTAACTGGAGCAAGTGCGCTGCGGCGGACCGTACTTCGAGCGCGTCCGGGTCGCGGGGACCGCAGGCGAGGACGATCGGCTCGCAGGCGTCGAGGACCGCCTCGGCCCGGTCCAGCCAGCCCCGCCGGAAGAGGTGCCGCGCCCCGGCCGCCGCGGCGCGCAGTGCCTTGGAGACCAGGTCGTCCTCGGCCTCGTACGGATCGCCGATCAGGGCGAGCGGCGCGTCGCAGTGCGGGAGCAGCAGCCGCCAGCGCGGCCAGTCGCACGGGTCGTCCTCGCTGAGCTCGGCGGTGGCCGCGACGACCAGGTCGGCGACGACCGCGCCGTACTCCTGGAGGTGTTCGGCGAGATCCCGCTGGCCGCGTCCGGCGTCCCGGACGAGCGGGTGCAGCAGCAGGGTGCGCGCGTGCTCGTCGCCCCCGCGCGGGGTGTGCAGCTCGATCAGGCCGAAGTCGGCGAGCGAGGTGAGCGCGGTGAACAAGTCCTGCGGGGTGACACCGGGCAGCAGACGGGAGGCGGCGAGCCGGTCGGGGCGCAGCAGCCCGACCAGGGGCACGGGCGCGTCGCCCAGACAGCACAGCAGCCGCATCAGCGGGCGGGCCTGGGAGATTCCGCGCCGCTCCAGCAGGTCCAGGGAGAGCTCCCAAGTGCCGCTCACGGGAACGGTGTTGCTGTTGCCGGGCTGGCCGGGCGGGTCCTCGTCGAGGAGTTCGGTGAAGCGCTCGTCCAGGGCCGAGTGGTAGTCGGCGTACGTCCGTACGGCGCTGGTGCCCGGCCAGGCCGGGAACGCGGACGCCGCCGCGAGGTAGGAGCCCGCGATGCGCAGTGCCAGTGGCAGCCCGCCGAGCCGGCGCGCCAGCAGTCCCGCGTCCTCGCGCGATCCGGCCCGCTGCCCGGCGAGGTCACACAGCACGTCGGTGGCGTCCGTCTCCTCCAGCGCGTCCACCGGGTGCAGCGTCGCCCAGGGCCCCCAGGTCGCCGGGCTGCTGTCCCGGCTGGTGATCAGCACCAGGCCGGGCAGCTCGGCGGCCGGCCGGATCCAGCCGGTGCCCTCCGCCAACCGCCCGTGCGGGGCGAGATGTTCGGGTTCGTCGGCGTTGTCCACGATCAGCAGCCACGGCTCCGCCCGGTCGCACAGCCGCCGCCACAGCAGGTCCGTGGCGCTCGAACGCCCCGACCAGGCCCGGTCGATGAGATCGGCGGGCGTGCCCAGTGCGGCCACCACCTCGCGCATCCCGGCGCTCAGCGCGGCCGGGTTCGACGCGGTCACCCACCACACGTCCACGCCCAGCGCGGAGGCGTACGCGGCGATCTCCAGCGCGACCGTCGTCTTGCCGCCACCGCCCATGCCGTGCAGCACCCGCACACCCGAAGTCGGCTTGCCCACCAGGCACTTGAGCGCGTCGAGCAGCGGCTCCCGCCCGCGCACCCGGCGGTCGAGGCGGCCCAGGGGCGGGGCGACGGTCAGGGCGCCCGGGGTGGGCGACTGGGCCGCCGCCGTGGGAAGCGCGAACTGGGCGTGCTGCGCATGGATGACGATCGGCCGGCCCACGCCGGAGAACTCCTCCACGAACGCGGTCAGTTGGCCGGACAGCTCCGGATCCCGGGCCAGCAGCGTGCGCAGGGTGGCGTCCCACCGCTCCCGCTGCTCGCGCAGAATGATCTCCTGCCGGCCCGGCGGCGCGGCATCGAGCGCGGCTCGCGCCCGGTCCAGCTCCGCCACGCCCTCGCGCCCCAGGATCCGGAGGATCCTCTGCCGGGCCGCCTGCCAGGCGTCCGTGGTCATCAGCCCGACCATCGTGCCCGCGGCGGCGGCAGCGGTCTGGGTGAACAACTCTGCCCCGAACATCGAGGACCCCCCTGTCGGCACACACCTCGACGGCTACGTCCGAACCCCTCTCCCGACTTCAGGGTCTCATGTCACAGGCACCGAAGGGGGTTTGAGAGCGTTGGCGAAGTTCAGTTCGGGATCGCGGGAGTTCGGGAGTCCGGCAGTTCGGGAGTCCGGCAGTTTGGGAGTGCGGGAGCGCGGAATTTCGGGATGAGGGGCGGCCGTCGCGTTGTTGGCTCCGGTGACACCATGTGAGGGGAGCCAGCCGTACATGCGTATCGGAGTCGCACCGCATCGCCTGTGGCCCGCGGGGGAGCACGAGCTCGACGGCGTCCTGGAAACGGCCCGGACGGCCGAGGAACTGGGCTTCGACCACGTCATCGCGAGCAGTCATCTGCTGGCCGGGAATCTCGGAGTCACTCCGGACCCGCTCGTCCTGCTGTCCGCCGTGGCCGGGGCGACCAGCCGGATCGGCCTGGTGAGCAGTGTCCTGATTCTTCCCCTCTACAACCCGGTCGTGATCGCCCACCAGACCGCCACCCTCGACCGTCTCTCGGGCGGCCGTTTCACGCTGGGGGTCGGAACCGGCTGGGACGCCGAGGAGTTCGCCGCGGCGGGGGTGCCGTTCGCCGGGCGGGGCGGGCGCGCCGACGAACAGCTGGCCGTCGTACGGAGGCTGTGGCGGGGCGGCGAGGGGCAGCCGAGGCTCGGGGTGCGGCCGCGCACGGACGGCGGTCCCGAGGTGTGGGTCGGCGGACACAGCGACGCCGCGCTGCGCCGAGCGCTGCGGCACGGCGACGCCTGGCACGGCGCCGGCCTCGACGCGGCCGGGCTCACCGAGGTGCGGGACCGGCTGGCCGCGCTCGGGGAGGAGGCGGGTCGGGATCCGGCCATGCCGCCGCTGGAGCTGACGGCGGGGCAGTTCCTGCTGCCGCCGGGCTTCGCGGCGGCCGTACCCCCGCCCGGGCGTCCGCTGGGCGGTGCGGAGGCGACCGCGGAGAGCGTACGGGAGGAGCTCGGGCAGCTGGCCGACGCCGGGCTCGCCGCGTGCTCGCTGTGGCTGCCGGTGGCCACGGACGCGTTGCCGGACGCCCTGGCCTGGGTCGCCGACGAGGTCGTTGCCCATGTCTCGAAGGAGTGAGGGCCAGATTCACGCGATGGTGTGATCATGTCCCGCCCCGTGGATGCCCCCGCAGGGCCCTGGGTAGGGCCCGGCCATGACGCAGCAGCCCTTCGAACTCCCGCACTTCTACATGCCGTATCCCGCGCGGCTGAACCCACATGTCGACGAGGCCCGCGCCCACTCGACGGAGTGGGCGCGCGACATGGGCATGCTGGAGGGATCCGGGATCTGGGAGCAGGCTGACCTCGACGCGCACGACTACGGCCTGCTCTGCGCCTACACCCACCCCGACTGCGACGGCCCCGCTCTCTCGCTGATCACCGACTGGTACGTGTGGGTCTTCTTCTTCGACGACCACTTCCTGGAGATCTTCAAGCGCACCCAGGACCGCGCCGGCGGCAAGGCCTATCTGGACCGGCTTCCGCTGTTCATGCCGATGGACCTGTCGACGCCGATGCCCGAGCCGCAGAACCCGGTCGAGGCGGGCCTCGCCGACCTGTGGACGCGTACCGTGCCGTCGATGTCCGCGGACTGGCGCCGCCGCTTCGCCGTGGCCACCGAGCATCTGCTCAACGAGTCCCTGTGGGAGCTGTCCAACATCAACGAGGGGCGGATCGCCAACCCCGTCGAGTACATCGAGATGCGCCGCAAGGTGGGCGGCGCCCCCTGGTCGGCCGGACTCGTGGAGTACGCGACCGCCGAAGTGCCCCCGTCCGTGGCCGGGTCGAGGCCGCTCAGGGTGCTGATGGAGACCTTCTCCGACGGCGTCCACCTGCGCAACGACCTGTTCTCCTACCAGCGGGAGGTCGAGGACGAGGGCGAGCTCAGCAACGGCGTGCTCGTCCTGGAGACCTTCTTCGGCTGCACCACCCAGGAGGCCGCCGACACCGTCAACGACGTCCTCACCTCCCGCCTCCACCAGTTCGAGCACACCGCGCTGACCGAGGTCCCCGCCCTCGCCCTGGAGCAGGGACTTGCGCCGGACGAGGTGACCGCGGTCGCCAAGTACACGCAGGGGCTCCAGGACTGGCAGTCCGGCGGCCACGAATGGCACATGCGGTCGAGCAGGTACATGAACGCGCGGGCCCGGGCCAGCAAGCCGTGGCAGGTGCCGACCGGGCCCGGCACCTCCGCAGCCGACGTCGGCGCACTGCTCGCCTCGGCCGGCGCCGAACGCCTGCGCGCGTACACGCACGTCCCGTACCAGAAGGTCGGGCCGTCCCGGCTGCCCGACTTCTCCATGCCCTTCCAGCTCGCACTCAGCCCGCACCTGGAGGGCGCCCGCCACCGCCTCACCGACTGGGTGAACGCCATGGGCATCCTCCAGGAAGGCGTCTGGGACGAGGACAAGCTCGCCGCCTACGACCTTCCGCTGTGCTCGGCCGGCATCGACCCGGACGCGACCGCCGAGGCCCTGGACCTCAGCTCGCAGTGGCTCGCCTGGGGCACCTACGGCGACGACTACTACCCCCTCGTCTTCGGCCACCGCCGCGACCTGGCCGCCGCCCGTCTGACCACGGAACGCCTGTCGGCCTGCATGCCCGTCGACGGCGAGGAGGCAGCCGTCCCGGTCAACGCCATGGAGCGAGGACTCACCGACCTGTGGGCGCGTACGACGGCGGGGATGACCCCCGACCAGCGACGCACCCTGAAGGCCGCGATCGACGTGATGACCGAGAGCTGGGTGTGGGAGCTGTCCAACCAGCTCCAGAACCGCATCCCCGACCCGGTCGACTACCTGGAGATGCGCCGTGCCACCTTCGGCGCCGACCTCACCATGAGCTTGTGCCGCATGGGCCACGGCGCGGCCGTCCCGCCACAGGTGTACCGCAGCGGCCCCGTCCGCTCCCTGGAGAACGCCGCCGTCGACTACGCCTGCCTGCTCAACGACGTGTTCTCCTACCAGAAGGAGATCGAGTACGAGGGCGAGATCCACAACGCGATCCTCGTCGTGCAGAATTTCTTCGGCATCGACTACCCGACCGCCCTCGGTGTCGTGCACGACCTGATGACCCAGCGGATGCAGCAGTTCGAACACGTCGCCGCACACGAACTGCCGCTCGTGTACGAGGACTTCGGCCTGTCCGAGGAGGCGCGCGAGGCCATGGGGAACTACGTGCTGGACCTGCAGAACTGGATGGCGGGAATCCTGAACTGGCATCGGGAGGTCGACCGTTACAAGGCCGACTACCTGGCCCGCCGTGCCCACGGGTTCCTGCCGGACCGGCCTCCCGCCGTGCCCGTCGGCTGACGTCCGCGAAACGCGTCAGACGGGCTGTCCCGCGGCCCGTGCCGCGTGCTCCACCGCGGCTCGCGCCAGCGCCCGGACGATCGGGTGCGGGCGCGAGCCGTCGCCGGAAAGCTCCGGCTGGAAGAGGGTGGCCAGGAAGAAGGAGTGGCCCGGGAGTTCGGCGATCCGGACGTGGCCGTCCTCGTCGTACCCGGAGAAGCGCAGACCGTGCGCGCGCAGCGTGTCGAGGTGGCGCGTGGGGCCGTACGCGCAGAAGTAGCGCTCGACCGTGCGCTCCGAGCCGATCACGGACTGGGCGAGCGAACCCGCCTCGACGCGCACCACGGACTCGTGGCCCACGAGCGAACAGGCCAGCGGCTCGATGAGGAAGTCGTCGGCGTCGGGGTCGTTCTCGGCGTGTGCCACCCGCGTCAGTCCGCACACGTCACGGGCGTACTCCAGGAGCGCGTGCTGGAAACCGCCGCACGTCCCGAGGAACGGAATTCCCGCCACGCGCGCGGTACGGACCGCGGCGAGCACGCCGGTCTCGCTGCGGTACGGGCTGCCGGGTACGACCCACACCGCGTCGAACCCGCGGACGGCGTCCTCGTCCTCCGCCTCCTCGGACGGGATCCAGTAGGCGTCCAGGACGATCCGGTCGCGCTCGGCGAGGGCGTCGAGGAGGAGCGGGATGCGGGTGTGCGACACGACGTTGGGGGAGCGGTCGCCGACGAGGGCGAGCCGGGCTGTGGTGGTGGTCATGGGCTCATCCTGCGCGCGGCCCGGAATTCACGTCCAACGATGATTTCTGCACTCTCGATAAGCGGAGCTGATGTGGTGCGGGATCCTGGCGGACATGGATCCGCACCTCCTGCGCACGTACGTCACCGTCGCCCGTCTCTCCTCCTTCTCGGAGGCCGCCCGCACGCTGGGCTACACCCAGTCGGCGGTGTCCCAGCACATCGCGGCCCTGGAGCAGGACCTCGGGGCACCGCTGCTCACCCGCCGTCCCGTCGCGCCCACGGCGGCCGGCGAGCGGCTCCTCGAACACGCGGGCCCGCTGCTGCTGCGCCTGGACGCGGCCCGTGCGGACGTCGTACGGATGGCCGCCGCGCCCGAGCCCGGCCTGACGCTCGCCGTCGCACCGACGGCCCTCGGCCCGCGTGCCGTCGCCGCGCTGCCCGCGGCCGGTGTGACGGTGCGGGTGCTGGCCCGCGACGGGATCCCCGCGGCCGTCGCCACCGGCACGGCCGACCTGGGCCTGGTCGACGGCCTGGCCGCGCCCAGCGACCCGCTGCGGCTGCCCGACGTGGCCCCGCTGACCACGCACGGCGTCGACGAGGAGCCCGTGTGCGTCCTGCTGCCCACCGCCCATCCGCTGGCCCGGCGCACCGGGCTGCGCCTCACGGACCTCGCCGACGCGCGCTGGCTGGACGCACCCGATGCCGGCCTGCCGCTCGCCCAGCTTCGTGCGGCAGGCGGGGGCCACGGCTTCCGGCCCGCCCTGCGCTACGAGGGCACCGACGTGCGCGTCCTGACCGCCCTGTCCGCCGCGGGCCACGGCCTGACCCTGCTGCCCCGGTCGGCGGCCGCCGGGGTGCCGGGCGCGGTCGCCGTCCCGGTCACCGAGCCGCGGGTCGTGCACCGGACGGAACTGGTGTGCACGGGGGCGCCGCGGGGAGCGGCGGCTCGGCTGGTGGAGGTGTTGGTGGGGCGGGTGTGAGTACCTTCCCGCCCTTGACCGAGGGTCAGTCTCACTCGTTCGTGGCTCGTGGAGCGCCGGTGTGCCGGGTAGACCAGCAGGCGGGATCGGTCCGTATCCGCCGGAGGCGATCCGCACCAGCCGGAGGCGATCCATGGAACAGACTGCGTTGCGTCCCAAGCCGATGCCCGGTCGGGAACCGCGCGGCGGCACCAAGTCCGGTTCCGCCCGGCGCCCGCACGCCGCCCGCCGACGTGGCCGACGGCTGAGGGCCCTGCTGTTCGCCCTGTTCGTCGGCACGGTCCTGGTCCTGTCCGGGATCGGCCTCGGCACGGTCGGCGCCACGGTGATCGGCATGAGCAAACTCGCCGAACTCCAGCGACAGGCGGGGGAGCAGGGGCAGCCCGGGCCGGGCGGCCGGGGGAGCACGTCCACCTCTGCGCACTCCGGACCGTCCGCGTCGGACCCGGCCGCTTCACCGGCACCCGTCGCCGTGACCCTCGGCCTGGAAGCCGTGGACGCCGAGAAGCCGGGCGCCCTGGTCGTGGGCGTCCATGTCCCCGGCCCGGCGTACACGGCGGGCCTGGTCCGCGGTGACGTGCTCCTGGCGTTCGGCCGGACCCGGGTCGACTCGGCGGCCGACCTCGCCCGAGCCGTCGCCGACGCCCGCCCCGGCAAGGCGATCGTGCTGACGGTGCGTCACCGCAGCGGTGGCTACCAGCAGTTGACGGCAGTCCCCGGCGTCGTCACATGACCACCCTTAAGTGGCCCGTCAGCCGCCCCTCGACGTCCGGCGCATGAAAGGCCGGCTCGATTCGGAGCGTCCCGGTACGCGACCCGCTGGCCCTCCCGGGACGGCCACAGCGTCCGGGAGGGGCGTCATTGCTAATGGAAAAAGGTGATCCAGACATTAGGTTTAATGGTTGTGCAATACCCATGCGTTAGGGATGGTGGTCGACGACGCGCACAAAAGACGTGACAACCGGCTCGCGCGGCCCCCGCTGTCCGGGCAGGATGCTGCCCGTAGTCCCTTCACCCGCCCCGGGAGGCCCGGATGACCGGCAGTACGGCCGCGCCCTTCACCGCCGACGACTACAGGGCCCGTATGGAGCGCGCGGCGACGGTGGCCGCCGAGGCCGGGCTGGCCGGGCTGCTGGTGGCACCGGGACCGGACCTGGTGTGGCTCACCGGCTACGCGCCCACCGCGACCACCGAACGGCTCACCCTGCTGGTCCTCGCTCCCGGACAGGACCCCGTCCTGGTCGTCCCCACCCTGGAGGCCCCGGACGCCGCGAAGGCGTCCGGCGCGTCCGCCCTGACCCTGCGGGACTGGACCGACGGCAAGGACCCCTACGCCGCCACCGCCGCCCTCCTCGACGCCTCCGGCAGCTTCGGCGTCAGCGACAACGCCTGGGCGATGCACCTCCTGGGACTGCAGAAGGCGCTGCCGGGCACCTCCTACGCCTCCCTCACCGAGGCCCTGCCGATGCTGCGCGCCGTCAAGGACGCGGCGGAGCTGGAGCTGTTGGCGGCCGCGGGCGCGGCCGCAGACGCAACGTTCGAGGAGATCCGGAACGTTCCCTTCACCGGCCGCAGGGAGTCGGAGATCGCCGCGGACCTCGGCCGGCTGCTGCGCGAACACGGCCACGCACAGGTCGACTTCACGATCGTCGCCTCGGGCCCGAACGGCGCCAACCCGCACCACGAGGTGGGTGACCGGGTCGTCGAGCGGGGCGACATGGTCGTCCTGGACTTCGGCGGTCTCAAGGACGGCTACGGCTCCGACACCTCCCGCACGGTCCACGTCGGCGAACCCAGCGACGAGGAACGCCGGGTGCACGACCTCGTGCGCGAGGCCCAGGAGGCGGGCTTTCGGGCCGTACGGCCCGGCGTCGCCTGCCAGGAGGTCGACCGGGCCGCCCGCTCGGTCATCGCCGACGCCGGGTACGGCGAGTACTTCATCCACCGCACCGGCCACGGCATCGGCGTCACCACGCACGAGCCGCCGTACATGATCGAGGGCGAGGAACAGCCCCTCGTGCCCGGCATGTGCTTCTCCGTGGAACCCGGCATCTACCTGCCGGGCCGGTTCGGGGTACGCATCGAGGACATCGTCACGGTCACCGAGGACGGCGGCCGCCGCCTCAACGACACGACCCGCGAGATGGTGATAGTGGACTGACGCAGCAGCGGTGACAACAGCACGAGCAGGAGCCCCTACGTCCTCAGGAACGACAACGGCGCGACCATGACCCAGGCACCGACACCCACCGCGGACACCGTCCGCCGGCTGGTCCGTACCCTGCTCAAGGAGGGCGCGGCCAACGCGGCCGGCCCCGACGTCCGGCCCGCCGCCGAGGGCGGCGAGCCCGCCACCTGGTGGGTCGGCACGCGCCATGTGCTGCGCCTCGCCCCCGACCGCGAGGCCGCCGCCCGCCGACGCCGCGAACTGCGCCTGCGTGACCTCGTCCGCCCCCACCTGACGGTCGCGGTGCCGACGAGCGTGGCGCACGGCGAGTGGGCGCCCGGGCTGGCGTACACGCTGGACACGAAGCTGCCCGGCGGCTCGGGAGAGGACCACGACGTGTCCGCCGTCGGCGAGGCCGACCTGGCCGGGCTGCTCACGGGCCTGCGCGAGGTGCCGGTCCGCCAGGCGGAGGCGCTCGGGGTGCCGCGCACCGGCCCGCGCTCCCTGGAAGCCCTGCGCCGGGAGGCCGAGCGCGCCGCCGAACGCCTCGCCGCTGCCGACGAGTTCGACCCCGGCCGCCTCCAGCAGCTCACGGCCCCGGCCGCGGTCCAGCTCGCCGCCCAGTCCGGCACCGCGGTCCTCGTCCACCACGGCCTCACCGGCGACCATCTCGTGGTCAGCGCCGACGGCCGGGTGCGCGGGGTTCTGGACTGGACCGACGCGGTCGTCGGTGATCCCGCCGAGGACATCGCAGGCCTCGCCCGCGCCGTCGGCTCCCCGGCCGCCGTCCGCGCCGCCACTCTCGCCGGCTACGGCGCCCGCCCCTGCCTGCGCGGCCTCTGGCTGGCCCGCTGCGACACGGTCATCCATCTCGCTGCCCGCCTGAAGGGCCGCGACGACACACCCCTGCCCCTGCTCAGGACCCGGCTGCGACGGGCCTGGGAGGCGATCCTGCTGGAACGGGTGACGGAACTGCGGGACGACGAGGCGGGCGAGGCGGGCGAGGCGGGCGAGTAGCGGTATGGGCCGGTGGCCGCCCTCTTCCACGGCCTGGGCCCGGAACGCGCCCGAACCCTGCCGGGTGGGCCGGTGACGCAGTCCTGACCGCCGCCTCGGTGCACGCCTGCCTGCCGGCCGTCGCAGCGGCACTCGCGCTGACCGGCGCGGAGCGGGACCAGGCGCCGGCCCGGATCGACGACTGGCCCGGGGACAAGGACGCCGCGGCACTCCTCGACGGCCCGCTGCGGGTGTGGAGACAGGCGGCGGCAGCGGGCCTGGGGCTGCTGTCCGCCCGCATCCGGTTCTGATCTCGCATCCGGTTCTGATCCCGCATCCGGTTCTGATCCCGCATCCGGTTCTGATCCCGCGTCCGGTTCCGACGAGGGGACGGGCAGGCGACGAGGGGCCGGGCGGACTCAGTCCTGCAGGAGCACCACGCACGACTCCCCGGGCACGTGCAGCATCCCGTCCGGCCCCGACGCCTCGACGGGCTCCCAGGCGGCGAGCACGCGCGCGGGTCGGGAGCCGAGAGGGATCGCCGCCGGCTCCTTGGCCAGGTTCACGACCACACGGACGTCCCCCCGACGGAAGGCGAGCCATCGGCTCTCCTCGTCGTACGCCACCTTGGTGTCGGCAAGATCGGGATCCGTGAGGTCCGCCTGCTCGTGCCGAAGGGCGATGAGCCGGCGGTACCAGGCCAGCACACGCGCGTGGGGCTCGCTCTCGGGCTCGGACCAGTCGAGGCAGGAGCGGTCGCGGGTGGCGGGGTCCTGCGGGTCAGGGACGTCCTCCTCGGCCCAGCCGTGCGCCGCGAACTCCCGCCGCCTGCCCTGCCGTACGGCTTCGGCGAGCTCCGGATCGGTGTGGTCGGTGAAGAACTGCCAGGGCGTGCCCGCCGCCCACTCCTCGCCCATGAACAGCATCGGCGTGAAGGGAGCGGTGAGCGTCAGCGTGGCCGCGCAGGCCAGCAGGCCGGGGGAGAGGGAGGCGGACAGGCGGTCGCCCTGGGCGCGGTTGCCGACCTGGTCGTGGGTCTGGGTGTAGCCGAGGAGCCGGTGTGCCGCCACGCGGTTGCGGTCCAGGGGGCGGCCGTGGCGCCTGTCCCGGAAGCTCGAGTACGTGCCGTCGTGGAAGTAGCCGCCGGCGAGCGTCTTGGCGACCGCCGCCAGCGGGGCGCGCGCGAAGTCGGCGTAGTAGCCCTGGGACTCGCCGGTGAGCGCGGTGTGCAGGGCGTGGTGGAAGTCGTCGTTCCACTGCGCGTGCAGCCCGAGGCCGCCCTCCGCGCGCGGGGTGACGAGCCGCGGATCGTTCAGATCGGACTCGGCGATCAGGAACAGCGGCCGGCCCAGGTCGCCGGCCAGGCCGTCCACGGCCGTCGACAGGTCCTCCAGATAGTGACGCGCGCGCGTGTCCGCCAGCGCGTGCACCGCGTCCAGGCGCAGCCCGTCCATCCGGTAGTCGCGCAGCCACGCCAGCGCGCTGTCCAGCAGATACGCCCGCACCTCGTCCGAGCCGGGCGCGTCCAGGTTCACCGCGGAACCCCAGGGCGTGTGGTGGGTGTCCGTGAAGTACGGGCCGAACGCGGGAAGGTAGTTGCCGGACGGGCCCAGGTGGTTGTGCACCACGTCCAGGACCACGCCCAGACCGAGCTCGTGCGCCCGGTCGACAAAGCGTTTCAGCGCCTCGGGGCCGCCGTACGGCTCGTGCACCGCCCACAGCGAGACCCCCTCGTACCCCCACCCGTGCCGCCCGGGGAAGGGACACAAGGGCATCAACTCGACGTGGGTGATGCCCAGTTCGACGAGATGCCCGAGCCGCTCGGCCGCCGCGTCCAGGGTGCCCTCGGGTGTGTACGTGCCCACGTGCAGCTCGTACAGCACCGCACCCGGCAGCGCACGGCCCGACCACTGGGCCTGCCACGCGTACCGCTCGTGCTCGACGACCGCGCTCAGCCCGTCCGGGCCGTCCGGCTGCCGGCGCGACCGCGGATCGGGCAGCACGGGACCGTCGTCCACCGCGAAGCCGTACCGCGTGCCGTCCCGCGCGTCCGCCTCTCCCCACCACCAACCCACGCGCGCCGGATCGCGCTCCAACGCGCGCGTGGCGCCGTCGCAATGGAGCGTCACGCGATCGGCCTGCGGTGCCCACACCTCGAACTGCACGGACGGTTCCCCTTCGTCTGCTCACCGTGATGTAGCCCGTCCCATCGTGCTTCAAACGAGATCAATACGCCGGTGAATCCGCCCCATTGCAGCAGGTGTCGCCGGTTACGCGGGCGCGGCGGCCGTTTTCGCGTTTTCTGGACACCCGGCGTTCACTGTCCGACAATCACGAGCGTGACGTCGTCCTTCGAGTTCAACACGTACCCCGCGCGGTTGTCCGACGCGGAGCGCGACAAGGCGTTGAAGGTGCTCCGTGACGGCGTCGCCATGGGCCGGCTCTCGCACGACACGTTCGTCCGGCGGATGGAACTGGCGCTCTCGGCCCGCCGCTCCGACGAGCTCGCGGTGCTCACCGCCGACCTGCCCACGGAGAGTCGCGTCGCACGCCTGGTGTTCGGCACCGTGGAGGCGGTCTCCGGCTTCACCGTACGCCTGCGCAGGGCCTGGCAGGCGGAGCGGCTCCCCAAGCTGCTGCTGCCCCACCCCGGCAACGGCCACGCCCTGCGCATAGGCCGTGACCCCGCCAACGGGCTGCGTCTGACCCACGAGACGGTGTCCCGGGTGCACGCCGAACTCAGCCGCCAGGGCGGCATGTGGGTGCTGCGCGACCTCGGCTCGACCAACGGCACGACGGTGAACGGACGGCGGGTCATCGGCGCTGCCGTCGTCCGCGAGGGCGACCAGGTCGGGTTCGGACGGATGGCCTTCCGGCTCGCGGCCGACTGAGTTCACTGAGTCAACGCTTAGCTCTGGCCCATGCTTTACGCACTGCTGTGGCTCAAGTCCCTTTGCTCTTCATGGTGTTGACGTACCCCTCAAGTCGTGACTGACTGTGTGTACACCATGCACACCAGGTGAACCGACGGCACCACATTGTGGAGGTGTGCCCTGCCGCCACTCCTCCGCTACCCGACCGTCGACGAACTCGCCGCCCGGGCGGCCACCCTGGTCGCCCGCCATCCCGAGGCCGCCCGACTGCGCCGGGCCGGCACCTCTCGCGCGGGCACCCCCATGTGGCTGCTCTCCATCGGTCACGGCAGCCGCCAGGCCCTCGTCGTGGCGGGCCCGCACGCCAACGAGCCCGTGGGCGGCGCCACCGTCCTGCGGCTGGCCGAGCGCGCCCTCGCCGACCCCACCCTCACCGTGGGCGCCGACGCCACCTGGAACCTGCTGCTCTGCCTCGACCCCGACGGCCTGCGCCGCAACGAACGCTGGCTGCGCGGCCCGTACACCCTCGGCCACTACTTCCGGAACTTCTTCCGGCCCGGCTTCCTGGAACAGCCCGAATGGCTGCCCGACGGGGCGGCCGGCGCCGTACTGCCCGAAACCCGGGCCCTGCTCGACCTCCAGGACGAACTGCGGCCCTTCTTCCAGTGCTCCCTGCACGGCGTCGACGTCGGCGGCGGCTTCGTCGAGCTCACCCGTGACCTGCCCGGCCTCGCGCAGCGCGTCATGCACACCGCGGCCCGCCTCGGCATACCGCGCGAACTCGGCCCGTACGACACCCTGTACTGGCCGAACCTCGGGCCCGCCGTCTACCGAATACCACCGCCCAGGCCGACCGACCTGGCCGCGGCGATCACCGAGGCCGCCGTCGAGTCCACCTGGTTCCACCCGCACCGGCACGGCACGGTGACCGCCGTCGTCGAAGCGCCCATGTGGGGCGTGGCCGCCGTGGAGGACGGCACACCGCCCGCCGACGCCGCCGCGGTGCTGCGCACCGTGAGCCACACCCTGCGCCACGACGCACACCTCCTGGAACGCCTCCTCGCCCGGATCCGGCCCCACCTCGCCGCCGTACCGGACGCGGCCCGCCTGCTCGCCCCGGTCGAGGACTATTTACTGGTCTGCCCCGGCCTCGCCGACGCGTGGGACCCCGACGTCCCCGTGGGCGAGCGCCCGCTGCCGGTGCTCAGCACCGCCCACCTGACCGCCCTGCGCATCGCCGGCCGGCGCCTCGCCCTGCGGACTGCGGGGCTGCTGCACCAGCTCCTGACCCGCACCGGCATCGACCCGGCCGCTGCCCTGCCCGAACTGGACCGGCTGGTCGACGAGTGGTGCGCCGACTACCGCGACGGCTGCGGGGCGCGCTGGATCCCCGTCGCGCGCCAGGTGGAGTACCAGTCACGGGTCGTCCTCGCCGCGTTCGAGCTCGCCGGGCGGTACTCGCCCGCGTGCTCCCGTTCGGGTGAGTCGGGGTGGGGTTCCGAGGCCGCCGTGCCGATGCATCGGGAATGACATACACCACCACAGCGACAGCGGTACGGGGCGGTCTGCTCGCGGCGGCCGCCCTCCTGCTCGCCACCGCAGCCCCGGCGCAGGCAGCGCCCCAGGAGCCCGCCGGGGGCGACTGGCTCTTCGTCACGGTCACCATGGGCGACGCCCGCACCAGCAGCATCCGCGGCACCCTGCTGCTGTGCGACCCGCCCCAGGGCCACGGACGCGCCGCCGAGGCCTGCGCGCAGCTGGAGACGGCCGACGGTGACATCGGAGCCGTCCCGACCCGGGAGGTGTACTGCCCGATGGTCTACGCGCCGGTGACCGCCCACGCGCGCGGGCAGTGGCACGGCCGGCCCGTCGAGTACAAGGAGACCTTCTCCAGCACGTGTGTGCTGGGGGCGCGGACGGGGGCGGTCTTCGCGCTGGACGGGTGATGCGGCATGCGGTGAGGCGCTGCACGCGCGCGTGGCGGTGAATCCGGTACGGCCGTCCCCCACGCGCGCGTGGCCACGGATCCGGTACGGCCGCTCACTCCACCCGGTCGCGGGCGTGCAGCGCCGCCGAGACGACCGTGCGGGACTGGTGCTCGACCTGGTGTTCCACGGGCACCCAGCGGGCCCGGAAGCGTTCGGCGAAGGCGTGGCTCCAGGTCGCGACGAGCCGTTCGAGACGCGGTGCGGCACGGTCGTCGGTCTCCTGGAGGACCCGCAGCAGCATGGCCGCCGCCCGCAGCGGCACCCGGCGCCCGAAGGCGTCCACGCTGCCGACGTACGCCCTGGTGTTGTCGGCGGGCGGGGTGCGGACCCAGTCCGCTGCCAGCCCCGGCACCAGTTCGAGGCCCCACTTGGCGGCCCGCAACAGGGGCCCTTCGGTGCCCTGAAGACGCGGCAGCGCGTCGGTGAGCACCCGCTCCACCTCCAGCGAGTCCCGCAGCAGCCGGCCCGCCAGCTGCCGCATCGCCGCGGCCGGCGCCGGGTGCGGAGCCGGGTCGTCCACCAGGTCGCTCGCCCACATCGGCACCTCGACGACCGCGGTCAGACCGCCGTGCCGGTGGGCGTGGTACCAGGTGCTGTGCCGGGCGTCGTCCGGCATGCTCGGGTACGCCGCACCCGCGCCCGGCGACGGCATGACGTGCACGCCGGGCCCTGAGGCGGGCCAGCCCGCGGCGTCCGAGGCGCCCGTCTCCACCGGTATGTTCAGCTCCGCCGCGGACTTGGCGAACGGCTCGGCGAGGCCCGGGACGTCCTTCGTCAACTGCACCCAGCTGCCGCCCAGGTCGGTCCCGTGCAGGGTCACCTGGAGGTAGGGGCGCAGCTCGTCGATGACGCCCGTCAGGGCGCGCGTCTCCGGTGGCAGCCGGTCGGGCGGCAGTACGGAGGGCGACCACTCCGGCTGCTCCGGCCCGGCCGGCCGGAAGAACCCGAGGTGGTAGTCGAACAGGCTGCGCGGTGCCGGGGTGACATGGAGACTCGCACCGTCGGGATCGGCGCACAGCAGGAAGTGCCAGGACGTGTCGGCCCGCAACTGCCGCTCGTACAGGACTCGTTCGGCGACCGCCAGGAGCGTCGACCCGCCGGTCGGCTCGTTGGCGTGGGCGCCCGCGACCACCAGCACGGCACGCCGGGCATGGCCCACGGACAGCAGTTGCAGGGGTCTGCCCGCCCGGGAGACGCCCACCTGCCTCAGGGCACACACGTCCGGCCGGTGGGCGGCCAACGCCCGGGCGGACGCGACCAGTTCTGTCACCGTGGGATAGCGCAGCTCCGGCAGGAGACTCACCCCCGTCACATCCGCCCGGCTTCGCAATCCGCAGTACCCCACGCAACCGTTGCCATGTCAAGGACACCGCGGGGGAGGCTCCAGGGGGCGCCCGGTCGCATTTACCGGCAGCGGGTGGGCCCGTACGTGCCGACGGGGTTGCGGACGTCCGGCCCGCCGGGGAAGTACGCCCCGGCGGTCACCGCCGGTACCTCCCCCGCCGGGCACTCCTCACCGACCGTCGCCGGTCCACCCGCGTGTACGCCGTAGACGAGCCCTCGACGGTCCGCACCCCGGCATTCGCCACCACGCGCCGGCCCTCCTGCACGAGAGCTGGGAGCGGGACCGGGCGCACGCCGGTCGCGAGGACGGGGCCGCGGCGCGGAGGCTGCTGGTGCACGCCCTCCCGCCGGTCCCCTCCCGCCCGCCTCAGCCCACCCGCTCCAGCAACACCACCGGCAGCCCCTCGAAGAGCTCCTCCACGCGCGTGTGCCCCGTGAACTCACGCTCCGGAGCCAGGACGTCGGCCCACCGGCCGGGCGGCAGCGGCAGCAGTGTGTCCCGCCAGCCGCCCGCCTCCGCCAGCCGCAGGGACAGCCGGGTCACGGCCGTGAGGACCTCTCCCGAGCGTGTGAACGCCACGCAGTGGGCCGCCGCCGGGCCCTCTGCGGCCAGGGGCGCGTAGGTCGCCGAGTCGCCGAAGACGTCGGGGCGCCGGGCGCGCAGGCCCAGTGCCGCGCGCGTCAGCGCCTCCTTGGCCCCGGGGTTCTCCGGGGGGAACCGCACGGGCCGGCGGTTGTCCGGGTCCACCAGGGCGCGGTACTCGCTCTCCGTGCCCTGGTAGATGTCCGGCACGCCCGGCATCGTCAGGTGGACCAGGGCCGTGCCGAGCAGGTTGGCACGGATGTGGGGCTCCAGCCGGCTCCGGAGGCCGGTCACGTGCTCGCCCGCCGTCCCGCACGGCCCTGACGCGACGAACGCCGCCACCGCCTCCTCGTACGCGGGCTCCTGTTCCGTCCAGCTCGTGTACAGGCCGGCCTCGCGCACATGCTTCAGCAGGGCCCCCTGGATGCGCTCGGTGTCCGCCTGCCCCAGCCCGAACACCGTCTGCCAGGCCGCCCACGCCAGCTGCGCGTCCGGCACACCCTCGCCGGTGCGCGTGACCTCGGCCAGTACGTCGGCCCAGCGCTGCGGGCACTCGGTGAGCACCGCCAGCGCCGCCCGTACGTCGGCGCTGCGCTTCGTGTCGTGGGTCGACACGACCGTCCCGGACACCGGCCAGTCGCGCTGCACGCGCGCGCAGTAGGCGTGGAAGTCCTCCGGGGACACGGCCGGGCTCCCCGGGTTGCCACCCACCTCGGTCGCCGACAGGAGCGGCACATAGCGGTAGAACGCCGTGTCCTCCACGGACTTGGCGCGCAGGGCCGAGGAGGTCTGCGCGAAGCGGTTCCGGAACTCCACGTGCCCGGGCCCGTCGCCGTGTCGCCCGAGCACCAGGTCCCGCACGACATCGACCGCGCCGGCCTCCTCGGGGACGACGAAGGCGAGCCGGGCCTCGGCCGCGGCCTCCTCGGTGACGACACGGGCCGCGTCCCCGGACGCGTACGGCCGGTAGACCTCCAGACGGACGAGGAGCTCCTGGAGCGCGGTGCGCAGCGCCCAGG
Source organism: Streptomyces sp. MMG1533 (assembly GCF_001279775.1). Lineage (GTDB taxonomy): Bacteria > Actinomycetota > Actinomycetes > Streptomycetales > Streptomycetaceae > Streptomyces. Next base: position 30,612 of record NZ_LGDG01000258.1, on the reverse strand, counting down.
GTGCGCGGTCGCGCAGCGCGGGATCGGGTGACAGGTCGCACAGGCGGCTCGCCACCCGGGTCAGCCGGTCGGTCTCCGCCGCCAGCTCGTGCGTGAGCACCTTGTACGCAGCCCGCCGCACGGTCGCCTCCCAGTGCCCGCCCCGGTCCGTCTGCGGGGCCGCGAACCGCCGGTACTGGCCGAGGAGTTCCCCGGCTCCCGCCGGATCCGCGAAGAGGCCGTCGACCTGCCGCAGAGCGTCGTAGCCGGTGGTGCCGGCGACGGGCCAGGAGGCCGGCAGGGGCTCTCCGTCCGCCAGGATCTTCTCCACGACCGTCCAGCGGCCGCCGGTCGCCTCGTGCAGCCGCAGGAGGTAGGCGTCGGGGTCGGCGAGGCCGTCCGGGTGGTCGATGCGCAGGCCGTCGATCACGCCCTCGTGGAGCAGCCCGAGGATCTTGGCGTGGGTGGCCTCGAACACCTCCGGGTCCTCGACCCGCACCCCGATGAGCTCCGAAATACTGAAGAAACGCCGGTAGTTGAGCTCCGTACGGGCCAGCCGCCACCACACCGGCCGATACCACTGTGCGTCCAGCAGCTGCGGCAGCGGCAGCTCCTCGGTGCCCTCGCGCAGCGGGAACACGTGGTCGTAGTAGCGCAGCAGGTTCCCGTCGACCTCCAGGTGCTCGATCTCCGAGCCGAGCGGGTGCCCGAGCACCGGCAGCAGCACCTGGCCGCCCTGCGCCTCCCAGTCGATGTCGAACCAGCGCGCGCAGGGCGACTTGGGGCCCTCCCGAAGGACCTCCCACAGGGCGCGGTTGTGCCGCGGCGCCATGGCCATGTGGTTGGGCACGATGTCCACGACCAGGCCGAGCCCGTGCTCCCGCGCGGTGCGCGCCAGCGCCCGCAGGCCCTCCTCGCCGCCCAGTTCCTCACGCACGCGCGCGTGGTCCACGACGTCGTAGCCGTGCGCCGATCCCGGGACGGCCTCCAGGACGGGCGACAGGTGCAGGTGCGAGACGCCGAGCGAGGCCAGGTACGGCACGGCCGCCGCCGCGGCAGGGAACGGGAACTCGGGCTGCAGCTGCAGCCGGTAGGTGGCCGTCGGCACCGCCGGGTCAGATCGCTCAGGTGTCATGCAAACCTACGTACCCGCCCTGTCGCCTTTCGTGTCATCGACACCTCCATGTGCGTACGCACGCGTGGCCGGCTCTGCGCGCCGGCGACCAGGGGGAGAGGCGCGGCACGGGACACGTACCGCCAGGTGATCGGCCCGACCGGGCCGCCGCTGCCGGTCGTCCTCGCGTTCTCGCCCGTCAACGTCGTCGCGACCGGCACCCGAGGGACGGGGGGCAGAGGAGCACCTTGGACGAGGTCCTTTTCGTCCCGGCCCGGCCCTGATGGGTCTGGCGGCGGTCGTGGCCCGTCCCGTCCACGCGCTCGGCGGCTTCGCACGGCACCCGACCGACCGACCGACCGACCGGCCGGGCGACGCGAGCGGGACGGGACGGGACGGGACCGCCGTACGGCCGCACGCGCGCGTGAGCGCCTGTGCGATCGCGCCGACGGCGCGCCCGACGCCGTACGCCGGACGCGCCGAAAACATCCTCCACGCGCGCGTGCCCGACAACAGGCACGACAGACGCACGAACCGCTCCCCTAGACGGGCCGCTGCAACACGACCATGCTCCGGTCCACCAGCGTCAGCCGGTCCCCGGCCTGCACCTTCGCGACCGTGCCCGGCGGTACCCCGTCCGTGCGGGCGGTGTCGACCAGCACCTGCCACTGCCGGCCGTGGTTGACCGGTACCACGAACTCCAGGGTCTTCGGCGAGGCGTTGAACATCAGCAGGAACGAGTCGTCGCTGATCCGCTCCCCGCGTGCGCCCGGCTCGGAGATCGCGTTGCCGTTCAGGAACACCGCCAGCGCGGACGCCTGCGACCGGTCCCAGTCCCGCTGGGTCATCTCCTGGCCCTCGGGGGTGAACCAGGCGATGTCCGACAGCTCGTCGTGCGTGCCCTCCACGGGCCGCCCGTGGAAGAAGCGCCGCCGCCGGAAGACGGGATGCTCCTTGCGCAGCCGCACGATCGCGCGCGTGAAGTCCAGCAGCTCACGGCCGGGCCCCTCGGCGTCCGGCCACTGCACCCAGGCCAGCTCGCTGTCCTGGCAGTACGCGTTGTTGTTGCCGCGCTGGGTGCGCGCCACCTCGTCGCCGTGGCTGATCATCGGGACGCCCTGGGAGAGCATCAGCGTGGCGATGAAGTTCCGCATCTGCCTCGACCGCAGCTCCAGCACGGCCGGGTCGCCGGTCTCGCCCTCCGCCCCGCAGTTCCAGGACCGGTTGTGGCTCTCGCCGTCCCGGTTGTCCTCGCCGTTGGCGTCATTGCGCTTCTCGTTGTACGAGACCAGGTCGTGCAGGGTGAAACCGTCGTGACAGGTCACGAAGTTGATCGAGGCGAGCGGGCGCCGCCCGTCGTCCTGGTACAGGTCGGACGAGCCGGTCAGCCGGGACGCGAACTCCGCCAGCGTGCGCGGCTCGCCGCGCCACAGGTCCCGCACGGTGTCGCGGTACTTGCCGTTCCACTCGGTCCACAGCGGCGGGAAGTTGCCCACCTGATAACCGCCCTCGCCGACGTCCCAGGGCTCGGCGATCAGCTTCACCTGGGAGACCACCGGGTCCTGCTGCACCAGGTCGAAGAACGACGACAGCCGGTCCACCTCGTGGAACTGCCGCGCCAGGGTGGCCGCGAGGTCGAAGCGGAACCCGTCGACGTGCATCTCGGTCACCCAGTACCGCAGCGAGTCCATGATCAGCTGCAGGACGTGCGGGGACCGCATGAGGAGCGAGTTCCCGGTGCCGGTGGTGTCCATGTAGTAGCGGGGATCGTCCGTCAGCCGGTAGTACTGCGGGTTGTCGAGGCCCCGGAAGGACAGCGTCGGCCCCAGGTGGTTGCCCTCGGCGGTGTGGTTGTAGACCACGTCCAGGATGACCTCGATGCCGGCCTCGTGCAGCGCCCGCACCGCCGACTTGAACTCCAGGACCTGCTGGCCGCGGTCGCCCCAGGAGGCGTACGCGTTGTGCGGGGCGAAGAAGCCGATGGTGTTGTAGCCCCAGTAGTTGTTCAGGCCCATGTCGACCAGCCGGTGGTCGTTGACGAACTGGTGGACCGGCATCAGCTCCAGTGCCGTCACGCCCAGCTCGGTCAGGTGTTCGATGATCGCCGGGTGTGCGAGCGCGGCGTAGGTGCCGCGCAGCTCCTCCGGGAGTCCGGGGTGCCGCATCGTCAGGCCCTTGACGTGGGCCTCGTAGATCACCGTGTGGTGGTACTCGGTGCGCGGCCGCCGGTCGTCGCCCCAGTCGAAGTACGGGTTGACCACGACCGACGTCATCGTGTGGGGCGCCGAGTCCAGGTCGTTGCGCCTGTCGGGCGTGTCGAAGTGGTAGCCGTACACCTCCTCGCCCCAGTGGATCGAGCCGCTGATCGCGCGCGCGTACGGGTCGAGCAGCAGCTTCGCCGAGTTGCAGCGCAGCCCGTGTTCGGGGGCGTACGGCCCGTGCGCCCGGAAGCCGTAGCGCTGTCCCGGCATCACGCCGGGCAGGTACGCGTGCCGTACGAACGCGTCGCTCTCCCGCAGTTCCACCGCCGTCTCCGAGCCGTCGTCGTGCAGCAGACACAGCTCTACTCGGTCCGCGGCCTCCGTGAAGACCGCGAAGTTGGTGCCGGCGCCGTCGTACGTGGCACCGAGTGGATACGCCTGTCCAGGCCAGACCTGCATGCAAACGACTCTTTCAGGTGTCCCGCGCCGCTGGGGCTGCCTTGGCCCCGAGTGTCCACGAAAGTGATGGAACCACCTATGACTTACGCCCCTCTTACCGGGCGACCAGTGCATACCCCGCCTCGTGCGGCCGGTATGCCGAACCAGTGGGGCAAATTCGTACTCCCGGGATGTTGGGGGAGTAGGGGGAAGACGTGCGTGACACAGTGCGCCGCCATCTCGGCAAGGTGGTGGCCGGTACGGCCATCGCGGTGGCCTCGACCGCCGCGATGATAGCCATCACCCTGCCGGGGTCGGCGGGGGCCGACGAAACGGGCGGCGGGAACGCGGGCAGCCAGACCGGGCAGCAGGCAGGCCAGGGGCAGGGCCAGGACGGGGCGGCCGTCGCACCCGGGGTCGTCGAGCAGGCTCCGGCCGAGGGCGACAAGGGCACGGGCAGCGACCCGCTGACCGACGACGAGATCCAGCGGGTCGAACAGATCGCTGTCAACCAGCAGCTGTTCAACGCCAGCGAGGACGTGGAGGGCGAGCGCGGCCCGCAGCGCCTCAGCGTCGACCTGGCCGAGCCGGAGGCCGACCAGGCGGACGCCACGGACCCGCCCCGGCGCGCCGACGTGACGTTCTACGACTACCGGGACGACACCCTCGTCACCAAGACCGTCGACCTCGACACCGGCAAGGTCGTGCAGACCGGCGAGCAGCGGGGCGTCCAGCCGCCGCCGAGCCGGGCCGAGAACATCGAGGCGGCCGCGCTCCTGATCGCCGACCCGCTGGGCGCGGGCCTCAAGGCGGACTACAAGGACGCCATCGGCAAGGAGCTCACCTCGCCGGACCAGCTGTCGCTGAGCGGCGGCATCTACCGCGCCACCGAGGGCGCCCAGCCGGCCGCACTGGACAAGTGCGGCGAGCACCGCTGCGTGCGGCTGTTCACGAAGGTCAAGAACGGGTCGTGGATCGACACCAGGAACCTGGTGATCGACCTGAGCGCCCGCAAGGTCGCCGACCTCGGCCGCTGAGCCGGCCTTCGTCCACCCTTTCGAACCTGCACCTCCTGCGAGGGAGTCATTTCTTCATGCGCGTGAACAACCTGTCCAGCGGCCTCCGGCTGCGGGGAACCAGTCCTGCCCGCGGGCGGACCGCCGTCGGCCTCGCCGTGGCCGCGCTCGCCGCCGGTCTGACGACCGGCACGGGACCGGCCGCCGCCCAGCCGAGAACCGCCGCCGCGGCGGCCGCGCCCGACTGCAGCGCCGCCTACCGCATCGAGCAGAAGCTCTCCACCGGCACGACCTGGCGGATGTGCTGGCGCTACGACGGCAAGGCCGGCCTCGTCCTGGACGACGTCTCCTACCAGCCCAAGGGCGAGACCAAGCCGATCAAGGTCCTCAACAGCGCCCGGCTCGGCCAGATCCACGTCCCCTACGACGACGGAAAGTGGGAGTACGACGACCTGACGGGCTACAACTTCGCCCAGGGGCTGATGGACATGGCGCCCGGCGAGTGCCCCGGCGGCACCATCAAGACCGTCAAGGTCCCGGACGGCAACCCGGACGACCCGAACGTCAAGGGCCTGTGCACCACGACCCGTTCCCGTGGCCACGCCTACCGCATGCAGGACAACTTCACGAACAAGCTCTACCAGGCCCAGGGCAAGGACCTCCTCGTCTACACGGTCAACCAGGTCGGCTGGTACGAGTACATGACCGAGTGGCGCTTCCAGGACGACGGCACGATCACCATGAACGTCGGCGCCACCGGCAGCCTCTCCTACGACGACTACGACTCCGGCGACGGACGCGGCTGGCCGATCGGCAAGGGCGCCAAGGCCTCCGCCACCAGCCACAGCCACAACGTCTTCTGGCGCCTCGACTTCGCCCTCGACGGCTCCTCCAAGAACCGTGTCGAGCAGTACGACTCGGCCGTCACCACCCGCGGCCAGCGGACCCCGACCACCAAGACCACCCGCACCAAGGTGACCAAGGAGAGCACCGGCGACGCCAAGGCCTACCGCTGGTGGCGGATGGTCAGCGCGACCGGCAAGAACAAGGACGGGCACGCCAGGTCGTACGAGATCGTCCCCGGCACCACCACCAAGTACCCGGGCCGCAGTTTCACCAAGCACGACCTCTACTTCACCCAGTACAACAAGTGCCAGCTGTTCGCCAGTAACAACCCGGGCAGCTGCGCCGGCACCGGCAAGTCCGTCGACAAGTGGGTCAACGGCCAGACCCTCACCCACCCGATCGTCTGGATGAACGTCGGCTTCCACCACATAGCCCGGGACGAGGACCAGCAGCCCATGCCGGTCCACTGGCAGGGGTTCTCCATCGTCCCGAGGGACGTCACGGCTATGAATCCGCTCACTCCCGCCGATCTCGCCTGGCAGAACGGCCACTGGCAGCCTCGTAGTTGAGAAATGACCCTGTCCATCCGGCTGCACCGCCGACCGCTCGCGGAGTACCCTTCCTTGATCGTTGGGATGGGGAGTGCTCGGGGGAGCGGAAGGCGGTGCGCGGGTGGGCTCGGGAGGGCTGGAGCTGCCCCCTGGTGACGAGGGTCACGAGGGGCACTCCACAGACGCCCCGCCCGGCACGGTGTCCCTGGCCCGGCCGATGGATGCGGGTGCCATCGGGCCGGAGCTGGACTGGGACGCCGACGCCTGGCGCGAGGTGCGTACGCGCGCCCAGCGGGCCGGACGTGCCTACATCTGGCTGAACCTCGTCGAACAGCGGCTGCGCGCGGTCGTGGCCGCCGTACTGCGCCCCATCTACGAACCCGTCCACGGCGACGACTGGGTGGTGGCCGCCGCCGGCCCCGCCGGGCAGGAGTGGGTCCAGCGCGCGGTCGCCGTGCGCGAGGTCAGCCGCCGCAAGGGCTACTTGCTCGACCCGGCCGACGACAACGTCCTCAGCTTCCTCACCCTGCCCCAGCTGCGCGAGCTGATGGTGCAGCACTGGCCCTGCTTCGAGCCGTACTTCGACGAGCGCCGGGACGTCGAACTCGCCCTGGACGAGCTGGAGGTCACCCGTAACGTCGTCTCGCGCAACCGGGCCCTGTCCGAGGCGGTCCTCGGACAGGCCGAGCGGGCCTCGTCCCGGCTGCTGGAGATACTGGGCACGGCCGGCGACGTGCCCTCCGCGCGCCGACTGCGCGTGGACGCCGTCGAGGACCTCGTCGGCGACCGGTACGGGGACGTGGTCGCCGTGCACTCCGACCGGGTGCGGCTCATGCGCCAGTTCCCCGCCGAGGACATCTTCGGCGGCGCCCGTCGGCTCGACGCCGTCGGCATCGGCCTCAACCTGCTCGTGCAGAACTTCTCCGGCCGCCGCCTGGTGCGCCTCGCCGAGACCGGCTGCCGGGTACGGCTGCTGTTCCTCAACCCGGCCTCCAGCGCGGTCAAGCGACGAGAGCGTGAACTCGGCATCAAGCGGGGTGAACTGAGCCGCGCGGTCGAGATGAACATCCTGCACATGCGCCGGGTGCGCTCGAAGCTGCGCGATCCAGGTGCCTTCGAGATCCAGGTCTACGACGAGACACCCCGCTTCACGGCGTACCTCGTCGACGGCGACGGCTCGGACGGAGTCGCCGTGGTGCAGTCCTATCTGCGGCGCGCGCGGGGCATGGAGGCGCCGGTGCTGGTCCTGCGCGGCGGAAGCAAGCTGGTCAAGTCGGGCGAAGTCGACGAGGCCGGCCTCTTCCCGACCTATCGCGAGGAGTTCGAGGTGGCCTGGGCTGATTCGCGGCCGGTGTCCTGAACTGTCCCCTGCCGCAGGTCCGTAAGCGGAATGCGGTCCTCGGATTGTCAGTGGCGCATGGGATCGTGGAGACCACTGGGGGAAAGCACCACCAAGAAGGGGGACCACCCATGGGCTGGCACCGGGAGCTGCTGATCGGCTTCGACCTGGAGACGACCGGGACCGATCCGCTCGAGGCGCGCATCGTCACGGCGGCCGTGATCGAGGTCAGGGACGGACAGCCCGTCGGGCACCGGGAGTGGCTGGCGGATCCGGGCGTGGAGATTCCGGCGGACGCGGTGGCGGTGCACGGCATCAGCAATGAGCGCGCGGCCGCCGAGGGCCGGCCCGCCGACCAGGTGGCGGACGCGCTCGCCGACGTCCTCGTGACGTACTGGAAGACGGGTGTGCCGGTCGTCGCCTACAACGCGGCCTTCGACCTGACCCTGCTCTCCGCCGAACTGCGCAGGTACGGCCTGCCGTCCCTGCGCGACCGCCTCGGCGGCGTCGACCCGGCCCCGGTCGTCGATCCGTACACGATCGACCGCTGGGCCGACCGCTACCGCCGCGGCAAGCGCAACTTGGAAGCCGTCTGCACGGAGTACGGCGTCCCGCTCGACGCCGCCCACGACGCCTCGGCCGATGCTCTCGCCGCGGCCCGGCTGGCCTGCGCGATAGCCGACCGGCACACCAAGATCGCGGCCCTCGGCCCCGCGGAACTGCACCGCCGTCAGATCGAGTGGTACGCCGAGTGGGCGGCGGACTTCCAGAGCTTCCTGCGCCGCAAGGGCGAGTCGGACGCGGTGGTGGACGGCACATGGCCGCTGCGGGAGCCTGCGGACGAGCCGGTCTGACCCGGGCGTCACGCATCCACGGTGCTCGAAATGGGTTCCACCCGGGGTCGGGCGACCTGCTCGTAGTCGGAGCCCGAGAGGAGCAGTGAGCGGTCCAGCCGGGCCGCGTTGAAGTACAGCTTCGGCTGTGCCACCACGTCCGGGTCGGCGATGACTTCGAGGTCGGGATCGAAGCTGAAGGGGAGGACCGTGCCGGGTACCGCCCGAGCCAGCCGCTCGGCCGTCTCCGCGTCGCTGAAGCCGACGTAACGTGCGTCGAACAACACGCGGATGGCGCCCAGGTCGACCCGCCGATCCCCGGGAACCACCGCGAGGACGTGACGCGTGGTGCGTCGGTCGACCTTGACCCGCAGCACGATGCACTTCGCGGCTTCGGAGGCGGGGTGTCCGCGCAGCGCGCAGACCTTGTCGGTGGTGCCCTCGGGCGCGTGGTCGATGAGGCGGTAGTCGACGCGGGCGGCGTCGAGCAGGGAGATCAGGTGCTCGTAAGTGTCGTGGCCGGACATGCGGGTTCCTCTGCGGTCGGGGAGGGGTCCGAGGTTATGGAGGTCTTCTGTGCCGTCGCCGTCCGGTGGGCGCGTTCCACCGCCTGCCCCCAGTAGGTGCCGGCGACCATCAGGGCCGCGCCGAGGCCGGCGAGCGGCGTGAAGTGCTCGCCGCCGAGTGCGATGCCCACCGCCGCGGCCCAGATCGGCTCGGTGCCAAGGAGCAGGCTGGCCCGGCTGGCGGAGGTGCGCTGGACGGCCCAGGTCTGGGCGAGGAAGGCGAACACACTGCAGAACAGGGCGAGATAGACCAGCTGTGTCCAGGTCGCTGCGTCGGTGCGGGCCAGTGTCGGCAGCTCGCGTGCGGCCGGTGCCAGGAACAGGGCCGAACCGACGAGGGTCTGCACCGTGGTCAGGTGCAGGGGGCGTATCGCGCGGCCCGTGGTGAGCCGGCCGACGAGTGCCATGTGGGCCGCGCGGACGAACGCCGCGGCCAGCATCAGCAGGTCGCCGAGTCGAGGCGCGTGGAAGCCGTTGCCGGACATGAGGAGTCCGACGGCCAGGACGCACAGCCCGGCGGCGGCGTAGAAGGCGGGCGGCAGGCCGCCCCGGTGACCGGTGCGGTCGAGGAAGGGGGTGAGGACGATGGTCAGGCTGATGATCAGCCCTGCGTTGGCGGCGGTGGTGTGGGCGACACCGTACGTCTCCACGACCAGGACGGCGGCCTGTGTGAGCCCCAGGGGCACCCCGACGCGGAGCTCGTCGCGGGTCCAGCGGCGGGAGCCGTGCCGTGCCCCGGCGCGGGCGGCGACGAGCCCGAGACAGGCGAGTGCGGAGAGGGCGTACCGCACGAAGAGGACCACCAGGACGGGGAGGGCCGCGGTGGCGGTCTGGGCGGACAGATAGCTGGAACCCCAGACGAGCGCGACCAGGAGGAGTACCGCATCGGTACGGCGGGCGTCGGACATGCGCCTACGGTGCACCGGCGAGGCCACTGAAGCCCAGAACCACTTTCTAAAACGATCTTTTAGTAGTCCTACAGAGTTCTTCTATGCTGAGGGGGTGGACGAACGGCAGTTGCGGATCCTGCGGGAGCTGGGCGAACTGGGCAGCGTCACCGCGGTCGCCGAGGCGTTGCTGGTGACACCGTCGGCGATCTCGCAGCAGCTGCGGCTGCTGCAGCGCTCGATCCCCGTGCCGCTGACCGAGCGCGAGGGGCGGCGGCTGGTCCTCACGGACGCCGGTCAGGCGCTGGCCGGTGCGGCGATCGAGGTGGAGACGGCGCTCGCACGCGCCCGGCACACGGTCGAGGAGTTCGTGGGGCGGCCGGACGGCGAGGTGTCGGTGGCGGCGTTCCACAGCGCGGGCGCGGCGTTCTTCCCGCTGTTGCTGCGGGCGTTCGCCGGGCCCGGCCATCCGGTGCTCGCGCTCGCCGACGAGGACGTCGCGCAGGACGACTTCCCCCGGCTGACCCGGGTGTACGACGTGGTGCTGGCCCACCGCCTGGAGCACGCCCCGCCATGGCCGCGCGCGGTGACCGCGACGACGCTGCTGCGCGAGCCGCTGGACGTGGCCATGCCCGCGGACCATCCGCTCGCCGCCAAGCGACGGCTGACCCCGGCCGATGTGGCCGATGAGCCGTGGATCGCCGTACACGAGGGCTTTCCGGTCAGGGCGACCATCGAGGCCATCGCCGCGGCGGCGGGCCGAAGGCTCCGACTGGCCCACACCATCAACGAGTTCTCGGTGGCCGCGGAGGCGGTGGCCGCGGGTGGCGGGATCGCGCTGATGCCGCGCTGGACGACGCGACGGCATCCCACCCTGGTCCTCAGGCCTGTCGTAGGGGTGCAGGCCAGACGTCACATCGACGCCCTGCACCGCCCGGAACGTGCTGCGCGCAAAGCGGTCCGTACGGTCCTGACGGAGCTGCGGGAGGCAGCGCGAACCATCCAGGCCCGGGATGCGACGCCCTGAAGGGTCGCGGGGCCGTGACGAACTGCGACTCCGCCGCGTGGGCGCGGCCGGCCACGTACGACGCGCAGCCGCCCGACAAGAACAGGCCCCGGACTCCAGGCGTTCAGAACGGATACCACCGCACCCTTTCGTCCCCGTCCCGCAACGACGCCACCCGCCGCTCGAACTCCGCCCGCGCCTTCGGATTGCTCGGCGCGTGCTGAGCCACCCACGCACAGCTCGCCGTCTCCCGAGCACCCCGCAGCACCGAACAGCCCTCCCACTCCCGCACATCCCAGCCGTACGCCCCGGTGAACGAGTCGTACGCCCCGGCCGGCAGCCCGTAGCGGTCGTGGGAGAGGGCCATGACCACCAGGTCGTGCTCGCGCAGGTCGGCGGAGAAGGTCTCCAGGTCGACCAGGACCGGGCCGCCCGGGCCGATGTGGACATTGCGGGGGAGCGCGTCGCCGTGGATCGGGCCCGGCGGCAGGTGGGGGGTCAGCGCGGCCGCGGCCGTCGCGAAGCCGTCACGGCGCTCGCGCAGATAGGCCGCATCGGCCGGGTCGATCGCTTCGCCCGCGAGCCGCAGCCAGCGTTCCACGCCGCCCAGCAGTTCCCGGGGCGGCAGGGTGAAGGCGGGGGAGGGCAGAGCATGGACGGACCGGAGCAATTCGGCCAAATCCCGGGGTTCGGCGGGCCGTACGGGGTCGGGCAGCCGGTGCCACACGGTCACCGGGTGTCCCTCGACCAGCAGCGCCTCGGGCCCGGCGGCCCGTACCGCGGGCACGCCCGCCTCTTCGAGCCACGCGGCGATGTCCAGTTCGCGGCGCGCGCGGTCGAGGAGTTCGGCGTCGCGGCCCACCTTGACGGCCAGGTCACCGGCGGCGAACACCGCGTTCTCGCCCAGGGCGAGCAGTCGCGCGTCCCGCGCCGGGCCGGGCAGCACGCCCGCCGCGGCCAGTACCTCCCGCGCCCGTGCCTCGTCCATACGTCCGCCTCCGTGTCCGTCCTCGATGTCCGGGATCCGGCGTTTCACCCGGCGCATGCTCGCGCGCACGCCGTCGAGTTCCCGCCATCCGTCGGCCAGTCTCGCATTCGCACAGGTCGGACCATGTGCACGGTGCCTTGACGGCGTACTACGCCTTCACGACCATGACGGGGGCCCGCCGGGGGTCGATCGTCGTGAGCCGCGCGAAGGAGCCGATCACGTGACCTTGGTGACCGCGACGAAGCGGTCGGCGCAGGGCGCGCCCCGCGCCGAGGTGGGGCGGCGGCCGCCGGACCACGGGGCCTGGTTCCTGGTGCTGCCCGCGCTGATCCCGATCCTGGTACTGAGCGTCGGACCGCTGCTCTACGGGATCCTGCTGGCCTTCACCGACTCCCAGTCGGGGCGGACCGAGCCCACGGAGTGGATCGGCGGGCTCAACTTCCAGGACCTGCTGCACGACACGCTGTTCTGGGAGTCGTTCCGGATCGGCCTGGTGTGGGCGGTCGGGGTGACCGTCCCGCAGTTCCTGCTCGCGCTCGGCCTCGCGCTCCTCCTCAACCAGGAGCTGAAGCTGCGCTGGCTGGCCCGCGCCCTCGCGATCATCCCCTGGGCCATGCCCGAGGTGGTGGTCGGCGTGATGTGGCGGCTGGTCTACAACCCGGACGCGGGCGTCCTCAACGAGACCCTGCGCGACCTCGGCCTCGGCGACGGCCGCGACTGGCTCAGCGGCCTCGGCACCGCCCTGCCCGCGGTGGTCGTCGTCGGCGTCTGGGCCGGCATGCCGCAGACGACGGTCGCTCTGCTCGCCGGACTGCAGAACACCCCGCGCGAACTCCACGAGGCGGCCGCGATGGACGGCGCCGGCGCCTGGCGGCGCTTTTGGACGGTCACCTGGCCGGCACTGAGGCCGGTCGCCCTCTCGATCACGGCCCTCAACTTCATCTGGAACTTCAACTCGTTCGCCCTGGTGTACGTCCTGACCAGCGGCGGCCCCGGCGGCCGCACCCGCCTGCCCATGCTCTTCGCCTACGAAGAGGCCTTCCGCTACGGCCAGTTCGGCTACGCGGCGGCGATGGGCTGCGTGATGGTCGCCGTGATCTCGGTGCTCCTCGCCCTCTTCCTGGTGGGCCGGCTCAGGGGAGGCGACGACGCATGAGGACCAGTACAGGCGGCCGGGTCGGCCAGTACGCCGCCCTGCTCGCGTATCTCGTCTTCCTCGCCTTCCCCTTCCTCTGGCTCGTCTCCACGGCCTTCAAGTCGCCGCGTGAGCTGGGCAGTCTGCACCCCTCCTGGATCCCCGAGGACCCCACCCTCGACAACTTCCGGCAGGCCTTCGACGAGCAGCCGCTGCTGCGCGCCGCGGGCAACTCCCTGCTCGCCGCGCTCGGCGCCGCCCTGATCGCCGTACTGATCGCGACCCCGCTGGCGTACGTCATGGCCCGGCGGCGCACCCGGCTCGCGAAGGCCGCGACGGGGTGGGTGGTGGTCAGTCAGGCGTTCCCGCTGGTGCTGGTGATCATCCCGCTGTTCCTGGTGCTGAAGAACCTGCGGATGATCAACTCCCTGGTGGGGCTGGTCATGGTGTACGTCGTGTGGGCGCTGCCGTTCGCGCTGTGGATGCTCGTCGGATACGTCCGTGCCGTGCCCGCCGAGCTGGAGGAGGCGGCGGCGGTCGACGGGGCCGGGCGGGTGCGGACGCTGGTGTCGGTGACCGCGCCGCTGCTCGCGCCGGGGATCGTGGCGACGGGGCTGTTCGCGTTCATCACCGCGTGGAACGAGTTCTTCTTCGCGCTGGTGCTGCTGAAGACGCCCGAGAAGCAGACCCTGCCGGTCGTCCTCACCCACTTCATCGGCGCGGAGGGCGTCGCCGACCTCGGCCCGCTGGCCGCCGCGGCCTTCCTCGCCACCCTTCCCTCACTGGTCGTCTTCGCGATCATCCAACGGCGGATCACGGGCGGCATGCTCGCCGGGGCGGTGAAGAGCTGATGCGCGCACGATGGATCGTCGTCCTCATGCTGCTGCTGGCAGGCTGCACCGGCGGCGGCAGCACGTCGCAGGACGGCCGGATCACCCTCCGTTTCCAGTCCCTGGCCTGGCAGCAGGAGTCCGTGGAGGCCAACCAGGAGCTGGTGAAGGAGTGGAACGCGACCCACCCGGACGTCAAGGTCGAGTACGTTCAGGGCAGTTGGGACAGCGTCCACGACCAGCTCCTCACCTCCTTCGAGGGCGGCGAGGCCCCGGACATCATCCACGACGCCTCCGACGACCTCGCGGACTTCGCGTACGGCGGCTACCTCGCCGACCTGACCGAATTGCTGCCCCAGCGCCTCAAGTCCGACATTCCGCAGCGCAGTTGGGACACCGCGACCTTCGACGACGGCATCTACGGCGTGCCCTTCCTCCAGGAGCCGCGCGTCCTCATCGCCAACGCGAAGTGGCTGAAGGAGTCCGGCGCACGGATCCCGACCCCCGAACAGCCCTGGAGCTGGGCGGAGTTCCGGCAGATCACCGAACAGCTCAGCGGCGACGGAAAGTACGGCGTCGCCTGGCCGCTCAAGGAGCCCGTCTCCGCGACCCTCAACCTGTCGCTCTCGGCGGGCGGACAGCTCTTCCACCGGGGTCCGGACGGCAAGGTGGTGATCCGGTTCGAGGCGGCGGACCAGACCGTGCCGCGCACCGTCCACGACCAGGCGAACACCGACCGCAGTGCCTCGCCCACGACCCTGGGCAGCGGCGGCTCGGACACCCTGCCCGGCTTCTTCGGCGGCAAGTACGCGATGGTGCCGCTCGGCTTCTCCTACCGTCAGCAGATCGTCCAGCAGGCACCCAAGGGCTTCGAGTGGCAGGTGCTGCCCGCCCCGGCCGGTGCCGACGGGCTCACCCAGGGCGTCAGCCCGCAGACCCTGTCCGTCGCCGAGGACAGCGCGCACAAACAGGAGGCCGTCGAGTTCCTCGACTTCCTGCTCCGGCCCCAGAACATGGTCCGGCTCGCCCTCGGCGACTGGATGCTGCCCACCGGCACCCAGGCGCTGAAGGACCCCGCGCTGCACACCGCGAAGGACGGCTGGTCCACCGGCACCGCCCTCGCCGCGCACCTGCGCCCGGCGCCCGCGCAGTCCGTGCGCGGCTATCCGGAGTGGAAGGACAAGGTCGCCACGCCCGCGTTCCAGGAGTACTACAGCGGCGCGATCGGGCTGGGCGAGCTGCGCGAACGCCTTGAGGAGGACGGGAACCTGGTGCTGGCCCGCTATCAGCGCTGAGCCCTGCCTGCTCAGGGATCGGCGGGGCCGGTGACGTACTGCCCGTCGTCGTCGTACGGCCAGACGTTGGGCACGCAGCCGTGCATGCCCTTGATCTGCTGCATCATCGCGGGAGCCGGTCTGCCCGGGCCGGGACAGCCGACGTGGCCGTGTCCGAGGAAGTGGCCGACCTCGTGATTGATGATCAGCGCCCGATAGGACGTCACGTCCTTGGCGTACACGGGCGTCGCCAGCTCCCAGCGCTTGAGGTTGACCATGACGTTCTTGGCCACGTTGCAGTTGACCTCGCCGCCGGTGTCCAGCCCGTACTGCCCGCAGATCTTGTCCACGGTCCCGGGTGTCGCGACGCGTACGACGAAGTCGGTGGCGGTGCCCGAGACCCGCTGGAACGCCGAGTGGCCGTCCGCCGTCCAGCCGCGCCGGTCGGCGAGGATGCGCTCCACCTGCTCGGCGACCGCCGCGGCGGACAGCTTCAGGCCGTCCTCGACCTGGACCCGGTAGCGCAGGACCCTTCCCGTCCCCACCTTGGCGCTTGTGCCGGAGGCGGTCGTGAAGGTGCCCGGTCCCGTGGCCGGGATGACCGGCTCGGAGGGGTCGGCGGACGGACGGGACGGGCTGACGGTGGGGCTCGGCGGGCTCACGGACGGGCTGGGCGGGGCGGGGCCGGACGCCGCGCGCCCGGTGGGCTCGGGCCGCGCGGCGGAGTCGGGCCGGTCCGCGGACGTCCATCCCACGGCCGCGAATCCGGTGGCTCCGAGGAGGGCCAGCGCGGCCAGTCCTCCCCACAGCGGCCCCTTCCGCCCGCGCGTGGATGCGTGGGCGCTCCTACGGCGGCGGGTGCGGGACGGAGCTGCTCGGTGCGCGGTCATGGTCGTTCAGGCTGTGACCGCGATGTGATCGGATCTGGCCCGGATGACAACGAAACGGTAACGGCCCCTCGATGGGGCCTCATGTGATCATCCGGTAACAGAGCCCCGGACATGTGGAGGACGTGCGGATACTGAGCGCATGCCACGCGTTCTGCTGATCGAAGACGACCGTGCCGTGCGGGAGGGCGTCGGCCTCGCGCTGCGTCGCCAGAGCCACGACGTCGCCGCCGCCGAGACGGGCGAGGAGGGCTTGGAGCGGCTGCGGTCCTTCCGGCCGGACGTCGTGGTGCTGGATCTGATGCTGCCCGGCATGCCCGGCCTGGACGTGTGCCGTGGGATACGTGCCCTCGATCAGACGCTGCCGATCATCATGGCGACCGCGCGGGGCGACGACGAGGACATCGTCGTAGGACTGGAAGCCGGAGCCGACGACTACGTGGTCAAGCCCGTGCAGGCACGGGTACTGGCGGCGCGCATCCGTGCCGTCCTGCGCCGGGCGGCCGGGGCGCCCGCCGACGGCGGCATACCGAAGATCGACACGTATGGGGACCTCGCCGTCGACCGGGCCGGTCTCTCGGTCACCTTGCGGGGCGCGCCGGTCTCGCTCGCCCCGTCCGAACTGCGGTTGCTGCTCACCCTGTCCGCCTCGCCCGGTCAGGTGTTCAGCCGGCAGCAACTCCTGGAGGCGGTCTGGGAACACAGCTACCACGGCGACGCGCGCCTGGTGGACGCCTGCGTCAAACGGCTGCGCGCCAAGATGGGCGAACCTTCGCGCGAGCCCCGCTACATCCAGACCGTGCGCGGCTTCGGCTACCGCTTCGCCGCCCGGTGAGACGCGTGCTGAGAACCCACGTCAGAGTCCCTCAACTGCGCGGCCTGCGCATGCGGTTGGTGGTGGCGTTCGCGCTGGTCGCCGCGCTCACCGCCGCGACCACCGGTGCGCTGACCTTCCGGGAGGCGCGCACGGGAGTGCTCCAGCAGAGCCAGGACACCGTGATCAAGCTGCTGCGGACCCAGGTGGACCGGCTCGCCCCCGAACTCGACGTTCCCCCGGGCGAGTTCGCGCTGCAGCGGTTCGCGATCGAGGTGGCCGGCGCCGAACCCGCCAGGACCTGGCGGGTGCTGGTCGCCTACGGTGGACTGAGCGTCACCTCCGCCCCGGACGATCCGTTCGAGGAACTGACGCCGGCCCTGCGCGCGGCCGTGGACCGAAGCACGGCCACCGTCTTCCAGCGGGTGGACAGCGGCGACCACACCTCCCTCGTCGTCGGCATGTCGGTCACCTTCACCGCCGGCACCGCCGCGAGTGGCCCCGCCTCCGGCATCCAGGTGTTTCTCACCGTGCCGCAGACCACGGAACAGGCCTACGTCGACGCCCTGGTCACCGCCGTCGAACGGGCCACCGTGCCCGCCCTCGGTCTCGCCGTGCTGCTCGCGCTGCTCGCCGCCCGCGGGGTGCTGCGGCCGGTGCGAGCGCTGCGGCACGCCACGCGCAGCATCGCCGAGGGGCGGCTGGACACCCGGCTCGCCGTCGACGGCTCCGACGAACTCGCCGATCTGTCGCACACGTTCAACGAGACGGCCGCCGCCCTGGAGGAGTCGGTGGCCGAACTGCGCGGCATGGAGGCGCGGGCCCGCCGGTTCGCCGCGGACGTCTCGCACGAACTGCGCACCCCGCTGGCCGCCATGTCGGCGGTCACCGACGTCCTCGACGAGGACGCCGCCCACCTCGACCCCGACACCGCCACCGCGGTCCGGCTGATCAGCGAGGAGACCGTGAAACTGGCCCGTCTGGTGGACGACCTGATGGAGATCTCCCGCTTCGACGCGGGCGCGGTGGTGCTGCACCTGGACGAGATCGACCTCGCCGAGTCGCTGCGGCGCACGCTCGCCGCCCGCGCCTGGACGGACCTGGTGGACGTCCACCTGCCGCCGCCCGATGTGCTGCGCGGACGGGTCGACCCGCGCCGCCTCGACGTCGTCGTCGCGAACCTCGTCGGCAACGCGCTGCGGCACGGTGCCCGACCCGTCCGACTGCGTCTGCACGAAGGCGGGGAAGGGCTGGCGATCATCGAGGTGCTGGACAGCGGACCCGGCATCCCCGACAGCGTGCTGCCCCACGTCTTCGAGCGCTTCTACAAGTCGGACGCCGCCCGCACCCGGACCGAGGGCAGCGGCCTGGGCCTCGCCATCACGGCGGAGAACGTCCGGATGCACGGCGGTACCGTCCGGGCGGCGAACCGTCCGGAGGGCGGCGCGGTCTTCACCGTGGAATTCCCGCTGCGGCGGGACGGGTCGACCACGCAGAGGAGCGGACGGTGAGGGCCGTGCGCCGAGCCGTGCTGCTGGCGGTGCCCGCCCTGTGCACGCTCGTCTCCTGTGGCATCCCCGCCACCGGCGTGGTGGAGGCGGGTGGGCCCGCCAGTGGGGCGGTGCCGACGGTGCGGGTCTACCTCGTGGCGGACGGCGCCCTGGTCGCGGTCCCCCGCAGGACCGTCGCGCCGGTCGAGGTCGAGTCGGCGGTGGAGGTACTGCTCGAGGGCCCGACCGAGGCGGAACGCGTCAAGCGCCTGACCACCCTCCTGCCGGTGGCGGGTCACTTCCAGGCAGCCGCACCGGCGGCCCCGGCCACCGACGGCCCGACCGAGGTGCCGCGGGAGGTAGCTGCGGCGGACCTCGTGAAGGTGGTGGCAGAGGATGACCGGGTGTCGATCGAACTCTCCCCAGGCCTGGAGGAGTTGACCCGCCTCGCGGTGGACCAGCTGGTCTGCACGGCCCTCTGGGCGCAGCGCGTCGCCGACCCCGGGGGCGAACCGTTGCCGGTGACCGTCACGGGCGCGGGCGGCCGACCCGTCAAGGGGGCCGGTGCGAGCTGTTCCGACGGCTGACCGCGGTGGCATCCCGGAAAACAGATTGTACGAGACGTCTCGTCTCGCATACGGTCGACGGCATGACCAGTCGCCCCGCTCACATCGCCATGTTCTCCATCGCCGCCCACGGCCACGTGAACCCGAGTCTCGAAGTGATCCGCGAGCTCGTGACGCGCGGTCACCGGGTCACGTACGCGATTCCACCCCTGTTCGCCGAGAAGGTCGCCGAGACCGGTGCCGAGGTGAAGCCCTGGAACTCTGCTCTGCCCGGGCCCGACGACGACCCGGAGGCCTGGGGCACCACCCTCCTGGACAACGTCGAGCCCTTCCTGGCCGACGCGATCCAGGCGCTGCCACAGCTCATCGAGGCGTACGAGGGCGACGAACCGGACCTCGTGCTGCACGACATCACCTCCTACCCGGCCCGCGTCCTCGCCCACCGCTGGGGCGTGCCCGCGGTCTCCCTGTCGCCGAACCTCGTCGCATGGGAGGGCTACGAGGAGGAGGTGGCCGAGCCGATGTGGGCGGAGCCGAAGCAGACCGAGCGCGGACAGGCCTACTACGCCCGCTTCCACGCCTGGCTGGAGGAGAACGGGATCACCGAACACCCCGACCCGTTCACCGGCCGTCCCGCCCGCTCCATCGTCCTGATCCCCAGGGCGCTGCAGCCGAACGCCGACCGGGTCGACGAGGCCGTGTACACCTTCGTCGGCGCCTGCCAGGGCGACCGCACCACCGAGGGCGACTGGCGGCGTCCGGCCGGCGCCGAGAAGGTGGTCCTGGTGTCGCTCGGGTCCTCCTTCACCAAGGAGCCCGGCTTCTACCGGGAGTGCGTCAAGGCGTTCGGTGAGCTGCCGGGCTGGCACCTGGTGCTGCAGATCGGCAGGCAGGTGGACCCGGCCGAGCTGGGGGACGTCCCCGCGAACGTCGAAGTGCGCTCCTGGGTACCGCAGTTGGCGATCCTCAAGCAGGCCGACCTGTTCGTCACGCACGCCGGTGCGGGCGGCAGCCAGGAGGGCCTGGCCACGGGGACGCCGATGATCGCCGTACCGCAGGCCGTCGACCAGTTCGGCAACGCGGACATGCTCCAGGGCCTGGGCGTGGCCCGCCGTATCGACACGGAGGAGGCGACCGCCGAGGCGCTGCGGGAGGCCGCCCTCGCACTGGTCGACGACCCCGAGGTCGCCCGCCGGCTGAAGGACGTCCAGGCGGGGATGGCGGGGGAGGGCGGCACCCGCCGGGCGGCCGATCTCATCGAGGCCGAACTGCCGGTACGCCAGGCATAGGGCAGCGGGCACGGAAGAGGGCCCGTTGGCTCCCCGGCAGCCAACGGGCCCTCGGTCACAAGGGGGCTCAGACCCCCAGCCGCTCACCCTCGTCGTCCCGTGCCACGGGCCGGGCCACCGCCTCCGGCGCCTCGTCGTGGGTCAGGTCGGGCAGCCGGTGCAGCCACTTCGGCAGGTACCAGTTGCGCTCGCCGAGCAGGGCCATCACCGCCGGGAGCAGCACGCCCCGGATGATCGTCGCGTCGATCAGCACCGCGGCCGCGAGGCCGACGCCCATCTGCTTCATGGACTGCATGGACAGCGTGCCGAAGATCGCGAACACGGCGACCATGATGACCGCGGCGCTGGTGACGACCCCGGCCGTGGTGACCACGCCGTGCTGGATCGCGTCCCTCGTCGTACGGCCGCGCAGCCGCGCCTCGCGGATCCGCGAGACCACGAACACGTGGTAGTCCATCGACAGGCCGAACAGGATCACGAAGAGGAACAGCGGCAGCCAGGTGATGATGGCGCCGACGCCCTCCGCGCCCACCAGGGACGCGCCCCAGCCGTGCTGGAAGACGGCGACGAGGATGCCGTACGCCGCGCCCACCGACAGCAGGTTCAGCAGGATCGAGGTGATCGCGACCGTCAGCGAGCGGAACGACAGCAGCATCAGCACGAAGGCGAAGACCACGACGAACGCGAAGACCGGGATGACGGCTCCGGCCAACTGGTCGTTGAAGTCCTGCGAACCGGCCACCTGTCCGGTGATCGGCGCCTCGACGCCGTCGACCTTGCCGAGTGTGTCGGGCCTTACCTCGTCGCGCAGCTTCTCCAGGCTCGCGCCCGCCTTGTCCAGGTCGGAGCCGCCGACCAGCGGGACGTACACGAAGGCGATGTTCTGCTGGTCGTGCAGTTTGATCTCGACCGGGCCGCGCGAGGCACCCGAGGTGACCGCCTCCTCCTTGAAGGCGGCGAGCGCGTCCCGCACTTCGGGAGCGTTGATGTCGTCCGCCTTGACCACGACCTCGGCCGGCTCGGAGCCGCCCGGGAAGGCGTCGTTGACCCGGTTGTAGGTCTGCACGATGGGCAGCGAGTCGCCGAACTCCTGGTCCAGCGTGAGGTTCTGGGTCTTCATGCCGACCGCGGGCGCGGCGATCGCCAGCAGCGCGCCGGCCGCCACCACGGCGGAGAGGACGGGCCTGGCGAGGACGCCCTTCAGGACGGCCGTCCAGAACCGGCTGTCGCTGTTGCCGCTGCGGCGACGACGGCCCAGGAACGGGATGCGGCCCTTCTCGACCCGTCCGCCCAGCAGCGACAGCAGCGCGGGCAGCACGGTCACGGAGCCGACCATGGCCACGGCCACCACCATCAGCGAGGCCAGGCCCATCGCCTCGAACTCGGCGAGACCGGTGAACAGCATGCCCGCCATCGCCACGCACACCGTGACACCCGAGA
This sequence comes from Streptomyces sp. MMG1533, assembly GCF_001279775.1. Classification (GTDB taxonomy): domain Bacteria; phylum Actinomycetota; class Actinomycetes; order Streptomycetales; family Streptomycetaceae; genus Streptomyces. Next base: position 9,123 of record NZ_LGDG01000258.1, on the reverse strand, counting down.
CGATGATCGCGCGGCCACTGGTCGCGGCGGCGATCCTCAGGGCCGTCTGGGCGTCCCGTCCGGCCTCGCGCTCCTCGCGCTCGCGGCGCAGGTAGAACAGGCAGTAGTCGACGCCGACGGCCAGACCGACCAGCAGCATCACGGAGTTGGCGGTGTCACTCATCGGCATCACATGGCTGACGAGGCCCATCAGGCCCATCGTCGCCATGATCGCGGTGACCGCCAGCGCCACCGGCAGCAGCGCGGCCACCAGCGCGCCGAAGGCGATGAGCAGAATGCCGAGGGCCACCGGCACCGCGGAGTACTCGGCCTTCTGGAAGTCGTCCCCGAACGCGTCGTCGAACGTCTTCATCATGCTGGCGCCGCCGATCTCCTCGATCCGCAGCGACTCGTGGTCCTTCTGAACCCCCTCGACGGCCTTCAGTACGGGCTCGACCCGCTCGCCCGCGGTCTCCGCGTCGCCGCGCATGTCGAACTGCACCAGCGCGCTGCGGCCGTCCTTCGAGATCGTGTCCGTGTCGTACGGCGACGTCACGTCCGTGACCTTGCCGGTCCCCTCGACCGCCTCCACGACCGCGGTGACGGCGGCCCTGAACTCGGCGTCCGTGGCTTTGACGCCGCCGTCCTTCGCCTGGATCAGTACGGTCTCACCGGCCGGTTCGTCGATGCCGGCGTCCTCGATGATCTTCGCGGCGGTGTGCGTCTCCCCCTTCAGCTGGTCGCTGTCCTTCACGTCGACCCGGCCGGCCGCCGAACCGAGCCCCATCGCCAGGACGACGAACAGCACCCAGATGCCGACGGCGGCCCATCGGTGTCGGGCACTCCAGCCGCCTGCCCGGGCGGCCAGGCCCCGTACCCGTATATCTCCGTTCGCCATGACCGGCTTGCCCCCTCGTGAGCGGTGGCAGCCCCCTGCCGCCACCTTTCGTTTCGAAGGTATGGGCTGGATAAGGCCATCTCGTCGTGCTGCCCGGTGAGGTGCCGACGGCGCGAATCATCCCCCTGGACCCGGCCCTCTCCGCACTGGGGAGGAGGCGGCCCCTTACATCTATTTGGGTGCTGTATGTCATTACAAATGTGATTACGAAACCTTGTTGAATAAGTCACAGGCGCGCGTAGCGGTTGATCCGTGCCCGCCGCATCCGCCAGAGTTTCGCGCAGCCGGCACCTTCGGCCGCGGCCGTCGTGCCCACCCCCACGGGGCACGACGGCCGCTTTATGGTGTGCGGATGACGACGACGTATGCGGCGCTGCTGCGCGGGATCAACGTGGGCGGCGCCAAGAGGGTCCCCATGGCCGAACTGCGCACGCTGATGGAAGGCCTCGGCTACGAGGGCGTACGCACGTATCTGCAGAGCGGCCAGGCCGTGTTCGCCTGCGACCACGGCGACCAGGAGTCCCTCGCCGCGGAGCTGGCCGGCGCGATCGAGAAGCGGTTCGGCTTCGCCGTCGACGTGATCGTGCGCGACCACGCCTATCTGAAGGCGATCGCCGACGCCTGTCCCTTCCCGGCCGCCGAGCTGGAGGCCAAGCAGCTCCACGTCACCTACTTCTCCGCGCCGGTCGACGCGGAACGTTTCGCGGAGATCGACCAAGCCGCCTTTCTGCCCGAGGAGTTCAGGCTCGGCGACCGCGCCCTGTACCTGTACGCCCCGAACGGTCTCGGCCGCTCCAAGCTCGCCGAACACCTCTCCAAGCCTCGGCTGAACAAGGGCGTGATCGCCACCAGCCGCAACTGGAACACCGTCGTCAAGCTCGTGGAGATGACGGAACCCTCGGGAGGCTGACCGTCCGGAGGTCGCGGTAGCCGGAGCGGGCGGTGTACGACATGACCTCGTCCGGGACCGCCAGCCGCGGGTCCTCGTACAGTCGGCGCAGGTCCTCGTCCGTGCGGGCCGCGGCGACCGTGTCCACCAGCGCGAGGTCGTCCTCGGCGAGGCCGGCGTCGCCGCGGATCACCTGGCCCCAGACGTCCCAGGGCAGCAGCTCCACGCCGTTGACCGCGGCGAGGTCCAGGAACACGTTGGTGCGGATGTACCAGAGGCCGTCGAGGTCGCCGTGGAACCAGACGCCGAACGTCTTCGGGTCGGCCCGGCCCTCCCGGCATGCCCGCCACGCGTCCCCGGCCACCAGGAACCGGTCCCTGGGCACGTCCAGCGGGTCGAAGGCCGGTTCGTAGGCCGGGTGCAGGACCTGTGCGTCGATCAGTCGCCAACTCCCGTCCGGGAGGCGGTACTCGGTGACCCAGTGGTCGTCGTGGTAGCCCGCCACGAAGTACGCGGCGAAACCGCAGCGGATCCGGGCAGCCGTCCCGGTGGCCCGCAGCAGCGAGCACAGCAGCAGCGAGAAGTCCCGGCACGTCCCCGCGAACCGCTCGTCGTACGGCCGTTTCGCGGTGAGCGGCCCGTCCCCGCGCTCGCGCAGGATCCGCAGCATCCCGCAGACGTACCGCGCCTCCGGGTCGTCGAGCTGCCGGTCCTCGGGGATCGGATGGCCGAGACGCTCGCTCTCTCCCCGATGGATGATCAGATCCCTCACCAGGTGGGCGAGTTCGGCTGGATCGCGGGGCAGATCGGCGAGGTCGAGGTCGCCCGGATCGCTGTACGGCGTGTGCTTCAGGTAGAGGTCCATGTCCGGGACCCTCGGCCTTGCCCCAGGGGCAGGGTCAACCCGGCTGCGAGAGGTCTGTCGCGTTTGTTCAAGAGACCTCGCCGCGCCCTCCCTAGCGTGAGACGCATGAACAAGGACGACCTGTATCCGTACCTGACGGAATGCGCCGCCGAGGCCGCCCGCGTGGCGCGCGGCGTGCCGACGGCACAGCTCGGCGACCCCACCCACTGCCCGGACTGGGACGTCCGCGCCCTGGTCAACCACTGGGTCCTCTACACCTCCCACGGCCTGGAGCACCGTGCCCTGCGCAAACAGCTCCCCGAGGAACTGACCGCCCGCGACTTCACCACCGACCCGGACTGGGCCGAGGCGTACGCCGCCCAGCTGGACCGTGCGGTGGCCGCCTGGGCGGACCCCAGGGTGTGGGAGGGCGAGGTGGACCTGGGCATGGGGACGATGCCCGCCGCCGAACTCGCCTCGCTGATCATCAAGGAGACGGCGGTGCACGGCTGGGACGTCGCCGCGGCCACCGGCCAGGAGTTCCGCGTCTCGGAGGGCGCGGCCCGGCTGGTCCTCGACGTGGTCGTCACCCACGGCGACCTCTACCGGCAGTACGACGGCTTCGCCGACCCGGTGCCGGTGCCGGACGACGCGCCCGTCTTCGAGCGAGCGCTCGCGGCGAGCGGACGGGACCCGCGCCTGGCCAAGGCCGAGACCCCCTAGGTGTGCTGTCCGGCGGATCAGGTCGCAGGAGATCGGCGGTGCCTCGTCGACGCAGATCGGCGTGCCAGGCCCCGCGTCTGCGGCATGATCCGCCGGACAGGCAGGCCCTAGCGGCTACGACTTCCGTCGATCACGCCCTGCGCGGTCGGTACAGCCGCTTCGGGCTCGTCCGGCACGAGCCCCGCCTCCGCCGTGGTCCGGGCGGTCGCAGTCCCGGAAGGGCCGGCCGCGCCCGCCAGGAAGGTCATCGGTCCGGCGTGACGCCGGCGCGGACCACCGCTCGCGGCGGGTCAGCGGGCCGGTGGTAGCGGTCTCCTCGGCCGCCGCGATCAGCAGACCGTTCGCACGGGGCCGCCCAAGGTCACCCGCAGGGCCGCTGCCCGGGGAAGGCCCGGGCCGGCAGACCGCGCCGCACCCGGTCCTGGACCCGCTCAGGCCCCGACCGCCGCCGGCAACGGCATCCGTGCCGCCTCGTACCGCGCCAGCAGCACCCGCGCCACCTCCGGCGCCGGGCCGAGGACGTCGGCCAGTACGTCCGCCTCGCCCGCGCCCCGCGCGATGCGGTCCGGAAGGAAGCCGGGGGCGAGGACGTACGGGGCTACGGCGACCTTCGCGCAGCCCAGGGACCGGAGTTCGCGTACCGCGTCCTCGGTGCGGGGGAGGGATGCGGAGGCGAACGCAGGCCGCACGGCGCACCAACCGGTGTGCCGCCACTCCCGCGCGATTTCTGCGATCACTGCGATCGCCTCCGGGTCGGTGGACCCCGCCGAGGCCAGCACGACCCCGGTCGAGGACTTGTCGGCGGGTGTCAACCCCGCCTCGTACAGGCGCCGTTCCAGCGCCGACAGCAGCAGCGGCGACGGGCCGAGGACCTCCGCCTGCAGGATGCGCAGCTGCGCCGGGGCGTCCCGCAGGACCGCCGGGATGTCCGCCTTCGCGTGGAACGCGCGCGTCAGCAGCAGGGGGAGGGCCACGACGTCACGGACACCCTCCGCCGCCAGGGACTCCAGCACCCCTTGTGCGGAGGGGATGTTGAAGTCCAGGAAGCCGGTCTCCACCCGTACGTCGGGGCGCAGGGCGCGCACCCGCCGTACGAGGGCGTGCACCGTCGCGGCGTGCCGCGGGTCGCGGCTGCCGTGGGCGATGACGAGGAGGACCGGCTTCTTGACCATGGTGTACATGGGACTCAGCTCTTCACCAGCAGGCCTCGGCTGCGCAGCACCCACCGCTCCAGCGGACTGAAGATCAGCAGGTCGATCGCGATGCCGACGAACAGGATGAGCAGGATGGCGAGGAAGACCGTGGCCATGCTGCTGTTCGTACGGCCCACCTCCAGCAGCTGGCCGAGGCCCACGCCGAGGTCCGGCGCCTGTGCGATGATCTCGGCGGCCATCAGCGAACGCCAGGAGAACGCCCACCCCTGCTTCAGCCCCGCCACATAGCCGGGCAGCGCCGCCGGCATCACGATGTGCCACGTACCGCGCAGCCCGGTCGCCCCCAGCGTCCGTCCCGCGCGCAGGAACAGCGGCGGCACCTGGTCGACGCCGGACACCAGACCGTTGGCGATCGACGGCACCGCGCCGAGCAGGATCACCGCGTACATCATCTCGGGCTTCAGGCCCAGCCAGATCACGGCGGCCGGCACCCAGGCCACCGACGGCAGCGACTGCAGACCGGACAGGATCGGACCGATGGCCGCGCGCACGAACTTCACCCGCGCCACGATCAGGCCGAGCGGCGTGCCGATGACCAGGGCGAGCACGAAGCCGAACAGGCCCCGCGAGACGCTGGTCCAGATGTAGTCGAGCAGGGTGCCCTTGAGCCACGCGTCCTCGGCCTCGGCCCAGACGGCACCGGGGGAGGGCAGCTTCGACGCGTCGTCGACGATCTTCAGGGAGATCAGCCCCTGCCAGATCGCGAGCACCACGACGGTGGCGACGATCGGCGGGAAGATCTTCTCGCGGAAGGTCTGCCGGAAGGGCGGACGGCCGGTGACCGAGGTCTCCAGCGCGTCGAGGCCCGCCTCGATGCCGCCCAGCGCGGAGCCGTCGGCGCTCGCGTCGGTCGTCTTCGTGTCAGTGCTGGCCATGGCGGCGGATCTCCCCACGCAGTACTTCGGTGATCTCGACGGACAGCTCGGCCACGGGCGCGTCCTCGATACGGCGCGGCTGCGGGATGTCGACCGTCCACTCGCGCGCGATCCGGCCCGGACGGGAGGACAGCAGGATCACGCGCTGCGCGAGCCGCACCGCCTCACGCACGTTGTGCGTCACGAAGAGGACGGACACGCCGGTCTCCGCCCAGATGCGGGTCAGCTCGTCGTGCAGCACGTCCCGCGTGATGGCGTCGAGGGCCGCGAACGGCTCGTCCATCAGCAGCAGGTTGCTCTCCTGGGCCAGGGCACGGGCCAGCGCCACACGCTGGCGCATACCGCCCGACAGCTCGTGCACCCGCTTGCCGTACGCGCCGTTCAGCCGGACCAGGCCGAGCAGCTCCTCGGTCCTGTCACGTCGTTCGTTCTTCGGAACGCCCCGCAGACGCAGGGCGAGTTCGATGTTCTTGCCCGCGGTCAGCCACGGGAAGAGGGCGTGCTCCTGGAACATCAGGGCCGGGCGGCCCTCCGTCGTGATGGACCCGACGGTGGGCTTGTCCAGCCCCGCCACCAGATTCAGCAGCGTGGACTTGCCGCAGCCCGAGGCCCCCAGGAGGGTGACGAACTCGCCGGGTGCGACATCGATGCTGATGTCGTCCAGTACGAGCTGTTGCCCGGCGGGGCCCGCGAAGGACTTCGAGACATGCTCAATGCGCGCCGCGTGCTCCACCGACTCGGCGGCCTTGGCGAAGGTCGTGGCCATGGTCGTCACCTCCTGGGAACTCATCGGGACCTGACTCAGCCCACGCCGAGGCCGGCGTCGCTGACCGTGCTCTCGCCCTCGGCCTTGAGGACCTTGTTCAGCGGCGTGAGGTCGTAGATGCCCTTCAGGTCGGGCTTCTCCAGCAGACCCGCCTTGACCGCGTGCTCCGCCTCGGTGTTGAGGGTGGCGGCCAGCGGGTCATTGGTGAACTGGATGGACTTCCACGCCGGGTCGATGACGTCGGCCGGCAGCGCCTTGCCCGAGTCCGACTCCAGCTGCTTGTTCGCCGCGGCCTTCGCCTCGTCAGGGCTGGCGTTGATCCACTTGTTGGCCTCGACCGAGGCCTTCAGCACGGCCTCGACGGCCTTCGGGTGCTCCTTGAGGAATTCCTGCCGCACGATGATGTTCGTGATGACGAACTTCTTGTCCGGCCACAGGTCGGCCTCGTCGAGCAGCACCTTGCCGCCCTCGGCGACCAGCTTGGACGCGGTCGGCTCGGGCACCCACGCGCCGTCGATGGAACCGGACTTGTAGGCGTCCGGGGTGACCTTGTTGTCGGTGCGGACGACCGAGACGTCGCCCTTGCCGCTCTCCGCGTCGACCTTCCAGCCCTGCTCCGCGATCCAGTTGAGGAACGCCACGTCCTGCGTGTTGCCCAGCTGGGGAGTCGCGATCGCCTTGCCCTTGACGTCCTTCAGGGACTTGATCTTGTCCGGGTTGACCACGAGCTTCACACCGCCGGACGCCGCACCCCCGATGATCCGCAGGTTCTTGCCGCCCGACTTGACGTAGCCGTTGATCGCGGGGGACGGGCCGATGAAACCGATGTCGATCGACGAGGAGTTGAGCGCCTCGATCTCCGAGGGACCGGCGTTGAAGATCTGGTAGGCGGCCTTGGTGGCGCCGAGCTGCTTCTGGAAGTAGCCCTTCTGCACGCCCACCAGCGCGGTGGCGTGGGTCAGGTTGCCGAAGTAGCCGATCTTGACGGAGTCGAGACCGTCGATCTTCTCGGCCCCGGCGGCGACCTTGGCGGTCCCGTCGTCCTTGGCCTCGGAGCCGTAACCGCAGGCGGCGAGGGCGAGCAGGGGAAGTGCGGTCACGGCGGCTATGCCGCGGCGAAGGAGGGCTGAGTGGTTGGCAGGCACGGGAGGTGTTCCTCTCGTTGGCCCGGCGGTCACGGTCTCTCAGGTCGTGGCCGGGAGGTCGGCAGGTTTTCGTCTACGGCGGTGGGGGGTGCGGGCGCGCAGGCAGTGCGCGTACGTCAGCGCACACATCGCGCGACTCCGCCCTGCCCGCTGCCGAGAGCACCGCTGCCGACGCGGCCGCCCTCCTTCGCGAACGAGGAGTAGAAATCGGTGGAGTTCATGCTCAGAAGTCCCACCCGTCGTCCTCGGCGGCGTCCTTGACGGGCTCCGGGGAGGCGAACGACTCGCCGACCATGCCGGCGGTGAGGGTGGTGCCGTCGTTCGGGTCGATCAGGATGAACGAACCGGTGCGCCGTGAGTCGGCGTACGAGTCGACGGGCAGCGGCTCGGCGGTACGGATCTTCACCCGGCCGATGTCGTTGGCGACGAGCTGTCCCGGGTGCGGGTGCAGGGACAGGTCGTCGAGCGTGAGACGGGACGGGATGTCCTTGACGATCGCCTTGACGGTGCGGGTGCCGTGCTTGAGCAGGACCCGGTGGCCGACGGTCAGGGGGGCGTCGGCGACGTGGCAGACGGTCGCCTCGATGTCCTGGGTGGTGGGCGGCGCGTCCTTGCTGGGCACGATCAGGTCGCCGCGCGAGATGTCGATGTCGTCCTCCAGCAGGAGGGTGACCGACTGCGTGGTCCAGGCGATGTCGACCGGCTCGCCGAGCAGGTCGATGCCGGAGATCTTCGTCGACCGGCCGGCCGGCAGCACCGTGATCTGCTCGCCCACCCGGAAGGAACCGGCCGCGATCTGGCCCGCGTAGCCCCGGTAGTCGGGGTGCTCGGCGGTCTGCGGCCGGATCACGTACTGCACGGGAAGCCGGGCGTGGCAGTGGCTGAGGTCGTGGGCGACCGGGACGGACTCCAGGTGTTCCAGGAAGGTCGGCCCGCCGTACCAGTCCATGTTCGCGGACGGCTCCACCACGTTGTCGCCGGCGAGCGCCGAGATCGGGATCGCGGTGACCTCCGGGACGCCCAGCTCGGTCGCGTACGCCGTGAACTCCTCGGCGATCGCGGCGAACACGGTCTCCCGGTACTCGACCAGGTCCATCTTGTTGACGGCGAGCACCACGTGCGGGACGCGCAGCAGAGCGGCGATCGCGGCGTGCCGGCGGGTCTGCTCGACGACGCCGTTGCGGGCGTCGACGAGGATCACCGTCAGCTCGGCCGTGGAGGCACCCGTCACCATGATGGCCCGGGGTGTCGGCGAGGATGAACCGGCGGCGCGGGGTCGCGAAGTAGCGGTAGGCCACGTCGATGGTGATGCCCTGCTCCCGCTCGGCCCGCAGGCCGTCGGTCAGCAGCGCGAGGTCCGGGCCCTCGGCGCCGCGGCTCGCCGAGGCGCGCTCCACGGCCTCCAGCTGGTCCGTGAGGATCGACTTGGAGTCGTGCAGCAGGCGGCCGACGAGCGTGGACTTGCCGTCGTCGACGGAGCCCGCGGTGGCGAACCGCAGCAGGGTGGTGGCCGAGAGTTCCTCGGTCGTGATGGTGCTCATGGTTAGAAGTACCCCTCGCGCTTGCGGTCTTCCATCGCGGCCTCGGACATCTTGTCGTCGGCGCGCGTGGCGCCCCGCTCGGTGAGACGGGAAGCGGCGATCTCGGCGATCACGTCGTCCAGCGTCGTGGCGTCGGAGTCGACCGCGCCGGTGCAGGACATGTCGCCGACCGTGCGGTAGCGGACCTGCCGCTTCTCGACGGTCTCGGTGTCCTTCGGGCCGCCCCACTCACCCGCGGTCAGCCACATG
>NZ_LGDG01000257.1 GCF_001279775.1 Streptomyces sp. MMG1533 | reverse complement strand
GTCGCCGGCAGGTCCGCAGCGGGCAGGCCTGCCGTCGGGTCGGTGCCGTCGCCGATCTGTGACCAGTCCAGCGGCTCCAGGCCGCTGAGGCGGGCGACCCACAGGACGTCGAGGGCGTCGCTCGCGTCCGGGCGGCCGCCCGCGTCCAGCAGGCGGGCGAGTTCCTCCCGCAGGATGTCGTCCGGCGCGGTCTGCCTCACGCCCGGGTCGTCGTGCGGCCCGGCTGTCGACGAAGCCTGGGAGCCCGGCGCACGCCCACGCCTCGGTGACCGAAACCAGCCGCCCCCTGCCATCGCCCCCTCAGCCCCGATCCAACGGCCGCAGCAAGTGATCGCGCAGCAACGCCCGCCCCTTCTCTCCGTCCCACAGCCCCCGTTCCGCCATGAGGAGCGCGTTGAGCAGCTGGTCGTTCGCCAGCGCGCCCATCTCCCGTTGCCTGGTGAGGAACTCGGCGATCAGCTCGGCCCGCGCCCCGTCCGCGGTGTCCGGCTCGCCCAGGTGGGCCGCGACGATGCCCGCCAGGCGTGCCGGGTCGGGCGTCCCGATCTCCAGCCGGATGCAGCGCCGCAGGAACGCCATGGGGAACTCCCGCTCCTCGTTGCTGGTCAGCACCACGAACGGGAACTCCGCACAGGCCACCTCACCTCCGCTGACCTCCACCCGTCGGCGGTCGGCGGTCATCACCTTCTGGGGCTTCCTGCCGAGCCGGGCCAGTTCGGGGATGACGAACTCGCCCTCCTCGAAGACGTTCAGCAGGTCGTTGGGGAAGTCCATGTCGCTCTTGTCGATCTCGTCGATCAGCAGGACGCGAGGCCGGTTCCAGGGCAGCAGCGCGGTGCCGAGCGGGCCGAGCCACATGTACTTGCCGATGTCGGGCGGTTCGGGTGCGGGCCCCCCGAGGTCGCCGCGCAGGCCGGCGTTGCGCAGCCCGGCGTCGTAGAGGCGGCCCACGGCGTCGTACTCGTACAAGCCGTCCTTGAGCGTGGAACGGCTGGTGACCGCCCACCTCAACACCGGTCCCAGCTGCAGCTCGTGCGCGACCGCGTAGGCGAGCGTGGACTTGCCCGTGCCGGGCTTGCCCGTGAGCAGGAGTGGCCGGCGCAGGTGCAAGGCAAGGTTGACGAGGTGGATCTCCCGTTCACCGGCCTGGTACGCGGCGCCCTGGCCGGCCCGGCCGAGGTGGCGCTGAACGGCGTCGTCGTCGGGGGCGTCCGGCGGTTCGGGCAGTTCGGCGGGGACCGCGCCGGCCTGCCGGAAGGCTCGCCAGGGCGGTGCCCCGGGCAGCCGGCGGATGCCGTCGTGCGGGGTGCCGGTGCCCCGGTAGACCCACCAGTCCTGCGTCTGCGTCATGCCGCTCCTCCGCCGGCCCCGAGGGTGCCGGGCATCTGGCTGTTCTGGTTCCTGAAGACGCACGTCGGGTCGTCCCAGAGCAGGGTGATGTGACTGCCCACGCTCAGCGGGTCTCGGCGCCGGTACTTCCGAGCCCCGAGGACGCTGTCAGGCAGTTCGGCCAGCAGGGCGGGTGGACAGTCGCCGCGGAGCGCGTCCAGCAGCAGCCCGGGGTCGCCCGCGTCGCGCCGCCAGACCATGACGGGGATGCCGTCGTACATCAGTGCGTCACGGACGGCCTCTCGGACGAGGGGGTCGTGCAGCTCGTACGGGGCGGCCAGGCCAAGACAGGACAGGTCCTTGTGGTCCCGCAGCCAGTCCTCGACGTCCGCGACGTCGGTCAGGTGCAGGGGCGGAAACCTTCCCGGGGGGCAACTCCACTGCCTGTCACAGGAGTTCGCGTCGCCGGAGCTCATCCAGCCGATGCGCTCAAGTGCGTCGCCGGGCGGGCAGTCGCGGTCGAGCGCTTCCCAACGGCGAGCCCACTGGTCGTGGATCGTGCTGTCGTCGTAGCGCTTCAGGGACCGTACGACGACCCGGGAGCCGTAGCTCAGCGGAACGCCGGACGGGCCGCCCGGCCACAGTTCGGCCGGGTAACCGAGTAGCGAGTCCGGCAGGAGAAACTCGTACCGCTTGTCCGCGCCCACGCCGACATCCGCCTGCTCCCGCCAGGCGAGCAGGAACTCACGGCCCCGACGCTCCAGTTCGTCGCCCTGGAAGACCTCGGTGGGATCCGTCGCGCAGTGGAACGCGGGTCCGTCGCCGCCTCCGCCTTCGTAGTGGAAGCCGCGCAGGAAGTAGCTGCGCCCGGTGAACGGCTCATGCTCGTCGACCGGAGGGCCCACCTCCTCGACCCGTATCTGGATGATGACCTGTCGCTCGGCATCCGCCTGCCCCGGGGAATCCGCAACCGGCCCCGTGGTGACGCCACGACGGCCAGGGGCTCGAGCCAGCAGACGGGCGAGCCGGCCCCCCTGCTCGTGCGCGCCGGCCTCCTCGGCAAGAAGTTCGAGGAAGCGCAGCATCAGCGTGCGCGGGCCCGCGGCGACCGTGGCGTCCTCCCGTGCGTCGTAGAGCCGCAGCAGCGCGACGGGGAGCGAGTCGGCGTCCAGCGGACGGCCGGCTCCACGGCGTTCGGTCGCGTATCGCGCCACGGTGCTCACGCCGAACTCCGGGGGCAGACCACGCATTTCGCCGACGAGACGCAGCATGTACTCGGGCGACAGCGGGCCGGCCGGCGCGGTCAGGACCGTGACCGCGAGGGCGAACCAGTGAGCGTCGGCGTCCTCCTGCTCGACATCCAGCAGCACGTCCCGCAGCGCGGCCAGCGTGCCGGTGCGACGGCCGGTGCGGACGACCTCGCGGAGATGGTCGAAGGGCCGATCGAATTCCCGTACCGCACCCCGGAGCGGTGGGCCGACGTCGTAGACCAGGTCAAGACGGCCCTGTCGCGCCTGGAGCCCCGGGATGTCGGCCAGGATCGCCGCGAGCAGCCGCTCCTCCCGCCACGCCTTCCCACGCATCGGAGCCCCGCCCCGCGGCGAAGCGCCCTCACCGCGCCACGGGCGCCAACGGACCATTCACTCCTCCCCCAGGTCGAGTCCGGCCCCGGTCAGCACCGCCCGTACGCCCGCCGTGCCGACGTCGTCCGGGACCATCTCCTCGAGGGCCACGTACAGGGCCTTCAGGGCTGCGTCGCGGGTCAAGGTCCGGCTGATGCCGCGAACGAGGGCTCGCAGGTGTGTGCGGGTGACCGGGCTCTCGGGTACGGGGAACGCGTGCCCCAGACCGAGGTGCTCGCCCATCAGCAAGACGAGCTCGTGCCGGACGGCCAGCTCGTGGATCCCCGCGCAGGCCATGAGGGCATCGACGAGAGCCTTCTGCTCCGGGAACACGAAGGTCGCGGGGGGCGGTTGCGGAGGCGGGACCGGTGCCGTCGATACGACCGGGTCGGGCAGCGTCAACGGCTCCCGTAAGGCCTGTTCCCGGGGCGCCAGAACGGGCACGGCTCCCAGCTCCGGCACGGTCTCGTACGGCTGTCCGGTCAGCAGCCGCAGCAACGGCTCCGCCCCGGGGACGGTGAACTCCCCGACCGTGTAGTGCGAGGTGGATGCGCCGCCCAGCCAGGCGGGCAGGTCATCGGCGGAGCCGTCGGGCAGCACGACGGGGACGATCCGGCCCAGAGCCGCGGCCGGATCCTCGTAGACGAGTCTTCGCAGCAGCCCGGCCTCCCACTGCACGCCCATGCCCTCGCCCGCCACCGCGTCGCCCTCCGCGCGCCGCTTGTACTGCGGCGAGGCGACGACGAGCGCGTACCGGCTGTCACGGATGCCGCGCAGCATCCACAGGGACCAGTCCTGGCGGCGTTCGTTCGCGGGCAGGTCCAGTTCGGCGTCGATCCCGCAGGAGCGCAGGAAGATCCAGAAATCCCTGACCCGGTCGACATGCTTCTGATCGTCGTGGGCGTACGAGATGAACACCCGCACCGGCGACGGCGCCTCACTCATGTGGCCTCCCCCTTGCTGTGCGTACCACCACGAGTTCGTACATGATGGCCCACCCGGGCCGCCGGAAACCCCGTTTCAGCGTTGCTTGTCGCCAACCGCCTCCTTCCGGATGAGCTGGAGGAACGTCGGGGTGTTCTCGGTCGTGCGTATGTCGACGAAGGCACGCACGTGACGGTCGTCCACAGCCTGTCGTACGAGCTCGCACGCGAGATCGACCCGTGCCGTGTACCGGCCGGGCAGGCGCGCCGTGCCGACCCGGTAGTCGCTGACCGTGTCCGTGTCGAAGAGGCCGCCGGGGCGGAGGACCGTCCAGTCGAGGCCGGTGTCGCGGACGACGGCCTCCATGCGGCGCATGTCCTCGTACACCGTGCGTCCCATGAACCGCATGACGGCCGGCTCCAGCACCTTGCGGAACAGGAGGTTCTCGCCGGGCGCCGGTGTTCCGAAGAGGACGGTGGAGCTCACGGCGACGAGGCGTCGTACGCCGTGCTTGGTCATGGCCTGGGTGATGTGGGTGGCGCCGCCGGAGTACACGGTCACCGGGTCCTTGCCGTAGGGAACGCCGAGCGCGGAGATCACGGCGTCCTGGCCGGCCACCGCACGCTCGACCGCGGCGGGATCGTGCACATCGGCCTCGACCACCCGCAGTCGCGGGCCCCGCACCGGAAAGGCCTCCGGGTTGCGGGTGACGGCGGTGACCGTGTGCCCCTCCGCGCTCGCCCGCTCGACGACCAGCCTGCCCGTCGGCCCGTTCGCTCCGAAAACGACAACGTCCATTGCTCTGTCTCCTCTTCTGGGTCCTGAGGCCTGAGGCCTTGAGGTCTTGAGGTCTTGAGGTCTCGCCAACAAGAGGAGTCGAGCGGCCGCGAGTGTGACACGCCGCTCAAAAATCGGGGTTAATGCGGGTAACACCCGAGGTCAGCGAAGTAAGCGCATACCGACCAATCAGTTTGGTGAAACCCTCGCGTACACGTCTACCTACGAGTAGCGTGCGTGGCTCCGCTCGCCCCCCCAACTCCTGAGCCGCGCAAGGAGCACCGGGATGTCCTACGACCCGTCACCGTCGTACCCGCATCACCCGTATCACCCGCATCACCCATATAACCCGTATCAGCACCAACCGCACGACTCCTCCCCGCCGTACTCCACCTACCCCTGGCAGCCACCCGCCCCCCCCGGACCGACCGGCCCCCGCCCCCGGCCTCGCCCCGCCCTCGGCCACCACAGCGACCTGCGGATCCTGCGCAGCGCCTACCGCTGGCAGCGGCGTACGGCCACGCTCACCGCGCTCGGGTACTTCACGCTCTTCCTGATCCTGTCCGCGTTCGCGCCGGGGTTCATGGCGAGCACGGTCACCGACGGGCTGCCCACCGGGCTGCTGCTCGCGATGGTCCAACTGCCCGTCACCTGGCTGGCGATCGCGTTGTACGAGCACACGGCCCGCCGTTACGTCGATCCGATCGCGGACCGCATCCGCAGGGAGTCCGAACTGAACGCCAAGCGGGAGGAGGCGGGGAAGCGATGACGGGATTCAGCGATTCCGCGCAGGCGATGTCGCTGGTGGCGTTCTCGACGGTCGCCACCATCACGCTGCTGCTGTGCGTGATGACCGGCCCCGACCGGGACGACCTCGACGAGTTCTACACCGGTTACAGCTCCCTGTCCCCCATGCGCAACGGCCTCGCGATCGCGGGGGACTACATCTCCGCCGCGACCGTGCTCGGCACCGGCGGGGTCATCGCCCTGTGCGGCTACGACGGTGTCGTCCTCGCCCTCAGTACGGCGCTGTCGCTGATGCTGCTGATGTTCCTGCTGGCCGAACCGCTGCGCAACGCGGGCCGGTTCACGATGGGCGACGCGCTGGCGCGCCGGATGCCGGGGCGGGGTGTGCGGATCGCCGCGTGTGCGGTGACGATCGCCGCGCTGCTGCCGCTGATGCTGGTGCAGTTGGCCGGGACCGGGCAGTTGCTGGCGTTCATCCTCGGCTTCTCCGGCGATTCACTGAAGACCGGCTGCATCATCGGGCTGGGCGCGATGATGATCAGCTACGCCGCGATCGGCGGCATGAAGGGCACCGCCCTCATCCAGATCCTGAAGATCGTGATGCTGCTCGGATCGGGCGCCGTGGTCGCCGTACTGATCATGAACAGGTTCGACTGGGATCCGGGAGCGCTGTTCGACACGGCGGCGGAGCAGAGCGGGGTCGGGTCCGCCTTCCTTCAGTCGGGGCTGGAGTTCGAGGCCAGTCCCCATCCCCGCCTCGACATGATCAGCGCCCAGTTGGCCGTGGTCCTCGGCGGCGGCTGTCTGCCGCACGTCACCATGCGCATGTACACCGCCTCCAGCGCCCGCCAGGTGCGGCGTTCGATGTCCTGGGCGGTGTCCTCGGTGGTGCTGTTCGTGCTGGTCATCACGGTCGTCGGGTTCGGTGCGACGGCGCTGATCGGCCGGGCGGTGATCGCGCAGGCGGACCCACAGGGCAACACGGCGTACCTGCTGGCCTCCCGGGCCGCCTTCGGCGCGGACGTCTCCACGGCGGAGACACTGCTGTTCACGACCGTCACCACGGCGATCTTCCTCACCCTGCTCGCCTCCGTCGCCGGCATGATCCTCGCCTGCGCCAACTCCCTTGCCCACGACGTGTTCGCGGCCCGAGTGCAGGAGATGTCCGAGCGCCGCGAGATGATGCTGGCGCGGATGTCGGCGCTGGCGGTCGGTGTTGCGGCGATCGTGCTGGCCACGCTGGTCCAACACCGCAGCCTGCAACCCCTGGTGACCCTGTCCTTCTGCCTGGGCGCCTCCGCCATCGCGCCCGCCCTCGTCTACAGCCTCTTCTGGCGCCGCTACACCCGAACGGGCCTGCTCTGCACGCTGATCGGCGGCTCGCTGACGGTCCTGCTGCTGATGCCGGGCACGAACCTGGTCTCCGGCTCGCCCGTCTCCGCGTTCCCCGAGGCCGACTTCAACTGGTTCCCGTTCACGACGACGGGCCTGGTGTCGATCCCGGCGGGCTTCCTCTTCGGATGGCTGGGCACGGTGGCGTCGGGAAGGAACAAGTCGGAGGAGCAGCGGCGGCAGTACGAAGCGGTGGAGGGGTGGATCCTGGCGGGGGCCGTGCGGAAGGGGAACTGACACCACCGAGGGCCGCCCGCTCGGTGCCGGGCGGGCGCCCCGGCACGCGACGTCACTCCATCGCCGCCCGCCCCGTGAGCGCCGTCAAGCTGTTCCGCACGTGATCCATCTGCGCCCGCACGTCGTCCCACCGCTCCCCGTGCTCCCGCAGCACCCGTTCCGTCTCCCGGGCGATCCGCTCCTCCCGCACCCGCGCCTCCGCGACCAGCTCGGCCGCCCGCGCCTGCGCCTCCTCCTGCCGCCGCCGCGCGGACGCCTCCGCGTCGGCGAAAGCCTGCTTCGCCTCGGACAACGCGGCCTCGGCCCGCGTCACCCGCTCGGCGTTGTGCGCGTCCAGCGCGGCCGCCCGCTCCTCCGCCTCCCGCTCGGCCTCGGCCCACCGTTCGGCGTGCTCATCGGCCTGTTCGGCGAGCATGCCGGGGGTGCGCTGCCGTACCTCACGCAACGCCGCAAGAGCCTCTCCGCGCCCCTCCTTCACCTCGCGCCGGGCGCCGATGCGGATCTCGTCGGCCTCCGCACGCGCCGCGAGCAGACGCTGCCGGGCGCGCTCTTCGGCCTCGGCTCGCACCTCGTCGGCGTGCGCCTGCGCGGCCTCGCGCACGCCGTCCGCACGCTCCCGCGCCTCCTCGACAAGGCGCCGCGCCTCCTGCCGCGCGCCCTCCCGTACGGCGTGGGCCTCCTCCTGCCCGAGCTCGAAAAGCCGGCGTGCACGCTCCCCGAGCGTCTCGTACGTCTGCGGGGCGAGCGCCGCCACGGTCTCCCGCAGCCGCTCCGCCTCCGCCTCCATCTCCTTGGCGAGCACGGTGAGACAGGCGGCGCGCTCCCAGGCGCCGTCGCGGTCCCGGGAGAGAGCGCCGGCGTACGCATCGACCTGTTCGGGGCGGTAGCCGCGCCCCCGTACGGCCACGAATCCATGCGGTGAGACCGATGCGCTGCTCATCCTGGAACCCCTCTCCGTCGAACCCGCTGCCGAACACTCCGCCGAACACTCCGCCGAAACGACACGAACAGCCGCGAAATGATGATTTCGCGCACATCTTGATGTATCGGACGGAAATGTTCATAACGCGACACTCCGCGCGCCGGCTCCCGTCGCACAGCGCCCGCGGCGCACACCGCAGCTCCCGCAGCGCACACGAAAGGGCCGGGCCCGGTCACACGACCGGGCCCGGCCCCTTCCACGCAGGGTGTTTCAGCTGGGGCGCCTCACAGCAACCCGTCCCACATCTGCTCCAGCAGCACCGACCACCAGCTCTCCGGCGAACCGAGCGCCGCCGGATCGAGTGCGGCCAACTGGGCCTGGAAGTCGACGGTCCAGCGTCCCGCCTGCTCCTGGTTCAGCCCGAACCGGAGCCGCCACATCCGGCCCAGCAGCGCCAGGCACCGCTGGAACTCGGGCAGCCCCGTGTTCACGAACTGCGGCGGTACGGGCGCACCGCCCGGCCCCGCCTCCACAGGCACCGCCACGATGTTCGCGGTGCCGTACTGCACGCACAGCGCCCGGCCGAAGTCGCTGCCCATCACGAGGTACGAGCCCGCGTCCGCGGCCGGCTGCACCCCGCGCTCGGCCGCCAGCTCCGCCAGCGTCGGCACCGGCCGCCCCGGCTGGGCCTGCGCCCAGAAGAACGGCCCCATGTCCATCGGCAGCCCGGCGACCACCAACGAGTGCGCCACCACCGGCGGCACGCCCTGCCGGGACACCGCGGCCTGCTCGAACCGGAAGACCCCCGGCCCGAACGCCCCCGCCACCTCCTGCGCCACGCCCTCCGGCGGAATCGGCGGCGCGGGCTGCACCTGCGGAACCGGCACCCGGACCGGGGCCGGACGGGCAGGCCCGTCGGCGACCTGGTGCAACTCGCCCTGATGCGCGAGGAGTTGCTGCATGCCCTGCTGCCGGCTCGCGTGATCCGTGCCGTACGGCGCGATGCTCGCGATCCGCGCCTGCGGCCACTGCTCCCGGATCATCCGCGCACAGTACGCACCCGGCAGCTCGCACGACTCCAACTCCGTGTGCAGCTCCAGCACCTGGTCCGGCGGCACGTTCATCGACCGCAGCTCGTGGAAGATCTGCCACTCCGGATGCGGCGTCCCCGGCGCCGAACGCCGGATCAGCTGCTGCTCGGACCCGTCCTGCGCGCGGTACCGCAGTACGGCCTGATACCCGGGCCCGACCGTCGGCTGCCCCTGCTGCTGCGGATAGCCGTACGCCGGCGGCTGCCCCGGCACGGGCTGCCCGGGCGGCGGCATCGCACCCGGAGGCGGCATCGCACCGGGCGGCACGGCACCGGGCGGCATCGGCTGCGGACCGCCCGGAGCACCCGGAGCGCCCGGAGCGCCGGGGGCCTGCGGCGGCGGGGGTGCGCCGGGAGTGCCCACCGGCGGCCCGGCCAGCATGGTCTCCGCGTGGTGCACGGCACCTCGCGCGCCGGGTGCGCCGGGTGCGCCAGGGGCACCGGGCGGCTGCGGCGCGCCGGGCATGCCCGGAGGGGCCGGCGGCTGAGGAGCACCGGGCGTACCCGGGGCACCCGGGGCACCCGGGACTCCCGGAGCGCCGGGAGGCTTGGGCGCACCGGGCGCACCGGGCGCACCAGGAGCTCCCGGCGGCTGCGGCCCGCCCGCACCGGGGCCCATCCGGCCCGGATCGGCAAACATCGTGGCGGCGTGGTGGACCTCACCCGGAGGCGTTCCTCCGGGCGCACCCGGAGGGGGTGCCTGCGGAGCGGACCCCTCAGGACCGTCGGGGCCGAGCGCCGACACCATCTGCGTCGGCACGTACCCGCCGGCCGGCGTACCCGGCACACCCGGACCGCTCGGACCGCTCGGCGCGGGCGTGCCTCCCGGACGCGCGCCCGGCGCTCCCGGAGCACCCGGCGGAGGCGGCGGGTTCGCCCCGGCACGACGCGGCGGAGGCGCCGCCTTGCTCGTCGCGGCGTCGGCGATGTCCCCGGCGTTCGGCGCGAGCGGCCGCCCGCCCGGAGCACCGGGCCCGGCGGGAGGCCGAGGAGCCCCCGCGGCACCGCCCGGCGCCTGCGGATAGCCGTACGACGAAGGCGCACCCGGCGGAGGCGGAGGCGTCGCACCCGGCCCGGGCGCACCCGGAGGCGGCGTACCCGGCGCACCCGGGCCCTGCGGATAGCCGTACGTCGAAGGCGGAGGGGGAGACGGAGGAGGCGTCGCTCCCGGAGGCGGCGTACCCGGCGCGCCCGGGCCTTGCGGATAGCCGTACGTCGAAGGCGCACCCGCAGTCCCCGGCGCCGGCGCCGGCGTACCGCCCTGCCCGACCGGCGCGTTCGGCACGCTCGGCGCGTCGACCGCCGTCGGCGGAAGCCCGCTGCCGCCCGACATCAGCGCCGTCTCGGCGTCCGGCGGCGTGTCCTGGCTGTCGGCACCACTCAGCGGCGGCGCGAACACGGTCGCGGGCAACGGTACGGAACGGTCCTCGCCGGAATCCGCGTTGGTGTCGGTCCCGGCCCAGGGCGTCGCCCCGGCAGGCACACCAGGTGCCCCCGGCGCAGCAGCAGCCGACGCCCCCGACGACACACCGGACGGCCCGGCCTGCGTCTCGGGAAGCGCCACCCGGCCCCCGGCCCCGGCACCCGAACCCGCGGAAGCAGAAGAAGCAGCCGCCCCGGCACCAGAACCCCCGGAACCCGCAGAACTCGCAGCCCCCCGCCGATCCGGAATACCCAACTTGTCCGCCGCCTCCTGCAACCACTCCGGCGGACTCAACAAGAACGACGTCTGATTCAGATCGACCCGAGCCGCGGGAGCCGGCGCCGCATCCGCCACGGCATCCTCGCGGCCGTACTCCTCCTCGTACCGGCGGATCACCTCGCCCACCGGCAACGCGGGCCACAGCGAGGCCTCCCCGCTGTCCCGGGCGATCACCAGCCGCTGACCGCCACCGTCCGAACGCGGCCCGTCCGCACGGTCCTCGGCCCACACCACGAACCCGAGATCGAACTCCCGCACCCGCACCTCACGATGCTGGTACGACGGCACATCCCCGTTGATCCACTCCTCGGCGCGCTCCTGCGCCTGCGCAAACGTCACCATCGCTCAGCTCACTCCCCCACCGACGAGACGGGAACGGACCGCGCGAACCCGCCGTCCACCATCAGGTTCGCCACCGTCTCCAACTCCGGCGGATTGCCCGCCAGCCGCGCCAGGAACGCGTCGAAGTCGTCACCGCACGGCAGCAACAACCGCTCCACCCGCTCGGCCGGCGCCCACGCCGGATCGACGTCCCGCGCATCGTCGTACGCGCAGAACCACACCGAACCGGCCCGCTCACCCTTCACCTTCACGGCCAGCAACCCGCCCTGGACGAAACCCACTCCCAAGTAATCCTTGGTCAGATGGTCACGCAGACACTTGTTGACGTACACGAGGTCGTTGACCGCCGCCTCGTCCCGCACCGTGAAGAACGGCTGGTCGATCAGCAGGCCCAACTCGGCGTCCAGGGCCGCACCCACCGGCGCACACCCGCCCGCCGCCTTCAGGAACGACCGGTACGCACCCGGCAGCCGGTACCCGAGGTCCTCCTCGACACCCAGCACCTGCGACTCGGTCACCGCCACACCCGACTTCGGCAGCCCGAAGTGCGCGGGACGCGTCTCCTGAAGCGGCCGCGTGCCCCTCTTGTTCTGGTCCACGGCAGCCGTCGCGATCCCGCCGTGATGCCGCAGCAACGCCTTCACGTCGACCGGCACCAGCTCCAGCCGCCGCGAACCCGCCGCGTGATGCCACGTCCAGCCGTGCGGAGTCGCCACCGCGGGCACCGTGTCCCACAACTCGTGCCCCGAAGCCGACAGAGCCGCGTTCGCCGACACGTAGTCCGTCAGCCGCAACTCGTCGACCCCGAAACCCTCCGGCGGATCGGCGATCTCCGCGACCGCACGCGCATAGGGCGAGAAGACGGGGTAGCCGTG
The DNA here is from genome assembly GCF_001279775.1 of Streptomyces sp. MMG1533. Taxonomy (GTDB): domain Bacteria; phylum Actinomycetota; class Actinomycetes; order Streptomycetales; family Streptomycetaceae; genus Streptomyces. The sequence goes on along the minus strand of NZ_LGDG01000257.1, from coordinate 43,370 downwards.
CTCATCCATCCGCACACCTCTCGGGTGACGGGCCGCCCGGACCGGGTCCGGGAAATGCACGACCTGCCCGGCGTAGGCCGCGTTCGGCGGCGCGGCTTGCTGCCCGAGCCGACCTGTCGTCATGGCGGTTGCCCCCTGCGGCACTCTGGTACGGCCCGCAACGACCACGTTCGGTCACTACGCCCCGTATCGACTGTCTCGTCCGTCTCCACGCGTCGCCCGCGTGGATCGCGGTGCGGACAGCCTATGCGGTACGACAAGACAGGTCACCGGGCACCGGCCAGCACCCCTCCGCTTCCGTGACCAGCCGTCACCCCGCCGTGACAGCCTGCCCAAACCCGGGCGTGTCGCAGCGCCCCAGCTTCCGCACCAGCCACGCCGTTTGGCACTCTGTGTCGTCCGGGGGATGCTCGGGAGGGGATGACGATCATGAACGTGACGCAGACGGGACCACACACAGGATCGCGACCAGGCGCGTCCGGCGACCCCCGGACCGCCCGGCAGACAGCACCGCACGCAGGCCCGCACACCGGCCCCTCCGGCGACCCCCGCGTCGGCTGGAGCAGCACCGGAACCCCACACGCCCCCACCCTGCGCCACCGCCGCGACGGCATACTCCCCACCGTCGCCGCCGCCCTCTCCGTACGCGGCGCCACCCTCACCGGCACCGCCGCCCGCGGCGACCAGCCACCCGCCCTGCACCCCCTCGTCCAGGACTTCCTCGACACCCTCCCCAGCGACAGACGCGACCGCTTCACCGGCCGCTGCGCCGAAGCCATGCTCATCTCCCGCCACATCGCCGCCATCGACGCCGCCCGCACCAAACGCGCCGCCCGCAGACCGATGACCAACGGCGAGGCCCGCAAGGCCCTCAAGCAGGCCAAACTCACCACCCGGCACATCCGCGAGGACGGCGACCCCCTCCACGGCGGCTTCGCCTCCCCCTGCCGCGCCTGCACAGCCCTCAGCGCCCACTTCGGCGTCCGCGTCGTCGACTCCACGACCACGGACGACTGAATCGATCGCCCACGCCCCACGTACATCAACACGACGTACATCAACACGACGCACACCAACAGGACGCATCACCGAGGCACCCAGTCCCGACGGCCGCGACCTCAACGATCTCGATGAACCTGATGACCTGATGAACCAAGGGAAGATGCACCCCGACCGCACCTCCACCACACGCTTCCCCGTACCCGTCGACGCCGCCCTGCGCTCCGCCGGCTGGCAACCCGGACGCTGGGACATAAAGCAGGCCGAACTCTGGGCCGACGCCCTGCGCGAACACGCCTCACCCGCCGGACACCGGCACGCCGTCTTCCCCGCCGCCGTCGAGGCCTGGGCCGAGTTCGGCGGCCTCCACCTCGCACCCACCGGCCCCGGCCGCCAGATCGCCCCCGCCGCCGTCCACTTCGACCCCCTGCACGGCCTCCACCTGGCCCGCACCCTCTGCGACCTCGGCCGCGCCCTCGACACCGAGGTCTGCCCCCTCGGCGCCGAAACCGACACCCACGCCATCCTCGCCATCGACACCGAAGGCCGCGTCTACGCCCTCGACCACACCGGCGACTGGTACCTCGGACCCGACCTCGACCAGGCCCTCGCCGCCCTCGTCTCCGGCATCGAACCCACCCGCCTCACCGCAGGCTGAGACCACACGAGCGACCGCCCTACGACGCCGGAATCACCGCCGACACCCGAAAACCCCCCGCATCCGTCGGCCCCGACACGAACACACCACCCAGCCCCACGACCCGCTCCCGCATCCCCAGCAGCCCGTTGCCCCCCGACGGCAACCGCGCCGACGACGCCGACGTCACCTCCGGCGGCGGCTCGTTCTCCACCTGCATCGCGATCTCCGACACCCGATGCGCGAGCCGTACGTACGTCTTCGCCCCCGCCGCATGCTTGTGGACGTTCGTCAACGCCTCCTGCACCACCCGGAACGCCGTCTGCTCGATGTCCGCGGCATACGACCGCGTATCCCCCTCCACCGACAGATCGACGACCATCCCCGCGGCCGCCGACTGCCCCACCAGCACATCCAGATCCGACAGACAAGGCCCGGGCCCCTCCCCCGCACCCTCGTCCTCGGCAACCCTTGAAGCAGCCACCGCCGCGGCCGCCCCCACAGCCGCCAACGGCACCTCATCGCGCCGCGCAGCGGCCGCCCTGCCGTCCCCGGTCCGCAACACCCCGAGCATCTCCCGCAACTCGGTCAACGCCTGCCGCCCCATGTCCCCCACGAGAGCGGCATTCTTCACCGCCTTCTCGGGATCCTTCCGCGCAACGGCCTGAAGCGCCGCGGCATGCACCACCATCAGACTCACCCGGTGCGCCACGACATCGTGCATCTCACGCGCGATCCGCGTCCGCTCCTCGTTCCGCGCCCACTCCGCCCGTTCCTCGGCCCGCTCGGCCAGCAACTGAAGCTCCCGCTCCAGACTGTCCGCCCGCTCCCGCAGGCTCTCCATCAACCGCCGCCGAGCCCCCACATACAGCCCGAGCAGCAACGGCGGAGCCGTCAGCCCCAGCGACGTGGTGATCGCCGCGAACGGGACGAACCAGTCCCCCAGCGTCAGATCCCCCCGCGCCATGTCCTGCCGCACCCGCACGAACGTCACGATCAACGTCCCCACCAGCGACATCCCCGCCAGCGACCCGATGATCCGACGCGGCAGCTCCGACGCGGCCAGCGTGTACAGACCGACGATGCCCATCAGGAACCCCATCTGGGCGGGCGTGATCGCGATCGACACCAGCACGACAGCGATCGGCCAGCGGCGCCGCAACACCAGCACCGAGCCGGCCAACAACCCGAACACGATCCCCGCGGCAACCGGGATCCCCGCGTCCCGCGCGAACGGATACCCCTCCACCGCACACTCCACCGCGGACACCACGGCCAGACTCACGTCCAGCACCGCGCTGCGCCGCCTGGCCCACCACCACGGCCCTCCCAAGGCCGTCGCGTGGTCTTCCCCCGTCGTGGTCATGCCTCCAGCCTACGGGCGCCGGGTGCCCCTTTTCCGGTGAGTTTCCGTGACTGGCCTACACCACACTCCGTGACCGAACGGCGACGAAACCGACCGATATCCCTCGAACTGCTGAATCGCTCACCGTTCGACCCCGGAAGATCGGATTCCACCCGGACCGTATGCCCATGGCACATCCACATGGCAAATACGCGGACTTCGAGGGACTGCGGGAGCGGGCGGTCGCCTTGCGGCGAGCCGGCCTCAGCCGACGCCAGATCCGCGACCGACTGCACGTCGACAACAACGACATCCTCAACCGCCTCCTGGAGGGCGAGCCGCCTCCTGAATGGACGAAGCGCCCGAACGCCAAGGACGACCTGCGGGACAAGGCGAGGGAACTCCGGCTCCGGGGCTGGACATACGACCAGATCCAGGTGGAGCTGGGGTGCTCCAAGAGTTCGATCTCGTTGTGGGTGCGGGATCTGCCGAAGCCGGAGCGGCGACGGACCCCCGATGAGGCTTCGGCTATCGCCAGGCGAGGCTGGGAGGCCACCCTGCAGCGCCGCGAGGAGGAGCGCCAGCGCACGAAGGCCGCCGCCGAGCAAGCGGTCGGCAACCTGTCCGACCGGGAGGTGTTCCTGGCGGGCGTGGCGCTCTATTGGGCCGAGGGCGCCAAGGACAAGTCGTACAGCCGCCGCGAGAGGCTGCACTTCATCAACAGCGACCCGAACGTCGTCAGCTTCTTCCTGCGCTGGCTCGATGTACTCAGCGTGGAGCGCGAGCGCCTGCGCTTTCGGGTGAGCATCCACGAGTCGGCCGACGTTACGGGCGCCGAAGAGTTCTGGGCCGGACTGGTGGGCGTGGAAACCTCCGCCTTCCAGAAGGCCACCCTCAAGAAGCACAACCCGAAGACGAACCGGAAGAACACCTCGGAGGCATACCGCGGCTACTTGATCGTTTACGTCACGAAGAGCGCTGACCTTTACCGTCGCATGGAAGGCGCCTGGTACGGCATAGTAGGGGCTGCGCCCGTCGCCGATCTAGAGAATCGGACATAACGGGTCAGATTATCCCGGGTCGTCTAATGGCAGGACAAAGAGTTTTGGTCTCTTGAATGAGGGTTCGATTCCTTCCCCGGGAGCCCCCTCTCAAAACCGGGCCCTGACAGTACTGTCAGGGCCCACTCTCATGTCCCCCACGAAACGCCCCGGTATCCTGCGGATGTCCACCCCCACCCATCCAAAGCCGAAGGGCAACCCCGTGAGCGCCATTCGCCCGGCAGCCGTCGTCGTTCTTGCAGCGGGTGAGGGCACCCGTATGAAGTCGGCCACACCCAAGGTTCTGCACGAGATCTGTGGCCGGTCCCTCGTGGGCCATGTGCTCGCCGCCGCGCGTGAGTTGCAGCCCGAGAACCTCGTCGTGGTCGTGGGTCACGCCCGCGAGAAGGTCACCGCGCATCTGGCGGAGACCGACGCCGAGGTGCGTACCGCGGTGCAGGCGCAGCAGAACGGCACGGGGCATGCCGTTCGGATGGCGTTGGAGGAGTTGGGCGGGTCGGTCGACGGGACCGTGGTCGTGGTGTGCGGGGACACGCCTCTGCTGACCGGTGAGACGTTGCGGCAGCTCGCCGCCACTCACTCCGCCGACGGCAATGCGGTCACCGTGCTGACCGCCGAGGTTCCGGACGCGACCGGTTACGGCCGGATCGTGCGCGACCACGTCTCCGGGGCCGTCACGGCGATCGTCGAGCACAAGGACGCCTCCGACTCGCAGCGGGCCGTTCGGGAGATCAACTCCGGGGTGTTCGCCTTCGACGGGCAGCTTCTGGCGGACGCGCTCGGGAAGGTTCGTACGGACAACTCCCAGGGGGAGGAGTATCTGACCGATGTCCTGGGGATTCTGCGTGAGGCCGGGCATCGCGTGGGCGCCTCGGTTGCGGGTGATCATCGTGAGATCGCCGGGATCAACAATCGTGTGCAGTTGTCCGAGGCTCGGCGGATTCTCAACGACCGGTTGCTGAGCCGCGCGATGCTCGCCGGTGTGACCGTCGTCGATCCGGCCACGACCTGGGTCGATGTCACGGTGACGTTCGAGCAGGACGCCATCGTCCACCCGGGCACTCAGCTGCACGGTGCCACTCATCTCGGGGAGGGTGCCGAGGTCGGGCCCAACAGCCGGCTGACGGACACCCGGGTGGGTGCGGGGGCGCGGGTCGACAACACGGTGGCGGACGGGGCGGACGTCGGGCCGCTGGCGACCGTCGGGCCGTACGCCTATCTTCGGCCCGGTTCGTGTCTCGGGCCCAAGTCGAAGGTCGGTACGTACGTCGAGACCAAGAACTCCTCCATCGGGGAGGGGACAAAGGTCCCGCACCTCTCCTATGTCGGTGACGCGACCATCGGTGATCACACCAACATCGGTGCGGCGAGTGTCTTCGTGAACTACGACGGGCAGGACAAGCACCGCTCCACCGTGGGGTCGCACTGTCGTACCGGTGCGGACAACATGTTTGTGGCGCCTGTCACGGTCGGGGACGGTGCTTACACCGCCGCGGGGTCCGTGATCACGAAGGATGTGCCGCCCGGTTCGTTGGCCGTGGCCCGCGGTCAGCAGCGGAATATCGAGGGTTGGGTGGCTCGTAAGCGTCCGGGGAGCGCGGCTGCGAAGGCGGCCGAGGCGGAGTCCCGGCAGGGTGAGAGCGAAGGCTGACCGGAAACGGGTGCGTCAAACACGGCGTACCGTGATAAGTGCACATCCGCACGCCCCACCAGCCGAGACGGCCTCTCGCAGCCAGCTGAGACGGTCTATCGGTACCCAGTTGAGACACCTCTGAGGAGACAGTGCTGTGACCGGGATCAAGACGACCGGCGAGAAGAAGATGATGTTCTTCTCCGGCCGCGCCCACCCCGAGCTTGCCGAGGAGGTCGCCCAGCAGCTGGGTGTCGGGGTTGTCCCGACGAAGGCCTTCGACTTCGCGAACGGCGAGATCTATGTGCGCTATCAGGAGTCGGCGCGTGGTGCGGACTGCTTTGTGATCCAGAGCCACACGGCTCCGATCAACCAGTGGATCATGGAGCAGTTGATCATGATCGACGCGCTGAAGCGTGCGTCGGCTCGCTCCATCACCGTCATCGTGCCGTTCTACGGTTACGCGCGGCAGGACAAGAAGCACCGTGGGCGTGAACCGATTTCGGCGCGTCTGATCGCGGACCTGATGAAGACGGCGGGTGCCCACCGCATCCTGACCGTGGATCTGCACACGGACCAGATCCAGGGCTTCTTCGACGGCCCGGTGGACCACCTGTTCGCCCTTCCCCTCCTTGCGGACTACGTGGGCAAGAAGGTCGACAAGGGCAAGTTGACGGTCGTGTCCCCGGACGCCGGGCGGGTGCGGGTCGCCGACCGCTGGTGCGACCGGCTGGGTGCGCCGCTGGCCATCGTGCACAAGCGGCGTGACAAGGACGTGGCGAACCAGGTGACCGTCCACGAGGTCGTGGGTGAGGTCAAGGGCCGGGTGTGTGTGCTGGTCGACGACATGATCGACACCGGTGGCACGATCTGTGCGGCCGCGGACGCGCTGTTCGCGCACGGTGCGGAGGACGTCATCGTGACGGCGACGCACGGTGTGCTGTCGGGTCCGGCGGCGGACCGGCTGAAGAACTCGCGGGTGAGCGAGTTCGTGTTCACGGACACGCTGCCGACGCCGGGTGAGCTGGGTGCGGACCTGGACAAGATCAAGGTGCTGTCGATCGCGCCGACGATCGCGAGTGCGGTGCGTGAGGTGTTCGAGGACGGTTCGGTGACGAGCCTGTTCGACGAGCAGTAGAGATCGCGGGCGTGAGATCGCTGCCGTGAGATCGCTGGCGTAAAGATCCTTTTGGGTGCGGCCTCCCCCTCCGAGTAGACTGCTGAAGTTGCTCGGCGAGGGAGGCCGTTCTCCGTTTTCTACGACGGTGGATCGGCTGTCCGTTATCGACGCGCTCTTCGTAGCAGGCCGTTCGTGGCCGGGTGACCACGTCCGTACCTATTTCTACGAGGAGTGATCCCATGTCCGAGATCAAGCTCGCCGTGTCGACCCGTACCGAGTTCGGCAAGGGTGCCGCCCGTCGCATCCGCCGTGACAGCAAGGTTCCGGGTGTTCTGTACGGCCACGGTTCCGACCCGATCCACCTCACGCTTCCGGGCCACGAACTGCTGCTCGCGCTGCGTACGCCGAACGTCCTGATCGCCCTGGACATCGACGGCAAGTCCAACGAGCTGGCGATCCCGAAGTCCGTGCAGCGTGACCCGATCAAGGGCTTCCTTGAGCACGTGGACCTGCAGCTGGTCACGCGGGGCGAGAAGGTCAACGTCGAGATCTACGTGCACACCGAGGGTGAGCTGGCCCCGGGCGGCAACCTGCTGGAGCACGTGCTGAACGCGCTTCCGGTCGAGGCCGAGGCCACGCACATCCCCGAGTCCGTCACGGTCTCCGTGGAGGGCCTGACGGCCGGTGACTCGATCCTTGCGAAGGACATCCCGCTGCCGTCGGGCACCAAGCTGGGTGTCGACGGTGACACCGTCGTCCTGCAGGTGCTGGCCGCGCAGGCCGAGGAGGCCGCCGAGGGCGAGGCCGAGGGCGAAGAGTCCGCCGAGGCCTGATCCTCACCTTCGTCGTTTCGTCAGCCGCTGTTCCCCACGGGAACGGCGGCTGGCGCGTATCAAGGAGACATGCACGTGACGACCGATGCAGGCGCCCCCTGGCTGATCGTCGGCCTCGGCAACCCCGGGCCCGAGTACGCAGCCAACCGGCACAACGTCGGCTTCATGGTCGCCGATCTGCTCGCGGAGCGGATCGGGGGCAGGTTCAAGCGGGCCGGGAAGGCGCAGGCGCAGGTCGTGGAGGGGCGGATCGGACCGCCCGGGCCGGCGAACCGGCGGGTGGTGCTGGCGAAGCCGATGTCGTACATGAACCTGTCGGGCGGGCCGGTGAACGCGCTCAGGGACTTCTACAAGGTGCCCGTGGCGAACATCGTGGCCATCCATGACGAGTTGGACATCGACTACGGGGTGCTCCGGCTGAAGCTCGGTGGCGGGGACAACGGGCACAACGGGCTGAAGTCGATGACGAAGGTGATGGGTGCGGACTATCACCGGGTGCGGTTCGGGATCGGGCGGCCTCCGGGGCGTATGCAGGTCGCGGACTTCGTGCTGAAGGACTTCTCGTCGGCGGAGCGCAAGGAGTTGGACTACTTCGTGGACCGGGCCGCCGATGCCGTCGAGTGTCTGGTGATCGAGGGGCTGGAGCGGGCGCAGGGCACGTACAACTCCTGAGGGCGGGGAGACGTACAACTCCTGAGGGCGGGGACAGGTACGTCTCCTGAGGGCGGGGAGACGTACAACTCCTGAGGGCGGGGACAGGTACGTCTCCTGAGGGCGGGGAAGGGCCGGGGAAAGGTACGTACAACTGCCGACTTGTCCGTCACCGACACCCGGCGAAGTTGACCGACCGCAGCGCCATGGCCAATGATCCCGGCCATGCCTGCCACTACCGCCACCTCCCGCCAGGCTTCCGTCACCGCGCTGCGGTTCGGGCGGCTCGCGGCGATGGGTGCGGTCGCGGCGCTGATCCTGATCGCCGGTGTGTGGGGGTCCTGGGGGACGGCACAGCACGTGATGCTCACCAAGGGGCGGGAGCGTGGCACGGTCGAGGTGACGCGGTGCGGCGAGGACACCTGTACGGGGCCGTACACGCCGGCGTCGGTGGGGTCGACCGCCCGCAGGAACGTGGTCATCGAGCACACGGTCGCCGTGCGCAAGGGGCAGACGTACACCGTGGTGGTGAAGCCCGGCAGCGACGACGTGGTGCGCTCCGGTCCCGCCGGGATCCTGTACGCGTGGGTGCCGATGGGCGGCGCGCTGCTGCTCGCCTCGGTCGTGGTGGCGGGCGGGCTGCGGCGGACTCGGGTCGCGTGGGTGTTGGCGGGGTCGGGGGTCGCGCTGCTCACGGCCGTTTTTGTGGTGGTGTGAGGTACTTCGGCGATCTCGACTTCTGTGGCCGAACTATTCGTTCCCTGTTCGTGATTGACCTGCGGTCATTCCCGGCTGGATGCTGAGCCGCCCCCTCCACATCTTCCCTTTCGCATCTCGAAGATGGAATTGCCCCATGCGTATCCTCAGCCGCGCCGGCGTCCTGTCCGCCGTAGCAACGGCGGCCTTCCTGGCCGCCCCCCTCGCGCACGCCACGCCTCTTGCCACCGGCGGCGACAACGGCACCGTGAAGATCCACGACGCCACCACCGGCGAGGAGCTCCGCAAGAACGAGCCCCACGTCTGCACCTTCTACCTCGACGCCTTCGGCTTCGACGCCGTCCAGCAGGTCGACTGGCACATCGAGGCCTGGGCCCCGACGGCCGACGTCAAGGGCGAGACGGTGAAGTCCGGCGAGATCGCCCTGGACGCCGACGGTCACGGGCGTACGGACGACCTGTCGCTGCCCGACGGGCACTACAAGCTGTTCTGGAACTTCGACGGCGAGAACGGCGCCGCCAAGCACAAGGTGTTCTGGACGGACTGCGGGGACGACGGGGAGGGCGGCGGTTCGACGCCGTCCGGTTCGGCCTCGCCGAGCTCCTCGGCGGGCGAGTCGGCGAGCCCGTCCGCGTCGCCGAGCCCGGGCTCGTCCGCCGGCATTTCGGCGGACCCGTCGGCTTCCTCCTCCCCGTCCGCCCAGGGCACCGGGGGCGACCTCGCCGAGACCGGCAACGGCGCCCCGGTGGGCCTGCTGTCCGGCCTCGCGGCCGCGCTGGTCGCGGGGGGCGGTTACCTGGTGTTCCGTCGCCGTAAGGCCTGATCGCGCATACGGCGGTGCCCCCGAGCTTCTCCGAGGCTCGGGGGCACCGTCGTATGTACGAGGACCGTCAGCCGGTGTTGCGCAGGCCCGCCGCCACGCCGTTGACCGTCAGCAGCAGGGCCCGGGACAGGAGCGGGTCGGGCTGCTCGCCGGCGGCTGCCGCGTCGCGCTGGCGCTTGAGCAGGGTGACCTGGAGGTAGGAGATCGGGTCGAGGTAGGCGTCGCGGATGCTGAAGGTCTGCTTCAGCACCGGTGTGGCGTCCAGGAGTTCCTTCTCGCCGGTCACCTTCAGCACCTCGCGCACGGTCAGTTCGTGCTCGGCCCTGATCGTGTCGAAGACGTGCTTCAGGTCGTCCGGGACGAGCGTGTCGACGTAGTGGGCGGCGATCCGCAGGTCCGTCTTGGCGAGGGTCATCTCGACGTTGGAGACGAAGTTGCGGAAGAAGTGCCACTGCTCGTGCATCTCGTCGAGCACGGTGTCCAGGCCCGCCTCGCGCAGGGCCTTGAGTCCGGAGCCGACGCCGAACCAGCCGGGGACGATCTGCCGGGACTGGGTCCAGCCGAACACCCACGGGATGGCCCGCAGTCCGTCGAGGGAGACGCCCGAGCCGGGGCGGCGGGAGGGCCGTGAGCCGAGGTGCAGGTCGGCGAGCTGGTCCACCGGCGTCGACGCGAGGAAGTACGTCGGCAGGTCCGGGTCCTCGACGAGCCTGCGGTAGGCCGAGTGGGCGGCGTCGGACACCAGGTCCATGGCGGCGTCCCAGCGGGCCAGCGCCTCGTCGGACTGGCGGGGCGCGGTGTGCAGGGCGGAGGCCTGGAGGGTGGCCGCGACGGTCAGCTCCAGGTTCTCCCGGGCCAGGGACGGCACGAGGTACTTGTCGGAGATGACCTCGCCCTGTTCGGTCACCTTGATCTCGCCCTCCAGGGTGCCCCAGGGCTGGGCGAGGATCGCGTCGTGGGAGGGGCCGCCACCGCGGCCGACGGTGCCGCCGCGGCCGTGGAACAGCCGGAGCCGGACGCCGTACCGGTGGGCGACGTCACGCAGCCGGCGCTGCGCGCGGTGGATCTCCCACTGCGAGGTCGTGATGCCGCCGAACTTCGAGGAGTCGGAGTAGCCGAGCATGACCTCCTGGACGTCGCCCCGCAGCGCGACCAGGCGCCGGTAGGACGGGTCGGAGAGCATGTCCTCCAGGATGGTGTCGGCGGCCTTGAGCTCGTCGGTGGTCTCCAGGAGCGGCACGATGCCGATCTTCGCCCAGCCGGCGTGCAGGTCGAGCAGGCCGGCCTCGCGGGCGAGGACGGCGGCGGCGAACACGTCGTCGGCGCCCTGGCACATCGAGATGATGTACGACTCGATGACCTCGGGCCCGAAGACCTCCAGGGCCCGCTTCACGGTCTGGAAGACACCGAGGGTCTTCTCGCCGGCCGCGTCCACGGGCGCCGGGGTGGGCCCGAGCGGACGGCGGGAGCGCAGCTCCTTGGCGAGCAGCTTGCCCCGGTACTCGCGGGGCATGTCGGCGTAGCGCCAGGACTCCTCGCCGAGGCGGTCGAAGAGCTGGCCGAGGGCGTGGTGGTGGGCGTCCGCGTGCTCGCGTACGTCCATGGTGGCGAGCTGGAGGCCGAACGCGGCGAGCGTGCGGATCGTACGGTCCATGCGGCCGTCGGCGAACAGGCCGCCGCGGTGCTCGCGCAGGGAGGTCTGGATCAGGGTGAGGTCGCCGATCAGCTCGGACGTGCCGAGGTAGTCGCGGCCCTCCTCGTGCGGGATGCCCTTGGCCAGGCGCTGCTTGGTGTTCTCCAGCTTCTGCCGGATGCAGGTGGCCTTGAGGCGGTAGGGCTCCTCGGCGTTGAGGCGCTTGTAGCGGGGGCTGATCTCCGGGAGGCGCTCCAGGTCCGTGCGGAGGGACTCCAGGAGCTCCTCGGTGGCTCCGGTGTAGCGGATGGAGTTGGAGAGGAAGCCGCGCAGCTCGTCGATCATCTCCAGGGCGTCGTTGATGCCGTGCTCGTGCTGGAGGATCAGGACGTCCCAGGTGACCTGGGGGGTGACGTTCGGGTTGCCGTCGCGGTCGCCGCCGATCCAGGTGCCGAAGGTGAGGGGGCGGGTGGCGTCGGGGAGCTTGACGCCGACGCGCTCCAGCTCGGCCGTCAGGTCCTCCAGGACGTCACCGACGGCGCCGGCGTGCAGTTCGTCCAGGTAGTAGATGGCGTTGCGGGCCTCGTCGGCGGGCTCCGGGCGGACGACGCGCAGCTCGTCCGTCTGCCATACGAGGTCGATGTTCTCGGCCAGACGGGTGTCGTAGCGGCGGCGGTCGGCCTCGATGACCGGGGTCTCCAGGAGGGCTGCGATGCGCCGGAGCTTGTTGAGGACCGAGCGGCGGGCGGCCTCGGTGGGGTGGGCCGTGAACACCGGGCGGACGTTCAGGTTGGCGACCGTCTGGCGCAGGTGCTCGGGGTCGGCGTCCTTGAGGCGGTCGGCCGTACGGGCGAGCAGGCTGCCCTCGGCGGCGCGCTTGGCGCGCAGTTCGCGGCCGCGGTGCACCTGCTCGGTGACGTTGGCCAGGTGGAAGTAGGTGGAGAAGGCGCGGACCAGCTTGGCCGCGGTCTGCAGTTCGGTGCCCCGCAGCAGCTCGGCGGCGGCTTCGCCGTCCTCGCGGGTGAGGCGGCGGACCTTCTCGACCAGTTCGAGCAGCTCGGGACCCTCCTGGCGTACAAGGGTCTCGCCGAGGAGGTCGCCCAGTCGCCGGATGTCGGCGCGCAGCTCGGTGCTGGTCGACGTGGTGTTCGTCGTCAGGTCGTCGGCACTGCTCACAGGTGCGGCTCCTTGCAGTGTTGAAGCTCGTCCGGAGGGGGAACCCGGACGGCGGACAGGCGGCTGCTGCCGCATACGGGCCGGGCATCCGGGAAGAAATCAGAGCGGACCGCGCTGTCCGACCGATCCAAGGATAGGTGTCCACGCGGACGCGCAGAATCTCGGGCTCTTGCCGCAGGCCGACGCGCTGCCATACTTACGAAGCCGTAGGTTACGGAACCGTAGGAAGTACGGCACGGTTCGCCCGGCACGGCATCTGCCTCAATCCAAGACCCCACAGGGGACGCGCATGACGTCAAGCTCCGATGTGATCGAAGGCTCCTCGAAGGCCCCCGACGACACCCCCACTCCCTCCGCCACCCTGGGTGGCGAGCAGAAGCGTTCGATCGAGCAGATCACGCTGCTGCTCTTCATCACCGTCCCGTTCCTCGCGCTGCTGGCGGCCGTGCCGCTGGCGTGGGGCTGGGGTGTGAGCTGGTTGGACCTCGGCCTTCTGGTCTTCTTCTACTACCTGGGCTGCCACGGCATCACGATCGGTTTCCACCGCTACTTCACCCACGGCGCCTTCAAGGCGAAACGGCCCCTGCGGATCGCGCTGGCGATCATGGGGTCGATGGCGGTCGAGGGGCCGCTGGTGCGCTGGGTGGCCGACCACCGTAAGCACCACAAGTTCTCCGACGCCGAGGGCGACCCGCATTCGCCGTGGCGTTTCGGGGAGACGGTCCCCGCGCTGATGAAGGGCCTGTGGTGGGCCCACATCGGCTGGATGTTCGACGAGGAGCAGACCTCGCAGGAGAAGTACGCGCCGGATCTGATCAAGGACAAGGCGATCCGGACGATCTCCCGGCAGTTCATCCTGTGGACGCTTCTCTCGCTGGCGCTGCCCGCGGTGATCGGCGGTCTGGTGACGATGTCCTGGTGGGGCGCCTTCACCGGCTTCTTCTGGGGCTCGCTGGTCCGGGTGGCGCTCCTGCACCACGTGACGTGGTCGATCAACTCGATCTGCCACGCGGTCGGCAAGCGGCCGTTCAAGTCGCGCGACCGCTCGGGCAACGTGTGGTGGCTGGCGGTCCTGTCGTGCGGCGAGTCCTGGCACAACCTGCACCACGCCGACCCGACGTCGGCGCGGCACGGGGTGGAGCGGGGCCAGTTGGACTCCTCGGCACGGTTCATCCGCTGGTTCGAGATGCTCGGCTGGGCCCATGACGTGCGTTGGCCGTCACGCTCGCGTATCGATTCCCGCCGTAACACGGGTGAGGACGCTTCCCGGCGCAAGAGGGAGACGGCGAAGGCGGCATGATTGACGGCGTGGCGACCGACTCCAGCAGCACCCCGAGCAATGAGAAGCCGCGGCGTGCGCGTCGCACCCGGATGACCGGTGCGGAGCGTCGCCAGCAGCTGCTGGAGATCGGTCGCACCCTCTTCGCCGCGAAGGGTTTCGAGGGCACGTCGGTGGAGGAGATCGCGGCGAAGGCCGGGGTGTCCAAGCCGGTGGTCTACGAGCACTTCGGGGGCAAGGAGGGGCTGTACGCGGTGGTGGTGGACCGCGAGATGCGGCGCCTGCTGGAAATGGTGACGAGCTCGTTGACGGCCGGTCATCCGCGGGAGCTGTGCGAGCAGGCGGCTTTCGCGTTGCTGGACTACATCGAGGAGTACACGGACGGTTTCCGCATCCTGGTCCGTGACTCGCCCATCCCCCAGTCGACGGGTTCCTTCGCGTCCCTGATCTCGGACATCGCCACCCAGGTGGAGGACATCCTGGGCCGCGAGTTCAAGAGCCGCGGCTTCGACCCGAAGCTGGCCCCGCTGTACGCGCAGGCCCTGGTCGGCATGGTGGCGCTGACCGGCCAGTGGTGGCTGGACGTCCGCCGCCCGAAGAAGGCGGAGGTCGCCGCCCATCTGGTGAATCTCGCGTGGCACGGGCTGGACGGGCTGGAGGCCAAGCCGCACTTGATAGGGCGCCGGAAGAGCTAAATAAACGTTTCCGTAGATTAACCTTGTGACACAATGCGGGCATGACTGAGATTGCGATCAGCGCGGCCCGTTCCCAGCTCGGCGACCTGGTGCGGCGCGCGGCGCACAGCCGCGAGACCATTGCACTCACCGATCACGGGCATGTGGCGGCGCTCCTGGTCTCTCCGCAGGTGATAGAGGATCTGGAAGACGCCCTGGCTCTTGCCGACTACCAGAGGCGCAAGGCGGAGGGCACGCTCGGAGAGGGCATTCCGCACGAGGAAGTCGGACGCATGCTGGGGCTGCGCCCGTGACCTACCGCATCATCTGGGAACCACCGGCCACGAACGCCGCGGTGCGGTTCCTCAAGGACGACCCAGTGGGTCTGGCCGCCGTGTACGAGGCCGTTGACGCACTCGCGGAAGCGCCGCGCCCCTCGAACTCCACCGCGTACGGGGTGAACATCCGCCGCCTCCGCGTCGGCGCCTATCGCGTCCTGTACGTCATCGACGACGAAGTGATCCACATCCTCGTCACCCACCTGGGCCGAACGGGCTGACCACCGGCTCCAGGAACTCCAGGCGGTTGCCCACCGGGTCCTCGGCGTAGAAGCGCCGGTGACCCGGCAGGTCGTCGTCCCAGGTGACCGCGGCCCCGCGGGCCTCCAGCCGGGTCGCATACGCATCCATGTCCGTCACCCGAAGCCCCGGGTGGGCCTTCTTCGCGGGGCGGAAGTCCGCCTCGACGCCCAGGTGCAGCTGCACCGCACCCGCCTGGAACCAGCAGCCTCCACGCGCCGCGAGCACCGGCGGCTTGGGGAGCTCCGTCATACCGAGGACGCCGACGTAGTACGCCCGCAACCGCTCCTCGGAGCCGGGCGGGGCGGCGAGCTGCACATGGTCGACGGCGGTGATCATCACGCCTCCTTGCGGGCGACCGCGAAGATGCGGCGGAAGGGGAAGGGCGTGCCGTGCGGCCCGGTCGGATAGGCCTCGCGCAGGACCGCCCGGTACTCGGCGACGAACTCCTCCCGGGCGTCCGGGTCGTCGTCGAGCGCGGTCAGGACGGGGCGCAGGCCGGTGCCCTTCACCCAGTCGAGCACCGGATCCTCGCCCTCCAGCAGATGGACGTACGTCGTCTCCCACACGTCCGCCGTGCAGCCGAGGTCGGCCAGCCGCTCCAGGTAGACCTCGGGTGCGAGGACGGCGTCGTCGTGCCGCAGGGTGTCGGCGAGGCGGTGCTTCCAGCGGGCGGAGTGGGCGAGTTCGCGCATCAGCCGGTGGCTGGGGGCGTCGAAGTTCCCCGGGACCTGGAAGGCGAAGGTGCCGCCCGGCACCAGACCCGCCACCCACTGCGCGAACCGCTCCACGTGCCCCGGCACCCACTGGAGGGTGGCATTGCTGACGATCAGGTCGTACGGCTCCGGGGGCGCCCAGGTCAGAACGTCGGCGTGGGCGAAGTCGAGGCGGCCGCCGCCGGGAGTGGGGCCCGCGTGGTCCGCGTGCGCCTTGTCGAGCATCTCCGGCGAGTTGTCGTACCCGGTGATGTGCGCGGCGGGCCAGCGGCCGGCGAGCAGGGTCGTGACGTTGCCGGGCCCGCAGCCGAGGTCGGCGATGCGGGGTGGCCCCGCGGGCGGTCGCGCGGGCAGGTCCGGGACCCGGGCGAGGAGGTCGGCGAAGGGGCGGGCACGGTGGTCGGCGTGGCGCAGATACTGGGCGGGGTCCCAGGTGGGGGCGGTGGCGGGCATGGCGGGCCTCCTCGTCGTGACCGTACTCAACGGGTTCCCAGCCTGCCCAGGATTTACCTTGACGTCAAGAGACTTGACATCAAGAGACTTCACATCGACACAACCACTACACTGATCGTCATGGAGGACGAGGTCGATCGGCTGGTATCAGCATGGCGCCGGGAGCGCCCGGACCTCGACGTGGAACCGCTCGAGGTACTCAGCCGGGTGAGCAGACTGGCCCGGCACCTGGACCGGGCCCGCCGGCTGGCCTTCGCCGAGCACAGCCTGGAGCCCTGGGAGTTCGACGTACTGACGGCACTGAGGCGCGCGGGAACGCCGTATCAGCTCTCGCCGGGACAGCTGCTGACCCAGACCCTGGTCACCTCGGGCACGATGACGAACCGCATCGACCGCCTGACCAAGAAGGGCCTGGTGGAGCGGCTGCCCGACCCGAGCGACCGGCGCGGCGTGCTGGTCCGGCTCACGGACGACGGCAAGGACCGCGCCGACCAGGCCCTGGCCGGACTGCTCGACCAGGAGCGGGCCATCCTCGCGGAGCTGTCCCGCGCCCAGCGGAGCGAACTTGCCGGACTGCTACGCCAGTTGACCGCCCCGTTCGACAACATCCCCGGCTAGGTCGACGGGGCCGACCCCCGCCCGCCGCGCCAGCGCGACGGCGGCCAGCGTGGAGTGCACCCCGAGCTTGCCGAGGACGTTCTGCATATGAGTGCGGACGGTGTGCGGGGAGAGGAAGAGCCTCTCCGCGACGGCTTTCCGCCCGAGCCCGGCGACCATGCAGCGCAGCACTTCCCGCTCCCTCGGCGTGAGGGACTCCACCAGCTGTTCGCTCTCGGTGCGGTGCTTGCGCGCGGCGGTCAACTCCCGCAGGACGCCGGTGAGCAGGGCGGGCGGCAGGTGCGTCTCCTCGCGCAGGACTCCTCGTATGACCGTCAGCAGCCGGGACAGCGAGCAGTCCTTGGCGACCCACCCGGAGGCGCCGGCCTGCAGGGCGAGCGCGGCGCGGCGCGGGTCGTCCTTCTCGGCGAGCACGACGATCCGGACGGCGGGCTGCGACGAACGCACCCCGACGACCAGCGAGATCCCGTCGACGAGGCCGTCCTCGCCCACCTCCTGGACCGGCACCGCGGGCCGGACGCCGGGCACATTGCCGCCCAGGTCGGCGTCGACCAGCAGCACGTCGTAGCGGCGCCCCTCGGCGGCCGCGCGCTCCAGACTGCGCAGCGCGGCGGGACCGCTGCCGGCCGCGGAGACCTCCACGTCGGGCTCGGCTGCCAGCGCCGCGGCGAGTGACTCGGCGAAGATGCGATGGTCGTCGACGACCAGGACTCGGATGCGAACCACGAAACCCCCTTCCCCAAGCTCCTGAAGAGCAGGGGACACCTCAAGGTCCGGAGAACGACGACTTGTACGCGGATACGACGCCCAGGGGCATCCGTCACCGCACGGCCGCCGCCGTGCAGAACCTGTTACCCCCACTTCGGGCGTCGTACCCGACTGTCTCGCCCCCTGATCACACCGGCCCCCACCGGTGCTGTTCATCAGAGTACGGCCGGGGGGCAGGAGCGGAAGGCAATTTGCAGAACTGGCAGTCCGACGCGTTTATGGTGAGCCGCATGTTTCGTATGGAGACAGAAGTCGACAAGGAACGGCGCGATCTTCTCCGGACCCGGCTGCGGGAGACGAACACGGCGGCCTCCCCCGTCCTGCGCGCCCTGCGCGGCACCCCCGGCGAACGCGAACACCCGCTGCACGTCTGGATCCTGGACGAGGCCGACCGCCTGGCCGGCGGCCTCGTCGGCCACACCTGGGCGACCTGGCTCCATGTGACGTACCTCTGGGTCGACGAACGCCACCGCGGCGCGGGCCTGGGCGCCGGCCTGCTCGCGCAGGCGGAGCGGACGGCCCGTCGCGAACGGGGGTGTGCGGCCGTACGCCTGGAGACCTGGGACTTCCAGGCGCCGAGGTTCTACCGGAAGCAGGGGTACGAGGTGGTGTGCGTGATCCCCGACTATCCGCCGGGGATCACGGAGTACACGCTGACGAAGCGGCTCAGCTGAGCCTGCGCGCGCCCGCCGCCGGTACGGCCTCGAACACCCGGGGCGCGGTGAAGTTGGCCGCCGCGAAGGCCTCCTGGACGGCCTTGGTGATGGTGTCGACGTCGGCCGCCTCCGCGAGGACGATCGCCGAGCCGCCGAAGCCGCCGCCGGTCATACGGGCGCCCAGCGCACCGGCCATGAGGGCGGTGTCGACCACCAGGTCCAGCTCGGGGCAGGAGATGCGGAAGTCGTCCCGCAACGACGCATGCCCCTCGATCAGGACCGGGCCGATCGCGCGGGTGTCGCCCGACTCCAGCAGGGACACGACCCGCTCGACCCGCTCGTCCTCGGTGACGACGTGACGCACCAGGCGGCGGACCTCCTCCTCGTCGCCCAGCCGCTCCAGCGCCGCGTCGAGTTCGGCGTACGGCACGTCCCGGAGGGCGTTCACGCCCAGCAGGTCGGCGCCCTTCTCGCAGCCGGCCCGGCGCTTGCCGTACTCACCGTCGCTGTGGGCGTGCTTGACCTGGGTGTCGACGACCAGCAGGCGCATGCCCTCGGCGGCCAGGTCGAAGGGGATCTGCTTCTGGGAGAGGTCGCGGGTGTCGAGGAACAGGGCGTGGCCGGCCTCGCAGCAGGCGGACGCGGTCTGGTCCATGATGCCGGTGGGGGCGCCGACGTAGACGTTCTCGGCGCGCTGGCACAGGCGGGCCAGCTGCCAGCCCTTGAGGCCGAGTTCGAAGAGGTCGTTCAGGGCGAGCGCCACCACGACCTCAAGGGCCGCCGACGAGGACAGGCCCGCGCCGGACGGCACCGTCGAGGTCAGGTGGACGTCCGCGCCGGTGACCGGGTGGCCCGCCTCGCGCAGGGCCCAGACCACGCCCGCCGGGTACGCCGTCCAGTTCCGGTCGGACTCCGGGGCCAGGTCGTCGACGCGCAGTTCCATGACGCCGCCCTCGATGTCGGCAGAGTGCAGGCGCAGTACGCCGTCCTCGCGCCGGGACACCGCGGCGACGGTGACGTGCGGGAGGGCGAACGGCATGACGAAGCCGTCGTTGTAGTCGGTGTGTTCGCCGATGAGGTTGACCCGGCCCGGCGCCGCCCACACCCCTTCCGGCCGGTCCCCGTACAGCTCCTCGAACCGCTCGGCGACAGCCACTGCGACAGCCTCGCTCATGCCCTGACCCCTGACCTTTCCGTACGTACTGGTTGCAGCCGGTGGCTGCGTTGTCGCTAGTTTCCGCGCCGCTGCGCGAAGTCCCACGCGTCCGCGACGATCCCCGCGAGATCCGCGCGGGACGGGTTCCAGCCCAGCTTCTCGCGGGCGGCGGCGGCCGACGCCACCAGGACCGCCGGGTCGCCGCCGCGGCGGGGGGCCACGACCTCGGGGATCGGGTGGCCGGTGACCTGCCGGACCGTCTCGATGACCTCACGGACGGAGAAGCCGTTGCCGTTGCCGAGGTTGCAGATGAGGTGCTCGCCGGGGGTGGCCGCCTTCACCGCGAGGAGGTGGGCCTCGGCCAGGTCCGCCACGTGGATGTAGTCGCGGACGCAGGTGCCGTCCGGCGTCGGGTAGTCGTCGCCGTAGACGGAGATCGCGTCCCGCCGGCCCTGCGCGACCTGGAGGACGAGCGGGATCAGGTGCGACTCGGGGTCGTGGCGCTCGCCGGACTCGCCGTACGCGCCCGCCACGTTGAAGTAGCGCAGGGAGACCGCGGCCAGTCCGTGAGCCGCCGCCTCACTCGTGATCATGTGGTCGACCGCGAGCTTCGTGGCGCCGTACGGGTTGGTGGGCTGGGTCGGCGCCGACTCGACGATCGGGACCTGGGTCGGCTCGCCGTAGGTGGCGGCCGTCGAGGAGAAGACGAGCCGGCGCACGCCCGCCTCGCGCATGGCGCCGAGCAGGGCCATGGTGCCGCCGACGTTGTTGTCCCAGTACTTCTCGGGCTTCACGACCGACTCGCCGACCTGGGAGGAGGCGGCGAAGTGCAGGACGGCGTCGAAGGTGGAGTCGAGCCACTTGGCGGCGTCGCGGATGTCGCCCTCGACGAAGGTGGCCCCGGCCGGGACGCCTTCGCGGAAGCCGGTGGAGAGGTTGTCGAGGACGACGACCTCGTGACCCGCCTCCAGCAGATGCCGGGCGACCACGCTGCCGACGTACCCCGCACCGCCCGTGACCAGATACTTGCCGCTCATGAACTAGCTACCTCTCGCAGTCGCTCGGCCGCGGCCTCCGGCCGGATGTCGTTGATGAACACGTTCATGCCCGACTCGGAGCCCGCGAGGAACTTCAGCTTGCCGGAAGTACGGCGAATGGTGAAAAGCTCGAGGTGCAGCGCGAAGTCGTCACGGCTGACGCCCTCGAACTCCTCCAGCGCACCGAACGGCGCCTGGTGCCAGGCGGCGATGTACGGCGTCGGAGGCTCCCCCGCCCCTTCCTTCTCTCCACCCGGCCCGTCGAAGATCCGGTCGAAGCGCCTCAAGAGTTCCAGATAGACCTTGGGGAACTCTGTGCGCGCCTCCTCGTCGAGGCCGAGCAGGTCCGGCACGCGGCGCTTCGGGTACAGGTGCACCTCGTACGGCCAGTGCGCCGCGTACGGCACGAAGGCGACCCAGTGCTCCCCCTCCAGGACGACCCGCTCTTCGGCGAGTTCGCGCGCCAGGACGGCGTCGAAGAGGTTCTCACCCCCGGTCGCCTCCTTGTGCGCTGCGACAGAACGCAGCATCAGCGCGGTGCGCGGCGTGGTGAAGGGGTAGGCGTAGATCTGCCCGTGCGGGTGTCCCAGGGTCACACCGATCTCCGCGCCACGGTTCTCGAAACAGAACACCTGCTCCACGGAGGGCAGATGCGACAGCTCCGACGTCCGGTCGGTCCACGCGTCCAGGACGAGCCGTGCCTGCTCCTCGGTCAGGTCGGCGAAGGACGCGTTGTGGTCGGAGGTGAAGCAGACCACCTCGCAGCGGCCCGAGTCGCCGGCCAGCGAGGGGAAACGGTTCTCGAAGACCACCGCGTCGTACGACGAGTCCGGTATCTCGCTCAGCCGGTCGCCCTGCGACGGGCACAGGGGGCACTCGTCGGCCGGCGGGTGGTAGGTGCGGCCCTGGCGGTGCGAGGCGATGGCGACCGCGTCGCCGAGCAGCACGTCCCGGCGGACCTCGGACGTGGTGACGGTCGGGTCCAGCGGACGGCGGTCGACCGCGTCCCGCACGGTGTCGTCACGCAGGTCGTAGTAGATCAACTCGCGACCGTCGGCCAGCCGGGTCGAGGTCTTCTTCACTGCGGACTCCCTATTCGAGCCACTCAATCATCAAACAGAACCAAACACATGGAAACACAACTCACCACACCGGTCAACATCACAATCAAACAAAAAGCATCAACAGGCGCATTCAATCACTGAAGGCGGAGGCGCAAGTTCCGCTCTGGATCAGTTCACGCAACGAAGCGAATACTTCGGCGGCCGGGACGGTCTGTCCGGCTCCCTCGCCCTGTCCTTCGACTACCGGGATTCATTCGCAGCAGCTCCGGGACAGCTTCCGCCCCAAGGCGTTCGGGTGCGCGCATGTCGTGTTCAACGACGGGGTGCGCGCACCGAGAGGAGGCCCGCACGGCGGGCGAGGCGTTCCCGACGGCCGGTGAGCTGTCCAAGAAGCTGATCACCCGGGCCAAGCAGACCGTGGAGCGGTCCTGGCTGGGCGAGGTCTCCGTCGTGGTGCTCCAGCAGTCCCTGCGCGACGCCGAGGTCGCCTACAAGAACTTCTTCGCCTCTCTCAAGGGCCGGCGCAAGGGCGCGAAGACCGGTGCGCCACGGTTCAAGTCCTGTTACCGCATCCTGCAGTCACTCCATGAAGACGGGGCGTGATCGACACCACGCCCCGTCCCGAGTCGTCCGAAAGTCACCCGGCTCCCGGCTCCGGTGGCGAGTGCGGTATCGGACCCGCCCGGTCCAGCAACCCCGTCCGTGCCGCCAGTGCCGCCGCCTCCAGCCTCGAACCCACGCCCAGCTTCATCAGGACCCGTTGGACATGGGTGCGGGCCGTGGACGGGGCGATGCCCATGCCGGCCGCGATCAGGCGGGTGTCCTCGCCGTCGGCGACCCGGACCAGGACCTCGACCTCCCTGGGGGTCAGCATCTGCAGCAGGCGCTGTCCCTCGTCGTCGGGCTGGGCCACCGGGTTGAGCAGTTCGCTGAACGCGCCCTGCAGCAGCTGCGGCGCCACCGCCGCCTCTCCCGCCCGGGCCTTCATGATCGCGCGCTCGACCCCCTCGATCCGCTCGTCATGCCGTACGTAGCCGGAGGCCCCCGCGGCGAAGGCCGCCGCGATCCCGCGCGGGCTGGGCACCGGGCCCAGCACCAGTACCGCAACCTGCGGACGCTCCCGCTTGATCCGCACCACCGGGTCGAACATCCCCGGCTCCGCCGGTGTCGCCGTCCCCAGCAGGCACACCTCCGGTGCCCGGCTGATCACCAGTTCCGCCGCGCCCGCGGCGGGCGCCGCCGCGGCAAGCACTCGGTGCCCCCTCAGTTTCAGCGCCGAGGCCAACGCCTCGGCGAGCAGTCGGTGGTCGTCGACCACCATGAGCCGCACTCCCATCGAGCAACCCCCCAGTCCCCCCAATGGATCCGCGTGTGGATGCCCCACTATGGATGCCCACTGGTCCGCACGGACAGAAGCCCCCTCCCGGCTCCCCCGCCCTTCATGCCCCCGGAAGCTACACGCTTGTTCGACGTTGCGCTTCCCCTACCGGGAGAGAAGTGCCCCGGATCGACGGAATTTCTGGTTTTCCTCGCATTCGAGGGTGATGAGCGGTACGCGCACGGCCCCGCCCCTGAACAGGGGCGGGGCCGTGTCGACAAGGCCGGTGGAGCGGTTCAGCTCGCGCCGAACGCGATCACCAGGTACTCCTTCTCGTCGGACGAGCCCCCCAGAGAACTGGCGAAGATGTCCGACATGAACAGGTGCCCCTGCGAGTAGAGGATCTCGGAGTAGTCCGGCGACATGCTGGTCTCCACGTCCCGCACCGACTCCGTGGCCGGGTTCTCCAGCAGCTTGGTCTCCTTGAAGGAGCCGCCGTCGATGCTGACGATCTGACCGCCCTTGTCGTACGGCGGACGCTTGTACGCGATGATGTTGGTGCCGTCCATCCGCAGCGGCATGATCGTGTAGTCGTCGCCCGCGTCGGCCCGCTGGCCGGTCTGCTTGCCGGTGGCGAGGTCGATGGCGACGATCTCGTTGGTGTCCGAGAACTCGGCGGCGCCGTCGTGCTCCTCGGTCGCCACATAGAGCTTGCCGTTGCCGACCGCGAGCTGGTGGCACTCCTCGATCTTGGTGATGCCGTCGCAGCTGGCCGCGTACTGGTCGCTCGGTGCCGAGATGCGGGTGCGCAGCTTGCCGGTCTTGTTGTCGATGGAGAAGAAGTCCGAGATGCCGCTGCCGTCCTTCGCGGCCTCGCCGATGTCGGCGGCGACGACCAGCGGGTCGGTCGACACCACACTGGCGTAGCTGATGCCCGTCGCCATCTTGTAGTCGGAGATCACCTTCCCGGACTTCGGGTCGATGGTCTGGATGTGCAGCTCGGGCGCGTCGTACGAGCCGCACCGGCGCACCGCGACCAGCTTCGCACCGCCGCCGTACCCGGCGTCGTAGCAGGTGTCGGTCGGCTTCGGGGCCCACAGCTGCTTGCCGGAGGTGAGGTCGAAGGCGGCGCCGCCGCTGGAGCTGCCGAGGGCGACGGTGTTCTCGCTGACGGTGACGTTGTTGAAGCTGATCGCCTGGTCACCGGAGTTGGCGGTCTTCGTCCACAGCTTCTTCCCGGCGTCGAGGTCGATCGCCGCGACCTGACTGCAGCCGTGCGAGGGCTCGGCCTTGGTCGGCATCTCCGGCTGGTAGATGATCGCCGTCGTGCCGTCGGTGGTGACGTGGTTGCTGCCCTGGCACACCGGGCCGGGGAGCTTGATCGTCCACAGCTTGGTGCCCTTGTCGGGGTCGTAGCCGGCGATCTCGGCGACGCCGCTCTTGGCGTACACCTTGTCGGTGAGCCAGGAACCGGCCGTGGAGATCGTGCTGTCCTTGCCGACCTCGGGCGCCGGGACCTGGAAGAGGACCTTGGAGGCTGGGTTGCCGGGCACCTTCTCCACCGGGGTGGTGGAGGTGCCGGTGGTGCCGCCGCCGGTGTCGCTGCCGCCGGTGTCGCCTTCCTTGTCGTCGGTGCCGCCGGTGCCGCCGCTGGAGCTCGCGGTGTCGTCCTTCTTGCCGCCCTCGTCACCGGAGGTGGTGGCGTACCAGACGCCGCCGCCGATGATCAGGGCGATCGCCACGACGGCCGCGACGATGATGGTCAGCTGCGCGTTGAACTTCCGCCCGCCGCCGGCCGCCTGACCGGGCTGCGGCTGCAGCGGCATGGTCGCCTGCGGGTAGCCGTAACCGGGCTGCTGGCCGTACGGGTTCGGCTGTTGGCCGTACGGGTTCGGCTGCTGGCCGTAGGGATTGGGCTGCTGGGCGGGGTAGCCGTAGCCGGGGGGCGCCTGCGGGGCCTGGGGTGGCGCCGCCTGCGGATAGCCGTAACCCGGAGGGGTCTGCGGCGGCTGGGGCGGCTGCGGGTAGCCGTAGCCCGGCTGCTGCTGGCCCGGCGGAGGCGGTGGGGGCGTCTGCGGGGCCTCGGGGTTCTGCGGTGCCGGCGGCGCCTGCGGGGGCTGGTCCTGCGGCGGGCCGAAACCGCCCTGCTGCGGGGGCTGGTTGGGCGGCGGAGGGGGCGGTTGAGTCATGACGTGAGTACCTCGGGAGCGGAGTCGGCGGGGACGGCGGGGACGACGAACAGCTGAAGGGGAAGGGTCACTTGCCGTAGGCGAGCATCAACTTCTCCTTCTTGTCGGTGTCTCCGGCCAGCCGTGTGGTGGAGATGTAGAAGCGCCCGTCGACCCAGTCGATGTCCTTCGAGTAGAAGCCGCTCTCGATGTCCACGGTGCCCTCCGGCATCTGCAGCAGCGTCGTCGGCGTGTGCTTGCTGCCGGTGGTCGCGATCGACACGATCCGGCCGCCCGCGTCGTACGACGGCTCCACATACGCGACGAGCTTGCCGCCCTCGGTCTTCAGCGGCAGCATCGACTCGTCCGCCGGGGACTTCACGCGCCACTTCTCCTTGCCGTCGGCCAGGTTGACGGCGACGATCTCGTTCGCCCCGCTGGACGCCTCGGTGGGCAGGTAGAGCGTGTTCGCGTCGGCGGCCACGCCCTGGCAGGCCTGGAGGTCACCGCCGAGGAATCCCCAGCCGCACTCGGGGGCGAAGTCCTCGTCGAAGGCGACCTGCGAGCGGAACCTGCCGGAGGCGGTGATGGTGGAGATGTTCCACGCGTTCTTGTCGTCGTTGGTGCTGTAGACGACCAGCGGGTCGAGGGAGTACGTGTGCTCGACGGTCCAGCCCTTGTCGAACTTCTGGGTCCACTTGACCCTGCCGGTCGTGGGGTCCAGCTCCTGCATCTCGTCGTGCTCGGTCGTCTTGGCGGCGTCGCAGGAGGCGACGACGATCAGCCGGGCGCCGCCCGCGAAGGCGGTCGGGAAGCAGGCGCTGCCGTACTTCTTCTTGTCGAACAGCTTCTTGCCGGTCGTCACGTCGTACGCCGTGCCGGACTGCGAGCGGCCCACCATCAGCGTCTTGCCGGTGATGGACAGCTCGATCGAGGCGGTGCTGTCGAACAGCGCGCCGTCCTCGACCTCGCCCGTCCAGCCCTTCGCACCGGTGTTGAGGTCGATCTCCTGGAGCTGGTTGCAGTCGGCGCGGTCGCTGGTGCCGTTCATGTACGCGACGACGATCTTGTCGTCGGACGTCTTCTGCGGGGTGACCGCGCAGATCTTCTGCTCGAAGGTGATCGTGTCCCAAGTGGGGGCGCCACCATCGATGTTGTAGGCGACGAGCTGCTTGTACGCCGCCTTCACCGCGGTCTTGCCGGTGATCCACATGCCGGGGGCGTCGGCTCCGTCACCGGGCGCGTCGGGCGCCTCCTTGTACCAGAGCACCTTGGCCTCGCCGGCCTTCCGGCCTTCGTTGAGGTTCTCCGGGTCCGCGCCGCCGGCGCCGCTGCCGTCGCCGGGGTTGACCGGGGAGTCGGAGGCGGTGGGCTTGGAGTCGTCGCTCTTCCCGGCGGTCGGCTTCTTGTCGTCGTCACCGCCGCCGGCGACCGCGAACACGGTCCCGCCGATGACGAGCAGCGCGGCCACGGCGGCACCGATGATGACGGCGGGCTTGCCCTTGAAACGGTTCCCCGAGCCGGGCGGCGGGGTGCCGGGCGCGCCCGGGAACTGGGGCTGCTGCGGATAGCCGTAACCCTGCGGCTGTGCGTACGGGCCCGACTGCTGCGGCTGACCGTACGGCCCGGGCTGCTGCGGCTGACCGTACGGCCCCGGCTGACCGTACGGCCCGGGCTGCTGCGGCTGGCCGTAGGGGCCGGACTGCGGCGGGGCGTACGGACCCGACGGCGGCGAGGGCTGCTGCGGATAGCCGTACCCAGGCTGCGGTGGAGCCTGCGGCGGTGGCGGCGGGGCCCCGAAGCCCTCGCCCTGCTGTTGTGGTGGCTGGTCCTGCGGTGCTCCGAAGCCACCCTGCGGCGGCTGGTTGGGCGGCTGAGCCATCAGCGCGTTCCCCCGTTCAGTCACTGATTTTTAGCCACGCCCTGAGGTACGTGATGGACCCAGAGTCGCACTCAGAAAGATCTAAGACGGCCATTTCTATCACTCGGGACCGACAACGCACCGGGCCGGTTCTGCCCCTGTTCCCAAGGGAGGACCGGCCCGTGATGCCCTCGTTATGCGCCTTCACGCGCCCTTCACGCGTCGTCGGCGAGTTCCAGCCATCGCAGTTCCAGGTCGTCGCGCTCCCCGGCCAAGTCGCGCAGCTCGGCGTCGAGTTTGGCCACCTTCTCGAAGTCCGTGGCGTTGTCGGCGATCTGCGCGTGCAGTTTGGTCTCCTTCTCGGAGATCTTGTCCAACTGCCGCTCGATCTTCTGGAGTTCCTTCTTGGCGGCGCGCTGGTCGGCCGCGCTCTTCTCCGGTACGGCCCTGTCGGCGACGGTCGCGGGGGCCGACGCGGCCGCGGCCTCCTCCATGCGGCGGCGCCGCTCCAGGTACTCGTCGATGCCGCGCGGCAGCATCCGCAGGGTGGCGTCGCCGAGGAGGGCGAAGACCCGGTCGGTGGTGCGCTCGACGAAGAACCGGTCGTGGGAGATGACGATCATCGAGCCGGGCCAGCCGTCGAGCACGTCCTCCAGCTGGGTCAGCGTCTCGATGTCGAGGTCGTTGGTGGGCTCGTCGAGGAAGAGGACGTTGGGCTCGTCCATCAGCAGCCGCAGCAGCTGGAGCCTGCGCCGCTCACCGCCGGACAGGTCCCCGACGGGCGTCCACTGCTTCTCCTTGTTGAAGCCGAACGTCTCGCAGAGCTGCCCGGCGGTCATCTCGCGCCCCTTGCCGAGGTCGACGCGCTCGCGCACCTGCTGCACGGCCTGCAGCACCCGCCAGCTCGGGTCGAGTTCGGCGACCTCCTGGGAGAGATAGGCGAGCTTGACGGTCTTGCCGACCGCGACCCGTCCGCCGGCCGGCTGCGCCTCGCCCTGGGTCCACGCCGCCTCGGCCATGGCCCGCAGCAGCGAGGTCTTCCCCGCGCCGTTCACCCCGACGAGACCGATCCGGTCGCCCGGGCCGAGCTGCCAGGTCACGTGCTTGAGCAGCACCTTGGGACCGGCCTGGACGGTCACGTCCTCCAGGTCGAAGACGGACTTGCCGAGCCGCGAGGAGGCGAACTTCATCAGCTCGCTGCTGTCGCGGGGCGGCGGTACGTCCGCGATGAGCTCGTTGGCCGCCTCGACGCGGAAGCGCGGCTTGGACGTGCGGGCGGGGGCGCCGCGGCGCAGCCACGCGAGTTCCTTGCGGACCAGGTTCTGCCGCTTGGTCTCCTCCGTGGCGGCGATGCGCTCACGCTCCGCGCGCGCGAAGACGTAGTCGGAGTAGCCGCCCTCGTACTCGAAGACGTCGCCGCGCTGCACGTCCCACATCCGGGTGCAGACCTGGTCCAGGAACCACCGGTCGTGGGTCACGCAGACGAGCGCGGAACGCCGCTCGCGCAGGTGCTGGGCGAGCCAGGCGATGCCCTCGACGTCGAGGTGGTTGGTGGGCTCGTCCAGGACGATCAGGTCCTGCTCCTCGATGAGCAGCTTGGCGAGCGCGATGCGGCGCCGCTCACCGCCGGAGAGCGGGGCGATGACGGTGTCGAGGCCCTGCGGGAAGCCGGGCAGGTCGAGCCCGCCGAACAGCCCGGTGAGTACGTCCCTGATCTTGGCGTTGCCGGCCCACTCGTGGTCGGCCATGTCCCGGATGACCTCGTGCCGGACGGTGGCGGCCGGGTCGAGGGAGTCGTGCTGGGTCAGTACCCCGGTCCTGAGCCCCCCGGAGTGCGTGACCCGCCCGGTGTCGGCGTCCTCCAGCTTGGCGAGCATCCGGATCAGGGTCGTCTTTCCGTCACCGTTCCGGCCGACGACCCCGATGCGGTCCCCTTCGGAGACGCCGAGCGACACGCCGTCGAGGAGGGCACGAGTGCCGTACACCTTGCTGACGTTCTCGACATTGACCAGGTTGACGGCCATTTCTCTCCTGACAAGGGGGACGATCGACCTTCCAGAGTAGTCGCGCGGGCGGTCGTCCCTTCGCCCCCGTCTCCCCCACCCCCTTACCCGGACGTAGGGATTCCCCTCTATTGACGTGGACTCATCAAAACCGCCACGGTATGCGCACAGGACAGGCCACCCCCCACAGCCCCGTCCGTGCACGTTTCCCGAGAGGGGTAACACCCCCATGTTCGTGCAGCACTCCCCCACACCCGGATCAGCCGACCGCCGCAGACGCGGCGCCCTCGCCGCCCTCGTATCCGCCGCCGCACTGTTCACCGTCACCGCCGCGACCGCCGCCCCCGCGGCCGCGGCGCCCGCCGTGGGCGTGATCCAGGGCGCCGACGCCGAGGGTGCCGTCAAGGACAGCTACATCGTCACGCTGAAGGACAGCGCGGGCTTCCGCGCCGCCTCCGCCAAGGGCAAGGCGCTCGCCACCCGGTACGGCGCCGAGGTCGAGCGCACCTACAAGACCGCCCTCAACGGCTACGCGACCGAGATGAGCGAGACCGAGGCCAAGCGGCTCGCCGCCGACCCGGCCGTCGCCTCGGTCGTGCAGAACAAGACCGTCCACATCAACGACACCCAGACCGGCCCGACCTGGGGCCTGGACCGCATCGACCAGGCGGACCTGCCGCTCGACTCCGCGTACACCTACCCGGACAGCGCGGGCAGCGGCGTCACGGCCTACATCATCGACACCGGCGTCCGGATCACCCACACCGCCTTCGGCGGACGCGCCTCGTACGGCTACGACGCCGTCGACGACGACTCCACCGCCGACGACGGCAACGGACATGGCACGCACGTCGCCGGAACCGTGGCGAGCAGCACCTACGGGGTCGCCAAGGCGGCGAACATCGTCGCCGTGCGTGTCCTCGACGACGACGGATCCGGCACCACCGCCGGCGTGGTCGCGGGCATCGACTGGGTGACCGAGAACGCCCAGTTCCCGGCGGTCGCCAACATGTCCCTCGGCGGCGGCGCGGACACCACCCTCGACACCGCCGTCGCCAACTCGATCGCCGCGGGCGTCACCTACGCGGTCGCGGCCGGCAACGACAACGCCAACGCGTCGAGCTACTCGCCCGCCCGCGTCGCGTCCGCGATCACCGTGGGCGCGAGCACCAGCGCCGACGCCCGGTCGTCCTTCTCCAACTACGGATCCGTGCTGGACATCTTCGCGCCGGGGTCGAGCATCACCTCGACGTACAACACCTCCAACACCGCCACCTCGACACTCTCCGGTACGTCGATGGCGTCCCCGCACGTGGCCGGTGCCGCCGCGGTCTACCTGGGCGAGAACCCGAGCGCCACGCCCGCCCAGGTCACCACGGCACTGACCTCGGCGGCGTCCGCCTCCACGCTCACCGGCGTGGGCACCGGCAGCCCCAACCTGCTGCTCCAGGTGACCCCCAGCGGTGACGGCGACGACGACGGCGGTGGCGGCGACACCGGCAGCAGCTTCGAGGCCACGACCGACGTGTCCGTCCCGGACGCGGGCTCGGCCGTGTACTCGCCGGTCACCGTCAGCGGCATCACCGGCAGCGCGCCCAGCGACCTGTCCGTGTACGTCAACATCGTCCACACCTACCGCGGCGACCTGGTGATCGACCTGGTCGCGCCCGACGGCTCGACGTACCGCCTCAAGAGCAGCAGCTCCTCCGACTCCACGGACAACGTCGACGCCACGTACACCGTCGACGCGTCGAGCGAGACCACGGTCAACGGGACCTGGCAGCTCAAGGTCCAGGACGTCTACAGCGCGGACACCGGATACATCAACAGCTGGAAGCTGACCTTCTGAGCCGACGGCTCCGGAACAGCGGCACACGCGCCCCGGGGCCCCCGTCCCCGGGGCGTTCCCGCTACAGCCCCCGCTGCCGCGGGATCAACGCGGACGCGGGGGCCAGAGCGCGTCCCCCGGAGGCGCCCGGCATGTCGTCCCGCGTCAGCGCCTCGGGAATCAGCACCGCCGCGGTGACCCCGCCGTTCGGGGACTGCCGCAGCTCCACGCGCAGGCCCTGCCGCTCCCGCAGACGGTTGACCACGAACAGGCCGATCTGCTTGGCGTCGAGGAGGTCGACCTTCTCCGACTCGATCTTGCGGTTGGCGTCGGCGAGGGCGTCCTCGTTCATGCCGAAGCCGCTGTCCTCGATCTCGATGAGCACGCCGTCCCGCATCCGGGCGGCCCGCAGATGCACCTTGGTGCTGGGCGGCGAGAAGGCCGTCGCGTTCTCCACCAGTTCGGCGAGCAGATGGATCACGTCGGCGACGGAACCGCCCACCACGGAGACCCGCGGCACGGCCCAGATCTGCACCCGGGGCGTGCTCTCGATCTCGGCGACCGCGGCCCGCAGCACGTCCGCCAGCGGGATCGGGTCCCGCCAGCCACGGCCGGGCGCGATGCCGGACAGAATCAGCAGGCTCTCGGAGTGGCGGCGCATCCGGGTGGCGAGGTAGTCGACGCGGTACAGGTCCTGCAGCTCCGTCCGGTCCTGCACCCGCCGCTGCATCGCGTCGAGCAGGTCCAGCTGCCGGTGCAGCAGCACCTGGCTCCGGCGGGCGAGACTGACGTACACCCCGGAGATCCCGCTGAGCAGCTCGGCCCGCTCGGACGCGGCCTTCAGCGCGGCCCGCTGGACGGCGGTCAACGCGGTGCCGACCTGGGCGAGTTCGTCGCCGGCGAGCCGCCGCATCGGCGCCTCCACGTCGATGTCGACGCCCTGTCCGGCGTGCAGCTTGCGCATGGCCTGCGGCAGCCGGCGGCCGGCCACCTCCAGGGCGTCGTTGCGCAGGTCGAGGAGTTCGACGATGAGCCCGCGCCCGACGAGGACGGAGACCAGCAGGGACAGCAGCACACCGACCAGACCGAGGACCACGGCCACCCCGGACGCACCCAGCGTGTCCCAGCCGAACGGGTCGGCCTTGGCGATCGCCCCCGTACCGGCCGCCGCCTCGGCGGAGGCCAGCCCCCCGAGCACGCTCGCGGAGGCGTCGTTCCAGCCCGCCAGCGCCGTCCGCGAGACGGCCGGCGCGCCGGGACCGGCGTCCCGCACCCGGTTCTCGACCGCCCCGAGCCGCGCGTAACCGTCGCCTTCGAGGATCTTCCGGTACGCCGCCCGGTGCGCGGGCTTCAGGTCGGCGACCGCCGGCGCCAGCAGCTCGCGCTGGGTGGCGACGGCGCCGACGAACAGCGCGTACTGCCCCTCGGTCAGCGTCCCGCTCGCCTCGGCGGCGCCCAGCAGCGCCTGCTCGCGGGCCACCGCCTCGCGCGCCCGGCCCAGTTCGAGCACCACGCGGGCCTCGGAGGCGGCGTCGGTGCCCTGGTCGCCGGTGAGCGCACCGGCGACCGAGAAGCCGTGCTCGACGAGCGCCGAGTACTCGGTGTACGTCGTCGTGGCCGCCGTCCCCTTCGCGGTCACCTCGGTCCGCAGGGCCGGGAGGGCGGCCGCGTCGGCCTCCATCCGGTCGGTGCGCCCCGGCAGGCTCGCGTCGAGGAGCGCGGCGTCCGAGCTGGAGGCGTTGATGCCGGCCAGCAGGGCGGTGGCGGCCTCGTCGGTCGCCTTGCGGGCCGTGGCGTAGGCGTCGGGCTCGGCCGCGTACCGCAGGGCGGCGGTCCGCTCGGCCTGCACCGCGGTGACGAAGTCGCCGACGGGGGCGAGGAGTTCGGCGTTGACGTCCTTGGCACGCTCGGTGTCGCCGATGCTGGACGCGGTCGTCACGGCGGCGAAGCCCCACAGCGCCATCAGGGACACGATGGGCAGCATGAGCAGGGAGACGATCTTCGCCCGGACCGATCTGGGACGCAGCCGGGCGGACGTACGGGGGACGCGCATGGGTGGACCTCGTTCGGGGGAGTTCGTGCGTACGACGACGACGGCGACGGCGACGGCGGCCGGGGCCGGGGGACGACCGGCCGGCGTCGGTGCGGCCGCGTGGGCTGTGCGCTCAGGTCACGGCACTCGGCCCATCGGACCTCAGGCCGTGCTGAGTTCGACCTGACGCAGGAGTTCCGCGGCGGCGGCCGACTCGTCGCGCTTGCCGGTCGGGGACAGGGCGACATACGCGGCGGCCAGGAAGAGGAACGAGCCGAGCACCACGGCCAGCGGGAAGATGAACTCGGTGGCGGTGGCGCCGGGCAGGGCCGCGCTGCTCGGCGCGAGGGAGATGCTCACGGCGTACATCGCGGTGTAGTGCATGCTGCTGACCGCGAGGCCCATGACGAGCGCGGCGGCGGTGGCGAGCACGGGCCCGCGCACGATGAGGGTCAGGGTGAGCGCGGCGGTCGCGGCGACCACGGCGATCGCGACGGAGGCGATGACGAGCATGGGGTCGTAGCCGACCTGGCCGTGCAGGTTGAGCGCGGCCATGCCGGTGTAGTGCATGGCGGCGACGCCGAGCCCGGTGCCGAGGCCGCCGAACCCGACCGACGTCACACGCGAACGCCCGTACCCGGCGGTGAAGACGCCGGCCGCGACCACGCCGATGGACATGAGCAGACTCAGGGCGGTGAGCGGGACGTCGTAGCGGATCGGCGTGCCCTCGACGCTGAAGCCCAGCATGGCGACGAAGTGCATGGTCCAGATGCCGGAGCCGATGGCGACGGAGCCCAGCAGCAGCCAGTTCCGCTTGGAGGCTCCGTCCGCCTCAAGTGCCCTGACGGTGCAGCGCAGTCCGAGCGCCGAGCCGACGCAGGCCATCGCATAGGACAGGACGGGGGTGACCCATCCGGCGCTGAAGTGATCCATGTGCCCCATGGGAGTTTCCTCTCGTACCACCGGTAATAGAGGGACCGGGGTTGGCTGATAATGCCAGCCAACCCTCTGACACAGAGGGCATGAAAAGGAACATGAGGGCGATTGCCGAACAATGAATTGCCGTGACATGGGTAACACCTGACCTGCATGTTTGTGCGTTCTGAGCGGGTCGGGTGAAGGCCGCGTGCGAGTCGGGCAGATCTCGGCCGACCGTCAGGATCCGGCCACGACCGTCGCCCCCGGCGCCGGCCCCGAAGTCGTCCGTACGCTCCGGCAGGTGCCGGACGTCCGCAGCGCCTGCGCCACCTTCGCCGCCGACTCGGCGTCCCGCGCGAGGAACGCCGTGGTCGGGCCCGAACCCGAGACGAGGGTGGCGAGCGCACCGGCGGCCCGCCCGGCCTCGAGGGTGTCGGCGAGTTCCGGGAAGAGGGAGAGGGCGGCGGGCTGGAGGTCGTTGGAGACGGCGGCGGCGAGTGCGTCGGGGTCGCCCTTGGCGAGGGCGTCGAGCAGTGGCCGGGAGGCGACCGGCTCGGGGACGTCGAGGCCCTCCGTAAGCCGGTCGAACTCGCGGAAGACGGCCGGGGTCGACAGCCCGCGCTCCGCCATCGCGAACACCCAGTGGAAGGTCCCGCCCACCTCCAGGAGCCGGAGCTTCTCCCCGCGCCCGGTGCCGAGCGCCGCCCCGCCGACCAGGCTGAACGGCACGTCACTGCCCAACTCGGCGCAGATGTCGAGGAGTTCCTGGCGGGAGGCGTCGGTGCCCCACAGCGCGTCGCATGCGACGAGGGCCCCCGCGCCGTCCGCGCTCCCGCCCGCCATGCCGCCCGCCACCGGGATGTCCTTGGCGATGTGGATGTGCACGGCGGCATCGAGGCCGCGGCGCTCGGCGAGCAGGATCGCCGCACGCGCCGCCAGGTTCGTGCGGTCCAGGGGCACTTGGCCGGCGTCCGGCCCCGCGCAGGTGACGCGCAGTTCGTCGGCCGGGGCCACCGTCACCTCGTCGTGGAGGCCGACCGCGAGGAACACGTTGGCCAGGTCGTGAAAGCCGTCGGGACGGGCGGCGCCGACCGCGAGCTGGACGTTGACCTTGGCGGGGACCCGGACGGTGACGCTCACTTGCCGGGCTCCTCGGTCTCGGCGGCGACGCGGTTCTCGGCGATCCTCGCGAACTCCTCCACCGTCAGGGCCTCCCCGCGCGCCTGCGGCGAGACGCCCGCCGCGACGAGGGCGACCTCGGCCGCGGCCGCCGACCCGGCCCATCCGGCGAGCGCGGCCCGCAGGGTCTTCCTCCGCTGGGCGAACGCGGCGTCCACGACGGCGAACACCTCGCGCCTCGACGCGGTGGTCTTGAGCGGCTCGGCCCGCCGCACCAGCGAGACCAGCCCGCTGTCGACGTTCGGCGCGGGCCAGAAGACCTTGCGGCCGATGGCACCGGCCCGCTTGACCTCGGCGTACCAGTTGGCCTTGACCGACGGGACGCCGTACACCTTCGAGCCGGGCGGGGCGGCGAGCCGGTCGGCGACCTCCGCCTGGACCATCACGAGGGTCCGCTCGATGCTCGGGAAGGTCTCGAGCATGTGCAGCAGGACCGGTACGGCCACGTTGTACGGCAGGTTCGCGACCAGCGCGGTCGGGGCGGGGCCCGGCAGCTCGGTCACGTGCATCGCGTCGGAGTGCACCAGCGCGAACCGGTCGGCCCGGTCCGGCATCCGCGCCGCGACGGTCGCGGGCAGCGCCCCGGCGAGTACGTCGTCGATCTCGACGGCGACGACCCGGTCGGCGGCCTCCAGCAGCGCGAGCGTGAGCGAGCCGAGTCCCGGTCCCACCTCGACCACCGTGTCGTCGGGGCGGACATCCGCGGTGCGGACGATACGGCGGACCGTGTTCGCGTCGATCACGAAGTTCTGACCGCGCTGCTTGGTGGGACGCACACCGAGCGCTGCCGCGAGTTCACGGACGTCGGCGGGGCCGAGGAGGGCGTCTGGGGTGGGGCTGGTCACGCGACAAGGGTACGGGGCTGCGGTTGACGCAACTGTCCAGGTGCCCGGCGCCGGGGCTGAGGGAGGTGGGTTGCGCAGCCCGGCGCTGCGGGTGCCGCTGCGCCCACCCTCCCCCACTCTCGACTTCGCTTCGAGCGGGGGGACTCCCATCGCCCCAGCGGCACGACTGCCCGCAGCTGAGCAAGTTCACCCGTGCAACCGACTCCCACAGTGCGGCCAAGGACTCGCCCCCCGCCGCAGATACAGCTTCTTCGCCCGGAACGTCTGCTCCGCCGCCGACGCGTCCTGCGGGCGCCCCTTCCCGCCGAGGCTCTGCCAGGTCCGGGTGTCGAACTGGTACAGCCCGCCGTACGTCCCCGAGGGATCGACCGCGTCCGGCCGCCCCCCGGACTCGCAGGCCGCAAGCCCCTGCCAGTCGAGGTCGTCGGCCCCCTGCACGGACGTCGGCGGCGGCTTCGTGCCCACCTTGACCACCTGTGCGCGCGGCTCCCGCACCAGCTCGGTCCGGGTCCGCCGCGGCTTCTGCCGGACGCCGTTGACGGTCCGCAGGGAGTAGGTGATCCGTCGCAGCCCCGGCTGTCCGGCGCGCTCGACGATCTCCGTGCCCCGGAACAGGGAGGGATCCGCGGACCGCTCCACCTCGAAGGGGACCTGCTCCTCGTGGACCTCCCTGGTGCCGGTGATCCGCAGCACGGTGACGGTCTGCCCGTCGCGCGGGAAGCTGTCCGGCGCGACGGACGTGGCGTCCTGCCCGCGCAAAGTAATCCCGGCCTCCTCGACGACCTCGCCCACGGTCGCCGCGTTCGTACGGATCGTCCGCGCCCGGCCGTCCGCCATGACCGTCACCGCGCGCTCGGTCCGCACGTCCAGTGCGAGTCCCGCGCGCCCGATGGGCCGGGAGCGCGAAACGGACATGTACGCGCCCTCCGCACGCACGCCCAGCTGCTGAAGCGCCTCGTGCACCGTGCGCGCCGTGGTCCACACCTCGCGCCGCCGGCCGTCGAGGTTGAGCCGGACGGGACGCCCGTAGCGCACCGCGACCTCGTCGCCGCTGGCCAGCGCCTCGCCGGGGGCGGGCGCCACCATGTCGTGCGCACCCACCCGCACACCCTCCTCGGCGAGCAGTTCGGTGACGTCGTCCGCGAAGGTGTGCAGGGTGCGCGGCTTGCCGTCGACGCTGAGCTCGATCGCCTTGTCCTTGGCGACGAACGCGGTGGTGCCGCCCGCGAGGAACGCGACGACCAGCGCCTGCGGGAGCAGCCGGCGCACGGTGCCGTCCGAGCGGCCCCGGGCCCTGCGCCGACGCGCGGCCCGCCCGTTCACTCCGGGTTCCGCGACAGGCTCGGGCCTGCTCCGCCACGGCAGTTCGGGCTCGGGCGCCTCGTAGGCGGGCCGGTACGTGTCGTCGTACGACGTCGGCGCCGCGTACACGCCGTAGGCCAGCGTCTGCGCGCTGTGCACGTCGGTGTACGGCTCGCTCGGGCCGTACGTCTCGTACGTCTGGTGCTGCGAGTTGCTCACGCCGACACGCTCCAGGGGCCGAGGGGTCCAGAGGGGTCCGGATCGGGCCCCCAGAACCTAGCGGAGCGGTCGTCACTCTCCAAAGCGACGCGACTACCCAGAGTTGCGTTCGGGCGGATCGGTAACGGATCGGCAGCGGGTCAGTAGCCGAACGCGCGTGCGGTGTTGGCGGCGAGTGCCGACGCCAGGGCGTCCTCGTCGATGCCTCGCACGGCGGCCATCGCGCGCACCGTGACCGGAATGAGATACGGGGCGTTGGGCCGTCCGCGGTACGGCACGGGTGTGAGGAAAGGGGCGTCCGTCTCCACCAGGAGCAGCTCCAGGGGGGCCACGGCCACGGCGTCGCGCAGGTCCTGGGCGTTCTTGAAGGTGACGTTGCCGGCGAAGGACATGAAGTACCCGGCGCGGGCGCAGATCTCCGCCATCTCGGCGTCCCCGGAGTAGCAGTGGAAGACGGTGCGCTCGGGGGCGCCCTCCTCCTTCAGCACGCGCAGGACGTCGGCGTGGGCGTCGCGGTCGTGGATGACCAGGGCCTTGCCGTGCCGCTTGGCGATCTCGATGTGGGCGCGGAAGGACCGCTCCTGCGCATCCTTGCCCTCGGGGCCGGTGCGGAAGTAGTCGAGGCCCGTCTCGCCGACGCCCTTGACCTGGGGCAGCGCGGCCAGCCGGTCGATCTCGGCGAGCGCCTCGTCGAGGCCGCCGTCCCCGCCCGGCGTGCGCGCGCCCTGCCGGGACCAGCCGTCCGGGTCGCCGTGGACGATCCGCGGGGCCTCGTTGGGGTGCAGCGCGACGGTCGCGTGGACGGCGTCGTACCGCTCGGCCGTCTCTGCGGCCCACCGCGAGCCGGCCACGTCGCAGCCGACCTGCACGACCGTGGTCACGCCCACCGACGCGGCTTTCGCGAGCCCTTCCTCCACGGTCCCCGACTGCATGTCGAGGTGGGTGTGGGAGTCGGCGACCGGCACCCGGAGGGGTTCCGGGAGCGGCGGGGCGGCGTTCTTGTCGGCGGCGTTCGAAGGCATGCCCCGATCCTACGAAAGGGGCATGCCTCCTCGGCCGGCGATCGGCTCAGCTCGCCTTGCGCTGGAACGGGTGCAGGAGATCGGACAGGTGCCAGTGGTGGTGCTGCCCGTGCTCCTCCTCCCCCTCGGCCCCGGCCGCGGGTGCCTCCACCGGATGGGCGGGCGGCGTGCGGTGCTGCCGGTGTGCCGCGTCGCGGGCCGACGCGACCCGGCCCGGCCGCATGATCCGTACGACGTGGTTCTCGCAGTTCGTGCACGTGGGCCTGGAGAGCGGGGAGGGCACGACCCGGCCGTTCGCCACGTAGAGCACGAACTCCCGGCCGTCGGCGTCCACGTGGTGCTCTATCTCGTACGACTGCTCCCACCCGTGTCCGCAGCGCATGCAGGCGAAGGAATACGACTCGTGGACGACGGCGATCTCACTCATGCCAGCTCCTGTAGTCCGCTGGATCGAGGGGCGGATCAGCCCCTCAACCCAGTGGACGCCTCCACCAGCGTGAACGCATCAAGCCTGTCGAGTGTTGGATCCGATTTGGGCGTTCCTTGCCAAACCGCCCTGTTGACCCGCTCAGGGCTTTGCCTTCCAGGAAGGCTCTTTGCGTACTCATGGGGCGCACGCTCAGAGGAGATACGCCCTGCTCAGGAGCCCTGTGCGCCCTTTTGTGCGCCCCTCATGAAGGTCCCTTCCCGGACGCGGCGTTCTTCGCCGCGACCACCGCGTCGAACACCTGCCGCTTGGGCAGTCCGGCCTCGGCGGCCACCGCGGCGATCGCCTCCTTGCGCGGCTCCCCCGCCTCCTCGCGCACCCGCACCCGCCGCACGAGCTCCGCGGCGTCGAGCTCCTCGGGACCGCGCTCCGGCGCCCCCTCCACGACGACGGTGATCTCCCCGCGTACCCCCTCCGCCGCCCACTCGGCCAGCTCGCCCAGCCCGCCGCGCCTGACCTCCTCGTACGTCTTGGTCAGCTCCCGGCAGACGGCGGCCCGCCGGTCGGCGCCGAACACCTCGGCCATCGCGGCGAGGGTGTCGTCGAGCCGGTGCGGGGCCTCGAAGTAGACGAGAGTGCGGCGCTCCTCGGCCACCTCGCGCAGCCGGGACAGCCGTTCGCCCGCCTTCCGGGGCAGGAACCCCTCGAAGCAGAAGCGGTCGACGGGCAGCCCGGACAGCGCCAGCGCGGTGAGCACGGCCGACGGGCCGGGTACGGCGGTGACCCGGACGTCCTTCTCGACGGCGGCGGCCACGAGCCGGTAGCCGGGGTCGGACACGGACGGCATCCCGGCGTCCGTGACGAGCAACACACGCGCGCCGCCCAGCAGCTCCTCGACCAGCTCCGGGGTACGCGCGGCCTCGTTGCCCTCGAAGTACGAGACGATCCTGCCCTTGGGCGTCACGCCGAGTGCCTGCGTCAGCCGGCGCAGCCGCCGCGTGTCCTCCGCGGCGACGACGTCGGCGCCGGCCAGCTCCTCGGCGAGCCGGGGCGGGGCGTCGGAGACGTCACCGATGGGAGTACCGGCAAGGACCAGGGTTCCGGGCGTAGATGTCACGTATGCCATCCTCCCAGGGGCCACCGGATCCGAACGCATCCGCACCTCTGGCACCCAAGCACGGGACTCACACAGCGCGGTTCCCTACGATGGCGCGGTGACCAGTACCGCGTCCTCCATGGACACCCGGCAGGAGCAGGCCCTCCAGGACCAGCGGCCGTCGTGGCAGCAGCGGCTGCGCCGCTTCGGTTATGCGGCGGGCCCCAGAAGCGACGTCCGCGACCGGCTGGTGCCGCCGTACGTCGAGCCCAGCCCGCGGCTGTGGCAGGTCCTCGGAGTGTCCAAGGAGTTCGCCGGGAGGATCACCCGCTGGTCCGCCTGGGGCGGTCCGCTCCTGGTGACGCTGTTCGCGGGCGTGCTGCGGTTCTGGCACCTGGGCAGCCCGAAGGCGGTGATATTCGACGAGACGTACTACGCCAAGGACGCGTGGGCGCTCGTCCACCACGGCTACGAGGTCAACTGGGACAAGAACGTCAACGACCTGATCCTCTCGAACAACGGGAACGTCCCCATCCCGACGGACGCGGCGTACGTGGTGCACCCGCCGGTCGGCAAGTACGTCATCGGGCTCGGGGAGCTGATCTTCGGGTTCAACCCCTTCGGCTGGCGGTTCATGACCGCCCTGCTCGGCACCCTGGCGATCCTGATGCTGTGCCGGATCGGCCGCCGGCTGTTCCGCTCGACGTTCCTGGGTTGCCTGGCCGGAGCGCTGATGGCGGTGGACGGCCTGGCGTTCGTGATGGCCCGCACCTCGCTGCTCGACGGCGTGCTGATGTTCTTCGTGCTGGCCGCGTTCGGCTGCCTGCTGATCGACCGCGACCGGGCCCGCGAGAAACTCGCCGCCGCGCTCCCGGCCGACGCAGACGGCCGGGTCCGCCCCGACGCGCACATCGCGGAGACCACCCGCTTCGGGTGGCGTCCCTGGCGCTGGCTGGCGGGCCTGATGATGGGCCTGGCGATCGGCACGAAGTGGAACGGCCTCTACGTCCTCGTCTTCTTCTGCGTGCTGGCCGTGCTGTGGGACGCCGGCTCCCGCAAGGTCGCGGGCGCGGGCCGCCCGTACGTGGCGGTGCTCAGGCACGACCTCGGCTTCGCGTTCCTGGCCACCGTGCCGGTCGCGATCGCCACGTACATCCTGTCCTGGACCGGTTGGATCCTCTCCCCCTCGAACGGCACCGGCGGCTACTACCGCAACTGGGCCGCCACCGACGGCAAGGGAGGCAGCTGGACCTGGCTCTTCCCCGACTGGTGGCGCAGCCTGTGGCACTACGAGCACGAGGTCTACAAGTTCAACATCAACCTCTCCTCGCCGCACACGTACCAGTCCAACCCGTGGAGCTGGATCGTCACCGGCCGCCCGGTCTCGTACTTCTACGAGTCCCCCGCACCCGGCAAGGACGGCTGCCCCACCGACGCCGGCGAGAAGTGCGCCCGCGAGGTGCTGGCCATCGGCACCCCGCTGCTGTGGTGGGTGGGCTGCTTCGCGATCCTGTACGTCCTGTGGCGCTGGTTCTTCCGCCGCGACTGGCGGGCCGGCGCGATCGCCTGCGGCATCGCGGCCGGTTACCTCCCCTGGTTCCTCTACCAGGACCGCACGATCTTCTTCTTCTACACGATCGTCTTCGTCCCGTTCCTCTGCCTGGCCGTCGCCATGCTCCTCGGCGCGATCATCGGCCCGCCCGGCTCCGGCGACACCCGCCGGGTGGCGGGCGCCACGGGCGCGGGCGTCCTGGTCCTGCTGATCGCCTGGAACTTCGTCTATTTCTGGCCCATCTTCACCGGCACCGCCATCCCGATAGACGAGTGGCGCTCGCGGATGTGGCTGGACACCTGGGTCTAGTCAGCCGGAGACCTCGGTGATCCTGCCGTTCTCGTCGACGGTGTGGGTCTCCCAGTAGACGTCCCACTCGTCGCCGACGTGCTTGGGCTCCCTCCGGGTAGCGGGCGTACCGTTCCTAAGGACTGAGCGGGAGTGAGTCCTGTTGCCAGGAGTCATGCTCAGCCGCGTGTCCCGAACGGTGTTGGGCACGCTGGTCGCCCGCGTTCGCTCCACTGCCGGGCGGCACGCATCTGGTGCGTGGTCCTGGCGGGTGGGGGCGGGGTTCCTCACGCCGTCGGGTGTCCGGTCGGGCCTGGACGGTCCGATGCCCCACCGCATCGCTCCGGTGCGGTGGGGGCGGTGTCGTCCGTCGCCGGATCGGGTGCCCGAGGGCGCGCCGTCCGATCGCCACGGCGGCCGCGTCGTGGCGGGTGGTGGTGCGGGTGGGAGTAGTGAGGGGTTTTTGCCAGTGCTGGGCGCCCCAGCGGCTGGTGTAGGCGGGGTCGACCTCGACGATCGCGATGCCGTGTTCGGCGGCCATCGACACCAGCCGTGCCTTCAGTTTCGCGGTGGGGAAGCGGGAGATCAGACGCCGGAATTGCTTGTTGCGGCCGTGCTTCTCCCGGCATGTGCTGTCGGTGAAGTCCAAATCCTCGATGGCGATCGCCGCCGCGCCGCTGTTGCGGGTGTGGTGCAGCAGCCGGGTCAGGGCGTGGCGGATCTGCGCGTCCCGGTGCGCTGCGCTGCCGGTCAGCTCGTAGAAGAAGCGCCGGGGTTCGCCGACCGGGTTGCCGTGCTGGTCGAGGTGCCAGGCGGCGAGGTGGTCATCGTTCATGTCCACCCCCACCACACCCCGCACCCGTGCCGCATCCAGCGGCAGCACCGGGGCGGCGGCCCGCTGCCAGGACGCGGTGACATACCAGCGGCCCCGCACCACGTCGTGGTGGATGCGGTAGGCCACCGCCCGGTTCGCCGCCACCCGGTCCAGCCACTCCGCACCCCGGTGCTTGAACTGGACGGTGGCGTCGAGGACGTACCGGCCGTGCGGGGCGTTGGCCAGATGAGCGAGCGGCGCGGGGAGTTTGACCGAGACGTGTCCGGTGTCGGTGACGCGGATGGTCTCGTTGCCGAAGCGTTTGCCGGACTCCCCGTCCGCGGACAGGAACATCCGCGCCGCCCGCCACCGCTCCCGCCAGCCCGCCTCCTCCAGCCCCGCCTGGTCGAGGTGGTGACGGGCGTGCGCGAGGCCTTTGCCGCCGCGCACCACCCGCACACGGCCCGCAGCGAAGTCCGACTCCACCCGTACCAGCCGCGCTTTCAGCGCGTGCAGGCGGCGGGACTTGGCATGCCACTCCGCCCGGCTCCCGTAGCCGCGTACCAGCCCGGCCCGCCGGTCCCCCTTCGCCCCCAGCGGGCGCGCCAGCCGGGCCTCGATGGCGGCGATCTGCCTGCGCAGCCGCTCCAGGTG
Source organism: Streptomyces sp. MMG1533 (assembly GCF_001279775.1). GTDB lineage: Bacteria > Actinomycetota > Actinomycetes > Streptomycetales > Streptomycetaceae > Streptomyces. The sequence goes on along the minus strand of NZ_LGDG01000257.1, from coordinate 220 downwards.
GGCGGCCTGCCCGCGCCGGGCCAGCGCCCACTGGTCATGCGTGGCCTTGGTGATACTGCCCGCCCAGCGGGCCGAAGAGGATGCGGTCAGCTCCCGCTTACGCACCGCCCACGAACCGGCATCATGCCCCAGCCCCTGGCGCGAACGCACCGCGAGATCACCAGCAGCCAGCGAACCCAGAAACCCGCCGACCTCAGCCAGTACCGCCACATCCGCAACC
>NZ_LGDG01000256.1 GCF_001279775.1 Streptomyces sp. MMG1533 | reverse complement strand
TTCTTCGTCCGACAGCGTCAACTCGGCCTTCGGCCGCCCCGTCCGTGCCATGGAGCAAGCCTACACATCTGAATGGAATTCTTGACTCAGAAGACTAGGAGTACGGCGATGAGTCACCCCCTGTTCGACATCAGCGGCCGGACCGCCCTGGTCACCGGCTCCAGCCGGGGCATCGGACTCGCGCTGGCCCGCGGGCTCGCGGAGGCGGGCTGCCGGGTCGTCCTCAACGGGCGCGACGGCGACCGGCTCACCAAGGCCGCCGCGGAGCTGCCCGGTGACGTCCACACGGCCGTGTTCGACGTGACCGACGGCGCCTCGGTGGCGGGCGGCATAGCGGATGTCGAACAGCGGGTGGGCCCGCTCGACATCCTCGTCAACAACGCGGGCATGCAACTGCGCGCCCCGCTTCTGGAGTTCACCGACTCGGACTGGCACCGGATCCTGGACACCAACCTGACCAGCGCGTTCCTGGTCGGCAGGGAAGCGGCCCGCCGGATGACGGAACGCGGCCATGGCAAGATCATCAACATCTGCTCGCTGCAGAGCGAGGTGGTCCGGCCCGGCATCGCGCCCTACGCGGCCACCAAGGGCGCGCTGAAGATGCTCACCAAGGGCATGTGCGCGGACTGGGGGCCGTACGGCGTGCAGGTGAACGGCCTGGGCCCCGGCTACATCGAGACGGAACTGACCAGGCCTCTCGTCGAGGACGAGGAGTTCAGCGCGTGGGTGCGGCGGCGCACCCCGGCCGGGCGCTGGGGCCGTACGGAGGACCTGGTCGGCGCGGTGCTGTTCCTCGCCTCGCCCGCCGCGGACTTCGTCGGCGGGCAGGTGCTGTACGTCGACGGCGGCATGACGAGCGTGCTGTGACCCTCGGGGAGGCTGTGATGCTGGGTTGTGTGATCCACGCTCAGGGGGACCTGCGGGTCGACGAGCTGAAGGCGCCCGCGCCCGGTCCGGGGCAGGCGCTGGTCGCCGTCCGCTATGGCGGGGTCTGCGGTTCCGACCTCCACTACTGGCGGCACGGCGGGGTCGGTGACTTCCGGCTGCGGGAGCCGATGCTGCTGGGCCACGAGGTGGTCGGGACGGTCGTGGCGTACGGCGACGGCACGTCAGGTCCCGTTGCGGGTACGGCCGTTGCCGTGCACCCGGCCAGTCCCTGCGGGGTGTGCCCGGAGTGTGCCGACGGACGGCGGAACGTCTGCCGGGACACCCGCTACCTCGGCAGCGCGGCGCGCTTCCCGCACGTCCAGGGCGGTTTCGCGGCCCAAGTGGTCGTCCCCGTCGAGCAGTTGAGGCCGCTTCCGGCCGGGCTGGGCCTGCGCCGCGCGGCGCTCGCCGAGCCGCTGTCGGTGGCGCTGCACGCGGTACGGCGGGCCGGGGACGTGCGCGACCGGCACGTTCTGGTCACGGGCGCGGGGCCCATCGGGTGCCTCGTGGTGGCGGCGGCGAAGGCGGCCGGCGCCGCGCACGTGACGGCGACGGACCTGCTTCCGGCGGCGCTGCGGTACGCCCGGGCGGCGGGCGCCGACACCGTCGTCCGGGCCGACGCTCCGTCCGATCCCGGCTGGCCGTCGGAGGTCGACGTCGCCGTGGAGGCCTCCGGGGCGGCCGCCGGGCTGAACGCGTGTCTGGGGCGCGTGCGGCGCGGCGGGGTCGTCGTCCAGCTCGGGATGCTGCCGCCGGGGCCGAGTCCGTTCGCGGGGAACCTGGTGGTGAGCCGGGAGATCGAGCTGCGGGGCGCGTTCCGCTTCGACGGCGAGTTCGACGAGGCGCTGGAACTGCTTGCCGCCGAGCCCGCGTTCGACGCCCTGGTCAGCTCGGTGGTGCCGGTGACGGAGGCGGAGACGGCGTTCGTACTGGCTGCGGACCGGGGCCGGTCGTGCAAGGTACTGCTGGACTTCGGCGGCGCCTGAGGACGCCCCCACGAGGCCGCCCCACGAGGCCGCCCCGCGAGGACGTCGGCCGGGAACCGCAGCCCAAGGCGTCGGCTGACGGTGCCTGCTTTCGGTCGGCGTCCAGTACTCCGGCAGCCGTTCGTGTCCTGAGTTGCCGGAGAACTAGGGCCGCCACAGCGGATGTTCGCGTTCCGCCCACTCCCGGCTCACCGAGCCGGTGCGCAGGCCGCGCCGGGCCTCCGGGTCGCCGAGGGCCATGCCGATGTGGCCCGCCAGGACGATGCCGATCGTCAGCGCCAGCCAGTCGTGGACGAAGGTCGCGCTGGTGCGCCACATCAGCGGGGTGAGGTGGGTGAACCACATGATCAGGCCCGTGCCGAGCATCACCAGCGTCGCGCCGGCGATCCAGGCGGCGTAGACCTTCTGCCCGGCGTTGAACTTGCCGGCCGGGCGGGAGGCGGGCCGCCGGTCGCGGTGCAGGGCGGCGCGCAGCCAGCGGCGGTCGTGCGGGCCGAAGCGGTTGAGGAAGCCGAGGTCGGCGCGGAACGCGCGGGAGGCGAGGCCCGCCAGGACCGGCACGGGCAGGGCGAGGCCGGCCCACTCGTGGACGCGGACGACCAGCTCGCGGCGCCCTACGAGTTCGGCGAGCTGGGGCACGTACAGGCAGGCCGCCGTGACCACGCAGACGCCCATCAGGGCGGCCGTCGTGCGGTGCACCCACCGTTCGGCCCGGCTGAAGCGCCGGACCCGCGTGGGCACCGGGGTGTCAGCTCGTAGGGTCATCGTCCCGCCCGTTCGAACGGCCCACCCAGGCGTCGACGTCGTAGCCCCGGTTCTCCCAGTAGCCCGGCCGCACGTCCTCGGTGACGGTGATGCCGGAGAGCCACTTGGCCGACTTGTAGAAGTACATGGGTGCCACGTAGAGACGGACCGGGCCGCCGTGGGAGTGGCCGAGGTCCTTGTCCTGCATGCGCAGGGCGACCAGGACGTCCGCGCGGCGGGCCTGGTCGAGGGTGAGGCTCTCGGTGTAGGTGCCGTCGAAGCAGCTGAAGCGCACCGCCCCGGCCGAGGGGCGCACTCCCGCGGCGTCCAGGAGCCGGGACAGGCGTACCCCCTCGAAGGGGGTGTCGGGGACCCGCCAGCCGGTGACGCACTGGACGTCCTTGACCATGCGGGTCTGCGGCAGCGCGCGCAGGTCGGCCAGGGTGTAGGTGTTCGGGCGGTCGACCAGGCCGTCGACGGTGAGGCGGTAGTTCTCGGCGTTCTTGCGGGGCACCGAGGAGGCGACCGAGTAGTAGCGGAAGCCGCCGCCGTTCGGGAGCAGGCCCGTCAGACCGGTGGGGTCCTTGTCGGCGGCGCTCCCGAGGAACGCCTCCAGGCCGCGTTGCAGCGTGGGCGCGGCGAAGACGCCGAGCGCGCCCAGACCGAGGGTGCCGAGGACGACGCGGCGGCCGACCGGGGTGCCCCGTGCCTCGGGCTGGTCCGTGCCCGATTCCTCGGGCTGTTCGGAGTTCACGGGTTCATTCGAACACCCGCGACCCGGGGGCGGCCAGGGTTCGCGGGTGCTCGTCAGGGTTCCGTAATGACTTCTTACGTGGATCCCGGGGGGTGAGGACGGTGGTTACGACGTCTTCTCGGCCGCTTTCTCCAGCTGGAAGGCCTCGTTGCCGAGCCCGATACGGGCGTGCGCCTCGGGTGCCCGGGAACGCAGGACCAGGCCCTGGGCCAGGCCGATCACCAGGGCGAGGCCGATGATGCCGGGCAGGGCCCAGCTCAGGGCGGAACCGGGGCCGGCGCCGACCAGGACGTCGAAGTCCTTCACGGTGTAGCCGGCGATCACCAACAGGGCGATGCCCGCGAGGACGGAGGTGACCAGGCGCCAGGCCTGGGCCGCCGCGGCACCGCGACGGGTGAAGAAGACGACGACCGAGAGGGAGGCCGCCGCCATCAGCACGATCACGCCGAGCGCGCCGATGTTGCCGCACCAGGTGAACAGGCGCAGGACGGGTGCGGTGGGGTCGCCGGCCGGCTTGCCGTCGGCGAGCGCGAAGGCTGCCACGACCAGCACGGACACGGCCGTCTGGAGCAGGGAGCCGGTGCCGGGGGCGCCGCTCGTGCCGGTGGTCCGGCCGAAGGCTGCGGGGAGCAGGCCCTCGCGGCCCATGGCGAAGGCGTACCGGGCGACGACGTTGTGGAAGCTGAGCAGGGCCGCGAACATGCCGGTCACGAAGAGGAAGTGCAGGACGTCGGTGAAGGTGCCGCCGAGCCGGGACTCGGTGAGGGAGAAGAGCAGTCCGGCGCTCTGCTGCCGTGCCTCGCCGACGATCGCCGAGGGACCGGCGGCGACGGTGTACGCCCAGGAACTGATGGCGAAGAAGACGGCGACGAAGCCGACCGCGAGGAACATCACGCGCGGGACGAGGACGTGCGGCCGGCTCGTCTCCTCGGCGTACACCGGGGCCTGCTCGAAGCCGGTGAAGGCGGCGATGCAGAAACACAGCGCGGTGCCGAGGCCGGCGCCGGTGAGCGTGTCCGGGTTGAAGGCGTGCAGCGAAAGGCCCTGGGGGCCGGGGTCCGCGACGGCCGCGATGTCGAAGACGACGACCAGGGCCACCTCGACGACCAGCAGAACACCGAGCACGCGCGCGTTGACGTCGATCTTCAGCCGGCCCAGCACACCGACGGCCAGGACGGCCGCCAGCGCCGGTATCCACCAGGCGACCTCCAGGTCGGCGTAGGTGGCGAACAGGCCTGAGACCTCGAAGCCGAAGATGCCGTAGATGCCGACCTGGAGCGCGCTGTAGGCGACGAGGGCGACCAGGGCGGCGCTCGCGCCGGCGGTGCCGCCGAGGCCGCGGGAGATGTACGCGTAGAAGGCGCCCGCGTTGTGGACGTGGCGGCTCATCTCCGCGTATCCGATGCCGAAGAGGACGAGGACGACGCCGAGGACCACGAAGAGGAGTGGTTGCCCGACGATGCCCATCACCGCGAATGTGGTGGGCATGACACCCGCGACGACCATGAGGGGGGCGGTCGCGGCGAGGACGGAGAGCAGCAGGCCGCCGGTGCCGAGGCGGTCGGAGCGCAGGGCGCGCTCCTGCCCCTTGAACGTACTGATGCCGGCCGGGGTGGTTCTGCTGGTGCTCGAACTGTCCGTTGTCACGGGGAGACCGTCCTTTTCCGGGAAATGGGGCGTTACGCAGTGCCGAGCGCGCCGGCGCGGGCGGCACGGAAGGCGGGGTAGGGGTCGCGGTCCGGGTACGACCACGGTGCCGGGGTCGCGTGTTCGCCGATGCGGTGGAAGAGGGCGGCGGCCTCGGCGCCCCGCCCCTCGCAGACCTTGGCGTGGGCGAGGAAGTTGAGATCGACCAGCCGGCGGGGGTGGCCCTCGTGCTCCCACTCCAGCCACCAGTCGAAGGCGGCCTTCATCACCTGCCGGGCCCGGCGGCCGGTCCAGTGCCCGGAGGCGGCCGGGTCGGGGGGCTCCTGCCCGGCGGCGGCCAGCACGCGGTAGCGCTCGGCGTGCGCGACGACCGGGAGGATCGCGAGCGGGGAGTCCGCGGGGGCCTGCTCGGCGGCCCAGTGGGCGAAGTCGTACACCGCGTGCAGGGGGTCGGGACCCCCCTCGGAGCGGCTCTCGGCGAGGTGGGCGACCATCAGGTGGTGGGCGTGGTGGTGATCGGCGTACCGCGCCCGGACCTCGCCGAAGAGCCCCACGACCTCCTCGCCTGCGCCGAGGTCCCGCTCCAGCATGAGCAGGCCCAGCCAGGGGGTGGGGTCGGCGGGCACGAGAGCGGTGGCGGCCCGGCAGGCCTCCCGGGCCGTGGCCCGTTTCTCCTTGCCCCGCAGGGCCCGCCGGACCTGGGCCAGGGCGAGCAGGACGGCCGCGTCGGCGGAGTCGGGCTCGGCGAGCAGCCAGTCACCGGCCCACGCGGCGCTGTAGGGCTCCAGGGCGAGAACCGTCACCCGGTGCCCCCGCCGGTCCCAGTCGTCCCCCGTCCGCGCGAGCAACGCACGGGCGGCCTGCCACCTCCCCTGCGCCAACGCGGCCCGCGCGGAGACGAGTTCGGCGTCGTCAAGGGCGCTGTCGAGGGCCTGAGCGGCGGCGCGCTTACGACTGCGCCCGAGGGGTGGCGGGGGTGGGGACACCGCGGGGACTTCCTCACGCGACGCGGCTCGTCGTCGGTATGCGGCCGACGTGGCGGCCGGCCTTCTGGTCTGGATGTTTCGGCTTGCCATGAACTGATCACTCACAGCCAATCCCCAGCCAATGCTTTCCGTCAAGGGGCGGACAGGTGTTACACGCGTCAACTTCCGTGACCTAAAAGGGACTTGTGAGGCGGGTGGGACAGGCCGAGCACGGATCGCCGATTCTGTCTGTGGCCCACGCCATGGCGCCGACCCACCACTGCCCCGCAGGATGGTGGGACGGTCACGCACCCGGCCCCGGCCGGCCGGGGCGGCGGGACCGAGTCAGCCGCCCGGTTCTCGGGTACTCGCCCGGGCACAAAAAGGCCCTGGAACGCTACAGTCGGCGCCTACGCACCCCCGTGGCCCCGTCGGATGATCGAGGTACGCAGCGTGTCGGTTCTGGTTCTTGTTCTCGCCGTGAGCGCAGCCTGTTGTCTGGGCTTCGGCTTCGTGCTCCAGCAGAACGCCGCCCGCCAGGCCCCGCTGAGCGACTTCCTCTCGCCCCGTCTGCTGCTCGACCTGATGAAGGTGCCGCGCTGGCTCGGCGGCATCGCGCTGATGGTGGCCGGCATGGCCCTCGGCGCGATCGCGCTGGGCCAGGGCGAGATCTCCCTGGTGGAGCCCCTCCTCGCGACCAATCTGCTCTTCGCCCTCGCCCTGTCCCGCAGGCAGAGCAAGCAGCCCCTGGGCCGCCAGGGCTGGGCGGGCCTCGCGCTGCTCGCGGGCGGGGTGACCACGTTCATCGTGGCGGGCGAGCCGCGCGGCGGCACCGCGGTCACCGACCCCGTGCGCCACTGGCTGATCATCGGCGCGATGATCGGCCTCGCCCTGCTGCTCACGACCTACGCCAAGCGTTCCCGGCTGAGCTCCGGCCCGGTGCTGCTCGCACTGGCCGCCGGTCTGCTGTACGGCGTCCAGGACGCACTCACCCGGGTCAGCGGCCAGCGCTTCTCCGAGGGCGGCCTCGTGGAGCTGCTGACCGGCTGGCAGCCGTACGCCGTGCTGGCACTCGGCGTCACCGGCCTCATCCTGGTGCAGAGTGCGTTCGAGACCGCCCCCCTGCGGATGTCGCTGCCCGCCCTGACCGCGGCCCAGCCGCTGGCCGGGATCATCTGCGGCGTCGGCTTCCTCGGCGACCGGCTGCGCACCGACACGGGCGCCCTGGCCTGGGAGGCGGCGGGCCTCGCGGCGATCGTCGCGGGCATCGTGCTCCTCGGTATGCACCCGGCGATGCCGTGCACGCAGACCGAGCGGGCACGGAACCTCCAGCCGAACTGACGCCCGGGTCTGCCCGAGTCCGCCCGGGTCTCCTTCGCCCCCTGCTTGGATGGGGCCATGAGCGCTGCTGACGAGATCCTCGACATCGTCGACGAGAACGACAAGGTCATCGGACAGTCCCCGCGCGGCGAGACCTACGCCAAGGGACTGCGCCACCGTTGCGTCTTCATCCAGGCCCGGGACGCCGAGGGCCGGATCTTCGTACACCGCCGCACGCCGACCAAGCTGGTCTTCCCCTCCCTGTACGACATGTTCGTCGGCGGAGTCGTTGGCGCGGGCGAGTCCTACGACGACGCGGCCCTGCGCGAGGCCGAGGAGGAACTGGGCGTGAGCGGACTCCCGCGACCCGGGTACCTCTTCAAGTTCCTCTACGACGACGGCGCCGGGCAGACCTGGTGGTCCTCGGTGTACGAGGTCCGCTGCGACCTTCCGGTCAGCCCGCAGGTCGAGGAGGTGGCCTGGCACGACTTCCTGCCGGAGGACGAGGTGCAGCGCCGGCTGACGGAGTGGGAGTGGGTGCCGGACGGGGTGGACGCGTACGAGCGGCTGCGGGCTCACCGGTCGAGGGGCTGAGCCGGTGCGCCGGCCTCATCCACTGAGCAGAGCCTGGCGGACCGGGCCGGACGTATGGGTGGCGCCGCTCAGCGGGCTGCTGCCCGGAGCGGCCCAGTAAGGGCTCTCCCAGAAGGGGTGGTCGAGGAACAGCCCGGCCGCCTCGGGGGCGGCCTCTTCCGTCATGCCCACGGCGACGAGCGCGGCGGCGATCCGCTCCACCCCCTCCTGCACCGGTGTGTCCGCGTCGCCGAACGCCGGGAGCAGCAGGAGCAGCCGCAGGTCGGGGTCGCGTACGCCCTCGGCGTCCGCCGGGGCCGAGTCCGCTACGGCGACCAGATCCGGCCAGGACAGCCCCGGGCCGGTGAAGTGCCCCTCGATGGACGCCAGGCAGGTCTCCCGGGCCCGGTCGGGGTGGGTGAGCAGGTAGTCCGTGCCCGCGTCGTCGGGGAAGTTCCGGTGCACGATCCACAGCAGATGCCCGCCGGGCAGCGGTATGCGGTACGCCGGCCAGACCTCCGTCGCGTCGTACAACGCATCGCCCGCCGCGTCGACGTCCGCCAGGTCGGCGCCGAACGCCTCGGGCTCGCTCGCGAAGACGTCCCAGGTGGGGCCGTGGTAGGCAGGCCAGAACCCGGGCAGGTCCAGCAGGTGCTCGGCGGTCGCGATGCCGTACCCGGGCTCCGCGTACCGGGCCAGTGACGTGGGAACTTCCATGCCCCCGAACGGTAGCGGGCAGCACTGACAACGCCCTGCGGCGGTGCCCCCGGTAGGGTCCTGTGCGTGATCGGTTTCGCACGCAACGTCCGGCTGTGGTTCGCCCCCGGGGAGATCCGGCAGGAGGGCGTCACCCCCGACTACCGCTTCTCGCTGGCGAACGAGCGCACCTTCCTGGCCTGGCTGCGCACCGCGCTCGCGCTGATCGGCGGCGGCTTCGCCGTGGACCAGTTCCTGCCGGACCTGCGCTGGGGCTGGCGGGTCGGACTCGCGCTCGCGCTGCTCGCGGCGGGCGTGCTGTGCTCGCTGCGGGCGGTCAACCACTGGCTGCGCTGCGAACGGGCCATGCGCCGGGGCGAGGACCTGCCGGTGTCCCGGTTCCCGGCGCTGCTGAGCCTCGCGGTCACGGTCGTGGCCGTCGCGATGGTCGTCGTGGTGCTCGTCGGGTGGGAGGGATGAGCGGGACGGCCGCCCAGGACGCCTCGGACCGGGACCCCGGGCTGCAGCCCGAGCGGACCCGGCTCGCCTGGCGGCGTACGACCCTGTCCAGCACCGCCGCCGCCATCCTCGCCATGAAGGCCACGCTGCACGGTGGGGTCTCGGCGTCCGGGATCGTCGTCTGCGCCCTGTGCTGCGTCCTCTGGCTGGCCTTCCTGCTGGTCGCCCACCGCCGCATCCGCGCCCTGGCCGAAACGAGCATGCCGGCGGCGCTGGCCCCCCGGCACGCGACGGCGGGGGCGCTGCTCACGGTGGCGCTCGCGGTGTGCGCGGCGGCGCTGGTCTTCTAGGGCGCCTGTGGGGCCTGTCCGGCTCCACGGCCTCCACGGGCCCGCCCCTCAGGGCCACCCGGACGCCACGCAGGCCCGAATAGTCGGATACGCGGCGTTCGCGTGGCAGCCTGTCCGACGTCATCACCCGCACCCTCGAAGGTGAGCACCATGACCACCCTCCACCAGGAGCACGCCTCCCACACGCACACCCACGGCCCGGACTGCGGCCACGCCGAGGTGCCGCACGGCGACCACGTCGACTACGCACACGACGGGCACATGCACCGCGAGCACGGCGGCCACTGGGACGAGTGCGAACCCGCCGCCCATGTCTCGCACGAGGGCCACGACCACCGGCACGGCCAGGACTGCGGGCACGAGAGCGTCCTGCACGGCGACCACGTGGACTATCTCCACGACGGCCACCGGCACGCCCGGCACGACGGCCACTGGGACGACCACTGAGCCACCGCCACCGGGACGACCGCTGAGCCACCACTGACTCCGCCGGCCTCGGCGCCGGACGCCCGGTCTGACCGGAAAGAGCCCGCCGACAGCTCCCCGCCACCCCCGGCGGGGAGCTGTCGGCCTATCGTGGCTCCGATCACGTTCGACCCCCGCTCTGGACGACATACCGACCGGTCGGCATCATTGGTCTGGTTCCGTTCACGCACCCGTGGACCCCGTTTCGCGCACTCGTAGGGAGCAATGATGAGCCCCGACCATCCGCCCGGACTCGATCTCGACCGGCTGCGCGGCCTGCTCGACCATGAGCGGCCCGGCCTGGTGCACGGCCCCCTGACCGGCCGGCTGATCGAGGGCGGACGGTCGAACCTCACCTACGCGGTCTCCGACGGCACCTCGAAGTGGGTCGTACGGCGGCCCCCGCTCGGCCATGTCCTGGCCACCGCGCACGACATGAAGCGCGAGCACAAGGTGATCAGCGCGCTGCACCCGACGGACGTGCCGGTGCCGCGTCCGGTGCTGCTGTGCGAGGACGAGGAGGTGTGCGGGGCGCCCTTCTACGTCATGGAGTTCGTGGACGGCACGCCGTACCGCACGGCCGACCAGCTCGCCCCGCTCGGCCCGGAGCGCACCCGGGGCGCGGTCCTGGCCCTGGTGGACACGCTCGTGGAACTGCACGCGGTGGACCCGGACGCGGTGGGGCTCGCGGACTTCGGCCGCCCGGAGGGCTTCCTGGACCGGCAGCTGCGGCGCTGGGGCAAGCAGCTGGACGCCTCCCGCAACCGCGAGCTGGCCGGCATCGACGAGCTGCACGCGGCCCTCGGCCGGCAGCTGCCGCACTCCCCCGCCCCGGCCGTCGTGCACGGCGACTACCGGCTCGACAACGTCCTGATCGGCGACGACGACAAGATCAAGGCGATCCTCGACTGGGAGATGTCGACGCTCGGCGACCCGCTCACCGACCTGGGCCTGCTGGTGATGTACAGCATGCCGCTCGGCATGCCCGACTCCCCCGTGTCCACGACCGCCGAGGCCGCCGGGCACCCCACTCCCGCCGAGCTGATCGAGCGGTACGCGGCGCGTTCGGGACGCGATGTCTCCGCGGTCTCCTGGTACACGGCGTTCGCGTGGTTCAAGCTCGCCGTGATCCTGGAGGGCATCCACTACCGCTACACCCTGGGCCAGACGGTCGGCCGCGGCTTCGACCGCATCGGCGACCTGGTCCCGGTCTTCATCGGGCACGGCCTGACCACTCTTCAGGAAGGCTGACAGAACATGGACTTCGCGTTCGACGCACGTACCGAGGAGCTGCGCGCCAAGCTGCTCGCCTTCATGGACGAGTACGTCTACCCGGCCGAGGCGGTCGCGGAGGAGCAGCGCGCCCTGCTCGCCTCGCCGTGGGACACCCCGGCCGTGGTGGAGGAGCTGAAGGCCGAGGCGCGCAGGCAGGGCCTGTGGAACCTCTTCCTTCCGGACACCGAGTACGGCGCCGGTCTCACCAACCTCCAGTACGCCCCGCTCGCCGAGATCACCGGCCGCTCCCCGCAGCTGGCGCCCACCGCGCTGAACTGCGCGGCGCCCGACACCGGGAACATGGAGGTGCTGACGCAGTTCGGGGACGAGCAGCAGAAGAAGCAGTGGCTGGAGCCGCTGCTCGCCGGTGACATCCGCTCGGCGTTCGCGATGACCGAGCCGGAGGTGGCCTCCTCGGACGCCACGAACATCACCACGCACATCGAGCGGGCCTCCGACGGCACGGACGAGTACGTCATCACGGGCCGCAAGTGGTACATCTCCGGGGCCATGAACCCGGACTGCAAGATCTTCATCGTGATGGGCAAGACGGACCCGGACGGCGAGGACATCCGCCGCCAGCAGTCCATGGTCCTCGTCCCCCGCGACACCCCGGGTGTCACGGTCAGGCGCGCCATGCAGGTGTTCGGCTACGAGGACCACTCCCACGGCGGCCACGCCGAGGTGATCTTCGACCACGCGCGCGTGCCGGTGTCCAACCTGATCGGCGAGGAGGGCGGCGGCTTCGCCATCGCCCAGGCCCGGCTCGGTCCCGGCCGGATCCACCACTGCATGCGGCTGATCGGCATGGCCGAGCGCGCGATCGAGCTGATGTGCCGGCGGGCGGTGTCCCGTACGGCCTTCGGCAAGGCGCTGGGCCGGCAGGGCGTCGTCCACAACTGGATCGCCGACGCGCGCGTCACCGTCGAGCAGTTGCGGCTGCTGGTGCTGAAGACGGCCTGGCTCATGGACACGGTCGGCAACCGGGGCGCCCACGCGGAGATCCAGGCCATCAAGATCGCCACGCCCCGCGCGGTCGTCGACATCATCGACCGGGCCATCCAGTTGCACGGCGCGGGCGGCGTCAGCCAGGACTTCCCCCTCGCCGAGCTCTACGCCGGCGCCCGGACCCTGATGATCGCCGACGGGCCGGACGAGGTGCACCAGCGGTCGCTGGCGCGCCGGGAGCTGAAGAAGTACCTGTAGCGACGCGGGGGCCGGTGGAGGCGATCGTGCCTCCACCGGCCCCGCTCCGCGAGGTGATGCTCGGTTGCCGGTGACCGTCAGGGGCCGGCCCCGTCGGCACGCCGGCCCGAGGCCTCCCCTGTCGCGGCCCGGCCGCCGACCTGGCCCGGCCGTCCGCAGGGGCCGGCGGCCTCGAAAGTACGGGCGCTCACCCCTGCGGCCCGGGGCTACGGACTACGGACCCGGGCTACTGGCTCCTGGCTACTGGCTACGGCCGCAGCGCCCGCAGCAGCAGGTCCGCGAGATGGTCGGCGACCTCCTGGGGACTCATCGGGCCGTCGGGGCGGTACCAGGTGGACAGGTGATGGACCGAGCCGAAGTGGTAGTCCACGACCAGGTCGGCCGGAGTCGCCTTCGAGAACACTCCCGCGTCCTGGCCCTCCTCGACGAGTGCGCGGAAGCGTTCGTGGTAGCGCCGGCGCTCGGCGCGCACCTGCTTGTTCTTCTCGGGGCTGAGGTGGTGCATCGAGCGGAAGAAGATCATCGCGTCGTCGAGGTTCTCGATCGTCGTGACGACGACGTCTGCCGCCGCGCCCCTGAGGCGCTTCTCGATCGGCTCGTCGGCGTTCGCGAATGCGTCGAGTCTCTCCTGCTGGACGCGCAGCACGCGCGCGTACACCTCGTGCAGAAGGTCGTCCTTGGAGCCGAAGTAGTGGTACAGCGCCCCCTTGGTGACGCCGGCCGCCTCGACGATCTCCTGCACCGAGGTGCGGTCGTAGCCCTGCTCCGCGAAGAGCCGGGTGGCGGCAGCGAGGAGCCGCTGCGGCACGGGGGGCCCGTCACCGTCCGTCGTCCTGGGCACTGCCGCCACCTGCCTTTCCGAGCTGCTGTTTTCTAGCCGTGCGTTCGGGAACGCAGTTCCCGACGGAGGATCTTCCCACTCGCCGTCTTCGGCAAGTCGGGCAGGATCTCCACCTGCCGCGGGTATTTGTAGGCGGCCAGTCTCTCCTTGCAGTACGCGGCGAGTGCATCCGGGTCCGTGTCGGCGCCCGGACGGAGGCTGATGTACGCCTTGACGGTCTCCCCGCGGTACCCGTCGGGCACCCCCACGACGGCCGCCTCGCGCACCGCCGGGTGGGTGTAGAGCACGTCCTCGACCTCGCGCGGCCACACCTTGAAGCCGGACGCGTTGATCATGTCCTTCTTGCGGTCGACGACGTACAGCCAGCCCTGCGGGTCCATGAAGCCGATGTCCCCGGTGCGCAGCTCGCCGTCCGGGAAGGTCTCGGCGGTGGCGTCGGGGCGCCGCCAGTAGCCGGGGACGACCTGCGGCCCGCGTACGAGGATCTCGCCCTGCTCCCCGAAGGGGACCTCGGCGCCCTGGTCGTCGACGATCCGGACGACCGTGTCGGGGCCGGGCGCGCCCACGGCCAGCGTCCCGGAGACCGGGTCGACGGGCGCCTCCAGGTCCGGCGGTACGGAGGCGCAGGGCGCGGTGCACTCGGTGAGCCCGTAGCCGTTGCGGATGTACGGCCCGAAGCCGGCGCGGAACTTCTCCACCAGGGCGGGCGGCAGGGGGGCGCCGCCCGAGGAGATGTTCACGAAGGACGAGAAGTGGTCCGGGGTGACGTCGGGGTGGGCGGCCAGCGCCATGAAGGCGGTCGAGGGGCCGACGGTGTAGTGCGGCCGGTGCTCGGCGAAGGCGTCCAGTACGGCTCCGGCCTCGAAGCGGTACGCCAGGACGAGGGTGCCCGCGCTGTTCAGACACGCGCCCAACTGGCAGACCATGCCGGTGATGTGGAACAGCGGCGCCATCGCGAAGTAGACGGGCGCCTCGGGCAGGCCCAGGCCGGTCCGCTGCCGCTCGGCGTTGTACATGATGTTGCCGTGCGTGTTGGTGGCGCCCTTGGGGGTGCCGCTGGTGCCCGAGGTGTAGCTGATCAGGGCGATGTCGGCGGGGTGCGGGTCGCGGTCCTCGGGCGCCTTGTGACCCGCGCGGGCGACCGCCGTCAGGTCGTCGGCGTCCGCGGCCTGCGGGAGCCGCTCGAAGGTCAGCACGCGGGCGTCCCCGCGGGTCTGGAAGTCCAGCTCGCAGCCGGTGAGCACGATCCGCACGGTCGAGTCGGCCGCCGTGTCGCGCAGATACGACTCCCAGGCCCGGTCCGAACACACCAGCGCGGCGACCTCGCCGTCCCGCAGGACGTGCCCGACCTCCCCCGACTTGTACATGGGGTTGACGGGCACGACGGTCGCGCCCGCCTTCCACGCGCCGAGCAGGGCGAGCACGAAGTGCGGGGAGTTCTGCAGCAGGACCGCCACCCGGTCGCCGCGCTCCAGACCGCGGGCGGCGAGGTGACCGGCGACGGAGTCGCTCAGCTCGTCGACCTCGCGGTAGGTCAGGCACCCGTCGAAGTAGGCGAGGAAGGTGCCGTCCGGGGTCTCGCCGGCCGCCCGGCGCAGGGCGTGGACGAGGGAGTCGGCGGGGTCCATCGGCGCGCGCTGGGCGTCGTTGAGCAGGCCGAGCCAGGGCTTGGCCGCGTAACGGGAGTCGGTCACCGGGCCGCCTCCCACTTCCGCTGGAGGTGGTTCATGTTCGTCAGCCAGCGGTCGGGCTCGGCGGCCCTCGCCTGGTAGTAGCCGGCGACCTCGGGGTGCGGAAGGATCAGGAAGCGGTCCTCCGCGATGCCCTTGAACAGGGCGTCCGCCACCTCCGCAGGGGCGATCGCGGTCGGCTGCAGCACCAGGTCGCCCGCACTGCCGGTGGCCGCCAGCATGTCGGTGCGCACGCCCTGGGGGCAGATCGCGTGGACCTTCAGACCGCGGTGCCGGTACGTCAGCGACAGCCACTCGGCGAAGGCGTAGGCGCCGTGCTTGGTGACGCTGTAGGGCGCGGCGCCGATCATGGTGAGCAGTCCGGCGGCCGAGACGGTGGAGACGAAACGGCCGCTGCCGCGCTCCAGCCAGCCCGGGAGCAGCTCGTGGGCCGCGCGGACGTGGGCCATGACGTTCACGTCCCAGGACAGCTCCCAGGGCCGCTCGTCGAACGCCTCGCCGGTGGCCCCGCCCTCGAAGGCGACGCCCGCGTTGGCGCAGTAGACGTCGACCGTGCCGCCGAGCGCCTCCCGGGCCTCGGTGACGATCGCGGAGGCGTCACCCGGGACGGCGATGCCGCCGATCTCCTCGGCGACGGCCTTCGCCCGGTCGGCGTCCAGGTCGTTGACGACGACCCGGGCCCCCTCGGCGGCGAAGCGGCGGGCCAGCGCGGCTCCGATGCCGCCCCCCGCTCCGGTGACGACCACTCCCGCATCCTGCACGGCTTCCACCATCGTCTCCTTCGACGCGACACGAATCGGCTCTGCCCCCGCAGCCGCCAGACTAACCGGTCGGTATGTAACCGTGGAAGGGGTGTCGGACTCCGGCCCCGTCCGGTTCGTTCCGTACGGCCCGGGTGCGCGCTAGCGTGCGTGGCCATGACACCCGCCGATCACGGAGGTCACCGCATGAAGCTGTCCAGACGAGGCCTGCTGTATGCCACCACCGCGGCCGTGACGGCGGGCTCCGCACCGCCCGCGGCGGCCGGAACGGGCGGGCGCCGGCTGCGGACCGGTTTCGAGCGGCTGGCCGCCGACGGCTACGCACAGCTCGACGGGCAGCGGGTCGGAGTCGTCACCAACCCCACCGGCGTCACCAGGGACGTACGCCACATCGTGGACGTCATGCACGCCGACGACCGTGTGGACCTCATCGCCGTCTTCGGCCCCGAGCACGGCTTCCGCGGCACCGCACAGGCGGGCGGCTCCGAGGGGCGCTACGACGACCCGGCGACCGGCCTGCCCGTCTACGACACGTACCTGAAGAGCGGCCGGGCGCTCGCCGACATCTTCACCGCGTCCGGCGTCGACACCGTCGTCTTCGACATCCAGGACGTGGGGGCGCGCTTCTACACGTACATCTGGACGCTGTACGACTGCATGGAGGCCGCGCAGCTCGCGGGCAGGCGGTTCGTGGTCCTGGACCGGCCCAACCCCGTGACCGGACGGGCGGCGCTGGGGCCGGTCCTGCACAAGGAGTTCGCGACCTTCGTCGGGCGGCAGCCGATCTCGCAGGCGCACGGGATGACGGTCGTGGAGCTGGCGCGGCTGTTCAACGGGGAGTTCCTCACCACGCCGGTGGAGCTGGACGACGTACCGATGAGCGGATGGAAGCGGTCCGAGTGGTACGACGACTCGGGGCTGCCCTGGGTGCCGCCGAGCCCGAACATGCCGACGCCCGAGACCGCCCTGGTGTACTCGGGGACGTGTCTCTTCGAGGGGACGAACCTGTCGGAGGGACGCGGGACGACCCGCCCCTTCGAACTGCTCGGCGCCGAGGGCGTCGACGGGCGGTGGGCCGCGGCGGCGAACGGACTCGGGCTGCCCGGCGTGCACTTCAGGGAGGCGTACTTCGCGCCCACCTTCTCCAAGTTCCAGGGGAAGACGATCGGGGGCGTGCAGCTCCATGTGCACGACCGGGACGCCTACGACCCCGTGCGCACCGGGATCGCTCTTCTGGTGACCGCCAGGAAGGTGTGGGGCGGCTTCGCCTGGCGCTCGGACAACTGGATCGACAAGCTCACGGGCTCCACGCTGGTGCGCACGATGATGGACGCGGGGGCGGGTGCCGACGAGGTGGTGGCGGGCTGGGAGGACGAGCTGGCGGCGTTCCGGAGGGTGCGGCGGGAGTACCTCGTCCACCGGTGAGCCGATGAATCACCCGGATGAGTCATGACGTATGGCCAACTCCGGCCGGTAGCAGGACGATGCGCGCACATCGCACCGCTTCGGGGGACGAGGGGGCCTGTCATGGCAGAGCCGGCAATGAGCGTGAGTCCGTACTGGGAGCTCACCTTCGACGCCGACGGGGACACGGACGGCGGGAGGCGGGACCGGCTGTTCGCCGGGGTCGCGGAACACGACGTGCGCGACCTCGTGGTCTTCGCGCACGGCTGGAACAGCGACCGTTCGGGGGCGACCCGGCTCTACAGCCGCTTCTTCGCGCCGATCCCGGCGCTCGCCCCGACGGCCAGGCTCGGGTACGTCGGTGTCGTGTGGCCCTCCATGCGGTTCTCGGACGAGCCCATCCCGGACTTCCCGCGGGCCGTGGCCGCCGAGATGCCCCCACGTCCGTTGCTCGACAAGGACACCCGGCACGCACTGCTGGAGACCTTCCCCGGACGGGCGACCGTGATCGACCAGATCGCGCGGATGCTGGACCAGCAGCCCCGCGAGGAGAGCGAACTGGAGGAGTTCGGACGGCTGGTGCGGCTGCTGGTGGAGGTGGTGCCGCCGGGGCCGCAGGTGCTGTTCGCGGCGGACACCCTGGCGGAGGGAGTGCCGCAGAGCGAGCCCGTGATGTTCTCGGGGTCCACGGCGGAGATCTGCGAGGAGTTCGCCCGGGCGCTGGCGGATCTCGAATCCCCGGCGGGGACGGCCCGGTTCTCGCTGCCCAATCCGTGGGACGGAGCGCACGAGTTGCTGCGCCAGGCGACCTACTACGCCATGAAGCGGCGTGCGGGGACCGTCGGCGAGCGCGGACTCGGGCGGGTGGTCGGGCAGTTGGCCGCGAAGGCGCCGAGGGTGCGGGTGCACCTCGTGGGGCACAGCTTCGGTGCACGGCTGGTGTCGTTCGCGCTGCGCGGGCTGCCGGAGGGCGTGCGCAGCGTGAAGTCGGTGACGCTGCTCCAAGGTGCCTTCTCCCACTACGCGTTCGCGGCACGTCTGCCGCACGACCCGCGCGCGGGAGGCGTGCTGCAGGGGCAGCACCTGCGCATCGACGGCCCTCTGGTGTGCTGCCATTCCCGGCACGACTCGGCCCTCGGGTCCGTCTACCCCCTGGCCTCGCGGATGGCGGGCGATGCGCGGGGCGCCGCCGCCGAGCCGGCCGTCGCCCATGTCCTCGGTGCCAAGTGGGGGGCGATGGGGTACGGCGGGGTGCAGGCGGTGCCGGGCACGCAGGCGTTCAAGCTCGCCGCCGCGTTGCAGGCGCAGCTGCCAGCCTCGGGGTGCGTGAACATCGATGCGGCCGAGGTGGTCAGGCGCGGCAAGGCGCCGTCCGGCGCGCACAGTGACATCGTGCACCGGGAGCTGGCGCAGCTGGTGGTGGCGGCGGGCCGCATCCGCTGACCCGCCGCCGGACGGGCCCTACCGGTGTGACGTGAACTCCACGACCTGCTGGAACGTCGGCCGGTTCTGCCAGCTGATGTTGCCGTGCTTGATGCCGCCCAGCGTGCGCTGGACGATCGAGTCGGCACACCACTGGTCGCCCGCCGAGCACAGGTCGTCACCCGGGTAGACCTGGGCCGCGGTCTTGCCGGCCGCCTCCTTCAGCGTGCTGATGAGGACGTCCCGGCAGGCGGTGAGGCTGCCGCCGCCGCAGTACTTCTGCGCGAGCGGCCCCTGGACCGACTCGCCCAGCACGGCCCGGATGTCCTTGTCGACATAGCTCCACCAGCCGTACTGGAAGGAGCTTCCCGCGTGCGCGCCGGTCGGGCCGTGGGCGGCCGACGGGGTCTCGTCGACGGGCAGGTTGGCGGTGAAGGCGGTGTACAGGTCGCTGCCGAGGCCCGGTTCGAACTCTGCCTTCACCAGCAGCGGCCACCACGCGTCCAGGATGCGGATCGCGTCGGCGTTGGCATACGCCTTCGAACCGGCCGACGTCTCCGTGCGCTTGGTGCCCGCCGTCACCCATGCCTGGAGCTTGCTCACCGCCGCCGCGGCCGTCGCGTCGGTCACCGTCGAGCTGTTGACCACCTTCAGCAGGTCAGGCAGCACGTCCTCCGCCCGGAGGTCGGCCAGCCCGGCGTCGGCCATCGCCTTCACCAGCGAGGCCCGGGTGACCCCGCCCGAGGCGACCAGCTTCTTCACCCGGTCGTCGAGGAGGTTGCCGCGGTGCACCGAGCCGTCACCCCAGGAGGCGGTCGTGTAGTCCTTGGCCTGCTTGTTGTTCCAGGAGATGTAGTAGTCCTGGTCGATCGAGTTGGGGTGGGCCGAGGCCGGCGTGTACTGCGCCGTGTTCGTCGTCGGGTCCCAGTTCCGCCACTCGTACGCCGACCGCGCCCACACCGGGAACTCGGCGTCGACACCGGTCGCGCGCACCGGGTTGTCGCCGCTGTTGTAGTACGCGGTGTGCTCGGAGTCGGCGTAGAACCAGTTGAAGGTGTAGTTGATGTGCTGCACCGCGCTCTGGAAGGTCTGCGGGCTGTTGACGTGGTCCGGGTCGTTCAGCATCTGGAAGCCGATGATCGAGTCGGCCTCGTGCATGAAGGACGAGCGCAGGGTGGTGTAGGCGACCTTCTTGCCGCCGACGGTCGCGCGGTATTCGACCGGGCCGTACTCGGTGCGCCAGACGCGCATGGTGTACGAGCCGGCCGCGGTGCCGTCGGCCGTGGTCGGCGTCCAGGCGTTCTTCTGCTCGATCTTCTCCATCGCGGTGCAGGTGCCGCGGTAGAGGTAGTGGTAGTCGTCCTGGCACAGCTCGACGGCGTAGGAGTCGATGATGTCCTGGCCGGAGGTGGTGGCGCTCCACGCGTAGTCCTGGCCGCGGCCGAGCTCGACGTACATGCTCAGGCCCGCGAAGGAGGCGCCGCGGGCGCTGAGGCCGGGGCCCTGGATCTCCTGGAGCATGAGCAGCTGCGGTGCGAAGTAGCCGGTCTGCGGGCCGAACACGGCGATCGGGTTGCCGCTCGCGGTGTGCTCGCCGCTCACCACCAGGGCGTTGGACATGCCCCGCTTCGCCGAGCTCACGGCCGTCTTGGCCGCCGTCGTGGACGCTGTGCCGGCGCTCGACGTGGCCGCACTGCCCGTACGGTCGTAGACGAGCTGTTCCTCGGCCACCGAACCGGCGTCGGGCAGGGCCTCGCCCTGCGGGTCGGCGGGCGCGGACGCGTAGGGGAAGCTGCCGTCGTGGACGGTGAGGACCGCCTCGGGGTCGTTGCGCTCGCGGAAGGACTCCCAGACCTTGGTGCCCTCGGTCACCCCGTACTTCTGCTGCGCGGCCATTAGTGACAGCGCGTTGTTGACCTCGCCGCCGCCTCCCGAGCCGAAGAGCGCGCCGATGACGGAGGCCAGCGCGACCAGGTCGGTGGGCTTGAAGTGGTCGATCGTGCCGGCGTTGGTGACGGAGTCCTTGTGGCCGGTCAGGACGTACTCGCCGGGGAAGGAGCGGCCGCTGTCGGAGGCGTCGATGTAGGCGTTGATGCCGGCGACGTAGGCGTTGACGTCGGCGAGGGCCTGCTGGCCGCGGGTTCCGTTGGTGGCGACCGCGTTGTCGATCTGGGCCTGGAGATCGGCCTCGGTGTACGGGGCGTTGCGCCAGAACTCCTGCTCCAGGCCCTGGTTGGACGGGTCACCGCCCGCGAAGGAGGTGAGCTGTCCGCGTCCGACGTGACGGAAGACGTCCATGAGCCACAGCCGATCCTCAGCCGCGGCATAGCCCGCTCCGAACTCCGTGCCGTATCTGGTGGTACCGGTGATGTGCGGTACGCCCGTCTTCTTGTCACGGACGATCGTCACGTCGCTGCGACCGGCGGGCTTGACCGTGGAGGCGACTTGATCGGCAGGGACCCCGAAAGACGCGTCGTTGAAGAAGTTGTTGATCGTGGCGTTGGTGAGCGAGGTGTGGCCCTTCGCCAGGTCGGCGTACGGGCCGAGCTGGTCCTCGGCGTGGGCGGGCTGGGTGCCGAAGGCCTGGTTGAGCAGGATCTGCGCGAGGGTGGCGTTGCCGTTCTGGCCGGGCGGCAGGATGTCCGAACACCGGCCCCCGCAGTAGTCGTTCGCCGCCGCGGCCTCGACGGCCGCCGTCTCCGCCGCGGCCGCCTGGGAGAGCGGGGACAAAAGACCGGCGATCAGGACGCATACCGATGCGGTCTTCAGGAACCCGGGGAATCTGCCGGGAGTTCTCAGTCTGTCGAGTGCGGTGCGTGAGGTGCGCCGTGGCATGGCAGCTCCTACCGACGGGGGTGGGCCGGACGTTACCGCCGGTATCCCCGGGATTGAAGATGAACATGCGTCACTTTTCAGAGTCGGTGGCATCGGTTATGGAGGTCATCGGAAATCGGATGGAGCCGAATCGCTTGTCGATACGTCTATTCGGCGACGTCCTTACGACGACGCCGAAGTGACCGAAGTACAGGTGCAGGTGTGACGGAGGTGCAGGGCGATGGCCGGTTTCCGGAGTCTGGCGAGACAGGTGCGCGATCCGCGATGCGATCTGGCGCTCCGGCGTTATTCGCTGCGCAAGTGCCTTGAGCGATTCGCTCCTTACGGGCACAGGGCGACCTGGGACCATTTGTGCTCCCGGGCCGGGTTCGGTCCCGAGGACCGGTCCCCCGACCCAGCGCGGCTCGTGGCCGCACTGGAGGAGTTGGAAGAGGCGCGTTCGGTCTGGCTGGCCTACGAGGTCGGATTCGCCGAGCGACGCAAGAAGGAGAAGCACGACGGGCTGCGCAGGCCCGGCACCGTGGACGACTGGCACCGCCTGACCTGGGGCGGCTTCGGAGTCGCCTGGTGCGACGACCCACGGGTCCACCCGCACGAGCCGCTGGCGGAGGTGCTGCGCCGGCTGATCTCCGCGCTGGAGCGGGAGCCGGGCGCCGAGTGCCCGGTGTGCGGCGGGGAGCGCCTCGTCTGGAAGTACGAACTGGACCACGAACCTTCGACTGGTCCTGTCTGCACGGACTGCGGAATCCTCGTACCGCGTCCCGTGCTCACACCCGAGGCCCTGGCGGACGCCAGGCGCGGACGGTTGCTCGTGTCGGCCTGACCGAACTGACCGAACTGACCGAAGCGAACCCAGGAACCGTGCGTGCGGGGGTGCGCCGGGGATGCCGCACCCCCTGTTTGTCCACATGAGGCCTCTTGTCCACAGGCGGTGCCCGATCCCGGGCCGTTGTCGGTCCTGGCTGTCACCATCGAGACATGGTGCAGGTATGTCTCAACGGACCCCGAGGGGCCGCCGACGGTGCGATGGTGCCGCTCACGCCGCAGGCGTTGGCCGACTCCGCGGCCGAGGCCGTCGCGGCCGGGGCCACGGACGTCCATGTCCATCCCAAGACGCCTTGCGGGCAGGACAGTCTGTCGCCGCGCGTTCTCGCTGCGACACTCGAGGCGATACGTGCGCGCGTGCCGGTGCCGGTCGGTGTGACCACGGGCGCCTGGGCAGAACCTGATCCGGCGGCCCGCCTGGAGCGCATCCGCGGCTGGACCGTGCTGCCCGACCACGCCTCGGTCAACTGGCACGAGCCGGGCGCCGAGGAAGTGGCCGCCGCGCTGATCGACCGCGGGGTGGGCGTCGAGGCCGGTGTCTGGTCGGGCACGGACGCGGCGGCGAGGTTCGCCGTCTCACCGCTCGGTCCGAAGGTCCTGCGGGTGCTCGCGGAGGTGACGGACCCGGCATCCGGCACGGCCGAGGACACCGCCCGTGCACTCCTGGCCGACCTGGGTTCCGCACACGGCCGCCCGGTGCTGCTGCACGGCGAGGACGGCGGCGCGTGGCCGGTGCTGCGGCTCGCGGGGCGGCTGGGGCTGGCGACCCGCATGGGCCTGGAGGACACACTGGTCCTGCCGGACGGGCAACGGGCCTTGTCCAACGCCCGGTTGGTGGCGGAGGCGCTGCTTCAGTACGGGTGCGACCAGCGCTCCCCGTAGGGCAGGGCGAGGAGGCTCGCGAGCGCGTCGCGACTGAGTGCCGGGCGTCGTCGTCGACCGAAGATCGCGACCCTAGCAGGCGATAATCCGCTCGCTCCAACGCTTTCGCGTCCGGACATTGGGAGGCGATGAGACACCCCTGAAGAACCCGAGGAGTCCCGATGTCGACGCTCCGCGTCACCGCCGAGGTGCTGACCGTCCACGAACATCCCAACGCCGACGCGCTCGAACTGGCGCAGGTGGGGCTGTATCGGGCCGTCGTCGCCAAGGGCGCCTACCGCACGGGCGAAGCCGCCGTGTACATCCCCGAACAGTCCGTGCTCCCGGCCGGGCTGATCGAGGAGTTGGGGCTGACCGGGCGTCTGTCGGGCGGCAACTTCGACCGGGTCAAGGCGGTGCGGCTGCGCGGTGAGCTGTCGCAGGGGATCGTGTGCCGGCCGGCGGAGCTGGCGGACGTCGACCTGGTGCGGGCGGCGGCGGAGGGGACCGACTTCTCGGAGCGGCTCGGGATCACCAAGTGGGTGCCGCCGGTGCCGACGGCGATGGACGGGGACGTCGAGTCCGCGCCCGACCTGCTGCCCTGGGTCGACATCGAGAACATCCAGCGCTACCCGGACATCTTCACACCCGGCGAGCCGGTGGTGCTGACCGAGAAGCTGCACGGTTCGGCCTGTCTGCTGACGTATGTCGCCGACGAGGAGCGGGTGTTCGTCGCCTCCAAGGGTTTCGGTGCCAAGTCGCTGGCGCTGAAGGAGGATGCGCGGAACCTGTACTGGCGGGCGGTGCGGGGGCACGGCGTCGCCGAGGTGGCGGCGCGGGTCGCCGGGCGGCTGGGGGCCCGACGGGTCGGCGTGTTCGGCGAGGTGTACGGAGCGGGGGTGCAGGACCTGACCTACGGCGCGGACGGGCGGCGGGACACGTTGGGGTATGCGGCGTTCGACGTGTCCGTGGAGGTCGGCGGGGTGGTGCGGTGGCTGGACGCGCGGGAGGTCGTCGAACTGCTCGGTGGAGAGCTGCCGTTGGTGCCGCGGGTGTGTGAAGGCCCGTATGACATCGCCCGGGTGCTGGAGGCTGCCGACGGGCGGGAGACCGTGTCCGGGCGGGGGTTGCATCTGCGGGAAGGCGTGGTGATACGGCCGGCTGTGGAGCGGTACAGCCCGGTGACCGGGGGGCGGGCTGTGGCGAAGGCGGTGAGTCCGGCGTATCTGACACGCAAGGGCGGCACCGAGTTCGAGTGAACCCTGGCTCGTCCGGGCCCCGTGCCGGTGCGGGCGGGCTGTGCGTTCGCTCGCCCGCGTCGGCGGGGTGCCGCCGCGCCCACCGTGCCGCCCCTGCGGCACGACCGCCCGCGGCTGCGGCAGCACATGCGGGACGGCAGCCACGGTGCCACGGGCAGGTCCGCGGCGACGGCGGCGTGGGCGGAACCAGCGACGGCGGCTTGGGCGGACCCGCGGCTACGCCGGGCGGTCCTTCCGCTGCTCCACCAACAGCCGCGACCCCGTCAGCCGTTCACCGAACACGTCGTCCGGGTTGGACAGGACACACGTGTCCAGGGACAGGCAGCCGCAGCCGATGCAGTCGGTGAGGTGGTCGCGGAGGCGGTTGAGTTGTTTGATGCGTTCGTCGAGCTCGGAGCGCCAGGCCTCGGAAAGACGGGCCCAGTCCTCGTGGGTGGGGGTGCGTTCCTCGGGGAGCTCGGCGAGGGCCTCGCGGATCGTCGCGAGCGGGATGCCGACGCGTTGGGCGGCCCGGACGAAGGCGACCCGGCGCAGGGCGTCACGGGTGTAGCGGCGTTGGTTGCCCGTGGTGCGGCGACTACTGATCAGGCCCTTGGACTCGTAGAAGTGCAGTGCGGAGACGGCGGCGCCGCTGCGGGCGGCGAGCTGGCCGACCGTGAGCTCATGGATCTTCTCGGGAATCTGGGGCACCCCTCGAAGCCTACCCACCCCCTCGTCACCCCCGTCCGTTGACATGAGGTGCCCGGCCGACCATGCTAAGCAGTCGCTTAGACTTACTCAGTGGGCAGACTTCGTAACGCGGGAGGCCGGGACATGGCAGAGCCGAGGATCTTCACGTCCGTCGACGACCTGAAGGCGGCGGTGGGCGAGCAGCTGGGGTACACCGACTGGCTTGAGGTCGACCAGAAGCGGGTCGACCTGTTCGCGGAGGCGACCGGCGACCACCAGTGGATCCACGTGGATCCGGAGAAGGCGGCCGCGGGCCCGTTCGGCACGACCATCGCGCACGGCTATCTCACCCTGTCGTTGCTGCCCCTCTTCGGACCGCAGCTGATCAAGGTCGAGGGCGTGAAGATGGGCGTCAACTACGGGTCGAACAAGGTCCGTTTCCCCGCTCCGGTCCCGGTCGGCTCCCGGCTTCGCGCGACCGCCACGATCACCGGCGTCGACGACGTCCCGGGCGGCGTCCAGGTGAGTGTCGCCTTCACCGTGGAGCGCGAGGGTGGCGACAAGCCGGTGTGCGTGGCGGAGTCCGTCTCGCGGTACTACGTCTAGGACCCGTCCCCCACGGCGCCGGACGGCCGGGGCCCGCGACGGCCAGGACCCGCGACCGGCTCCCGGGACGGCTACTTCGCCCCCACCATCCGCAGCACGAGGTCGGCGTAGAGCTCGCCGACCTCGTCGGGCGTCCGGGGGCCGTCGACGTTGAACCAGCGGGCCACGTCGATGCACAGGGACAGCACCGCGAGCGTGGTCCCCTGCACGTCCAGGACGTCGAACTCGCCCGTCGCCACACCGTCCTCGATGATCCCGCGCACCTCGGCGTCGACCTGGCGGCGCAGGGCGAGGATCTCGGCGCGGGCGTCCGGGCCGAGGGAGTCGAGTTCGTACTGCACGACCCGCGCGGTGGTACGACCGCCCGCATGCCAGCGGACGAAGGAGCTGACGGCGTCGGCGAGCCGCTCGGTCGCGCCGCCCTCTCCCCCGGCCGCCACGCGCAGGATCTCCACGGCCTTCTCGTGGCCGATCCTGCTGATGCGGTGGAGCAGCTCTTCCTTGGTCTTGTAGTGGATGTAGAGCGCGGCCGGGCTCATGCCGGCGCGGCCCGCGATGTCACGGGTCGTCGTGGCGTGGTAGCCGCGTTCGGCGAAGGCCTCCACCGCGGCGACGAGCAGCCGCCGGGCCGCGTCGGGCGTGACCTCGCCCCACCCCGACGTCTCGCCGCCGGCCGTCTCCTCCGCCGTACTCATCACTGACCCCTCTCCACTGGCGCGACTCACACCATACCGCCGAAGGTGAGCGGGCGCTTAGCGTGGCCGCTCAGAGCTTCTCGAAGGGGTCGTGGTCGGCGAGCAGCTTCTCCAGGCGGGCCTGGTCGACCCGGCTGACGATCTGGCCGGCCTCCTGGCGGTCGCGGATCACCTTCGACAGGGTGAAGGCGGAGGTCACCAGGTACAGGACGGCGATCGCGAGGAAGCCGCGCACCCAGGCGTCGCCCTGGAGGTTGTAGATGCCGACGGCCGTGGCCGCCATGGCGAGCGCGAAGGAGGCGACGGCCTGCCCGTAGAAGGCGGCCGTGTTCTGCTGCTTGACCGGTGTCTCACTCATGAGGACAAGGATCGGCGGACGTGACCCGTCCCACATCCGCTGAAGTACTCAGAAGGTACTCAGAACGCCGAAACCCCGGTCAGCGCCCGCCCGATGACCAGCTTCTGGATCTGACTGGTGCCCTCGTAGAGGGTCATCACCCGGGCGTCCCGCAGCAGCTTGCCCGCTGGGTACTCGTCGATGTAACCGTAGCCGCCGAAGACCTGGAGGGCGTTGTTCGCGGCGCGGACGGCGGCCTCGGAGGCGAAGAGCTTGGCCTTGGAGGACTCGGTGGCGAAGGGCAGGCCCCGGTCGATCAGGTCGGCCACCCGCCAGGTCAGCAGGCGGGCCGCGTCCACGTCGACGGCGATGTCGCTGATCAGTTCCTGGACGAGCTGGTGGTGGGCGATGGTCTTCCCGAACTGCTCGCGCTCACCCGCGTACCGGACGGCCGCGTCCAGCGCGGCCTGGGCGATGCCGACGCAGCCCGCCGCCACCGACATCCGGCCCTTGGCCAGGGCCGACATGGCGACCGAGAAACCCTTGCCCTCCTCCCCCAGCATCGCGGAGGCGGGGACGCGCACATCCTCCAGGACCAGCTCCGCGGTCGCCTGGCCGCGCAGGCCCAGCTTGCCGTGGATGGTGCGGCGGGTGAGGCCGGCGATGTCGGTCGGGACGAGGAAGGCGGAGACGCCCTGGTGGCCGGGGGCGTCCGTGGAGCGGGCGAACAGCAGCACGACGTCGGCCCAAGTGCCGTTGGTGATGAACATCTTGGTGCCGTTGATGACGAACTCGTCGCCGTCGCGCACCGCGCGCGTGGTGAGGTGGCCTGCGTCGGAACCGGTGCCCGGCTCGGTGAGGCCGAAGCAGCCGACGTACGCGCCGGAGGTGAGGCCCGGCAGCCACTGACGCTTCTGCTCCTCGCTCCCCCGGGCGGCGATGGTCTTGGCGACCAGCCCGAGCGAGACGGAGACGATCCCGCGCACGGACGAGTCGCCGCGGCCGAGCTCCTCCGTGACCAGGCAGTACGCGAGGTGGTCGCCTCCCGAGCCGCCGTACTCCTCGTCGACGGTCAGGCCCAGGAAGCCGACCTCGCCGAGCTTCTTGACGATCGACCTGTCGACCTCCTCGGCGCGGTCCCAGGCGATGACGTGGGGGGCGATCTCGCGGTCCACGAAGTCGCGGGCCAGCTGTCGTACCGCGGTCTGCTCCTCGCTGAGCTCAAGGTTCATGGCGCGCCACCCCAGGTTGAAAGCCGCACATTTAAATTAGCACTGCTAGTTTCTGTCTGCAGCCCTACTATGTGCGCCATGGCCCGACCGCGCAAGCCCCTGCTCAGCACCGACCGGATCGTCGAGACCGCTCGGGTGCTCGTGGACGCGGAGGGCCTGGCGGCCGTCTCCACGCGTCGGCTCGCCGCCGAGCTGGGGGTCAGCGGACCCTCGCTCTACAACCACTTCCGCACCAAGGACGAGATCCTGGAGGCGGTCGCCGACTCGGTGAGCGCGCAGGTCGACCTGTCGATGTTCGAGGACGGGCGGGACTGGCGGACCGCACTGCACGACTGGGCGGTCTCCTACCGGGCGGCCCTGCGCGACCACCCCAACATCGTTCCGGTGCTGGCCCGCGGCCCCGGCCGCCGGCCGGCCGGACTCCGCCTCGCGGACGCCGTCTACGGCGGGATGGTCGAGGCGGGCTGGCCGGCGGCGCAGGCCACCTCCATCGGCGCACTGATGCGGTACTTCGTCATGGGCTCCGCGCTCGGCTCCTTCGCCGGGGGCTTCGTGGACGACGCGAGCGCGTACGACCCCGCCGACTACCCGCACCTCGGGCAGGCGCATCTCCTCGCCGAGCAGCAGGAGAAGATCGACGAGCGGGCCTTCGAAACGGGGCTGACCGCGCTGCTGGACGGCCTGGTGCAGCAGTACGAACAGGTCGAGCGGACGCCGTAGGACAGTTCGGTGGGCGCCGAACCGTCCGTGTCCCATGCTGGGACGCATGACCTCGAAGGATCCACGGGCATCCCCGCTGGCCCGTCTCGCCGGTCTTGTCGCCGACGAGACCCGGGCCGCCTGTCTGCTCGCGCTGCTCGACGGGCGGGCATGGACCGCCGGTGAGCTGGCGCGGCACGCGGGTGTCGCCGCGTCGACCCTGAGCGAACACCTGGACAAACTCGTGGCGGGCGGGCTGCTCGCCGAGGAACGTCAGGGCCGGCACCGGTACGTGCGGCTGGCCGACGCGCGGGTCGCCCAACTGGTGGAGGACCTCGCCGCGCAGGTGGCGCCGGGCGGTGCTGCCGTACGGCCGCGGAACCTGCGCGAGTCCAACGCCGGGTCGGCCATGGCCCGCGGCCGCACCTGCTACGACCACCTCGCCGGGCGGCTCGGCATCGTGGTGACCGACGCACTGACCTCGCGTGAACTGCTGCGTCAGGACACCGGGTTCGCGCTCACGGACGCGGGGATCGGCTGGTTCGAGGCCACCGGCATCCGCCTCGACCGCACGAGCCGCCGCCCACTCGCCCGTGCCTGCCTCGACTGGACCGAACGGCGCCCCCACCTCGCGGGCGTCGCGGGCGCGGCCCTGTGCCGCCACGCCCTGGACGCGGGCTGGTGCGTGCGCATCGGCTCCGAGCGGGCGGTGAAGGTGACGGCGACGGGTGAGCGGGCGCTGTCGGAACTGCTGGGGATCGAGGCGGGGGCGCTGCACTGAGCCCGGCCGACATCCGCGCGCGCCCGGGCCGCCGCCACGGCCGGCGTCACGTCCGAAATCCGCAAGACTCCTGACCCCCTCCCCTCCTAACCTCTGGAGCATGATGACCCCCTCCCCGTCCCGCCCGGTCCGTCGCGCAGAGCTGCTCGCCGCCGGCGCTGCCACGGTCACCGTCGTGCTGTGGGCCTCCGCCTTCGTGTCGATCCGCAGTGCGGGGGAGGCCTACTCGCCGGGCGCGTTGGCGCTCGGGCGGTTGCTGGCCGGGGCGCTGACGCTGGGGGTGATCTGTCTCGTACGGCGGGAGGGGTTGCCGCCGCGGTCGGCGTGGCGGGGGATCGCGATATCCGGGGTGTTGTGGTTCGGCTTCTACATGGTGGCCCTGAACTGGGGCGAACAACAGGTGGACGCCGGCACGGCGGCCCTGGTCGTGAACATCGGGCCGATCCTCGTCGCCCTGCTCGCCTCGCGACTGCTCGGGGACGTCATGCCGCCGCGGCTGCTCGCGGGGATGGCGGTGTCGTTCGCGGGTGCGGTGGCGGTCGGGCTGTCGATGTCCGGCGAGGGCGGTTCCTCGGTGCTCGGCGTGGTGCTGTGTCTGCTCGCCGCGGTCGGCTACGCGGCCGGCGTGGTCGCGCAGAAGCCCGCCCTGGGCGCGGCGAGCCCCTTGCAGGTGACGACGTTCGGGTGTCTGGCCGGGGCCGTGGTCTGTCTGCCGTTCGCCGGACAGCTGGTGTCGGACGCGGCCGACGCGCCGGTCTCCGCGACCCTCAACATGGTCTACCTGGGCGTGTTCCCGACCGCGCTGGCCTTCACCACGTGGGCGTACGCCCTGTCCCGTACGACCGCCAGCCGCATGGGCGCGACCACGTACGCCGTGCCCGCGCTGGTCGTCCTGATGTCGTGGCTGGCGCTCGCAGAGGTGCCGGGGCTGCTCACGCTGGCCGGTGGTGCGCTGTGTCTGGCGGGCGTGGCGGTGTCCCGCTCGCGCCCGCCGAAGGCCGCGGCTCCGGGAGCCGTTCCGGAGCCGCGGCCCGAGAAGGCGTCCGGGCCGTCAGCGTGAACGTGCCCGGTCCGCGAGGACCTTGATGGAGATCAGGGCGATCACCGCGAGCCCGATGATGTAGCCGGACACCGCCATCGAGGTGCCCGTGGCCTCCAGGAGCAGCACCATCAGGAAGGGCGCGAGCCCGCCGCCGAACACCGCCGCGATCTGGTAGCCGAGGGAGGCGCCGGTGTAGCGCATCTCGGGGGTGAACAGCTCGGCGAACAGGGCGGCCTGGGGGCCGTACATGATGCTGAGGAAGCAGCTGGCGACGAAGGTGGAGACCGCGAGCCACAGCAGCGAACCGGTGTCGATCAGCAGGAACATCGGTACGGCCCACAGCGCGATGCCGACCGCGCCGAACGCATAGATCCGGATGCGGCCGAGCCGGTCGGAGAGCGCGGCGGAGGCGGGGATCAGCACGAGCTGGGTGAGGCTGACGCAGAGCGAGACGGTGAGCACCGCGCTGCGCTTCATGTCGAGTTCGCGGGTCGTGTAGTCGAGCACGCCGGTGATGAGGATGTAGAAGGTCGCGGTGTTCACGGCGAAGGAGCCGCCGGCCAGGAGCACCGTGCCGAGGTGGCCGCGCATGATCGTGCGCAGCGGGGAGCTCTGCTCGGACTTCTCCTTCTCCGTCAACGCCTTCTCGGCCTCCCGGAATTCGGGGGTCTCCTCGACCTTGGTGTGGATGTACCAGGCGAGGACGAGCACGAACAGGCCGATGAGGAACGGGACGCGCCAGCCCCACGCGGCGAACTCGCCGTCCGTGGTGAACGCGCCGGCCAGCAGGAAGACCGAGTTGGCCGTCACCACGCCGATGGGGACGCCGAGTTGGACGACGCTGCCGTAGACACCGCGCTTGCCCTCGGGGGCGTACTCGGTGGCCAGCAGCATGGCGCCGCCCCACTGCGCGCCGACGGCGACGCCCTGGACGACGCGGAGGGCGACCAGCAGGATCGGGGCGGCGACGCCGATGGTGTCGTACGTCGGGAGCAGGCCGATGCCGGTGGTGGCCAGGCCCATGAGCGTGAGGGCGAGGACCAGCATCGGCTTGCGGCCGCGCTTGTCGCCGAGATGGCCGGCGACGATGCCGCCGAGCGGGCGGGCGAGGAAGCCGACGGCGAAGGTGGCGAAGGCGGCGAGGACACCGGCGGTGGAGCTGCCCGCCGGGAAGTACAGGTCTCCGAGGACGAGGGCGGCGGCTATGCCGAAGACGAAGTAGTCGTACCACTCGACGGCGGAGGCGAGCGCCGCCGCGGTGGCCACGCGACGACGGTCGGCCTTGGGGAGGGCCGTGGTGGGGACGGTGTGAGCGGGTGGTGCTGTGTCCATGCGTGCACACTCCGGTGGGTGCGGTGGGGACGATCCCCGGAACATACTGACCGGACGGTATGGGGTCAACGGTCGTGCAGGAAGGTTGCCCGGAG
Organism: Streptomyces sp. MMG1533; assembly: GCF_001279775.1. Classification (GTDB taxonomy): domain Bacteria; phylum Actinomycetota; class Actinomycetes; order Streptomycetales; family Streptomycetaceae; genus Streptomyces. The sequence goes on along the minus strand of NZ_LGDG01000256.1, from coordinate 24,324 downwards.
CACCCGAAGGGCTCCGGGCGCCGCACAGGGCTCAGAACACGACCAGTGCCCTGCCGCCCTTGCCCGCCAGCATGTTCTCGAACGCCGCCGGAATGCCCTCCAGGCCGATCCGTTCGGTCACCAGCGCCCCCAGGTCCAGGCGACCCGCCCGGACGTGTTCGGCGAGGACCGGAAGGTCCCGTGCGGGGTCGGAGTTGCCGTAGACGCAGCCCGCCAGGGTCCGGCCCCAGTGGAAGATCTCCAGGGCGTTGAAGGTGACCTGCTGGTCCTTGCCGCCGATGCCGACGACCGTCGTACGGCCGCCGCGGCGGGTGGAGTCCCAGGCCGCGCGGATCGTGGCCGCGCGGCCCACGCATTCGACGGCCACGTCGACGCCCTGCTTGTCGGTGAGGGCCCGGATCTCGCGGGCGGTGGTCTCGGAGGCGACGACGTAGTCGGTGGCTCCCGCACCCCTCGCCAGCTCCTCCTTCGCCGGGGAGACATCGACCGCGACGATCCTGGACGCGCCCGCGATCCGGGCCGCCTGGAGGGCGGCGAGGCCCACTCCCCCGACGCCGTACACCGCGACCGTCTCGCCCGGGCGGACCTGCGCCGAGTGGTGGACGGCACCGTAGCCGGTGAGGACCGCGCAGCCGAGGAGGGCCGCGTCGGTGAGCGGGATGCCGTCGGGCAGCGGGAGCACGCAGCCCGCCGGCACCACCGTCTCCTCGGCGAACGCGGCGACGTTCAGGCCGGGGTGGAGGTCGGTGCCGTCGGACGTACGACGCGCGTACACGTCGGCGGCCCCGTTGAGGGCGTTGGCGCACAGCCAGACCTCGCCGAGCGAGCAGGCGTGGCAACTGCCGCAGGACGGCGCCCAGTTGAGGACCACGTCGGCACCGGGCCGGATGCCCGCGACCCCTTCGCCGACGGCGACGACCGTGCCGGCGCCCTCATGGCCCAGGACGGCGGGGACGGGCACGCGCATGGTGCCGTCGGACAGGGACAGGTCGGAGTGGCAGACCCCGGCGGCGGCGAGCCGGACGCGGACCTGGCCGGGGCCGGGGCCGGGGAGGTCGATCTCGGCGATCTCCAGAGGAGCGCCGACGGCGGGAAGTACGGCGGCACGAACCACGTGAACGCTCCTCAGAACTGAAGGGACTTGGTCTGGAGGTACTCGGCGAGACCGTGCGTGCCGAGTTCGCGGCCGACGCCCGACTGCTTGTAACCGCCGAAGGGGGCAAGGGGGTTGAAGCGCCCGCCGTTGATGTCGACCTGCCCGGTCTCCAGGCGGCGCGCGAAGGCCACCGCCTCCGTCTCGTCGCCGGCCCAGACGGCGCCCGCGAGGCCGTAGACCGTGCCGTTGGCGATGCGCAGGGCGTCCTCCTCGTCCTCGTAGCGGAGGATCGACAGGACCGGGCCGAAGATCTCCTCCTGGGCGACGGTCATGTCGGGGGTGACGTCGGCGAAGACCGTGGGACTGACGAAGTAGCCCTGCTCGCGCGAGGATTCGGGACCGCCGGCGACCAGGCGGGCACCCTCGGCCACGCCCTTGTCGATATAGCTCCGGACCCGTTCTTGCTGTTTGGCGTTCACGACCGGGCCGATGCGGTCGCCGTACTTCGCGGCGGCCGTGGCAGCCAGTTCGACGGCCTCGTCGTACTGCTCCCGATGCACCAGCATCCGCGTCCAGGCGCTGCACGTCTGACCGGAGTTGGACATGACGTTGGCCACGCCGACGTTGACCGCCTTGGCCAGGTCCGCGCTCGGCAGGATGACGTTGGCGGACTTGCCGCCCAGTTCCAGGGCGACCTTCTTCACGGCGGCTCCGGCCGTCGCGCCGATCCGCCTGCCCACGGCCGTCGAACCGGTGAAGGAGACCAGGTCGACGTCCGGATGCTCGGCGAGGGCCTGCCCGGCGACCGGGCCGAGGCCGGTGACCAGGTTGAAGACGCCCGCCGGGACGCCGGCCTCGTGGACCGCCTCGGCGAAGAGCTGGGCGACCAGCGGGGTGTCCTCGGCGGGCTTCAGGACCACCGTGCAGCCCGCCGCCAGCGCCGGGGCGACCTTGGCGACGATCTGGTGCAGGGGGTAGTTCCAGGGCGTGATCGCGCCGACGACGCCGATGGGCTCGTGGAAGACGGTCGAGTTGCCGACCTTCTCCTCGAAGGCGTACGTCGCCGTCAGCTCGGCGTAGGAGCCGGCGACGGCGATCGGCACGGCCGCGTGCACGGCCTGTGAGAACTTCAGGGGCGAGCCGAGCTCCGCGGTGACCGTCTCGGCGATCTCGTCCTTGCGGGCCGCGAGGACGTCCCGCAGGGCGGCCAGGCGCGCGGCCCGCTCGGCGGGAGCGGTGGCGGCCCAGCCCGGAAGGGCGGCACGGGCGGCCCGCACGGCGGCGTCGACGTCCTCGACGGTACCTGCCGGGACCCTGCCGACGACCTGCTCGTCGGCCGGGTTCACGACCTCGATCACGTCCGGGCCGGTGGCGGGGCGCCACTCGCCGTCGATGTACATGCCGTCGTGTGCCTTCATCGTGCGTCCTCCCGGGCGGGGCTGCGTCGTCCGCCCCATAAACTAGCGGCGTTAGTTTTTGGGCGCCAGACGTCTCCTGGGATCAGCCTGACGCCCCGAGGGATCAGAAGTCGACCCGCACCTTGCCGTCCGCCCTCGCCACGGCCTCCTGCCCGAAGGCCTTCTCGTACGCCCGGCGGATCTCCTCGATCTTCCGGCCGTTCGCCGCCGCCCGCTCCACCGGATACAGCAGGATCAGCTCGTACGACCGCTCCCTCTCGATCGCGCCGCCCACATCCCGCCATTGCCCGCGCCCGCTCTGCACGGTGAGCCCCTCGGGAAAGTCCGGCGTGACCTCCCGGTCGACGAAACGCATGAACTGCCCGTCGGTCACGGCCGGTCCGCCACCGGGGCGCACGGTACCGAAGAAGAGCTGGGTCTCGACGTACGGCTTTCCGCGCGGCGGCGCCGTTCCGGCGCCGTCGCCCAGGCCGGCGTACGCAGTCGGCGCGGCGACGGCGAGCAGGACGGCGGCAGCGGTGAGGGTTGCCCGGGTTCGGGTGAAGTGCACGTTCATGTGCCCATACGTAACGGGCGTCACGCCTCCAGGTCGGGCAGCCGCGCCGGAGCCGGGCAGATGCGTTCCCCGTACTGGTCGAAGACGAACAGGTGGGCGATGTCGACGAGCAGGGGGACGTGCATGCCGCGGCGGAGGTCGATGTCGGGGGTGGTGCGGACGACGAGGTCGCCGGGGAGGCGGCCGTCGGCCGGAGCGGGTTCGGGAGCGGCGTCCGCCGGGTCGTCCAGGACGACCACCGGGCCGGCGCGCAGGGCGCCCGCCCGCTCCCGGAAGCGCTCCAGGACGGTGCCCTCGCGGCGGCGGCGCCTGGACGCCGAGGCGGCGGGCCGCGGGGCCTCCAGGTCCGGTACGACGGCGGGTTGGGAGCCGGTGTCGAAGTGGACGAGGACCTCGTGGCCCTGGAACTCCACGTGCTCCACCAGCCCGCTGATCGCCACCTCGCCGGGGCGGGCGTCGGCCGGCTTGGCGATGCGGACGGCCTCCGAGCGCAGGCCGACGATGACCTCGCGGCCCTGCTGGACGCGGAGCAGCTGGTGGTCCAGGCAGAGGGGTTCGGGCAGCCGCAGGTACTGCTTGCCGAGGCTGATGGTCATCGCGCCGTCCAGCGGGGCGCGGACCAGGCCGCGCAGGAGGTTGATGCGCGGGGTGCCGATGAAGGCGGCGACGAAGATGTTGCGCGGCAGGGCGTACACCGAGCGCGGGGTGTCCAGTTGCTGGAGCACGCCGCCGCGCAGCACGGCCACCCGGTCGCCGAGTGACATGGCCTCGGCCTGGTCGTGGGTGACGTACACCGTGGTGACGCCCAGCTGTCTGGTGAGAGCCGCTATCTCGGCGCGCAGGTGGTTGCGGAGCTTGGCGTCCAGGTTGGACAGCGGTTCGTCCATCAGGAAGGCGGAGGGGTGGCGGGCGATTGCCCGGCCCATGGCGACGCGCTGGCGTTCGCCGCCGGAGAGCTGGCCCGGCAGGCGGTCGAGGAGATCCTCGATGCCGAGCATGCGGGCGGTGGCGTCCACGCGCGGGCCCGGGTCCTCGCCCGGCGCCTCGATGCGCAGCGGGAAGCCGATGTTGCCGCGGCTCGTCATGTTCGGGTAAAGGGCGAAGTTCTGGAACACCATCGCCATGTGCCGCTCGGCGGGCAGCAGGTCGTTGGCGTACTCGCCGTCGAGCAGCAGCTGCCCCTCGGTGATCTCCTCCAGGCCGGCGATCATCCTGAGCACGGTGGACTTGCCGCAGCCGGAGGGTCCGAGCAGCACGAGGAACTCGCCGGGCGCGATGTCCAGCGACAACCGGTCCACCACGCGGACGCCTCGCGTGTAGGTCTTGCTCACGTCATGCAGGGAGATGGCGCGTGTCATGGCAGTGCCCCCGGGGGCTCACTTGGGCGATGGTGCTCCGCGGTCGAATGTCCCGTGCGGGTCGTACGGGCCTGTGAGTCACGGAAGTTAACGGACGGTGCCGGGCCGGGGGAAGAGACAGGGCCGGATCGGGCACCCCGGTCCAGTCGGTGAGAAAGCGGACGGCCGGCTTCAGCGAGCGCGGGCGGCCCTTCCGGGTTTCGCGGATCCCGGTGAGGCGGGCGAAGACGACAACGTTGCCCGAGTAGCCGGGCGGGCGGTCGTCGGTCTCTTTCACATACCCGCCGGGGGGTGCGGGGGCAGCGCCCTACGGACCGTCAGACATCCCTCTTCCGGCCCGGTGCGATCCCTGCCCGGCGGGGGCAGGCAGTCGGCTCCTGCCCCTCGGCCGGCTTCGCCGGCGAACGCAGCGCGACCCCCGAGGACAGCAGCAGCAGCCCGCCGAGCATCACGAACGGCGCCGCCACCCCCGCGACCCCCGCGATCAGGCCCGCCGCGGCGGGCGCGGCGACCTGGCCGAGCCGGTTGCCGGTCAGGCGCAGGGCGAGGGCCGTGGAGCGGGCGCCGTCGGGGGCGGCCTGGACGACCGTCGTCATGGACAGCGGCTGGCCCACGCCGAGGCAGAAGCCGAGGGCCCCGAGCATCAGGGCCAGCGCCCACACCGGTACCGGCAGCGCGATGCCGGCGCACAGCACGGCCGCCAGCAGACAGGTGACGGTGAGCAGGAGGGCCCGGCCCAACAGCCGCAGCAGCGGCGTCAGCACCAGGCGGCAGGCGATCGTGGCCGCGGCCCGCAGGCTGAGCAGGAGGCCGATCACGGAGGGGGCGATGCCCCGGTGTTCGCCGACCACCGGGAGGTAGGCGGTGAGGATGTCGGTCGCGGAGAGCACGGAGAGGCTGATGAAGATGCCCGCGGGTACGCCCCGGGCGCGCAGGATGCGCTGCACGGGGACGCGGTCACCTTGCCCCGCACGGGACCTGACCGTCGTACGGTCCTCGATGCGCCACAGCGAAGTGAACGCGACCGCGGCCCCCGCACCCGCGACGACCAGGGCGAGCGCGCTGGTACCCGCCATGTCCCGGCCGCCGATCAGGGCGCCCGCCGCGATCGGGCCGACCAGCTGGCCGAGCGAGGCACCGATGGTGAAGTGGCCGAAGTTGCGGTCCTGTTCGTGCGGGGCGGACTGGCGGGCCACCAGCGACTGGGCGCCGATCACGAAGCAGAGGTGGCCGAGGCCCATCACGCCGCTCCAGATGGCCATCGCCCAAAGGGAGTCGGCGACACCGCTCAGCGCACAGCCGCCGGATATCAGGACCACGCCGACGGGCAGCAGGGGCGCGCAGCGGCCGTGGTCGGTGCGGCGCCCCAGCGGGACGGCGGCGAACAGGGGGAGCAGGGCGTACACACCCGCGATCACGCCGATCGCCCGCTCGTCCGCGCCCAGCGCGAGGGCCCGGTAGGACACGGCGGGCCGGGCCATCGACACCGCCCCCTGCGCGAAGCTGAAGGCGATGACGAGGCGGAGCAGCCAGCCGCGGTTCCCACCGGGCCTCACGGTCGTTTCCTCCACGGAGAGTCGGTCGAGGGGTGCGTCAGATGATCCCGAAGAGGATTCCTGCCCCGAGGATGATCAGACATGTGAGGGCCGCCCACTTGACCACGAACCTGGTGTGGTCGCCGAACTCGACCTTGGCCATGCCGACCAGGACGTAGACGGCCGGGACGAGCGGGCTCGACATGTGCAGCGGCTGGCCGACGAGCGAGGCGCGCGCCATCTCCAGCGGGGTGACACCGTGCGCCGCGCCGGCCTCGGCGAGGACCGGGAGGACGCCGAAGTAGAAGCCGTCGTTGGACATGAAGTAGGTGAGCGGGAGGCTCAGGACGCCGGTGACGAGGGCCATGTGCGGGCCCATGCCCGCGGGGATGACGTCGACCATCCACCTGGCCATGTGGTCGACCATGCCGGTGCCCTGGAGGACGCCGGTGAAGACGGCGGCGGCGAAGACCATGCCGGAGACGTTGAGGACATTGTCCGCGTGGGCGGCGAGGCGGGCCTTCTGGTCGGGGATGTGCGGGAAGTTCACGGTCAGCACGAGCGCGGCGCCGATCAGGAACAGCACCGGGATCGGCAGCCACTCCATGATCATGGCGGTGAGCAGGGTGAGCGTGAGCAGCGCGTTGAACCAGTAGAGCTTGGGGCGCAGGGTGGCCCGGTTCGGGTCGAGGACCTGGAAGCCGTCGTTCTCCTCGTCGTCCGCCGCGTCCGCGTCGGTGCCGGAGCCGGCGCCGCCGGTGGGGGCGGGGGTCTTGGCGTCGCCGGAGCCGCCGGCGCCCACGAGGACCGTCTCGCTCTCCTTGTCCTCGGCCTTCTCCTCCACCAGCACGTCGCCCAGCGTCAGCACGCCCAGCCGCCTGCGCTCGCGCACACCGAGGACGTACGAGAGGACGAAGACGCCGAGCAGGCCGACCAGCAGGGCCGGGATCATCGGGACGAAGATGTCGCTGGCGTCCACCTTGAGGGCGGTGGCGGCGCGGGCGGTCGGGCCGCCCCACGGCAGGGTGTTCATCACGCCGTTGGCCATGGCGGCGACACCGGTCATCACGACCAGGCTCATCTTCAGGCGCTTGTACAGCGGGTACATCGCCGAGACCGTGATCATGAAGGTGGTCGAGCCGTCGCCGTCGAGCGAGACGATCGCGGCGAGTACCGCGGTGCCCACGACGATCCGCATCGGGTCGGCCTTGCAGAACTTCAGGATCCCGCGAACGATCGGGTCGAAGAGGCCGACGTCGATCATCACACCGAAGTAGACGATCGCGAACATGAGCATCGCCGCGGTGGGGGCGAGGCTGGTGACGCCGTCGATGACGTAGTCACCGAGCTTGGCGCCCTTTCCCACGAACACGCAGAACAGTGCGGGGATCAGTACTAGCGCCGCGATCGGCGACATCTTCTTCAGCATGATCAGGACCAGGAAGGTCGCGATCATGGCGAAGCCGAGGATGGTCAACATGAGTGGATACCTAACGTTCGCCCTTGAACTCCCACCAGGGCCGGCGGTGCGACGACGTTAGGACTCGTCAAGCGGCGTTAACAAGACGTTGACGTGCGAGCAATAAGCGCAAAACTCCTGGTCACAGCTTTGCTCAGGTCAGAGCGGGGAACTTTTCGGTCACGACGGCGACTTCGACGGGCACTCCGTTGAGGACGGCGTTGCCCGAGAGGGGGTCGAGCAGGCTGCCGTCGAGGATCTGGTTGACGTTGACTCCGGGGTCGGCGGAGGCGTGGTTCAGCCGGGTGCCGGGACGGTCGTGACCCCAGCCGTGCGGCAGGCTCACCACACCCCGGCGCACGCCGTCGGTGACCTCGGCGGGGGCGGTCACCTCTCCCCCGGCGCCCTTGACGCGCACGGGCGCCCCGTCGCGCACCCCCAGCCGTTCGGCGTCCTCGGGGTGGATGTGCAGGGTGCAGCGGTTGGTGCCGCCGGTGAGAGCGGGGACGTTGTGCATCCAGCTGTTGTTGGAACGCAGGTGGCGCCGGCCGACCAGGACGAGCCCGGCGGGGCGCTCGCCCAGTGCCTGCCGGAGGCGGGGCAGGTCGCCGGCGATCGGCTGCGGCAACAGCTCGACCTTGCCGCTGCGGGTCTTCAACGGCTGCGGCAGGCGGGGCCGGAGCGGGCCGAGATCCATGCCGTGCGGGTGGGCCAGCAGCTTCTCCAGGCTCAGCCCGTCCGGTCGCACGCCGAAGCCGTCGCCGTACGGACCCAGGCGCAGCATCAGGTCGAGCCGCCGCTCGGGACCGCTCTCGCCGGTGAGCTGTGCGGCGAGCTCGCGCGGGTCCCGGCCGTGGACCGGGGAGTGCGGCTCCTTGACCGCCTTGCCGAGGGTCTGGTCGATCACCATCGCGTCGACGGCGGCCGGGTCGGCGCCGTGCATGCCGGTCGCGGCCAGGATCAGCCGGGCCAGGATCTCGGTCTCGGCCATCCTGCCGGGCTCCAGGGGCACCGCGGGACGGCTGTAGCGGACCTGGTTGCGGACGGCGAGGGTGTTGAAGGCGAAGTCGTGGTGCGGGCTCTGGGAGGGCGGGGGCGGCGGCAGCACGACGTGTGCGTGGCGCGAGGTCTCGTTCAGGTACGGGTCGACACTGACCATGAAGTCGAGAGAGCCCAGGGCCTTGTCGAGCCGGTCCCCGTCGGGGGCGGACAGCACCGGGTTGGCGGCGACCGCGACGAGCGCCCGGATCGGCTCGCCCTCCTCGGTGGCCGTGTCGATCTCCTCGGCGAGCGCGGAGAGCGGCAGCTCCCCCTTCGCCTCCGGGTGCCCGCTCACCCGGGAGCGCCAGCGCCCGAGCCCGAAGCCGTGACCGGGCCCGGCCGGGCGGGGCGTCTTGTCGGTGGCCGCCTGCGGGAAGAGGGCGCCACCGGGGCGGTCGAGGTTGCCGGTGAGGATGTTGAGCACGTCGACGAGCCAGCTGGCCAGGGTGCCGTGCGGAACCGTGCAGCTGCCGATGCGGCCGTATACGGCGGCGGTGGGGGCGGCGGCGAGTTCGCGGGCCAGGGTGCGGATCGTGACGGCGTCCACGTCGCAGGCGTCGGCCACGGCCTCGGGAGTGAAGTCCTCTACGGATGCGGCGAGTTCGTCGAGCCCTTGCACGTGGGGGGCCAGGTCACCGAGGTCCACGAGGCCTTCCTCGAAGAGAACGTGCGCCATCGCCGCGAGCAGCAGGGCGTCGGTGCCGGGCCGGATCGCGAGGTGCCGGTCGGCGAGCTTGGCGGTGCGGGTGCGGCGGGGGTCGACGACGGTGAGCGTGCCGCCGCGGGCCTTGAGCGCCTTGAGCTTGCCGGGGAAGTCGGGTGCGGTGCACAGACTCCCGTTGGACTCCAGGGGGTTGGCGCCGAGCAGCAGCAGGTGGTCGGTGTGGTCGAGGTCCGGTACGGGGATCGCGTTGGCGTCGCCGTACAGCAGCCCGCTGGAGACGTGCTTGGGCATCTGGTCGACGGTGGACGCGGTGAAGATGCTGCGGGTGCCGAGCCCCGCGAGAAGCACCGGCGGATACAGCGCACCGGCCATGGTGTGCACGTTGGGGTTGCCGAGGACGACGCCGACGGAGTTCGCGCCGTACCGCTCGACGACGCTCCGGATCCCGGCGGCGACCGCGTCGAACGCCTCCTCCCAGGTGGCCTCGCGCAATGCGCCGTCCTTGCGCACAAGGGGCGTGCGCAGCCGGTCGGGATCCCCGTCGACGGCTCCGAAGGAGGCCCCCTTGGGACAGATGAACCCGCGACTGAACACGTCGTCACGGTCACCACGGGCGCCGGTCACCCGGGTCCCCTCGATGGTCAGGGTCAGGCCGCAGGTGGCCTCACAGAGGGGGCAGATACGCAGGGCGGTGCGGGACACGGGTCCTCCCTGAGGACGGCGACGACGGTGACGCACGGGCTCGCGCCGAGCATACCGGGCGGTATGTCATGTGGGGAGGGGGTGCCGGGAACGAGACCTGGCGGCAGCAGCCGCGGGCGGGGAGCCGGGGCGTCAGTCCAGCACTCGCGCCAAGTACGCCCGCAGCAGTTCCCGAGTCTCCCCGATGATCTTCTCGTCGCCCTCCGGAGACACCCGGAAGGCCAGGTGGACGAGGGTGTCGGCGGCTTCCACGGCGACGAGGAAGGTGCGGCGCAGGGCCTCGTCCGGAGTGCGGTCCAGGTAGCCGGAGAGGAGGTCGGTGAGGCGGTCTGCGACGCGGTGGTTGGGTTCGGCGTGGCCGGAGCCGACCGGGATCTGGTTGCCGAAATCGACGAGGGAGAAGCCTGGGGCGGTGCGCTTCATGGCGAGGTACTCGTCGAGTACGGCGTCCATGGCCGCCCGCCAGCCGCCCTCGCCGGTCCCCTGGAGGCGCTCGGTGACACGCTCGGTGTAGCGCTCGAGGTTGCGCTGGGCGAGGGCGTCGGCCATCGCGCGCTTGTTGCCGAAGAAGCGGTAGACCGAGCCGATGGGGACGCCGGCACGCAGGGCGACGGCCCGGGTGCTCAGGGCGTCGTAGCCGACCTCGTCGAGGAGGTCGGCGCAGGCGTCGAGGATCCTCGTCAGCCGTTCGGCACTGCGCCGCTGCACGGGCGCTCGGCGGAGCGATGTCGCTTGGGGCACGGACTTCATGATGCCTTTCCGCCGCGGTCCGGGGAACCTCGACCCTCAGTACGGAGCCCGGGGCCCGGTGCGCTCAGCGCGTCGTTCGTGGTCCCGGCGCGTTCCGGCCCCGAGAGCGCCGAGGGCGCCGACGACCCGGAGGGACCCGAGGATCCCGACGCCGTGATGTCCGCCGTGCTCTCGACCGGCTCGCCGTCGACGGCCCACACCGTGCCGTCGTCGGCGTACAGGCGGGCGGTGACGTGGTGGGTGCCGTGCGGGACGTAGCGGGCGGAGAGGCGGTACTCGGGGGTGCGCAGCCGGGCGACGAGGTGACCGTCCACGAAGAGGCGGACGATCCCGCGGCCGGCCACCGCCTCCTTGGCACCGGCGGGCGAGAAGCGGAAGTCCTGGAGGGCCAGCCGGACGCGCCAGCTGTCGTCGGTGTCGGGCTGCACCTCGATGCCGACGTCGGGTGCCTCCTTGTCGTCGACCTCCCTGTAGTGCCGCCCTTCGCCGTCCGTGTCGTTGAGGACCTCGCCCACCGGTGAGGGTGCGTCGCCGCCGTTCTTCTGCTCGTCCGCACCGCCGGTGCCACAGCCGGCGGATCCGGTCAGCAGCAGGACACAGACCGCGAGCGCAGCAAGAAGTGCCCGCGTCCACGCCATGCCGGGGAGCGTAGAACACCGGTACGACACCTCGTATCCCCCTGGAGTCTGGTTCCGGGCGGCTCCTCTCGTCCTCCGAGAGGAGGCCCGCAGGACGAGAGGGGGCACCGGGAGGTCGCCGCGGCCCTCTTGCGCCCGGGAAAACGCAATCCTACGGTGATACATAGGAATCAGACCGCAAGGGAGCGATCATGAGCGATGGGGGTACCTCCCGCGCGAGCGGGTTCGAGCGTGGGGGAGCGCGGAAGACCGCCGAGGGACTCACCTACCTCTCCGGTTTCGGCAACGAGCACAGCTCGGAGGCCGTCCCGGGCGCACTGCCCGAAGGCCGCAACTCACCCCAGCGCGCCCCCCTCGGGCTCTACGCGGAGCAGCTCAGCGGTTCGGCCTTCACCGAGCCCCGGGCGCACAACCGCCGCTCGTGGCTGTACCGCATCCGCCCGTCGGCAGCGCACCCGGCGTTCACCCACACGCACAACGGCTGGATCCGCACGGCTCCCTTCACGGAGTCCGTGCCGGACCCGAACCGGCTGCGCTGGGACCCCCTGCCCGACCCCACGGAGGGCACCGACTTCCTCGCCGGCCTGTGGACCCTCGGCGGCAACGGCGACGCCACCCAGCGCACCGGCATGGCCGTGCACCTCTACCACGCCGACTCCTCGATGGACCGTGTCTTCAGCGACGCGGACGGCGAGCTGCTGATCGTGCCGGAGCGCGGCGCGCTGCTGCTGCGCACGGAGTTCGGGCTGCTGCATGTGGAGCCGGGACATGTGGCGCTGATTCCCCGTGGGGTGCGCTTCCGTGTCGAGCTGCTGGACGCCGAGCCCGGTGGCGCGCGGCGCGCGACGGCCCGCGGCTATGTGTGCGAGAACTACGGCGCCCCCTTCCACCTCCCCGACCTCGGGCCCATCGGCGCCAACGGCCTCGCCAACCCCCGGGACTTCCGGGCGCCGGTCGCCGCGTACGAGGACGTCGAGGGCCCGGTGGAGGTGGTGAACAAGTTCTGCGGCAACCTCTGGACGGCCACGTACGACCACTCGCCCCTCGATGTCGTCGCCTGGCACGGCAACCATGTGCCGTACGTCTATGACCTGCACCGTTTCAATGTGCTCGGGAGCATCTCGTACGACCATCCCGACCCGTCGATCTTCACGGTGCTGACGTCACCGTCGGACACTCCCGGCCTGGCCGGCGTCGACTTCGTCGTGTTCGCACCGCGCTGGCTGGTGGGCGAGAACACCTTCCGGCCGCCGTACTTCCACCGGAACGTGATGAGCGAGTACATGGGGCTCATCGAGGGCGCCTACGACGCGAAGACCTCCGGCCCGGGGGGCTTCGTGGCCGGCGGCGGCTCGCTGCACAACATGATGTCGGCGCACGGGCCGGACCGGGACACGTTCGACCGGGCGAGCGCCGCGGAGCTGAGGCCGCAGAAGGTCGACGACGGGCTGGCGTTCATGTTCGAGACCCGCTGGCCGGTGACCCTGACCCCGCACGCGGCCCGGGCGGAGCATCTCCAGCAGGGCTACGACGACGTGTGGCAGGGCCTGGAGCGGCATTTCCGCCCCTTGCACTGAAGATTCCCTACCGGTACGGATGGCCCCGTGACCTCCTTCGCCCCGGACTCGATCGTCCTGAACCGCAAACTGCCGCTCTGGTACCAGGTGTCGCAGTCGCTGCGCGCCTCGATACTGGGCCGCTCGCTGCAGGACCCGCTGCGGCTGCCCACCGAGGAGCAGTTGGCGGGGCACTACGGGGTGAGCGTGCTGACCATGCGGCAGGCGCTGAAGGAGCTGGAGGACGAGGGCCTGATCACGCGCCACCGCAGGCGCGGCACGTTCATCGAGCCGGACGCCCGCAGGGGCGCCCCCGTGCGGCTGCTCGGCTCGGTCGACGCGATCGTGGCCCAGCAGTCCGGCATGGCGACCCGGTTGCTCGACCACGGCAAGGCGCCCGTGCCGGCCGAACTCGCCGAGTACTTCCCGGACCTCACCGAGGTGGCGACGTACCACCGCCTGCGCGGCGACGAGAAGACCGGCGAACCGACCAATCACGCCCGCAACTACGTCCGTCCCGAACTCGCCGCGCGCATCGACCCGGACGACCTGGTCCGCTGGCCGATGACCAAGGTGCTCCGGGACCTCGTCAAGGCGGACATCAGCCGCATCACGGACACCGTGGAGGCCCGCCTCGCGGACCCGGAGACGGCACGTCTGCTCCAAGTCCCGCTGCTCAGCCCGATCCTGCACTACACGGGCGTCACCTACGACACGGACGGGCAGGTGCTGGACGCGGCGGTCATCCACTACCGGGGCGACCGCTTCTCCTTCACGGTGACGCTGGACGCCACCTGAGCCGGCCGTCCGTGACAGGTCGTACGATGCCCAGCGTGACGCACGACGACGCTCCGCCGCTGGCGGACCTCATGCCGTGGTCCGTCGCACCGCCGCGGCTCGGCCGAGGGTGGCCGACGGGCCCGGACCCGGCATCCCTCAGAGCCCGCTGGGACGCCCTGATGAAGGCCGAGGGCCCGGACCGCGAGGCCCTGTTCCAGCCGACCCGCTCGCGCACCCTGCGCTCGGCGGTCGGCCGGCTGCCGGGCCATTCCGCCGGCACGCAGAAGCTGGTCCGCGCCTCGGGCCGCTGCCCGGAGCCCGTACGGGTGCTGCACGCGCCCTTCGACGAACAGTGGCTGATCCCCGACCACCGTCTGATCGACGCGGCCCGGCCCGAGCTGTGGCGGGTGGCGGACGAGCACCAGATCTTCGTCACGGAGACGCCCGACACCCCCGGCCCCCTCCTCCTCGCGACCTCGCTGCTCCCGCTCCTCCGCCCCGGCCGCATCCGCCCCCTCTACCGCCGACCCGGCGGCGCGGAACCCAACCTGGCACCGGGCCTGCTGGACCACCTGGCCAGCCGCCTCGGCCTCTCCCCCACCCCGGCGGACCTCCTGGCCTGGACCGTGACGGCGGTACGCCCCGGCCTCACCGTCCCCCTCACCGCCGACCCCGAACTCTGGGCACGCGGCGTCGAACTCGGGCACCGCGTCCTGTGGTTGTTGCGCCGCCACGGCGACCGCCCGAAGCTGCCGGGCGGCCGCCGCCCGTACGTCCGCGCACCCCTGCCCACCCGTCCCCTGACCCTGCACTACGACCGCGACGAGGAGGCCCTCCTCCTCGACGAGGGCCGCATCTCCCCGGTGCCGCCACAGTCCTGGGACTTCGAGGTGGGCGGAACACGCGTACTGGAGCAGTGGTTCACGGCCCGCACCGCCGACCCCGAGCCGGGCACGCTGGAGGCGATCCGTCCGACGACGTGGCCACAGGCGTGGACGTCGGAGCTGCTGGAGCTGATCACGGTGCTGGCGCTGCTGGCGGAACTGATGCCCCGGCAGGAGGAGTTGACGGTGACGGCACCGATCACCGCACAGGAGCTGCGCACGGCGGGCGTGCTGCCGGTGCCGGAGGCGGCACGCAGGCCGGCGTCCGTCTTCGACCACCACGAGGAGGGCCCGGAAGGCCAGTTCGCGCTGATCTAGCCTCCGGCCTCTAGTCCCTGGGCTCGAAGGCGTCCATGACCCGCTGCAGCGCCCGGTCGAACACCGCCTCCAGGTCGATCGGCCCCGCGTCCTCCATGAAGGCCGCCGCCAGCCGCGGATAGGCGCCGGTGGCCACCTGGCTGCCGAGGTAGGCGATCCGGACCGCGTTCTCCTCCTCCTCGGACCAGGGCATGGAGCGGGTCCGCTCGGCGGTGGTGAGTTCGTTCGCGGTGTACGTCGTCACGACGCCGTTGAGCAACGCGACGAGCTCCATCTTCGCGCTGTACGGGAGCTCGAGCGGTTCGAGGCAGGCCAGGCAGTGCTCCAGATAGCGCAGGGTGTTGGGGCTGAAGCCGTAGACCCCGGCCATCAGACGCGGCACCCATGTGTGGCGGTGCATGATCGCGCGGGTCTCATGGGCGTTGCGGAGCATGTCGGCGCGCCAGTCGCCCGAGGGCTCGCGGATGTCGTGCTCGGCGCCCACGGCATCGAGCATCAGCTCGTACAGGTCCTCCTTGCGCGGTACGTAGTTGTACAGCGACATCGTTCCGCAGCCCACTTCGGCCGCGACGTGCCGCATGGAGACGGCGTCCAGCCCCCGCGCGTCCGCGATCCGCACGGCCGCCGCCGCGACGTCCGCGCGCGTGAACGCCGGCTTCGGCCCACGGCCCGTCCGTTCCGGACGGGCCCAGATCACTTCGGGTACGGCCGCTCGGCCCGCCATCGATCATCACCTCGACCACCATCCTAGTTACGTACAGCGTACGTAGTGCGCTATGGTCGGGACATGACTTCTACGTACGCTGTACTTAGTGAAGGCCTGGAGAAGCGGTTCGGTGACGTCCACGCCCTGCGCGGCCTGGATCTCGCGGTGGCGACCGGCACGGTCTGCGGAATCCTCGGCCCGAACGGGGCGGGCAAGACGACGGCCGTACGACTGCTCACGACCCTGCTGCGACCGGACGCGGGCTCCGCGCGGATCGCCGGGCACGACCTCGTCCGGGAAGCGGCCGCCGTACGGCGCAGGATCGGCGTCACCGGGCAGTACGCGTCGGTCGACGGGGACCTGACCGGGCGCGAGAACCTGCGCCTGTTCGCCCGGCTCCACCGGGTGCGGGGGCCTGCCGAGCGGGCCGGCGAGCTCCTGGACCGCTTCGGGCTGGCCGAGGCCGCCGACCGGCCCGCGTCCACCTACTCGGGCGGGATGCGCCGCCGGCTGGACCTGGCGGCGAGCCTGATCCGCCGCCCCGAGGTGCTGTTCCTCGACGAGCCGACCACCGGTCTCGACCCGGCCAGCCGGAACCTGATCTGGGACGCCGTGCGCGACCTCACCGCGGACGGCACGACCGTGCTGCTGACCACGCAGTACCTGGAGGAGGCCGACCAACTCGCCCACGACATCGCCCTGGTGGACCGGGGGCAGGTCACGCACACGGGCTCGCCGGCCCAGCTCAAGTCGCTCATCGGGACACACGTCGAGGTCGTCGTCGCGGACCCGGACGTGCTGGCGAATGCGGCGGCCGTACTGGATCAACTCACCGGTGCGCAGCCTTCGTTCGACCACGAGCGGAACTCGGTCGGCGCGGTCAGCCGGGACTCGACGCTCACGCTTCCCCGCCTGGTGCGCGAACTGGACGCGGCAGGCGTGCCGTTGCTGGACGCGAGTCTGCGTCCCCCGACCCTCGACGACGTGTTCCTCCGGCTCACCGACGACCTCAAGGAGCGTGTGGCATGACCACCCTGGCGTACGACGGGACCGCGATGCTCGGCCGTCAGCTGCGGCGGATACGGAACAACCCGGGGTTTCTGATCCTGAGCCAGACCATGCCGATCAGCATGCTGCTGTTCTTCGGCTACGTCTTCGGCAGCGCGCTGGCGATGCCGGGCGAGGAGTACCGCGCGTTCCTGGTGCCGGGCCTGCTGGTGGCGACCGCCGCGAACGGGATCATGACCGGGATGTTCCAGGCGGCCCAGGACACCCACCGGGGCGTGATGGACCGCTTCCGCACGCTGCCGATGAGCCGGGCGGCCGTGCCGCTGGGGCAGGCGGTCGCGGACCTGGTCGTCACGGCGGCCGGGACGGTGCCGGTGTTGCTGGTGGGGCTCGCGGTGGGCTGGCGGATCGAGCGGAGCGCCCTGGAGGCGGTGGGCGCCTTCGGCCTGTTGCTGCTGTTCCGGTTCGCGACGACCTGGATCGGGATCTTCCTCGGCCTGCTCACCCGCAACGAGGAGGCGGCGGGCCAGCTCGGCGGCGCGACCTTCCTGCTGCCGCTGCTGTCCAACGCGTACATCCCGGCCGACGGGCTGCCGGGCTGGCTCAGGACGGTCGCCGAGTGGAACCCGATCAGCGCGGTGACGACGGCCCTGCGGGACCTCTTCGGCAACGCCCCCGTACCGGAGGGGGCGGCCTGGCCGGTGGCGCATCCCATGGCCGGGTCGCTGGCCTGGTGCGCGGTCCTGCTCGCGGTGTTCGTGCCGCTCGCCGTGCGGCGGTACGCGCACGGCGAGCGCTGAACCCCGGGCCCTGTCGTCACGTTCCCGCCGTCCGCCCCAAGGGCGGGCGGCGGCGTTGCCGGGTCAGCAGGTGTGCAAGACGGAGATGTTGCGCGGGGCCGACGGGAGGTGAGAGTGCAGGAGACGTACCCGCGCTCGGCGGACACACCTGGCGCCACTGCATGCCGTGGGGATGACGGACGACGGGATCGCAGCACTGCGCCGGACAGGTGTGGCCGCCTGAGCGCGGGTCAGGAACTCTGAACGCGCAGGCTCAGCGCCCGCCGAACAGCGAACGACGCAGTCGGCGCAGCGGCGCGAAGAGCGAGACCCGGCTCACTCGCGCACCCCTGGGGCTGCGCTCGTGCGCGGTGTCACGCGCGGTCAGCTCACGCATCAGCGAGGTCGCCTCGACCGTCTCCCGCTGCGGGACGGCAGGTCCACCCAGCACCGAGAGATGGCGGTCGAGGCGCGAACTGGTCGCGCTGCTCCCGCAGGTGATCGCAGGGACACGTGCCCTGCTGCGCACTGTTATCTGTTCCATGTCACTCCCCACCCGTACGAGTCCACCCGGCCCGGGCAGGGTAACCCTATCGCCCCCTTGGGGCACTCGTGTATCGCGGTCACAGGATTCACCTTCCCCGTAAGCAGGTTGACGACCCCTCCTTGATCACTCTCCGAATCCAACTGATTTCAGGGCGAGTTGGACAACCGGCTGGGTAGTGGGCTGCGGCGAGCCCCCATCAGGCTCGACAGTCACAGCGAGTGATGTGGCGGAGGTGTCGAGACCGGACGCGACCAAGGGCGTGTCGGCGTCGAAGAGCCCGAGGGAGCGCGGTTGCGCGTCGGGGCGCATGAGCCACAGTTGGCGCACGCGGTCGCTCGGCAGGTCGTCGTATCCGCTCAGGGTGACGACCGCGCTCCCCTCCGATGCGGAAGCGATCACTCCGATACTGCGGCCCTCGGTGTCCCGGCCCGTCGTCGCCCGCGCATCGGGAGCCGCGAGAACGTGGGCGATCTCACGCGCCTGGGCCCGCTCGGCGTTCAGTTGGTCCTCCGTCTGCCCCGCCTGGACGGCGAACAGGGACGCCACCACGAGGGCCGCCGCGGCGGTGGCCGTGGCGAAGGGCACGAACAGGGGGGTCCGCCGCCGCTCACGGGCGCGCGGCGGCGGCTGCACACCCCACACGTGCGGCGGAAGCTGGGGCGTACGCGCGCGTGCCGGTTCCTGCCGGGCCGCCTCCTGGGGAGTCGCACGCACGGCGGCCAGGACCCGTTCGCGCATCGCGGCCGGCGGCGGGGCGGCCTCCGACCAGGCGAGCCGGACGGCGTCCTCGGCCAGGGCGCGTACCTCGGCGGCGCAGCTGTCGCACTTCTTCAGGTGCTTCTCGAAGCGGCGGCGCTCGTCGGGTTCCAGGGCGTCCAGGGCGTAGGGCGCGGCCAGGGAGTGGAGGTCCTCCCGCCGGAAAAGACTCATGCCACACCTCCCAGGCAGTCGCGCATGCGGGTCAGCCCGTCACGCATCCGCGTCTTCACCGTACCGAGCGGCAACGAGAGCCGCTCGGCCACTTCACGGTAGGTGTACCCCTCGTAATAGGCGAGTGTCACCGACTGGCGTTGCAGAGCCGTGAGGCGGTCCAGACAGCGGCGCACCCACTCGCGTTCGAGGCCGGCCTCCACCTCCTCGGTGACCTGGTCGAAGGCGGGGTGGTGGGACCGCCGGGCCTCGCGCTGCTCCCGTTCACCGGCCGCGCGGGCGCTGCGCACCCGGTCGACGGCCCGGCGGTGGGCGAGGGTGAGGATCCAGGACAGCGCGCTGCCCCGCCCCGGGTCGAACCGCCCCGCGGACCGCCAGAGTTCGAGCAACACTTCCTGCGACACCTCCTCCGACTGCGCCGGATCCCGTACGACCCGTCTGACGAGCCCGAACACGGGCCCGGACACCAGTGCGTACAGCTCCTCGAACGCCCTCTGGTCGCCGCCCGCCACGAGCATCAGAAGCTCGTCCGCCTCCACCCCGGCCCCCCTTCTCTGCATGCCGCACCCGGCCCGCCCCGTCCCACGAGGTATTCGCAACGAACACACCTCCGGATGGGTTTACGGATCAACGGGCCGAAAACGCGGGTCCAGCAGGCAGAAAAAGACTTTTCAGATTCGACCAATCCGGCCCGGCCCCCGCTCCGAATCCCCCGGCGTCAGGCAAGTTGGACTGAGGACGGACGGCATGACACCTATCTCCAGGAGCGGTGCGGGACGCAAGCACCTCGCGACCCTCGTATGTGGTGCGTTGGCCGCCGGGGGGCTCGCAGCCGCCGGCGTGACCGCGCTGGAACCGGGGGCGGCCTCCGCCTCCAGTCACCGGGAGGCCCCGCTGATCTCCGGGCAGCCCCAGTACGACAACACGGACGTGTACGCGTTCGTCAGCCCGGACAAGCCGGACACGACGACGATCGTGGCGAACTGGATCCCCTTCGAGGAGCCGGCCGGCGGTCCGAACTTCTTCCCGTTCGCCGAGGACGCGCAGTACGACCTCCACATCGACAACAACGGTGACGCGCAGGGCGAGCTGCTGTACCGCTTCACCTTCAAGACGCACGTCAAGAACAAGAAGACGTTCCTGTACAACACCGGGCCGGTCGAGAGCCTGGACGACCCGGACCTCAACATCACACAGACGTACGACATCGAGCTGATAAAGCTGAAGCACCAGAAGCTGGTGTCGAAGACGAAGGTCGCCGACGACGTGCCGGTGGCGCCGTCGAACGTCGGCAAGGCGTCCATGCCGGACTACGCCAAGCTGCGCGACCAGGCGGTGCACGAGCTGCCCGGCGGCTCGACGACGTTCGCCGGCCAGGCCGACGACCCGTTCTTCCTGGACCTGCGCGTCTTCGACCTGCTGTACGGCGGGAACCTCACCGAGGTCGGCAACGACACGCTCAAGGGCTACAACGTCAACTCCATCGCCCTCCAGGTCCCGACCCACATGATCACCGAGTCGGCGGAGCAGCCGATCGTCGGCATCTGGTCGACGACCCAGCGCAAGAACGCGCAGGGCTACTACTCCCAGGTCTCGCGGCTCGGCAACCCGCTGGTCAACGAGGTCGTCAACCCCATCAAGGACAAGGACAAGTTCAACGCGTCCGCGCCCTGGGACGACGCCCAGTTCCTCAAGAACGTGACCAACCCCGAGCTGCCGAAGCTCATCGAGGCGATCTACAAGATCGACGCGCCCGACGAGCCGCGCAACGATCTCGTCGACGTCTTCCTGAAGGGCGTGAAGGGCCTCAACCAGCCGCCGCACGTGCGCGCGGCGGAGGAACTGCGCCTGAACACCTCGATCGAGCCGGTGGACGACCCCAAGCGCCTCGGTGTCCTCGACGGCGACAATGCCGGCTTCCCGAACGGACGCCGCCTCACCGACGACGTGATCGACGCCTCGCTCCAGGTCGTCGAGGGTGAACTGCTCGGCGCCAAGAACGACTTGGGCGACGCCGTCGACAAGAACGACAAGGACTTCGAGAAGGCCTTCCCGTACGTCGCTCTCCCGACCGAGGGATCCCGCGGCCCGCTCGCCAAGGGCACGACCGACGGCAACGACGTCCGCAGCCAGATCGGCGACGCGCTTCAGCCGGCCGGTGCGGACGGCAGCGACGACACCACCCTGATCGCCGCCTCCGCGGGCGCCGGCGCGGCCGGAATCCTCCTCATCGGCACGGCCCTCATGTGGTGGCGCCGAATGAGGGGACGGGCGTACTAGTCCGTACTCCCCACCAACTGGCGCGGCCCGCACGTACCCATCCCCCACGGCGCGGGCCGCGCCGCAGCTTCCCTGCACGGCAAGCAGACCTAGGAGAGGGCATGGCCCGGCGTACGAACAACGGCGCACCGGAGAGCGAACAGGGCCCCAGGCCGACGCCCCCGGAGCGTGAGCGCGGTGCGGGTACGGCCGCGGGGCCGGGACGCGAGGACCGCCCAGGTGCGACGGTCATGCCGGAACCCGGGGGCAGCGCGGGCAGCACAGGCAGCGCGGGCAGCGCGGGCAGCACCACAGGGCCGGGACGCGAGGACCGTGCGGGTACGGCCGCTGTGCCAGGTCCCGTGGGCAGCGCGAGTACGGCCGCCGTGCCGGGCGCGGGCGCCGGTGCCGGCCCGGATACCGAGGTTGCGCCGGCAGCCCCCGATCCGGAGCCTGTCGCGCCGGGGGCAACCCGGCCGGAGGCCGAGGACACGGCTGAGGCAACCCGGCCGGAGGCCGAGGGCACAGCGGCGGCAACCCGGCCGGGAGCCGGTGCCGACGCGAAAGCGGCCCGGTCGGAGACCATAACCGGGCCGGAGACGGAAGCCGCGCCGGTGAACGCCTCAGCTGGGCCGGAGACCCCCGTGTCGAAGGCCGAGTCTCCGCCCGGAGCGGACACCGTCCCGGACGCCCGAGCCGCGTCGGCGGCACCCGCGCCGGAAGGCGACGCGGATCCGGACGTCGCGGGAGCGGGCGCGGAGCCCCTGGGCGGGGTTGGCCCCGCCGGGGAATCCGAAAGCGCCTCCGCCGACCGGCGGGTCGCCGCCGTGCGGCGGGCCGGGGAGGCCGGCCGGCGTTGGCGGGCCGCTCAACTCGCCGGTTGTGCGGCCCTGTTGGCCATCGCCTTCACCGCCGGTTCCATCGCGGTCGGGGCCGTGCGGGACGGGGGTGACGCGGTGCGCGTGTCCGCACCCGCCGCCGTGTCGCCGGAGTTGCTGACCGGTGGTGACCTCGACGCGAGTATCACCGCGCTGCAAGATCATCTGCGGTCCCAGCCGAAGGACTTCGGCAGCTGGGCCACCCTCGGCCTCGCGTACGTCGAGCAGGCCCGGACCAAGGGCGACCCGTCCCGCTATCCGCAGGCCGAGCGGGCTCTGAAGCGCTCCCTCGCCCTGGATCCCGACAACGTCCAGGCACTCGCCGGCCGCGCCGCCCTCGCCGCGGCGCGGCACGACTTCGAGGACGCGCTCACATACGCCGACCGGGCACTGGAGCAGAACCCGTACAGCGAGCGCGCCCTGTCCTCCCGTGTCGACGCACTCGTCGAACTCGGCCGCTACGAAGACGCCTTGAAGGCCGCCGACCTCGCGGACGAACGCCGACCGGGCATTCCCGTCTTCACGCGGTACGCGTACGTGCACGAGCTGCGCGGCGACGTGAGCACCGCGCGGCGGGTGCTGGAGCAGGCACTCGCCTCCGCCACCACCCCGGGGGACGTGGCGTACGTGGCCACCGCGCTCGGCCAACTCGCTTGGAACCAGGGCGAGTACGCGACGGCCCTGGACCACTACGCCCGCGCCCTGGCCGCCGACGACAGCTACCTGCCCGCACTGGAGGGCCGCGCCCGCACCCAGGCCGCGAACGGCGACCGTGCCGCCGCGATCAAGGGCATGGAGGCCGTCGTCGCGCGCTACCCGCTGCCCGGCCCGCTCGTCGAACTCGGCGAGCTGTACGAGGCCCGGGGCGCCGAGGGCGACCGGGCGAAGGCCGGCGACCAGTACGCCCTCGTCGACGCCTGGACGGCGCTCGCCCGCGCGGGCGGCGTCAACGCCGACCTCGACACCGCGCTCGCCGCCGCCGACCACGGCGACAAGGCCGAGGCCCTGCGCGCGGCCCGCGCCGAATGGGCCCGCCGCCACACCGTGCACACCGCGGACGCCCTCGCGTGGGCCCTCCACGTCAACGGCCAGGACGAGGAGGCCCTGCCGTACGCCCGCCGCGCCACGGCCACCGGCTACCGCAACGCCGCCTTCCTCTACCACCGGGGCGTCATCGAGCACGCCACGGGCAACGAGAAGGAGGCCCGCACCCACCTGAAGGCGGCCCTGGACCTCAACCCCGGCTTCTCGCCACTGGGAGCCCGCGAGGCCCGCAAGACGCTGGAGGCGGCCAAGTGAAGCTTCAGCCCCGTCGCGTCCTCGTCTCCGCCGCGGCCGTCCTGACGGCCGCCTGCGCGCTCGTACTCGTCCCCTCGGGTGCCGCCGGCGCCCACCCGCTCGGAAACTTCACCGTCAACCACTACGACGGCCTCGTCACCGCCCCCGGCGAACTGCGCGTCGACCACGTCGAGGACCTCGCCGAGATTCCGGCGACGCAGGCCGGCCCGGACATCGAGAAACTGGGCATGACCGAGTGGGCCCGGCAGCGGTGCGCCCAGGCCGCCGACGACAGCAGGGTCACCGTCGACGGCCGCACGGTCGCCCTCACCGCGCAGACCAGCCGCGCGCGCGTACGGCCCGGCCAGGCAGGCCTCGACACCCTCCGCGTGGAGTGCCGCCTCACTGCGCCGCTCCCGGAGGACGACACGGTCACCCTCGGCTTCCGCAGCGCGGCCACGGACTCCGGCCCGGGCTGGCGGGAGATCACCGCGCGCGGCGACCGGTCGACGCTCACGGAGTCGGACGTACCGACGAAGTCGCTGTCCCGCGAACTGACCGAGTACCCCGAGGAGTTGCTCTCCTCCCCCGCCGACACCACGACCGCCGCGCTGCGCGTTCGGCCCGGCGGCCCGGCCCTCGCCGAGGAACAGACGGACGCCCCCGCCGCCTCCGTACTGCCACGCGGCGCCGACCGCTGGACCCGGGCCCTGGACTCCCTGGTGGCCCGCCACGACCTCACCGTCGGTTTCGCCGCGCTCGCCCTTCTCATCGCCGTCGCCCTCGGCGCGATGCACGCCCTCGCACCGGGCCACGGCAAGACCCTGATGGCCGCGGTGGCCGCGGCGCGGGGAGGCCGGGCGCGTATGAAGGACGTCCTGCCCCTCGCCGCCTCGGTGACGGTCACCCACACCCTCGGCGTGGTCGCCCTCGGCCTCCTGGTCACGGCGGGCTCGGCGGCGGCACCCTCGGTGATCGCCTGGCTGGGCATCGCGAGCGGCGTCCTGGTGACGGTGGCCGGCTCGACCCTCGTACGACGGGCCTGGCGAAACCGGCGGCAGGCACACGCACACGACCACCCGCACGGCAACGATCACGACCACGACCACGACCATCCGCACAGCCACGGACACCCGCACCCGCGCCCCCACCCCCACCCCCACGACAACGAGCCCGCCCACGAG
>NZ_LGDG01000255.1 GCF_001279775.1 Streptomyces sp. MMG1533 | reverse complement strand
GGTATGGGGCGACCGTGCTGCTGAAGGGGTCGACGACGTTGGTGGCCGACGCCGGGGGTGGGGCGGTGCGGGTGAATGCGACGGGGACGTCCTGGCTGGCCACGGCCGGTAGTGGGGATGTGCTGTCGGGGCTGGCGGGGTCGTTGCTGGCGGCGGGGCTTTCGGCGTTGGACGCGGGGAGTGTGGGGGCGTATCTGCATGGGCTGGCGGGGAGGTTCGCGGCGGACGGGGCGCCGGTGGGGGCGCATGATGTGGCGGCGGCGGTGCCTCGGGCCTGGCGGGATGTCGTACGGGAGTGAATCGGGGCGGGGTGTTTGGGTGTGCGGGGTGCGGGGGAGTGGGGGTGCCCTCGGGGTATTTCGCCCCCGCCGCCCCTACCCGTCCCGTCCCTGGGGGCTGCGCCCCCAGACCCCCGCTTTCGGCCTGAACGGCCTCGTCCTCAAACGCCGGACGGGCTGAGCGATGCTCGGCAATGTGGGTGACCTCGCCGCGCGGCAGCCTCTCTGTGGTTCGTCTCCGCGTTTGTCTGATCGCATGATCAGCAGACGTATCGCGCCTCGATGTCTCGCCGTACTTCTTGCCGCAGCCACCGCCCTCCCCGTCGGCACCGCCGCCGCCGACCCGGCACTCCCGGCCCCCGGGCCGGAGGCCGAGCTCGTCCCCGGGATTCCCCCGGGGCCTTATCAGCCGTGGCAGATCGACACGCCGGATCAGGCGTTGCCGCCGAGGGTGTACCAGCCCGGTGCGGAGGAGGACGCGGTGGAGCCGCGGGATGCGGCGGCGGGGACGTACGAGCTGGTGGAGCTCGTGCCGCTGGGCGACGCCGTCGCGCGGGTGACGTGCAGCAAGTTGACCGGGCCGTATCAGCGGCAGGTCGAGCGGTGGCTGAAGCGGAAGGTGGACGGGAAGCAGTCGGCGGGGGACTGCAAGGCGATTCGGGCGTTTCAGGTGAAGCAGAAGATCAAGCCCGCCATCGGGTTCGCCGGGGCCGTCACCTGGGCGCGGATGCAGCTCATCTCCGCTGAGAAGAACCCGAACGCCGCGAAGAAGTGTCCGGTGCGGTCGTATCGGGTCGCCTGTGTCGATCTCACTCGGCAGCTGACCTGGGTGCAGAAGGGGGAGAAGGTCGTGTACGGGCCCGTGCCCATGCGCAGCGGGCGGGCCGGGTACCGGACCCGGGCCGGGTGGCACACGGTCTACTGGCGGCACAAGAACCATGTGTCGACGCTCTACAACCAGCCCATGCCGTACTCCCAGTTCTTCAGCGGCGGACAGGCGTTCCACGCCGTCTACGGCAGCATCTTCACCACGGTCGGCTCCATGGGCTGCGTCAACCTGCGTCTGAGCGACGCCCGCGCGCTGTGGAGTGTGCTGAAGAAGGACGACCGGGTGTACGTGTGGGGGCGGAGGCCGGGGACGTAGGCGTCCGGCGGCCCTGTCGGACCCCTCTGAGACACTGGGGGCGCGATGACTGAGACAGCACCTGCCCCGACCGCACCGCTGCGCGCCCGCGCCGAGATCGACCTGGCCGCGCTGCGGGCCAATGTGCGGGCCCTGCGCGCCCGTGCGGCGGGGGCGGCCGTCATGGCCGTGGTGAAGTCCGACGGTTACGGGCACGGGGCGGTGCCGTGTGCCCGCGCGGCGGTGGAGGCGGGAGCCACCTGGCTGGGTACGGCCACGCCCGAGGAGGCCCTCGCGCTGCGGGCCGCCGGGCTGAACGGCCGCATCATGTGCTGGCTCTGGACACCCGGCGGGCCCTGGCGGGCGGCCGTCGAGGCCGATCTCGACGTGTCCGTCAGCGGGATGTGGGCCCTCCGGGAAGTCACCGAGGCGGCTCGTGACGCCGGTACTCCCGCGCGCGTGCAGCTCAAGGCCGACACCGGGCTGGGGCGCAACGGCTGTCAGCCCGGTGAGGACTGGGCCGAACTCGTCGGGGCGGCGCTGCAGGCCGAGCGCGAGGGGCTTGTCCGGGTCACCGGGCTGTGGTCGCACTTCGCCTGCGCCGACGAACCCGGGCACCCCTCCATCGCCGCCCAGCTCACCCGGTTCCGGGAGATGGTGACGTACGCGGAAGGCCAGGGGGTGCGGCCCGAGGTGCGGCACATCGCCAACTCGCCGGCCACGCTCACGCTTCCCGAGGCCCACTTCGACCTCGTACGGACCGGAATCGCGATCTACGGAATCTCGCCGAGCCCCGAGCTGGGCAGCCCGGCCGACTTCGGGCTGCGGCCGGTGATGACGCTGTCGGCGTCCGTCGCGCTCGTGAAGCAGGTGCCGGGGGGCCACGGCGTCAGCTACGGACATCACTACGTCACGCCGGGCGCGACCACCCTCGGACTCGTGCCCGTCGGCTACGCGGACGGCATTCCGCGGCACGCCTCCGGGACCGGTCCGGTGCTGGTCGGCGGCAAATGGCGGACGGTCGCCGGGCGGGTCGCGATGGACCAGTTCGTCGTCGACCTGGGGGGCGACGAGCCGGAACCGGGGGCGGAGGCCGTGCTCTTCGGGCCCGGCGACCGCGGTGAGCCCACCGCAGAGGACTGGGCACAGGCCGCGGGGACCATCGCCTACGAAATCGTCACCCGGATCGGAACGCGCGTTCCCCGCGTCTATGTGAATGAGGAACAAGCGGGGTAACCCGCAAGAGCGCGGAAGAACAGCAAGCCCGGCACCACCCAGCAAACCCGGCACCATCCGGCACCACCTGTGTCACCCGACCCAGCGAACCAGCAGTCCGGCGAAGAGGAGCGGTAGTGAGCGAGAGCAGTGCGGAGGCCGTCGCGGACGCCGCCGCGGCCGTCGCCTCCGCCACGGGGGCGTCCGCCGGCTGGCGCCGGGCGACCGGCATCGCGGGCGCCGCCATAGGGGTGGTCGCCGCGGGCGCCGCGGCCGGAGTCGCCATAGAGCGGCTCACCGTCGGCCG
Organism: Streptomyces sp. MMG1533; assembly: GCF_001279775.1. GTDB lineage: Bacteria > Actinomycetota > Actinomycetes > Streptomycetales > Streptomycetaceae > Streptomyces. The sequence continues at coordinate 53,266 of NZ_LGDG01000255.1, read as the reverse complement.
CGGGATGCGGAAGAAGGCGCGGCTCGCGCTGGACTCGACCGGGCCGTACGGCTCGTTGCGCGGCTTGCCCGGCAAGGCGTACGCCGATGACGGCACCGAGCTGTACTACGAGGTCGACGACGTCGACCCGGACACCGCAGCCGCCTCGCTCGGGCCCCGGCGCCGGCGGCTCTTCGGCCGCAAGGCGCCCGCGCCCGTCACCGTCGTCTTCAGCCACGGCTACTGCCTCAGCCAGGACTCCTGGCACTTCCAGCGTGCCGCCCTGCGGGGCGTCGTACGGACCGTGCACTGGGACCAGCGCAGCCACGGCCGGTCCGCGCGGGGCGTGGCCCAGATACAGGACGGCGTGCCGGTCAGCATCGAGCAGCTCGGCCGCGACCTGAAGGCCGTCATCGACGCCGCCGCGCCGGACGGGCCGATCGTGCTGGTCGGGCACTCCATGGGCGGCATGACCGTCATGGCCCTGGCCGATCAGTACCCCGAGCTGATCCGTGACCGGGTGGTGGCGGTGGCGCTGGTCGGCACGTCGTCGGGCCGGCTCGGCGAGGTGAACTTCGGGCTGCCCGTCGCGGGCGTGAACGCCGTACGGCGGGTGCTGCCCGGCGTGCTGAAGGCGCTGGGGCAGCAGGCCGCCCTGGTGGAGAAGGGGCGCCGGGCCACCGCCGACCTGTTCGCCGGGGTCATCAAGCGGTACTCGTTCGCGTCCCGGGACGTCGACCCGGCCATCGCCCGGTTCGCCGAGCGCATGATCGAGGGCACGCCGATCGACGTGGTCGCCGAGTACTACCCGGCGTTCAACGACCACGACAAGACCGAGGCCATCGCCCACTTCGCGGACCTGCCGGTGCTCGTGCTGGCCGGGGTGGGGGACCTCGTCACGCCCAGCGAGCACAGCGAGGCCATCGCGGACCTGCTGCCGGACGCCGAGCTGGTGCTCGTCCCGGACGCCGGGCACCTGGTCATGCTGGAACACCCGGAGGTGGTCACCGACCGCCTCGCCGACCTGCTCACCCGGGCCGGTGCCGTACCCGCAGGAGCTACCGTGGGTGGCTATGGAAGCACCAGCACCGCCGCGCGACCCGGCTGACACCGAGCTGACCGTCACCTCCCCCGACCAGATGCGTGAGCTGGGGCGCCGCCTCGCCAAGCTACTGAGCGCGGGCGACCTCGTGATGCTCACCGGGGAGCTGGGCGCGGGCAAGACGACGCTGACCCGGGGGCTCGGCGAGGGGCTCGGGGTCCGGGGGGCCGTGACGTCCCCGACCTTCGTGATCGCCCGTGTGCATCCCTCCCTCGGGGGCGGACCGCCGCTGGTCCACGTCGACGCGTACCGCCTGGGCGGCGGCCTCGACGAGATGGAGGACCTCGACCTCGACGTCTCGCTGCCCGAGTCCGTGATCGTCGTGGAGTGGGGCGAGGGCAAGGTCGAGGAGCTGACCGACGACCGGCTGGAGGTCGTCATCCACCGGGCCGTCGGAGATACGACGGACGAGGTGCGGCACGTGACGCTGACCGGGCTGGGTGAGCGGTGGGCGACGGTGGATCTGAGCGTGCTGTCGACGTGAACGGCAGCTGAGATCGATGAAGGTTCCGACAAGGCGTCGGCAAGATGTTGCGCTCGACGTCTTGTGCGTGGTCACATGGTATCCAGTTCGTAGTTAGGTGTACCTAACTACGCCCGCCCCCGAACTTCAGGAGGCGTCCATGTCGGCTACCGAGAACAAGCCGGAGCCGCGGTCCCACCCGGTCGTCGCCGGGGTGTCCATGCGCGACCTGCTGGCGTCCTGCGCCGCCGCGCACGCGGTGTCCACGCCGCCCCGGCTGCCGGATCCCGGGACGCTTCGGCCACGTTCGGAGCACCGCGAAGCCGCCTGAGTGCGCTGAGCGGACAGGCCCTAGCGGATGACGACGACCTTCTCGCCGATCGTCGCGAACTGCCACATCGCGTCGCCGTCCGCCCGGGACTCCCGGACGCCGCCCGCCTTGGCCGTCGGCTTGGGCGCCGGCGCGGAGGCGTCCACCGCCGCACTGAAGCCCACGGGCACGCCTTTCACATTGGTGAAGCGCACGACGTGCTCGACGGGGGTGCCGTCGGTGCCGGTGACCTTGTTCGAGCGGGACGTGACCGCGTAGGTGCCCGGGGCCGGGTCGACGGTGCCCGGGCTGACCTTGAAGGTGCGGTGGACCTTGTTGCGCGGGCCGACCAGCCACACCCGGTTTTCGTTCAGCGAGTACACGACCCGTTGACCCGCACCGGAGCCGCCGGGCAGCGCGGCGGGGTTCGTCCTGTCCCGGGGTGTCTTCGAGGCGGCCGCCGCGGGCGAGCCGGTGTGCGCCCCGGCGAGGTCGGCGGGGACGCTCGCCGAGGCCCGGTAGGCGAGGAAGCCGACGGTCGCCAGGGCCGCCGCGGTGAGCCCGGCCACGATTCCCGAGCTGCTGCTTGCCACCGTCGTCCACCTCATGCCTCGTGTAGCTCGTGCGGTACGTCCCGCTTTGCCGCGACGGTAGCAGCAGGCGACCGCCCGACCTGGACGGCCGTGCCTGCGGCGCAGGAGCCGTAGGCTGTTTGCGTGCTCTTGCTCGCTCTGGATACCGCCACCCCCGCCGTCACCGTCGCGCTGCACGACGGCACGGACGTCATCGCCTCGTCGAGCCAGGTGGACGCCCGCCGGCACGGGGAGCTGCTGCTGCCGGCCGTCGACCGTCTGCTCGCCGAGGCCGGCCTCAAGCTGGACGCCGTCACCGGTGTCGTCGTCGGCATCGGTCCCGGCCCGTACACCGGGCTGCGCGTCGGCCTGATGACCGCGGACACCTTCGGGCTCGCACTCGGCGTGCCCGTGCACGGCGTGTGCACTCTCGACGGCCTCGCCTACGCGGCCGACATCGAGAAGGGCCCCTTCGTCGTGGCGACCGACGCCCGGCGCAAGGAGGTCTACTGGGCGAAGTACGCCGACTCCCGCACCCGCCTCACCGACCCCGCCGTCGACCGGCCCGCCGACATCGCCGACCGGGTGGCCGGGCTGCCGGCCGTCGGCGCGGGCGCGCTGCTGTACCCGGACACCTTCCCGGTCGCGCACGAACCCGAGCACGTGTCGGCCGCCGCGCTCGCGTCGTTGGCCGCGGAGAAGCTGGCCGCGGGCGAGGAACTCCCCGCTCCCCGGCCCCTGTACCTGCGCCGACCCGATGCCCAGGTCCCCAAGAACTACAAGGTGGTCACCCCCAAGTGACCCGCATCGTGACTCCTCGAATGCGCGAGATGCGCTGGTGGGACATCGACCCCGTTCTCGAACTGGAGCGGGACCTCTTCCCCGAGGACGCCTGGTCGAGGGGGATGTTCTGGTCGGAGCTGGCCCACTCCAGGGGCCCCGAGGCCACACGGCGGTACGTGGTCGCCGAGGACGCCGGCGGGCGGCTCGTCGGGTACGCGGGACTGGCCTCCTCCGGGGACCTGGCCGACGTGCAGACGATCGCCGTCGCCCGCGACCACCAGGGCACCGGCCTCGGCGGACGGCTGCTGGCCGAGCTGCTGCGGGCCGCGACCGCTTTCGAGTGCGCCGAGGTGATGCTGGAGTGCCGGGTCGACAACATCCGCGCCCAGAAGCTCTACCAGCGCTTCGGCTTCGAGCCCATCGGCTTCCGGCGCGGCTACTACCAGCCGGGCAACGTGGACGCCCTGGTGATGAAACTGACCGATCCTTCAACTTCCCTGCAAGGAACCGAGATCCATGGCTGACGAACCGCTCGTCCTCGGCATCGAGACCTCCTGTGACGAGACCGGCGTCGGCATCGTCCGGGGCACCACCCTGCTGGCCGACGCCATCGCGTCCAGCGTCGACGAGCACGCCCGTTTCGGCGGGGTCGTGCCGGAGGTGGCCTCCCGGGCGCACCTGGAGGCGATGGTGCCGACCATCGACCGCGCGCTGAAGGAAGCGGGGGTCTCGCCGAAGGACCTGGACGGCATCGCCGTGACGGCCGGTCCGGGGCTCGCCGGTGCCCTGCTCGTCGGGGTCTCGGCGGCGAAGGCGTACGCCTACGCGCTCGGCAAGCCGTTGTACGGCGTCAACCATCTCGCCTCGCACATCTGTGTGGACCAGCTGGAGCACGGGGCGCTGCCGGAGCCGACGATGGCGCTGCTGGTGAGCGGCGGCCACTCGTCCCTGCTGCTCTCCTCGGACATCACCTCCGACGTACGGCCCATGGGCGCGACCATCGACGACGCGGCCGGCGAGGCCTTCGACAAGATCGCGCGCGTGCTGAACCTCGGCTTCCCGGGCGGTCCGGTCATCGACCGGTACGCGACGGAGGGCGACCCGTCGGCCATCGCGTTCCCGCGTGGTCTGACCGGGCCGCGCGACCCGGCGTACGACTTCTCCTTCTCCGGGCTGAAGACGGCCGTGGCCCGCTGGATCGAGGCGAAGCGGGCGGCGGGGGAGGAGGTGCCGGTGCGGGACGTGGCGGCGTCCTTCCAGGAGGCGGTCGTGGACGTGCTGACGCGGAAGGCGGTCAAAGCCTGCCGCGACGAGGGCGTCGACCACCTGATGATCGGCGGCGGCGTCGCGGCCAACTCCCGGCTGCGGGTGCTGGCCCAGGAGCGCTGCGAGGCGGCCGGGATCCGGCTGCGGGTGCCGCGGCCCAAGCTGTGCACGGACAACGGGGCGATGGTGGCGGCGCTGGGTGCGGAGATGGTGGCGCGGGGCCGGGCCGCGTCGAGCTGGGACCTGTCGGCGGACTCCTCGCTGCCGGTGACGGAGCCTCATGTCCCCGGGCACGACGACGTCCACGTCCACGAGGCCGGCAAGGAGAACCTGTACTCGTGACGGTCGCGTTGATGTGGGAGGCGCGGGCGGTCGAAGGGCGGGGCGAGGAGTTGCTGGCCTGGGCGCGGGCGCAGGAGTTGGCCGAGGTGCCGTTGCGGCGGGAGACCTTGCGGGCTCCCCAGGACCGGGTGCTGGTCATCACCTGGTGGGAGGCGTCCTACGACGCCGAACTGCCCGAACTGCCGGAACCCGACGGGGAGTTGGTCACCCGGGCGGTGCATCGCTGGCGGTTCGAGTCGGTGGACGCGGGCTGACCCGGGAGCAGGGGGAGCATCGCATCCCCCGTGCTCCCCGTGGTCCCTGTGCTCCCCGTGGTCCCGTGCTCCCTCCCGCTGTCCGGGTCACCCCACTTCCGACACCTCCGCCTCACAGCGCAGCCGACGGTCCGGACCCAGGACCCTCACCGGTCCCGTGAGGGACAGCCGGGCCGTGTGCCGTACGTCCGCGCTGGACACCGCCAACCGCAGTTCCAGCGCGCCCGGTTCGACCACCCTTCGGCCGGAGCGGTCGGTGAAGGCCGAAAGATCCGTGTGGAAGTGGAAGGTGACGCAGGCTGATTCGCCGGGTTCGAGGGACAGCCGCCGGTAGCCGATCAGCCGCACGTCCGGACGCGTGACGCTCGCCACCGGATCGTGCAGGTACAGCTGGACGACCTCGGCGCCGGCCCGGTCGCCCGCGTTGCGGACCGTGACCGACACGTCGTACGTACCGTCGGTGTCCACCTCCGCCGCCGGGCCGCCCTCGAAGTCCTCCCACACGAACTCCGTGTATGAGCGCCCGTGCCCGAAGGCGTACAACGGCGTCGGATCCAGGTTGCTCACCTCCACCCGCAGCCCCAGCGGCGGCTGCAGGTACGTCCACGGCTGGCCTCCGGGGACGCGCGGGACGCTCACCGGCAGGCGGCCCGACGGGTTGACGCGGCCCGACAGCACGCCCGCCACCGCGGGGCCGCCCTCCTCCCCCGGGAAGAACGCCTGGACGACGGCGGCGAGCCGGCCGTCCCAGCGGCCCAGCGCGTAGGGGCGGCCGGTGAGGAGGACGAGGACGACCGGGACACCGGTCGCCACCAGGGTGTCCAGCAACTCTGCCTGGACACCGGGCAGTCGGAGGTCCGTGGCGTCGCAGCCCTCACCCGACGTGCCCCGGCCGAACAGGCCCGCCCGGTCGCCCAGTACCGCCACGCAGACGTCCGCCTCGGCCGTCCTGGCCACCGCCTCCTCGAAGCCCGAGGTGTCCGGCTCCGAGACGCCGCAGCCCTGCGCGAACGTCACCTTCGCGTCCGGGAGTTCGGTCCGCAGCGAGTCCAGGAGGGTGGGGATGTCGATGCCCATGGGCACCTCGGGGTGGTGCGTGAGGACGTGGGAGGGGAACGAGTAGCAGCCGAGCATCGCCAACGCGTCCGCCGCCCTCGGGCCGACCACCGCGATGCGCGTGTCCGGGGCCAGCGGGAGCAGGCCGTCCGGGTTGTCCAGCAGGACCACCGACTCCTCGGCCAGGCGCCGGGCCAGCGCGCGGTTCGCCGCCGAGTCGAGGTTGATGCGGCCGGTCGGCTCCGGGGTCCAGTCCTCGTCCAGGAGGCCCAGTTCGCACTTCTGGAGCAGGACGCGGCGGGCCGCCCGGTCGATCAGGGACTGCGGGACCTGTCCCGCCCGTACCGCCTCCAGGAGCGGTTTGCCGTAGCACTTGAGGGACGGCAGTTCCACGTCGATGCCTGCCTGGAGGGCCACCTGCGCCGCCTCCGCCTCGGTGCCCGCCACCCGGTGCTGGGTCTGCAGGAAGCCGATGCCGAAGTAGTCGGAGACCACCGTGCCGGTGAAGTCCCAGTTCTCGCGCAGGAGTTCGGTCAGCAGGCCGGGGTCGGCCGAGGCGGGGACGCCGTCCGTGTCCGTGTACGCGGCCATCACCGAGCGGGCGCCGCCCTCCCGCAGCGCCATCTCGAACGGCGGGAGGACCACGTCGGCGAACTCGCGGACCCCCGCTCGCACGGGGGCCTGGTTGCGGGCGCCCGCCGAGGAGGCGTACCCCGCGAAGTGCTTGAGCGTGGCGACGATCCCGGCCGATTCGAGGCCGCGGACGTAGGCGGCACCGACCGTGCCGACCAGGTACGGGTCCTCGCCGACGGTCTCCTCGACGCGGCCCCAGCGGGGATCCCGTACGACGTCCAGGACCGGGGCGAGGCCCTGGTGGATGCCGACCGAGCGGAGGTCCTGGCCGATGCGGCGGGCCATCTCCTCGACGAGCGCGGGATCGAAGGTGGCGCCCCAGGCCAGCGGGACGGGATAGGCGGTGGCCTGCCAGGCCGTGAAGCCGGCCAGGCACTCCTCGTGGGCGAGGGCGGGGATGCCGAAGCGCCCGGCCTCGGCGATACGACGCTGGGCGCGGGCCAGTGCCTGCGCGCCCAGCGCCGGGTCCACCGGGGCCGTGCCGAAGGGGCGGGTGAGCTGGCCGAGGCCGTGGGTGATCAGCTCGTCCCAGTCGTAGACGGAGGAGCCGGCGGTCATTTCGCGCTGGAGGGGGGCGACCTCGCCGCCGTCCGTCGTGGTGGCGCCCACCCAGACGCCGTAGAGCTGGGCGGTCTTCTCCTCCAGGGTCATCCGGGAGAGGAGGTCGTCGACGCGGGCGGCGGCGGGCAGGGCGGGGTCACGCCAGGGGGCGGTGGTCATGAAACTCCTGTCGGGGTCGATGGCCCTCTCGCGAATGTTTCGAGACGTAAGTCGAATGTTTTGGGAACCTAGGGCGGTGAGAGGGGTTCGTCAAGAGGTCGCGCAGGGATACGATCGCCGCCATGACACCCCCGGAGCCCGCTGAAACCCGGACAACGCAGAGGACAGAGCCGTCGACAGGACGGTCCGCGCAGACCGCGACGCTGGCCGAGATCGCCCGAGAGGCCGGCGTTTCGGCGCCGACAGTTTCGAAGGTCCTCAACGGACGTGCCGATGTCGCCCCGGCGACCCGCAGCCGCGTGGAGGATCTCCTGCGCGCGCACGGCTACCGGCGCCGGCGCGCAGAGGCGAGCCGGTCGCCCCTGATCGACCTGGTCTTCCACGAGCTGGAGAGCGCCTGGGCGATGGAGGTCATCCGGGGTGTGGAGAACGTGGCGCGGGACGCCGGGCTGAGCGTGGTGCTGAGTGAGAGTGCGGGGCGGCTGACCCCGGGGCGGACCTGGGCCGACCAGGTCGCCGCCCGCCGCCCGCACGGCGTGATCCTCGTGCTGTCCGGGCTCGACGAGTCCCAGCGCGCCCTGCTGAACAGCCGCTCCATCCCGTTCGTGGTGATGGACCCGGCGGGCGACCCGGGTGCCGACGTGCCCTCGATCGGCGCCACCAACTGGCAGGGCGGCCTCGCCGCCACCCGGCATCTGGTCGAGCTCGGCCACACCCGGATCGGCGCGATCAGCGGACCGTCCCGGATGATGTGCAGCCGCGCCCGCATCGACGGCTACCGGGCGGCCCTGGAGACCGCCGGACTGCCGGTCGACCCCGAGCTGATCGCGGCCGGCGACTTCCACCACGAGGCCGGCTACCGGCGCGGCCTGGAACTGCTGCGCCGCCCGGACCGCCCCACCGCCGTCTTCGCCGGCAACGACCTCCAGGCGCTCGGGCTGTACGAGGCCGCGCGCGAGCTGGGGCTCAGGATCCCGGAGGACCTGAGCGTGGTGGGCTTCGACGATCTGCCGGTGGCGCCCTGGGTGGGGCCGCCGCTGACGACCGTACGACAGCCGCTCACGGAGATGGCCGAGGCGGCCGCCAAGCTGGTGCTGGACCTCGGGCGGGCGGAGGGGACCCCGGCCGCGACGCGGGTGGAGCTGGCGACCAGCCTGGTGGTGCGGGCGAGCACGGGGGCGCCGCCGAGCTAGGCGTGTTTCTGCATTGACGGGTGGGGTGAGGCCCCTCACACTGCTCCGAAGCCAATCGGTTGCACGACCGAAACTTTCGGAGGCACCCGCAATGAGATCTCTGAGAACGGGCTTACCCCTCACGGCACTCCTCAGCGGCATCGCGATGCTCGGCGCGCTGCTGGTCACGGCCCCCGCGGCGCACGCCGCCGACGCACCCCTGCGCGACCTGGCCGACGCCAAGGGCAAGGTCATGGGCACGGCGGTCACCGGGTCCAAGCTCACCGGGACCTACGGCGAGATCGCCGCCCGCGAGTTCAACGCACTCACCCCCGGCAACGCCATGAAGTGGGGCTCGGTCGAGCCGACCCGGGGCACCTTCAACTGGGCCGAGGCCGATCAGATCGTCGCCTTCGCCGAGGCGGGCGGGCAGCAGGTGCGCGGCCACACCCTGGTCTGGCACAGCCAGAACCCGAGCTGGCTGACGAACGGCACCTGGACCGCGGCCCAGCTGAGCCAGCTGATGAACGACCACATCGCGCTGGAGGTCGGCCGCTACAAGGGGCGGCTGGCCACCTGGGACGTCGTCAACGAGCCGTTCAACGAGGACGGCACCTACAGGCAGACCCTCTGGTACAACGGCCTCGGCGCCGACTACATCGCCCAGGCCCTGACCGCGGCCCGCGCCGCCGACCCGGCCGCCAAGCTGTACATCAACGACTACAACGTCGAGGGCGTCAACGCGAAGAGCACCGCCCTGTACAACCTGGTCAAGTCCCTGAAGGAGCGCGGCGTCCCGATCGACGGGGTCGGGCTGCAGGCCCACCTCATCCTCGGCCAGGTGCCGTCCACCCTCCAGCAGAACATCCAGCGCTTCGCCGACCTCGGCGTGGACGTGGCGATCACCGAGCTGGACATCCGGATGCAGCTGCCGTCGGACAGCGCGAAGCTGACCCAGCAGGCCGCCGACTACAAGGCGGTCGTCGGCGCCTGCGTGGCGGTGGCGCGCTGCGCCGGTGTCACCGTCTGGGGCTTCACCGACTCCGACTCCTGGATCCCGGACACCTTCCCCGGGCAGGGCGCGGCGACGCCGTACGACGAGAACTTCGCGCCGAAACCGGCGTACGACGCGATCGCGGAGGCGCTGGGCGGGACCACGACACCGCCGACGGGCGCCTGCACGGCGACGTACAGCGTGACCAGTCAGTGGAACACCGGCTTCACGGGACAGGTGAGGATCGCCTGCTCGGGGGCCGCGCTGTCGTCGTGGAAGGTCGGCTGGACGTACGGCGCGGGGCAGCAGATCACGCAGGCATGGAACGCGACCTGCACCCAGTCCGGGACGGCGGTCAGCTGCTCGAACGCCTCCTACAACGGGACGGTGGCGGACGGCGGGTCGGTGACCTTCGGGTTCAACGCGTCGTGGAGCGGGAGCAACCCGGTGCCGGTGGTGACACTGGGGTGAGCGGGGGCTGAGAATGGTGAGATTTTCCGAAGAAAACCGCCTCCTGCCCCCGTCCCTAACATTCTCCTAATAATCCGCACTTACGTTCCTCCCCGTGACCGGACATGAAGAGAACGGCGACGAGGGCAGACGGAGAGGCCGGCGGTCGAGAGCGCTCAAGGCCGCCGGCCTCACACTCGCGGGCGCACTGGTGCTGGGCACCGCCGCGGCGGGCTGGGCCTACTGGCACCTCAACGGCAACATCAAGAGCGTCGACATCAACAACGCGCTCGGCGACGACCGTCCGGCGGTGACGACGCCGACCCCGTCCGGTTCCGTGTCGGCCTCCGCCTCCCCGCTGCCCACCGGGGCCCTCAACATCCTGGTCCTCGGCTCGGACTCGCGCACCGGCGAGGAGAACCAGGCGCTCGGCGGCGGCGACAGTTCCGGCGCCCGGTCCGACACGGCGATGGTGGTGCACCTCGACGCGGGCCGTACGAAGGCGACCGTGGTCAGCATCCCGCGCGACACACTCGTCACCCGGCCGTCCTGCCCGCTGTCGTCCGGGGGGTCGACGGCGGTGGCGTACAACTCGATGTTCAACAGCGCCTACTCGGTGGGCGGGCCGGTGTGCGCGGTCAAGACGGTCGAATCGATCACCGACGTCCGCATGGACCACTACATCGAGATCGACTTCGCCGGCTTCGCGAACCTGGTCGACGCGCTCGGCGGGGTCACCGTCACCACGGACGAGGACATCGATGACGACGACAGCCACCTGAAGCTGAAGGCCGGCACCCACGACCTCGACGGCGAGCAGGCCCTCGCGCTCGCCCGCACCCGGCACGGCATAGGCGACGGCAGCGACCTGGGCCGCATAGGCCTCCAGCAGAAGCTGGTGAAGGCGCTGCTGGAACAGATCTCCTCGACGAACCTGCTGACCGACCCCGCCAAGCTGTACCGGGTCGCCGACGCGGTCACCGGCAGCCTCACCACGGACACCGGCCTCGACTCCCTGACCGAACTGATGCGCCTCGGCGAGAGCCTGAAGGGCCTGTCGGCGGACCAGGTGACGACGGTGACGATGCCGGTGGTGACGGCACCCTCGAACCCGAACCGGGTGGTGGCGGACGAGCCCGAGGCGAGCGAGCTGTGGGAGTCGCTGCGCTGAGCGCTCAGCGCCGAGTAGCCGGGAAGGCTAACTCCGCTTGCCCAGCAGCCCGTCCACCACCGCCGCCAACTGCTCGGCCATGTCGTACGTCCCCTGCAGGCCTTCCCAGTCCTCCGCCAGGGCGACCATGCGGGGGAACCGGGCCGCGTCCTCCTCGGTGAGGAACGTGGGGAAGAACGGGCGGCGGTCGGGGTCGGCGGCGCGGCGGGAGTCCGCGCGCTGGAAGACGAGGGCGCCGTAGACGACGTACCAGATGGTGCGGTAGGCGTGGAGTGCCTGTGTGGGTGTCAGGCCGCAGGCGATGGCCGAGTCGATGATCTCCTCGGGCATCCACAGGGCTTCCTTGTCCGTGAGGTCACCCAGGCTCAGGACGTCGATGACCCACACCACCTCGCTGAGGATCGCGTGCATGTGGACGGCGGTGGCGAGGACGCGGTCGCGTGGGTCGGCGGGCAGGGACGGGCGCGGGAAGGTCGCGGCCATGCCGCGCAGCGTGAGCAGCAGCAACTCGTCCTTGTCGCGCACGTGGTGGTAGAGCGCCATCGGGGTCGCGCCGACCTCCTTGGCGACGCGGCGCATGGAGACCGCCTCGACACCCTCCTCCTCGATGATGCGCCGCGCCACGTCCACGATCTGTTCCGCGGCTATGCGCGGCGGGCGGCCGACGGCTCGTTTGCGACCAGGGCTCGCGTTCTCTGTCACCCGGGCATTGTCCCGCGATGCCTCTGGTCAGTTTCTGTACGCGTATATTAATCTGCCTCGTATGGTGAACTCCCGTACGCACACCTCTCGTTGGTTACTGCCGGTGCTGCTCACCGTGCAGTTCCTCGTCTCCCTCGACATGTCCGTCGTCAATGTCGCGCTGCCCGACATCGGCCGCGGCCTCGGCTTCGACGCCGAGTCCCTGACCTGGGTCGTCAACGCGTACGCCCTCACCTTCGGCGGACTGCTCATGCTCGGCGGACGGCTCGCCGACGTCATCGGCCGGCGGCGGATCCTGGTGGCGGGCTTCGTCGTCTTCGGCCTCGCGAGCATGGCCGGCGGACTCGCCCGGGCGCCGGGCCAGCTGATCGCGGCGCGGGCCGTGCAGGGCGCGGGCGCCGCCGCACTCGCGCCGGTCGCGCTCGCTCTCATCACCGTCAACTACCCGGCGGGTACGGCCCGTTCACGCGCCCTCGGGCTGTGGGGCGCCTCCGGTGCGGCGGGCGGGGCCGTCGGGGTGCTCGCGGGCGGGCTGCTCACCGACTGGGCCGGCTGGCGGTCGGTCATGCTGGTCAACGTGCCGGTGGTGGTCGCGGTCCTGGCGGTCGTACGCTCTGCCGTGCCCGCCGATCAGAGGCTCGCGGTGTCCTCCCGCCCGCGCCTCGACGCCGTCGGCGCGCTGCTCGTCACCGCGGGGACCTCGCTGCTCGTCCTCGGCCTGGTGCGGACGCAGACGTACGGCTGGACGGACTGGCGGACGACGGGGGTGCTGGGCGCCGCGGCCGTCCTGCTCGCCTTGTTCGCCGCGACGGAGAAGCGCGTGCGGCAGCCCCTGCTGCGGCTCGGACTCCTCGCCCAGGGTCCGGTGCTCGCGGCGAACGTCTTCGCACTGCTGATGTCGGCGGGCCAGTTCGCCGCGTTCTACTTCACCTCGCTCTACATGCAGCAGGTCCTCGACTACGGCCCCACCGCCGCCGGAAGCGCCTTCCTGCCGTTCTGCGTGGGCGTCGTGGCCGGCTCGGTGATCGCCGCCCGGACGGTGGGGCGGGTCGGCTCCGGGACGCTGCTGCCGGCCGGCGGGCTGCTCGGGGCCGCCGGGATCGCCTGGTTCGCGGCCGCGGTGGCGGTGGACGGCGGGTTCCTGCTGTCGATCCTCGGGCCGTCGGTGGTCGCGAGCGTCGGCATCGGCATGTGCTTCGTACCGCTGGGCACGGCGGCCACGACGGGCGTCGCACCGGAGGAGTCCGGAATGGCGTCCGGATTGCTCAACAGTTCGCGGCAGGTGGGCGGGGCGATCGGGCTCGGGGTGCTGGTGACGGTCGCGGCAGGGGCGGGCGGGGAGGGAACCCAGGGGCTCGTCGACGGGTTCTCGGCCGCCTACTGGGTGGCCGCCGGCCTGCTGGCGGTCGCGGCGGTCGCGGCCGGTCTGCTGTACCGGAAGGGCACCCCGCCTGCGGAAACACGGCCCGGCGGGCAAGCGGCGGAAGAAACTTCGAGGAAATCCGTCGAGCCTGTCGATCCGGGGGTCTCCCGATCGACGCAGGGGTGAGAGGCCGGAAACAGTCCGGCCCCACGACACGAGGAGGCGGGCACCATGCCGCGCTATCTCTCCCTGGTCCAGATCGACGAGTCCACCGCGCCCGCCGAGGGTCCCAGCCCCGAACTGATGCAGCGGATGGGTGAGCTGATCGAGGAGATGACGAAGGCCGGGGTGCTGCTGGACACCGCGGGGCTGACGCCGACCGCGCAGGGCAACCGGGTGCGTTGGGAGGGCGGGCAGCTGTCCGTCACGGACGGACCGTTCACGGAGTCCAAGGAGGTGGTCGGCGGCTACGCGATCATCCAGGCCAAGGACAAGGCCGAGGCGATCGAGTGGACCAAGCGGTTCCTGAAGGTGCACGAGGAGCACTGGACGGTGACGTGCGAGGTGCGGGAGATCGCCGAGGGCTAGGGACGGCCCCGGTCGCTCCTTGGCGGTACGCCTCCGCGGGTGTCTGATGGTGGGCTGTGACACCACAGCCCACCGCCGACCCGCGCGGAGCCGTAGAGACCGTCTTCCGGATCGAGTCGCCCCGGATCATCGCCGGCGTCGCGCGCATCGTCCGGGACGTCGGCATCGCCGAGGAGCTGGCCCAGGACGCGCTGGTCGCCGCGCTGGAGCAGTGGCCGCGCGACGGCGTCCCCGACAACCCGGGCGCCTGGCTCATGGCCAGCGCCCGGCACCGCGCCGTCGACCTGATCCGCCGCCGGGAGAACTACGCCCGCAAGCTCGCCGAGATCGGCCGGGACCTGTCGGACGCGGCGCCGCCGGAGGAGCCCACCGACCCCGAGGACATCGACGACGACCTGCTCCGCCTGGTCTTCACCGCCTGCCACCCGGTCCTGTCCGCCGAGGCGCGCACGGCTCTCACCCTGCGCCTGCTCGGCGGTCTGACCACGGCAGAGATCGCCCGTGCGTTCCTCGTCCCGGAACCGACGGTCGCCCAGCGCATCGTGCGCGCGAAGCGCACGCTGGCCACCAGGAACATCGCCTTCGAGGTCCCGTACGGCCCCGACCGCGAGGCCCGCCTCGGCTCCGTCCTCGATGTCATCTACCTGATTTTCAACGAGGGTTACGCCGCCACGGCCGGCGACGACTGGCTGCGCCCGGGCCTGTGCGAGGACGCCCTGCGCCTGGCCCGCGTCCTGTCCGCCCTGATGCCCAAGGAACCGGAAGTCCACGGCCTGACCGCCCTGCTGGAGTTCCAGACGTCCCGATCCGCGGCCCGCACCGGCCCGTCCGGCGAGCCCGTCCTCCTCAAGGACCAGAACCGCCGCCGCTGGAACCGCATGCTCATCGCCCGTGGCATCACCGCCCTCGGCCGCGCCGACGCCACCGGCGCCCCGGGCCCGTACGCCCTCCAGGCCGCCATCGCCGCCTGTCACGCGATGGCGTACTCCTACGACGAGACCGACTGGCCGACCATCGCCGCCCTGTACGCCCTGCTCGCCACCCGCGCTCCCTCCCCGGTCGTCGAACTCAACCGGGCGGTCGCCGTGTCGATGGCCGAAGGCCCGGAGCAGGGGCTGCGGATCGTCGACGCCCTCGCCGCCGAACCCGTCCTGCGGGACTACCACCTGCTGCCGAGCGTGCGGGGCGATCTGCTCCTGCGCCTCGGCCGTACGGCCGAGGCGCAGGCGGAGTTCGTACGGGCGGCGGAGCTGACGCACAACACACGGGAACGTGAGCTGCTGCTGAGGCGGGCGGCGGAGGCTGAGGCTTCCTGATCAGGCGGGCTGCCCGAGGAGCATCGTCGGCGCCCCCGCGACCCGCGTCAGGAACACGGTCGCCGAGTTCGGCCCGTGCTGCTTGGGGAGCGCCTTGCGGCGCAGTTCCTCCGGCTCGACCGCCGAACCCCGCTTCTTCACGGTCAGGATGCCGACCTCGAGCTCCCGCAGCAGGGCCTTCAACTTCTTCACGTTGAAGGGGAGTCGGTCGGTGATCTCGTACGCGGAGGCGTAGGGCGTCGGTCGCAGTTCGTCGGAGGTGACGTAGGCGATCGTGGCGTCGACCAGGCCGCCGTCGAGTTCCTCGGCGACCTCGGCGACCAGATGGGCGCGGATGACGGCGCCGTCGGGCTCGTACAGGTACCGGCCGACGGGGCGGACCCGGGGATTCGGCAGACCCCGGCCGAGGAGCGTCCGCGGGCCCGGCAGCAGGGTCGCGCGTACCGCTCCGGGCGCGGTGCCGAACCACAGCACCGCCTCCTTCACGTCCCCGCCGTCGGAGATCCACTCGGCCTCGGCCTCGGCGGGAACGGCCTCGTGGGGGATGCCGGGGGCGACCTTCAACGCGGCGGCGCGGGACGCCGTACGGGCGGCCTGGACGGCCCAGGACAGCGGGGGTGAGTAGGCCTCGGGGTCGAAGATCCGGCCGCGCCTGGCGGAGCGCCGCGCCGGGTCGACGAACACGGCGTCGTAGCCGGCGGTTTCCACCTCCGTCACGTCCGCCTCCCGCACCTCGATGAGGTCGGCGAGCCCGAGCGCGTCGGCGTTCGCCACCGCCACCGCCGCCGTCGCCGGATCCCGGTCGACGGCGAGGACCCGGATCCCGGCCCGCGCGAGCGCGATGGCGTCCCCGCCGATCCCGCAGCACAGGTCGGCCACGGAGGTCACGCCCAGCTCCTTCAGCCGCCCCGCCCGGTACGACGCCACGCTCGCCCGGGTCGACTGCTCGACCCCGTTCGGCGTGAAGAACATCCGTCCGGCGTCCTGTGCCCCGAACTTCGCCACCGCCCGCTGCCGCAGCCGTGCCTGTCCGAGCGCCGCCGACACCAGTTCGGCGGGGTGCTCGCGGCGCAGCCGGGTGGCGACGGCGAGTTCGTCGGCGGGGGCGGTGCCGCGCACCGCGTCGAGGAGGGCGCGGCCCTCGGGGGTGAGGAGGAGGGCGAGGTCGTTCACCGGTTCATTGTGGGCCAGTCGGTGGATGGTGTGCCTCCGGTGGAGGTGTCGCCCCGGGTTCCCCGGGGCCTCCTGCGAGGATCCGGCACCATGCGAGTGGTAGGACAAAATGATAAAAGTCGATCATTTGTGACGGTGAGGAGCGGCATCGCCGTGCTCGCCGTGACCGCCCTGGTCTCCGGCTGTGCGCAGGGCGGTGACGGCTCCGACGTACCGCCCGCCGCCGGCCAGCAACAAGCGAAGGCCGACCGGCAACGCGCGAAGGCCGACCGGCAACGGGCGAAGGAGCGGCACGCCGCCAAGCTGCGCGCCGCGCACAAGGCCAGGGTGGCGGCGGCGAAACGCTGGGGCCTGAAGAAGGTCCCGCTCCTGCCCCCGCGCCCCCCTGCCGGGAAGCCGGAGATCACCACTCGCAAGGGCTTCGAGGTGGACGGCCACGACGGCCTCCCGCCGGTCTTCACCACCGTCCCCACCAAGCAGAAGGTCGTCTTCCTCACCATCGACGACGGCGCCGAGAAGGACCCGGCGTTCCTGCGGATGATGAGCGAGCTGAAGGTCCCGTACACCGCCTTCCTCAGCGGTTTCCTGGTGAAGGACGACTACGGCTACTTCGAGAAGATGCAGACCGGTGGTGTCGTTCTCAACAACCACACCCTCCGTCACCCCTACCTGCCCGGGCTGTCGTACGCCCGCCAGAAGCGTGAGATCTGCGGCATGCAGGACATGATCGAGAAGCGCTACGGCAAGCGCCCCACCCTCTTCCGCCCGCCCTTCGGCAGCTACAACGAGGACACCCTGCACGCCGCCAGGTCCTGCGGCATCAAGTACGCGCCCCTGTGGAACGAGGAGGTCTTCGTCGACCGCTGGGAGTACCGCGAGTGGGACCGGGAGATCCACCCCGGCGACATCGTCCTCAGTCATTTCCGGGGCCGGGCGCACTGGAAGGGCACGATGCCCGACATGGTCCGCCGCTTCCTGAACAAGGTCACGGCCGAGGGGTACGCCGTGGCCCGCCTGGAGGACTACCTGTGAGGTGGCGGACACTGGCGTCCGGCGCCCTGGCGGCCGCCCTCCTCACCGGCTGCGCCCAGTCCGTCGACCCCATCGAACGGCTGGGCAAGAAGGCGGCCGAACGGGTGGGATCGCACGGGCCGAGCGGGGCGGCCGAGGGGGCGGGGTCGTACGGCCCGGAAGGCGTGGGCGAACGGCCGTACCGCCGCTGGGGGCTCACGGCCCCGCTGCCCCCGGCCCCGAAGCCGGCCGCCCGGCGCCCCGCGGCGCGCCCGGGTCTCCCGCCCGTCCTCGACCACGTCCGAACCCCCGACCGGGTCGTCTTCCTCACCTACGACGACGGCGCCGAGAAGGACCCGCGGTTCGTCGACCTGGTGCGTGAACTGCGGCTTCCGGTCAGCATGTTCCTCACGGACAGCGTCGTCGGACCGGGGTACGGCCACTTCGCGCGCCTTCAGTCGGTCGGCGCGAGCATCCAGAACCACACCCTCGACCATTCCGCGCTACGCGGACTGCCGTACGCCGGTCAACGCGCCGAGATCTGCGGGCAGCAGGACAAACTCCGCTCCCGCTTCGGCATCCGCCCCCGCCTCTTCCGCCCGCCCTACGGCACGTACGACACCACCACCCTGCGCGCCGCAGCCGACTGCGGCCTCGCGGCGGTCGTCCTGTGGCGGGCCGCGGCGGAGAACGGCGAGCTGACCTTCACCGAGGGCGAGAGCCGTCTGCTGCCG
Organism: Streptomyces sp. MMG1533; assembly: GCF_001279775.1. GTDB lineage: Bacteria > Actinomycetota > Actinomycetes > Streptomycetales > Streptomycetaceae > Streptomyces. The sequence continues at coordinate 35,112 of NZ_LGDG01000255.1, read as the reverse complement.
GGCGACATCGTCTCGGTGCCCTCGGGCGGGCCGACCGGTGACACGCTCACGGAACGGACGACACGACTGCTGCGGGAGATCCAGGAGAGTGGGCTGACGGTGGGAAGGCTGGAGGACTACATCCAGGTCGCCGACTGAAAACTCGCCGCCACGCCGCACGGCATTGGCACTCCGCTTGACCGAGTGCTAACCACAGTCATAGTCTCGGCTCTGGCACTCCCCACTGGAGAGTGCCAACTACGCGACGGGCAGGTCCGGCACCCGCGACGACGGATCGACCTGGTCGCCACCTCAGACAGTTAACCCCGTGAGATCTCCGAAGGGGGAGGTCGGATCGTGACGACCACCAGCTCCAAGGTTGCCATCAAGCCGCTCGAGGACCGCATCGTGGTCCAGCCGCTCGACGCCGAGCAGACCACCGCCTCTGGCCTGGTCATTCCGGACACCGCCAAGGAGAAGCCCCAGGAGGGCGTCGTCCTGGCCGTGGGCCCGGGCCGCTTCGAGAACGGCGAGCGTCTTCCGCTCGACGTCAAGACCGGCGACATCGTGCTGTACAGCAAGTACGGCGGCACCGAAGTGAAGTACAACGGCGAGGAGTACCTCGTCCTCTCGGCTCGCGACGTGCTCGCGATCATCGAGAAGTAATTCACCTCGCTTCGCTTCACCGCGAAGCACATTGCTTGAGCTGCGCCCCTGGCCCCCCGCGATCACTAGTGAGCCGGGCGCCGGGGGCGCGGCTAATTTCACCTAGATTTCCGAGAGGGCTCACGCTCCCATGGCGAAGATCCTGAAGTTCGACGAGGACGCCCGTCGCGCCCTCGAGCGCGGCGTCAACAAGCTCGCCGACACGGTCAAGGTGACGATCGGCCCCAAGGGCCGCAACGTCGTCATCGACAAGAAGTTCGGCGCCCCCACCATCACCAACGACGGCGTCACCATCGCCCGCGAGGTCGAGGTCGAGGACCCGTACGAGAACCTCGGTGCCCAGCTGGTGAAGGAGGTGGCGACCAAGACCAACGACATCGCGGGTGACGGCACCACCACCGCCACCGTGCTCGCCCAGGCGCTCGTACGCGAGGGCCTGAAGAACGTCGCCGCGGGTGCCTCCCCGGCCGCCCTGAAGAAGGGCATCGACGCCGCGGTCAAGGCCGTCTCCGACGAGCTCCTCGCGACCGCTCGCCCGATCGACGAGAAGTCCGACATCGCCGCCGTGGCCGGTCTGTCCGCCCAGGACACGCAGGTCGGCGAGCTCATCGCCGAGGCGATGGACAAGGTCGGCAAGGACGGTGTCATCACCGTCGAGGAGTCCAACACCTTCGGTCTGGAGCTGGACTTCACCGAGGGCATGGCCTTCGACAAGGGCTACCTGTCGCCGTACTTCGTGACGGACCAGGAGCGCATGGAGGCCGTCCTCGAGGACCCGTACATCCTCATCAACCAGGGCAAGATCTCCTCCATCCAGGACCTGCTGCCGCTGCTGGAGAAGGTCATCCAGGCGGGTGCCTCCAAGCCGCTGCTGATCATCGCCGAGGACGTCGAGGGCGAGGCCCTGTCGACCCTGGTCGTGAACAAGATCCGCGGCACCTTCAACGCGGTCGCGGTCAAGGCCCCCGGCTTCGGTGACCGCCGCAAGGCGATGCTGCAGGACATGGCGGTCCTCACCGGCGCCACGGTCATCTCCGAGGAGGTCGGCCTCAAGCTCGACCAGGTCGGCCTGGACGTGCTGGGCTCCGCCCGCCGCATCACGGTCACCAAGGACGACACGACCGTCGTCGACGGCGCCGGCAAGTCCGGGGACGTCACGGGCCGCATCGCCCAGATCAAGGCCGAGATCGAGAACACGGACTCCGACTGGGACCGCGAGAAGCTCCAGGAGCGCCTCGCGAAGCTGGCCGGCGGCGTGTGCGTGATCAAGGTCGGCGCCGCCACCGAGGTGGAGCTGAAGGAGAAGAAGCACCGTCTGGAGGACGCCATCTCCGCGACCCGCGCCGCGGTCGAGGAGGGCATCGTCTCCGGTGGTGGCTCCGCGCTCGTCCACGCCGTCAAGGTCCTCGAGGGCAACCTCGGCAAGACCGGCGACGAGGCCACCGGTGTCGCCGTCGTCCGCAAGGCCGCCGTCGAGCCGCTGCGCTGGATCGCCGAGAACGCCGGCCTGGAGGGCTACGTCATCACCTCCAAGGTCGCCGAGCTCGACAAGGGCCAGGGCTTCAACGCCGCCACCGGCGAGTACGGCGACCTGGTCAAGCAGGGCGTCATCGACCCGGTCAAGGTCACCCGCTCCGCCCTGGAGAACGCCGCCTCCATCGCCTCCCTCCTCCTCACGACCGAGACCCTGGTCGTCGAGAAGAAGGAAGAGGAGGAGCCGGCCGCCGGCCACGGCCACGGCCACTCCCACTGAGGCACGCACTCGCGAAGAAGCCCCCGCTCCCTTCCGGGAGCGGGGGCTTTCCCCTTCGCGGGTCACGGGGTCTCGGCGACTGCCCCCAGCTGCTCCAGCAGCCCCGCCCGGTCGTACTGCCACCACCCCTCGCAGATCCTCCCGTCCCGGAACCGGTGCCAGGTCGTGCCCGTCATGGCGACCTCCTGGCCGGTGGCCGGGATCCCCAGGAACTCGCCCGTCTGCCGCCCGGCCCAAGACCACCGCGTGCACACCCGGTCCCCTTCGGCGACCTGGTCGTCCACCCGGAAGGAGAACTCGAAGGCCTGCCGCCACCCGGCGTACTCCTCCCGCGCGCCCTGCAGACCGAGGTCCTGCGGATTGGCCGGGTCATGGTCCACGTAGTCGTCCGTGAACCGCCCGAACAGCGCCTGAGCCTCGCCCCGCCCGGCCTCCTCGAAGAACTCCCGCGCCACCCCACGGTTGAGCTGCTCGTCGCGCACCACGTCCAGGTCGGTGAACGTCGGCATCCCGTCACACAGGGCGACCAGCTCCCGGAAGATCCGTTCGGTCTCGGGCAGATTGGAGTTCCGCATCGCTTCTTCGTACGACGGAAACTCCACGATCTCGACGAAGTGCGACGCGTCCGAAAGGTCCTTCCCGACCACCGCATGCGTCGCGGTCCGCTTCCCCCGGGTCTGCTCGACCCACGCGTCCATCAGCCGGTTCATCTCGTCGAACCGACTGGTCCTGCAGTCAATGAGCTGTACGAAGGTCATGACGTCACCTCCCGGCCCCCCTGGACCCGGCTGAACAGCACCATTCTCCCACCGGGACGCCCCGGCGCCTCCTGTGCGTTTGGCATCATGACGCCATGCGCCGGTGGGGGAAGCAGCGGTCGGTGGCCGCGGGGCGGGACATCGAGGTGGCCGTCACCGGCGACCACAACAGCGTCCTGCTCGCCCCGCCGGTGCGCTCGGCGTACTGGGAGCAGGTCCGCAGGATCGCCCCGCCCGAACTGGTCGGCCGTGAGCGGGAGTCGGCCGACCTGACGGCCTTCTGCTCCGCCGACTCCGGCCCGCCGTACGCCTGGTGGCGCGCGGAGGCGTGGGCGGGCAAGACGGCCCTGATGTCCTGGTTCGCACTGCACCCGCCCCCCGGCGCACGGATGGTCCCGTTCTTCGTGACGGCCCGTCTGGGCGCGCAGAACGACGTGACGGCGTACGTCGACGTCGTCCTGGAACAGCTGGCGGAACTGGCCGGCGAGCCCCTGCCCGCCCACCTGACCGAGTCCACCCGCGAGGCCCATCTCCTGTATCTGTACGGCGCGGCGGCCCACGCGTGCGAGCAGCGCGGCGAACGACTCGTCCTGCTGGTCGACGGCCTGGACGAGGACCGGGGCGTCACGACCGGCCCCGAGGCGCACAGCATCGCCAGCCTGCTGCCGGCCCACCCGCGGTACGGAATGCGCGTCCTGATCGCGGGCCGCCTCAACCCCCCGCTGCCCGGTGACGTACCGGCGGACCATCCCCTGCGCGACCCGGCGATCGTCCGCACGCTGCCGCACTCCCCGTACGCCGAGGCGATCCGCGCCGAGGCGGAACGCGAACTGAAGGAGCTGATCGAGGCCGGCGGCCTGGAGTACGACCTGCTGGCCCTGGTGACGGCCGCGGGCGGCGGACTGACGGCCGAGGATCTCGCCGCGCTGACCGGGGCGGTGCCGTACCGGGTGCGGGATGTGCTGCGGACCCGGGCCGGGCGGACCTTCGGCATGCGCGTGCGGGTGTACCTCCTCGCTCACGAAGAACTCCAGGTCCAGGCCGGGCAGATGCTCGGCGGCCCCGAACTCGACCGCTACCGGGCCGAGTTGCACTCCTGGGCCGAGGAGTGGCGGGAACGCGGCTGGCCCGAGGACACGCCGGAGTACCTGCTGAACGGGTACTTCCGTCTGGCGCGTGCGGCCGGAGACGCGCACCGGCTGGTGGAGCTGGCCGTCGACGAGGCGCGTCATGACCGGATGCTGGAGGTCACGGGCTCGGACGCGGCGGCGCTGACGGAGATACGGGATGCGGGGGAGCGGGTGGCCGGGGACGCGCCCGCCGATCTGATGGCCCTGTTGCGGCTCGCGCTGCGACGGACGAGGCTGCGTGACCGCAACACGCGCATCTCGGCGACGTTGTGCCGGGCATGGGCCGAGCTGGGGCAGACGGAGAAGGCGGTGGCGCTCGCGCACGCCGTGCCGTACTCCCGGCGGCGCGTGGGCGCACTGGCCGAAGTAGCCCGGGCCCTGCTGGCGCGCGGCGAACGTCGACAGGCCCTCGAAACCCTCGCCGACGCGGAGACGCAGCTGTACGGCACCAACCTCCAGGACGGACCGGAGGCCCTGGCGGCCGTACTCCGGGCCCTTGTCGCCTGCGGTCCGGAGGCTCGTCACCGTGCGGACCGGCTGGCCGATCGCATCGTCGCGGAGGTGCGGGACAGCAAGACCGATCTGGTCGTCGACGTGGTGGGTTTCTGGGCGGACACCGGGCGGGCCGCACAGGCGGAGGAGCTGGCCCGCTCGGAGACGAGCGGCTCGCGGCGCGCCACCGCGCTGGCCCGCGTTGCGCTGGCCCTGGCGCACGCCGGCGAACATGCCGGGGCGGACGCCTTGTTCGACGAGGTCCAAGGGCTCGTCCTCGCCGAAGACATCGCTTCGCCGGTGGTGAGGATGCTGAGCCGGGCCGGTGAGTTCGCCAGAGCCGAGGCACTGGTCGGTGCCGCCCTCGCGGAGCGGCCCTCGGACCCGAACCTGAGCAGACTCGTGGTCACGCTGTTCGTCGGGAAGGGGGAACTCGACCGAGCCGAGGCGTCGGCGCGGAGGATCGACAACAAGTGGCTCCGGGGCGACGCGGAAGCGGAGCTGGCCCGCGCGCTGGTGCGCCGCGGCCGGATCGCGGAGGCGAAGGCGCGCGCCGCACACATCCCGGCATCGAGCGGCGCCCGCACGGATGTCGCCCTGGCGGTTGTCGAGGCACTGGCCGCGACAGGGCAGTACGACGCGGCCGAGACCGCCGCGGCGGGCCTGGCGAGTCCATGGGCAGCCACGGACGCCCTGATCCGCGGTGCGGTGGTCCACGCGAGGGCCGGGCATCTCCAGGAGGCCACGAGTCTCATCGCCCGCCTCGAAGCCACCATGCGTGACGAGATCCCGACGAGTAACGAGGCCTGGGAACTCGCGGATGTCGCCGAGGATCTCTGCGGCGCCGGGTACGTGTCGGCGGCCCGCACGGTTCTGGAAGGCATCGAGCAGGTCCTGCCGCCCCGTCCCACGGCGGACGCCTCCGACAACGCCAGGCTCGACTACGACTCCGTCACCGACCGGGTCGCCGAACGGCTGGCCGCGGCGGGCGAGTTGCGGCGAGCCGAGGCGCTGCTCCTCACGGCCTTCGAGCCGTACCAGTGCGAGGAGGCGTGGCGGGCGATCCTGCGCGGCCTGGCCGAGGCCGCGCAGTACGGCGACGCCAAGGTCTTGATGTCGCTGGTGGCGCGCGACCGACAACTGGTCGACCTGCTTCGTGCGGAGACGGCCTGGAAACTGGCCGGGGCAGGCCGGATCCGGAAGGCGTCCGAGGCCGCCGAGGACATCGAGGGTCCGCACATGCGGACCGCGGCCTTCGCGGCCGTCGCGGAGGCGATGGCCGGCACGGGGGAGAAGGAACAGGCCCGGCAACTGCTCCACGGCCTCCAGGAGGCGATGGACGTCAAGCCCAGGGACGTCGCCTCGGAGGTCGCCCTGGCGTCCACACGTCTCTACCGTGCGTGGCGAGCCGTGGGCGACGACGGCTCGGCACGGATCGCGCTGCGGACAGCCGAGGAGATCGTGACGGACGGGCGTCACTCCCCGCAGGAGGTGATCGCGGCGCTGGTCGAGACAGGTTGGTACGACTACGCCGAGGAACTGGTCGACAAGCTGCCCGAAGAAGCCAGGGACACCCTGATCGCGTGCCTCGCCGCCGCCGGCCGGCACACCCGCGCCGCACGGCTGGCCCGACTCGACGACGGCCCGCATCGGGTCAGCCCGTCCGCGGCCGTGGCCCTCGCCCCCGTCGTGGCCCCGGCCGTCGGCCGCGAACTCGCCGTGCGTCTCCTCCTCGGCGAGGGTTCGTGGCTCAATGCCTTCCCGGCCGTCGTACGCCTGGAACCGCGTGCCGTCGCCTGGGTCGTGGAGGCCCTGCGCGGTCCTACTGCGGCCCGTACTTCCGCCCCGTCCTCGAACTGAGCCCCCCGAGCAACCCCCGAGGCACCACCTTCACCATCCCCATCAACGCCTTGTACCGCGGATCCGGAATCGACAACGACTTCCCCCGCGCCAGATCGTTGAGCGCCGTCGCCACCAGCTTGTCCGCATCGAGCCACATCCACCCCGGAATGTTGTCCGTCCCCATCCCGGCCCGCTGGTGGAACTCGGTGCGCACGAAGCCGGGACACAGCGCCATCAACCGCACCCCGCTCCCCGCGAGATCCCGCGCCGCCCCCTGAGTGAACTGCACGACCCACGCCTTGGACGCGCCGTACGTCCCGCGCGGCACGAAGGCCGCGACCGAGGCGACGTTGACGACACCGCCTCGGCCACGCTCGCGCATCGCCTCGGTCGCCGCCGACGTCAGTCGCAGCACCGCCTCGCAGTGCACCTTGAGCATCGTCAGCTCGTCGGCCATGGACACGTCGAGATAGCGGCCCTTGTTGCCGAAGCCCGCGTTGTTGATCAGCAGGTCGACGGGGTTCCTGCGGTCGGCCAGCCGGGCGGCGACCGCCTCGATGCCGCCGTCGGTGGCCAGGTCGGCGGTGAGGACCTCCGCCTCGACGCCGTGCCGGTCGTGCAGTTCGGTCGCCTGTTCCCGCAGCCGCTTGGTGTCGCGGGCGACGAGGACGAGGTTGTGCCCGTCCGCCGCCAGCCGTCGCGCGAAGGCGGCGCCGATGCCCGCGGTGGAACCCGTGATGAGAGCCGTTGTCATGGCGCAAGGTTAATGACCCGGACTGAGCGCGTCCGCTCTCTGCACAGGGCCTCCCGGTGCGTGAAGACCCGGCGAACGCCGGCCCCGTGCGCGCTCGTCAGGCTCCGTGCTTGGCCACGTACTGCCGCGCCCACTCCTGCACTTCCGAGTGCAGCGCCTCTCCCGCCGCCAGCAGCCGCGGCTGCAGGTGCCGCTCGGTCGTGATCGCCCGGAACACCAGGGCCACCGTCACGTCGTGGTCGGGCCGGTGGACGATCTCCATGCGGTCCCCGGCACGGATCTCGCCCGGCTGGATCACCCGTAGGTACGCCCCCGACGCTCCCTTCTGCGTGAATCGCTTCACCCACCGCTGCTCACCCACATGGCCCTGGAAGGTGAGGCACGGGATCCGCCCACTGCTGACTTCCAGCACCACGGACCCGACGCGCCAGCGCTCACCGATCAGCGCGCCGGAGACGTCGACGCCCTCCGTCGTGAGGTTCTCGCCGAAGGCGCCGTTCGCCAGCGTGCGCCCCAGTTCCCGCTCCCAGTCGTCCAGGTCCTCGCGGGCCACCGCGTACACGGCCTGGTCATCGCCGCCGTGATGCCGTGTGTCGCACACCGTGTCTCCGGCGAGCCCGCTCGCCCCGACCCCCTTCGGTCCGGGCGCCGACACCTTCACCGGCCCACTGGTCGGCTTTTTGTCGATGCCGGTCAGTCCTTCCGGCTGGTCCGTGTACGGCACGGCCTTCGCGCGGCCCAGATTCACCGAGAGAAGTTTCATGCGCGCACGGTAGGCGACCGCGCCCCAAAGTGTCGACGGAGTTTTCTGCGGAGCCCCCAAGCTCCGCTTATGCTCGTCGAGTGATCGAGGCCCGTCATCTCCGCGTGCTGCGCGCCGTCGCCGCCACCGGCTCCTTCTCGGCGGCGGGGCGCGAACTGGGCTGCACCCAGCCCGCCGTCAGCCAGCAGATGAAGGCCCTGGAGGCGTCCGTCGGCACGCCGCTGCTCATTCGCAGCGGACGCGAGATGCGCCTGACCCAGGCCGGTGAAGCGCTCGTGCGGCACGCCGCCGGGATCCTCGCCGGGCTCACCGCGGCCGAGGAGGAGGTCGCCGCCATCGCGGGGCTGCGGGCCGGGCGGGTCCGGCTCGTCTCCTTTCCCAGCGGCAGCTCCACCCTCGTACCGACGGCCCTCGCCGCCCTGCGCGCCGAACACCCCGGCACCCGCGTCTCCCTGGAGGAGGCCGAACCACCGCAGTCCGTCGGTCTGTTGCGCGAGGGCGACTGCGACGTGGCACTCGCCTTCCGGTACGAGGGGGCGGCGGGCGCCGAGGAGTGGGACGACCTCGTCGTACGGCCGCTGCTGACCGACCGGCTCGTCGCCCTCGTACCCGAACGGCACCGGCTCGCGCGCGCGGAGTCGGTGGCCATCGGCGAACTCGCCCGGGAACCATGGATCGCGGGCTGCCCGCGCTGCCGCGGCCAGCTCGTCGAGGTGTGCGAGAGCGCCGGCTTCACGCCCCGCATCGACTTCGCGACCGACGACTATCCGGCGGTGGTCGGCCTGGTGGGCGCCGGTCTGGGCGTCGCGGTCCTGCCGCAGCTCGCCGTCGAGTCCGTACGGCCACGGGGTGCGCGGACGGTGACGCTGGAGCCGGCGGTCCGGCGGGAGATCGTCGCGCTCACGCTGCCCGACCTGGCCCTGGTGCCGGCGGTGGCGGCGACGCTGGACCAGCTGGCGCGTGCTGCGAGGCGGTGACGCGCGCTCCTGGGGAGATACCTCGGGGCAAAAGTAGGGGCACGCGTGCGCGTGCCCATTTAGAAGAAACGTTCCTTCAGTTCAGTTGCCCGATGGGCCGTCCCCGGTGGCCGCCGACGCCGACACCAGCCGGTGGCGCGCCCGCCCCATGAGCTCTTCGCGCTCGTCCTCGGTCAGTCCGCCCCAGACGCCGTACGGCTCTCTCACCGCCAGCGCGTGCGCCGCGCACTGTGCGCGGACCGGGCACCTCATGCAGACCTCCTTGGCCGAGTTCTCGCGAGCACTCCGGGCCGCACCGCGCTCGCCCTCCGGATGAAAGAAGAGCGAGCTGTCCACCCCGCGACAGGCGGCCAGGAGCTGCCAGTCCCACAGGTCCGCGTTCGGTCCGGGAAGGCGGGAGAAATCTGCCATTGCGTGACCCCTTGTAGCCGTTCTGGGCGGATACGGTGTCCACGACCGTACATCTACGATCTAAGGAGATGAAAATATGACTCATTGCGAATCTAGCCTCAGACACCGTGAAATGGGAAGAAAAGGGTCTGAATGGGGCATGGCTTGTGATGAAACGTTGTGGGTCCGCCACGCATGTCTGCACCGTGTCCGCGCCCTCACGTAGAGTGCCGAAGATGGCACACGGCCCCGTAACTCTTTCGAGTGACCGTCGTTGAGAGTGCGGAGGCGGTTGAAACAACAAGGGCTCGGGCAGGCGTCCGAGACGGTCGACCGCACAGGTGACGATTTCGTACCAGCCTGGAGGCTCAAGGTGACGTGCATCAGCTGCGGAGGGCGGCCATGACATCCGTCCTCGTCTGCGACGACTCCCCGCTTGCCCGAGAGGCGCTCCGCCGCGCGGTCGCGACCGTGCCCGGCGTGGAGCGCGTGACGACCGCGGCCAACGGCGAGGAAGTCCTCCGCCGCTGGGGCGCCGACCGCTCGGACCTGATTCTGATGGACGTACGCATGCCCGGTCTGGGCGGCGTCGAGACCGTCCGGCGGCTGCTGTCCGCCGATCCCGGTGCGCGCATCATCATGCTCACCGTCGCCGAGGACCTCGACGGCGTGGCGCTCGCGGTCGCCGCCGGCGCCCGCGGCTACCTGCACAAGGACGCCTCGCGCGCCGAACTGCGCGCCACCGTCACGCAGGCCCTCGCCGACCCGACCTGGCGGCTGGCCCCGCGCCGGCTGCGCTCCGCGGAGATGGGCGCCGCGCCGACGCTCACCGCGCGCGAGATCCAGGTCCTCGAAGGCATGAGCCACGGCCGCTCGAACGCCGAGATCGGCCGTGAGCTGTTCCTCTCGGAGGACACCGTCAAAACGCACGCCCGACGGCTGTTCAAGAAGCTCGGCGCCTCGGACCGCGCGCACGCCGTGGCGCTCGGGTTCCGATGGGGCCTGGTGCGCTAGGTCCTACGCGTGGGTTGTAGCGGGGGTACGGAAATCCCCGCCTACCGCAAGGTGGGCGGGGGTGGCAAAAGGGCCCGCCGGGTGCCCGCTGCTCGTTTCGCCGCGGATGCCGCATCCTTGAGGGTGTGGAGTTCCTCGGGGACGAGTCGATCGAGCGGGAGGGGAGGGCGCAAGGGATGAGTTCCGGCGCACCTGCTCATAACGCTTCGGTGCACAACGACCAGGGCGATGCCACGCATCGGAGGCCGCCAAGGCACCATGGACCGATGCGCGACGACGAGGCGGGCACTGCCCCAGGGGCGATCGGCGGGCTCGTGCATCGCGCCGTCGACGGGGATGAGCAGGCCACACACGACCTGCTCGCCCATGTCCACCCCCTGGCGCTGCGCTACTGCCGCACCCGTCTGTCCCGTCTTCCGGGCGACGCCCGGCACTTCGTCGAGGACCTCGCCCAGGAGGTCTGCGTGGCGGTGCTCCTCGCCCTGCCGCGCTACCGGGACACCGGCCGCCCCTTCGAGGCGTTCGTCTTCGCCATCGCCGCGCACAAGGTCGCCGACCTGCAGCGGGCGGCGATGCGGCACCCCGGCTCGACGGCCGTCCCCTCGGACGAGATGCCGGAACGGCCGGACGACTCGCTCGGCCCGGAGGAGCGGGCGTTGCTCAGCAGCGACGCCGAATGGGCGAAGAAGCTCCTGGCCAACCTGCCCGAGAACCAGCGGGAGCTGCTGCTGCTGCGGATCGCGGTGGGTCTCACGGCCGAGGAGACCGGCCAGATGTTGGGAATGTCACCCGGAGCGGTCCGGGTGGCCCAGCACCGGGCACTGAGCAGGCTGCGGGCGCTGGCCGAGCAGTAGCGCTCCCCCGGGCGCCGCCCCGGATGAACGGGCGTCCGCCGGACATGAACAGGCGTCCGCCGGATTCCGTACGAACCTACGAAGCCCGGAGTCACCCGGAACCGTGGAATTCGGGAGCTGCGCTTCCCGTTAGCATGGACATCCGCACCGATCAAGGCCATTTGGGGAAGGTGTCATGACTGCCAACGTCGACGGAGTGCCCGGAAAATTCGCGACACTCGGGCTGACCTACGACGACGTGCTGCTGCTGCCGGGCCCGTCGGACATGGCACCCGACGAGATCGACACCGCCTCGTACGTCTCCAAGAACGTGCGGGTCAACATCCCGCTCCTGTCCGCCGCCATGGACAAGGTCACCGAGTCGCGCATGGCGATCGCGATGGCCCGCCAGGGCGGCGTCGGCGTTCTGCACCGCAACCTCTCCATCGAGGACCAGGCCAACCAGGTCGACCTGGTGAAGCGCTCCGAGTCCGGCATGGTGGCCGACCCGATCACGGTCCACCCGGACGCCACGCTCGCCGAGGCCGACGCGCTGTGCGCGAAGTTCCGCATCAGCGGCGTGCCGGTCACCGACCCGGGCAAGAAGCTGCTCGGCATCGTCACCAACCGTGACATGGCCTTCGAGACCGACCGCACCCGCCGGGTCCGTGAGGTCATGACGCCGATGCCGCTGGTCACCGGCAAGGTCGGCATCTCCGGCGTCGAGGCCATGGAGCTGCTGCGCAAGCACAAGATCGAGAAGCTTCCGCTGGTCGACGACGAGGGCGTCCTCAAGGGTCTGATCACGGTCAAGGACTTCGTCAAGGCGGAGAAGTACCCGCACGCAGCGAAGGACGGCGAGGGCCGTCTCCTCGTCGGCGCCGCGGTCGGCGTGGCCGGTGACGCCTTCGAGCGTGCCCAGGCCCTGATCGAGGCGGGCGTCGACTTCATCGTCGTCGACACCGCGCACGGCCACTCCCGCCTGGTCGGCGACATGGTCGCCAAGATCAAGTCGAACTCCTCGGGCGTCGACGTCATCGGCGGCAACATCGCCACCCGTGACGGCGCCAAGGCCCTCATCGACGCCGGTGTCGACGGCATCAAGGTCGGCGTCGGCCCCGGCTCCATCTGTACGACCCGGGTGGTCGCCGGCATCGGCGTCCCCCAGGTCACCGCCATCTACGAGGCTTCGCTGGCCGCCAAGGAGGCCGGTGTCCCGGTCATCGGCGACGGCGGCCTCCAGTACTCCGGCGACATCGCCAAGGCCCTGGTCGCGGGTGCCGACACGGTGATGCTCGGCTCGCTGCTCGCGGGCTGCGAGGAGTCGCCGGGCGAGCTGATGTTCATCAACGGCAAGCAGTTCAAGTCGTACCGCGGCATGGGCTCCCTGGGCGCCATGCAGTCCCGCGGCGACCGCAAGTCCTTCTCCAAGGACCGCTACTTCCAGGAGGGTGTCGCCTCCGACGAGCAGCTCGTCCCCGAGGGCATCGAGGGCCAGGTGCCCTACCGCGGCCCCCTCTCCTCGGTCGTCCACCAGCTGGTCGGCGGCCTGCGGCAGTCGATGTTCTACGTCGGCGGCCGGACCGTCCCCGACCTCCAGGACAACGGCCGGTTCGTCCGGATCACCTCGGCGGGCCTCAAGGAGAGCCACCCGCACGACATCCAGATGACGGTCGAGGCACCGAACTACAGCCGTAGCAAGTGACGGCCACGCGCGCGTGAGACGTACCGAGGGCGGCCCCGGAGCATCCGGGGCCGCCCTTGTCGTGCCCGTCGGCGATACTGGAAGACGCTGAAACGCATCAGGGAAAGGCCACACACGTGACTGAGATCGAGATCGGGCGCGGCAAGCGCGGCCGCCGGGCGTACGCCTTCGACGACATCGCCGTCGTCCCCAGCCGCCGTACGCGGGACCCGAAGGAGGTCTCGATCGCCTGGCAGATCGACGCCTACCGTTTCGAGCTGCCCTTCTTGGCCGCCCCCATGGACTCGGTCGTCTCCCCGGCCACCGCGATCCGCATCGGCGAGCTCGGCGGCCTCGGCGTGCTGAACCTCGAGGGCCTGTGGACGCGGCACGAGGACCCGCAGCCGCTGCTGGACGAGATCGCCCAGCTGGACGTGGACAACGCGACCCGCCGCCTCCAGGAGATCTACGCCGCTCCCATCAAGGAGGAGCTGATCGGGCAGCGCCTCAAGGAGGTGCGCGACTCGGGCGTGGTCACCGCCGCCGCGCTCTCCCCGCAGCGCACCGCCCAGTTCTCCAAGGCGGTCGTGGACGCGGGCGTCGACATCTTCGTCATCCGCGGTACGACGGTCTCGGCGGAGCACGTCTCCGGCTCGCACGAGCCGCTGAACCTGAAGCAGTTCATCTACGAGCTCGACGTCCCGGTGATCGTCGGCGGCTGCGCCACGTACACCGCGGCCCTGCACCTGATGCGCACCGGCGCGGCCGGCGTCCTGGTCGGCTTCGGCGGCGGCGCGGCGCACACCACGCGCAATGTGCTCGGCATCCAGGTCCCGATGGCGACGGCCGTCGCCGACGTGGCGGCTGCCCGCCGTGACTACATGGACGAGTCCGGCGGCCGGTACGTGCACGTGATCGCCGACGGCGGCGTCGGCTGGTCCGGCGACCTGCCCAAGGCGATCGCCTGCGGCGCCGACGCGGTGATGATGGGCTCGCCGCTGGCCCGCGCCACGGACGCGCCCGGCAAGGGCCACCACTGGGGCATGGAGGCCGTCAACGAGGAGCTGCCGCGCGGCAAGAAGGTCGACCTCGGCACGGTCGGCACCATCGAGGAGGTCCTCACCGGCCCGTCCCACACGCCGGACGGCTCGATGAACTTCTTCGGGGCGCTGCGGCGGGCGATGGCCACGACCGGGTACAGCGAGCTGAAGGAGTTCCAGCGCGTCGAGGTGACGGTGGCGGACTCGGTGCATCGGCGGTAGTTCGCGTAGTCCCCGTAGTCCGTTTCCGTAGTCCCCGTTGTACGTGAAGGGGCCGGTTGTCTCACCTGGGTGAGGTGACCGGTCCCTTTGCGTGTCCGGGGGGCCTGCGGGGGCGCGTGACGCGGGGTGCGGGCGCACGGTTGCCTTCGGGGTGAATTCGGGCTGGTCAGCGGGGTCGCGGCGGTAGCGTTCTCGTCGGCGCCCCAGTTCTGTGGGGTGCCCCCTTCCAAGGACAAGGTTCCGGACCCCGGCCCTCGGGGCCCGGCCCGAGTTCCAACGTGCCGCCTACCGGGTCAATGGGTGGCGTCGTGGAAGGGGGCGCCTATGGGTCGCCACCGCAAGCCCACCCGCTGGGACCGGATCCGTCTGCGGATGGTGAAGTACCGGAGGAGGTGGATCTTGCGGATTCACGGACGGTGAGCGGCCGCCCCCAACCAGAATGGGGGCGGACACCCGTAACCCGTCAGGAGCCTGCCGCAGTACCCGCTGCGGTGGGCTCCGCCTTTTGTACGGTACCGGATCCGCCATGGAGCGGCGCGGCACCGGATTTGGGACCCCGCCGCCGGGTCGACGGGCTCCGCTCTCGTACGTTACCGATGCGAGAGAGCCCCGCGCCACCAGCTCAGGAGCCCGGTGCCGTACCGCGCGCCCCCCTTCACAACCGATGCGCCGCCCCCGTAGGCGTGGCCCCCCGCGTGTCCAGCAGCAGCTGGGCCTTCACCGACAGGCCCTGGAGGTCGTACGTGCGGTGGTTCTGGAGGAGGATCGTGAGGTCGGCGTCGGCAGCGGCCTCGTAGAGGGAGTCCGCGCGGGGGACCGGGCGGCCCAGGACGTTCCAGGACGGGATGTGCGGGTCGTGGTAGCTGACGGAGGCGCCGAGCTCCATCAGGCGGGTCGCGATCTCCTGGGCGGGGGCGGACTGCTGGTCGGCGAGGTCGGGCTTGTAGGTGACGCCGAGGAGGAGGACGCGGGCGCCGCGCGCGGACTTGCCGTGCTCGTTGAGGAGGGTGGCGGCGCGCTGGATGACGTAACGCGGCATCTGGTGGTTGACCTGCTGGGCGAGTTCGACCATGCGCAGGGTGCGGCCGGCGTGACCGGTCAGGTCCTGGGGGACTGCGTGGCCGCCGACGCCGGGGCCGGGCCGGAAGGCCTGGAAGCCGAACGGCTTGGTCTCCGCGCAGCGGATGACGTCCCAGAGGTCGACGCCCAAGTCGTGGCACAGGACGGCCATTTCGTTGACGAGGGCGATGTTGACGTGCCGGTAGTTCGTCTCCAGGAGCTGCACGGTCTCCGCTTCGCGTAGTCCACGCGCGCGTACCACCTTGTCGGTGAGACGGCCGTAGAAGGCGGCGGCGGACTCGGTGCAGGCGGGGCTGAGGCCGCCGATCACCTTGGGGGTGCCGGCGGGGGTGAAGTCGCGATTGCCCGGGTCGACACGGCTGGGGGAGTAGGCGAGGTGGAAGTCGCGGCCCGCGCGCAGCCCGGAGCCCTCTTCGAGGAGGGGGCGCAGGAAGTCCTCCGTGGTGCCCGGCTGGACGGGTGACTCCAGGATGACCGTGGTGTGCGGGCGCAGGTGTGCCGCCAGGGTGCGGGCGGCCGCCTCCACCTGGCCGAGGTCGAGCCCGCCGTCCGCGCCCCGTGGGGTGGGGGCGCAGATGACCGCGGTGCGCACCCGGCCGAGTTCGGCGGGGGAGCTGGTCGGCCGGAAGCCCCCCGAGAGCATCCGGCGCAGTTCGGCGGGGCTGAGGGAACCCGGCTCGGGGCCGGTGCGGTAGCCGAGCGTGGGGATGCCGGCGGCGACGGCGGCCTGGGCCAGGGGCAGTCCGTAGGGGCCGAGTCCGATGACGGCGAGATCTGCGGGCATGGCGTGGGCCGTCCTTCCCAGTAACCGAAGCGGGACAGGTGCGCAAGCCCTGTGGACAGGATGGGCGAGCGCAATGTCAGACTAGGAGTAAATATGACCGATTTACGGGATTGATTACGTGTGTCTTTGTGTTGGTCCGTGAGCGTTGTTCCGTGCGTCCGTGAAAGTTGTCCACAGGCTGGGGGCCACTGGTGGCTGGACTTGGGCAAGCCGGTCAGAATTTGGGCATGGGGGATACGAACCGGGCCACTCCTCAGGGGTGAACCGCCACGACCGACAGCGGGAGGCAGCGGTGAGGACAGCGACACTGGGCCCGGCGCAACGCGCCGAGTCACTCGCATCAATGGCCGAGCGTGAGTTGGACGTGCTGGTGGTGGGCGCGGGAGTGGTCGGCGCGGGCACCGCGCTCGACGCCGTGACCCGTGGCCTGTCCGTGGGCCTGGTCGAGGCGCGTGACTGGGCGTCGGGCACGTCGAGCAGGTCCAGCAAGCTGATCCACGGCGGTCTGCGTTATCTCGAGATGCTCGACTTCGCCCTCGTGCGCGAGGCGCTGAAGGAGCGGGGCCTGCTGCTGGAGCGACTGGCGCCGCATCTGGTGAAGCCGGTGCCGTTCCTGTACCCGCTTCAGCACAGGGGCTGGGAGCGCCTGTACGCCGGGTCGGGTGTCGCCCTCTATGACGGCATGTCGATGGCTCGAGGGCGCGGCCGGGGTCTGCCCCTGCACCGGCACCTGAGCCGCCGTCACGCCCTGCGGGTGGCGCCCGCCTTGAAGAAGGACGCGCTGGTGGGGGCGTTGCAGTACTACGACGCCCAGATGGACGACGCCCGCTTCGTGGCGACTTTGGTGCGTACGTCGGCTGCGTACGGGGCGAAGGTCGCCAACCGCGCGCGGGTGACCGGCTTTCTGCGCGAGGGCGAGCGCGTGGTCGGCGCCCGGGTGCAGGACGTCGAGGCGGGCGGGGAGTACGAGGTCCGCGCCAAGCAGATCGTGAACGCGACCGGTGTGTGGACCGACGACACCCAGGCGATGGTGGGCGAGCGCGGGCAGTTCCACGTCCGGGCGTCCAAGGGCATCCACCTCGTCGTGCCCAAGGACCGGATCACCTCGTCGAGCGGCCTGATCCTGCGCACCGAGAAGTCCGTTCTGTTCGTCATCCCGTGGGGCCGCCATTGGATCATCGGTACGACGGACACCGACTGGGACCTCGACAAGGCGCACCCGGCGGCGTCCAGCGCCGACATCGACTATCTCCTCGAGCGCGTCAACTCGGTGCTCTCGGTACCGCTGACCAGGGACGACGTCCAGGGTGTGTACGCGGGCCTGAGGCCCCTGCTGGCCGGCGAGTCGGACGCCACCAGCAAGCTGTCGCGCGAGCACACCGTGGCGCATCCGGCGCCGGGGCTCGTCGTGGTGGCCGGCGGCAAGTACACGACGTACCGGGTGATGGCCAAGGACGCGGTGGACGAGGCGGTGCACGGACTCGACACGCGGGTCGCCGAGTGTGTCACCGAGGACGTCCCGCTTCTCGGCGCCGAGGGATATCGGGCGTTGTGGAACGCGCGAGCGCGGATCGCCGCGCGGACCGGCCTGCACGTGGTGCGCGTGGAACACCTGCTGAACCGGTACGGCGCGATGGCCGAGGAGGTGCTCGACCTCATCGCCTCGGACACCTCGCTCGGCGAGCCCCTGCAGGCGGCCGACGACTATCTGCGCGCCGAGATCGTGTACGCCGCCTCGCACGAAGGGGCGCGGCATCTGGACGACGTGCTGACCCGGCGCACCCGCATCTCCATCGAGACCTTCGACCGGGGCACCCGCAGCGCTCGCGAGGCCGCCGAGCTGATGGCGCCGGTGCTCGGCTGGGACAAGGACCACATCGAGCGCGAGGTCGAGCACTACGAGAAGCGGGTGGAGGCGGAGCGGGAGTCGCAGCGGCAGCCGGATGACCTGACGGCGGACGCGGCGCGGTTGGGTGCGCCGGACATCGTGCCGTTGTAGGGCTTTCCGGCTTCCGGCTTCCGGCTTCCGGCCTCGGGCTTCCGGCTTTCCGGGTGGGGTGGCCGAGCGTCGGCGGCAGGTGGCCGAACGTCACTCGAACGAGTGTCGCGAGCCGGGATCTTCGTTCGAAACCCGGCCGTTCTACGAGGTGCGGGGGCAGAACTCGGCGGCGAGCAACCGGGGTTCGAGGCCGGGATCTGCAATCGCCGTCGTGTTCACGCGGAATGTGAGGACGCGGCGGCCGCCCACCGTGGCTGCGGTGCGCACGTAGCTGCCGGTGATGCGGCCGTTGTGCCCCCACACCGTCGTGCCGCACGGCAGCTTCACCGGGAACAGACCCATGCCGTACGAGCCGTGTGCGGTGCGGGTGTCGAGCATCTCGCGCAGCCGGCGCGGGGGCAGGAGCCGGCCGCCGAGCAGGGCGGCGTAGAAGCGGTCCAGGTCGGCGAGCGTGGTCACCAGCTCGCCCGCGGCGCCGGCCACCCGCGGGTCGAGTTCGGTGACGTCGGTTCCGTCGGCCGCGTAGGCGCGGCCGTGCGGGGAGGGGAGAGTCGTGCGGGAGCCGGGGAAGGAGGTGCCCGTCAGACCCAGCGGAGCGATGACGCGGCGCTCGGCCTCGGTGGCGTACGAGTGGCCGGTGACCTGCTCGACGACCATGCCGAGCAGGACGTAGTTGGTGTTCGAGTAGGAGAAGCGGCCGGGGTCGGCCAGGGGGTGGGTGAGTGCGATGCGCACGGCTTGAAGAGGGGTGACGGGGACGTCGCCGCCGGTGTCCGCGGTGAAGTCGTACAGGCCGCTGGTGTGGGTGAGCAGGGCGCGCAGGGTCAGCGCGCGGCCGTCGTTGCCGGCTCCCCGCACCAGGCCGGGCAGGTGCTGCTCCACGGTGTCGGACAGTTTCAGGCGGTGTTCGGCGGCCAGCTGCAGGACGACCGTCGCGATGAAGGTCTTCGTGATGCTGCCGGCGCGGAAGTGCTCGGCACGGGCGATGCCCTGACCGCTCTGGACATACCGGGTGCCGGTTTCCTCGCGGGCCAGCAGGGCCGCGGCCGGGGTGCCACCCCGTTTGACCAGCAGCGGAAGGACCCCGTCCGTGGGCGGGACGGTGGGTGCCGAGGAAGCGGCCGGGGCCAGGGCGAGGAGCGCCAGGCACACGGCCACGGCCGACAGCGTCCGAAGCGGTGGCATCAAGCGGGTCCTCCCTCGTCGGAGCCCATCATGCAGGGCGGCGGAACAGGAGCTTCACCGGGACCCCGTGCGGAGGGCTGCCGGTGCCGTCAGGGGCACCCTGGGCGTCAGGCACTTGTCGGGTGAGGGACAATGGAGGCTCTGTCAGGGCGGGTTGTATGAGGGGACGCATGTCGGAGGCGGAGCGGGCGGGGACATCCCGTCAGGAGACTCGTCAGGACAACCACGAGCGTCTCCTCGCAGGGCGGTACCGGCTGGGAGGTGTACTCGGTCGCGGCGGCATGGGCACGGTGTGGCGTGCCGAGGACGAGACCCTGGGCCGGACGGTGGCCGTCAAGGAACTGCGGTTCCCGTCCAACATCGACGAGGACGAGAAGCGGCGGCTGATCACGCGCACGCTGCGCGAGGCCAAGGCGATCGCGCGGATCCGCAACAACAGCGCGGTGACGGTCTTCGACGTGGTCGACGAGGACGACCGGCCGTGGATCGTGATGGAGCTCGTCGAGGGCAAGTCGCTCGCCGAGGTCATCCGGGAGGACGGTCTCCTGGAGCCCGGGCGCGCGGCGGAGGTCGGTCTGGCGATCCTCGACGTGCTGCGGTCCGCGCACCGCGAGGGCATCCTGCACCGTGACGTGAAGCCGTCGAACGTGCTGATCTCCGAGGACGGCCGGGTCGTGCTCACCGACTTCGGCATCGCCCAGGTCGAGGGCGACCCGTCCATCACCTCGACCGGCATGCTCGTCGGCGCGCCCTCCTACATCTCCCCGGAGCGGGCCCGCGGGCACAAGCCGGGACCGGCGGCCGACCTCTGGTCGCTGGGCGGGCTGCTGTACGCGTCGGTCGAGGGAGCGCCGCCGTACGACAAGGGGTCGGCGATCGCGACCCTGACCGCGGTGATGACCGAGCCACTGGAGGAGCCGAAGAACGCCGGGCCGCTGAAGGACGTCATCTACGGCCTGCTCAACAAGGATCCCGCCAAGCGGCTCGACGTCGCGGGCGCGCGGGCGATGCTCAACGCCGTGATCCACGCGCCCGAGCCGAAGAAGTCCGAGCCGGAGCCGGAGCCGGACGCGACGAAGGTCGTGCCGCTGCCCCCGCAGCCCGATGAGCGGGCGGACCGGGGCAAGCGGGGCGAGGAGGCCGGCGAGCGGTTGCGCGGGGCCTTGCGGTCCGTGCGGAAGGCCGCCGGTGCGGCGGGTGCCGCGGCTTCTTCCGCGGCCGCGTCCCGGACCAAGTCCGGTGAGGGTACGGCCACTTCGGGCTCGGGTGGCAGCGGTACGGCTGCCTCTGGATCCGGTGGTGGTGCGTCGGGTACGTCGGGATCCGGAGCGGGTGGCCGTACCGCGGACTCCGGGGCCGGGGGCGGTACGGGTGCGTCGGGTGCCGGTAGGGCCGGCGTCTCGGGGAAGGCCGCGTCGAGTGGGGCCGCGGGATCGGGCCCGGCTTCCGCCGGGGTGCCCGGGCCTCGTGACCGGGGTGCGGGTGCACAGGGAACCGCTGCGGCCGCGGGAGGCGCGGGTGCCAACGCGTCGACGGACGGGCGTAGTTCCGGGTGGCCCGTGATGACGCCACCGGATCTTCCGCCGCGGCCCGTGCCGAGGGCGCCGCTCACCGATGTGGTGCCGCGGCGGACGCTGGTGATCATCGCGGTGGTCGTGGCGCTCGCCGTGATCGGCACCGTGCTGGCCCTCACCTTCGGTGACGACGGGGGCTCGGACGGGGCCAAGAGCGGTGGCAGCAAGGTGTCGGCCAGTGCGAGCGCGAGTGCCGACACCAAGGAGGACGAGAGCGGCGGTACGCGTACGGACGGCTCGGCGACCGAGTCCGCGGCAACGGGTTCGGGGTCCGGGAACACGCCGAGCGCCGACGCGAGTGCGTCCGGCGGCAGTGGCTCGGACGACGGCTCTTCCGGTTCCGGTGACGGCAACGCGGCGGAGACGACGTACAAGGGGAGCCAGGGGTACTCGATAGGGCTGCCCGAAGGGTGGAAGTACCAGTCGACGGGGGCGGCGGGAGACCGTTTCGCCGGGCCCGACGGGCAGAAGCTGCTCGTGGCCTGGACCTCCACGCCGAAGGGCGACCCCGTGGCGGACTGGGAGAGCCAGGAGAGCTACATGACGCGCTCTCAGTACAAGAGGATCCGCATAGAGAAGGTGGACTACCGCAGCTGGAACACGGCCGACTGGGAGTTCACCTACTCGGAGGGCGGCACGAAGTACCGGACGATCGACCGCGGCTTCGTCGTCAACAGCCATCTCGGATATGCCCTGATGTACACGGCGAAAGACGCGAAGTGGGACAGCACGCTGCGCAAGGACACGTGGAAGACGCTGGCGGACACGTTCGAACCGAAGTCGTAAGGCGACGCGAGGTGTGATCGACACCTTGTTCGGTTTTCTGTTTGAGGCGTGAGATCTGGCATCCCCTCTTTGCGAGTTGCCTCCGGCACGTATCGTGAGTGCTTGCGGACCGTACGCATCCAGGTATGCACACAGAACGGGCCGCGAGGCGAACGGAATTGACCAACCGGGCGGCCGGGGGAGGCAACGTGGACGACTATGCGGGACGGGTACTCGCCGACCGCTACCGCCTGCCGCTGCCGCCCTCCGACGAGTACGAACTCACCGAGACCCGCGCCTTCGACACCTACAGCGGGCAGGAAGTCCTGGTCAGGCAGGTGCCGTTGCCCGAGGTCGTCGAGGCTGAGGTGCTCGACGCGGAAGGGCTGCCGGACGGGTTCACGGCGCGGGAACCGCGGGCGGCCCGGGAGCGGGGGGCGCGGCGTGCTCCGGCGGGTGCGGCGGCGCGGCGGCCGGCTGATCCGGCCGTGCGGCGGGCCGTCGAGGCCGCGCAGGCGGCGGCCCGGATTCCCGATCACCCTCGGCTCGACCAGGTCTTCGACGTGTTCGCCGACGGCGGTTCGCTGTGGATAGTCAGCGAGTTGGTGCCCGCGCGGCCGCTGGCGGCGCTGCTCGCGGAGAAGCCGCTCACGCCGTACCGGGCGGCCGAGGTCGCCTCCGACGTCCTCATGGCGCTGCGGGTGCTGCACGCGCACGGCTGGGTGCACCGGAACATCACCGCCCGCACGGTGCTCGTCTGCGACGACGGCCGCGTGATGCTGACCGGGCTCGCGGTCGGCGCGGCGGAGGAAGCGCTGTGCGGGTACGACCCGGTGCCGGCCGAGGCGGCCGAATGGGGAGCCGGGGGCGGGGAGTTCGGTGACGGGGCGGGGCCCGGGGGCCCTGGTGGGTCAGGTGGGCCACCGGCGGCTGGTGGGCCTGGGGGCACGGGTGGATTTGGACGTGTGGGCGGTGCCGGGACCGCCGGGGGCATCGGCGGTGTAGGCGAACCTGGTCGTGGCGGTGGTGCCGGTAATGCCGGTCGGCCCCGTGGAGTCGGCGGAGCCGGTGTGGCTGCGGGGCCCGGTGGTGCGCATGGCTCCAGCGGTGCCGTTGGTGTCCATCGAGCTGCTGGTGGCAGTGGCAGTGGCAGTGGCAGCGGTGGCTTCGGTGGTGTCGACCCCGAGGCTGCTCGGCGGGCCGCCATCGAGGCGCGGGAGGCCGGAGGACTGCCGGTTCCCGCAGCGGAGCCGGGGAACGCGAACGGGGCGGGAACCTCGGCCGCGGTCGCCCGCAGGGACGCCGACGGCGGTACGGACGTCAGGGCGGCGCGAGCCGGGGCGATCGCCGCGTATCGCGCGGGGGCTCGGGCCGCTGCCCGGGTCCAGGAGGCTCAGCAGAGCGGGCGGGCGGCACTGCCCGGAGCTCGCCCCGCGCCCGAGGGTGACCCGGCAGCACACGCCAACGGCTCGGCGGAGCCGCCGTATCCCACGGCCAACGGTGCCCAGCAGCCGCCGTATCCCGCGGCGAACGGTGGGCAGTCGCCGCCGTCCACCTACCCCGCCGCCGACGGTGCCCAGCAGCCGCCGTACCCCGCGCCGAACGGCGGGCAGGATCCGGCCGGGGGCGTTGCGCCGGGCCAGATAGCCGACCCCTATGGGGTGAGTGCCTCGTCCTGGCATGGGGCCGCGCCTCGTGGCGGGGTCGGCGGGATCGCGGCGTCGCCCGGTGCGACGCCCGGCGTCGGCGCGTCGCCCGCCGGGGGTGTTCCGTCCGCGGGTCGTGGCGTGACCGCACATGGTGTCCCGGCCCCGTCGGCCTACGGCGTCCCGGCCCCGGGCTCTCACGGCTCGCCCGCTCCCGCGCTGCCCGGTGCCGCCACTCCGCCGCTGCCCGGTGCGTCTGCTCCGCCGCCCGGCCGTTGGGGCGATCCGGCCGCCGGCGCGCCCCTGCGGCGGGGGCCGGCCACCGCGTTGGCTGCTGAGCGGGCTCGGCAGGCGCGGATGGCCGTGGTGGGGCCGGTGACGGAGCGGTGGGCGCCGGAGCAGGCCGGACCCGTGCATGAGAACTGGCAGTTGGCGGCGCCGATCGGGCCGCAGACCGACCTGTGGGCGCTCGGGGCGTTGCTGTTCAGGGCGGTACAGGGGCATGCGCCGTATCCGGAGGAGTCGACGGCCGAGCTGGTGCAGTTGGTGTGTGCGGAGCCGCCCGCGTTCGCCGAGGAGTGCGGGCCGCTCAGGCCCGTCGTCGAGTCGCTGCTGCGGCAGGACCCGACCGAGCGGCTGGACTTCGAGGAGCTGCGCGGCTGGCTGCGTTCGTTGGTGCGTTCGGCGCCCGAGCCGGAGGCCGGCGCGCACGTCGTCGCCGCGCCGCCCGCCGACACCAGCCGGCTGCCTGTCGTACGCCGTCGGGGCGAGCTGGTGCGCAGGCGGCGCGCCGGGCTGCCCGCGACGAGTGCGCACGGGCGGCACAAGCGGGCACGGGAGGAGGCCCGTTCGCCGCGGAGGCTCGGGCGGACCCTGCTTCTGCTGATCCTGCTCGTGCTGGCCGGGGCGATCGCGTACGCCATGTACTTCATGCCGAAGGCGGACCCGAACGACCAGGGCGCCGGGGACCGGACCGGGTCCGCCGGTGAGGCGAGCCAGGCACCCGAGCAGTCACCGGAGGCGAGCAGCGAGCCGCGGCCCGACCAGACCTCGCCCGGGTCGTCCGAGGGCAGTCCCTCGACGTCCGCCGGTTCCACGCAGACGCAGACCGACGGGCCCGAGGTCGCCGACGGCTTCACCCTGCGCAAGGACACGGCGGGCTTCCGGGTCGCCGTCGCCGACGGCTGGGAGCGCACGGCGGAGAACGGTCGCGGGCAGGTCGTGTACGCGCACGGGAACTTCGAGCTGATCGTCGTGCCTGGGCGGGACAGCGCGGCCGAGGACGGCAGCGATCCCATGGTGTACCAGCGGGAGAAGGAGGCCGAGCTGCAGCCGTACCGGGACTCCAGCTGGGCCACCGCGACCGGGCTGAAGACGATCCAGGTGGGCGGGCGGACCATGGCCGAGGGGCAGTTCACCTGGACCGGCGACGACGGGCGTGAGCTGTTCGTGCGCAATCTCGCGATGCTGGTCGACGGGAAGTACCACGTGGTGCAGGTACGCGGCCCGGAGGCTGAGCGGGACGAGGTGACACGGCTCTACGAGCAGGCGGCACAGACGTATCAGGCCACCGGCTGAACCGGAGCACGTGAGGCGGAGGGGACGTCTCCGTTTGCCCGTTGGTTTACTTTCGTCTCCCGAAGCGACAACCGTCACAGTGCGGTCACCGTGACGCCCCCCAGGTTCCTTTAGGCGCGGGCCGGTCCTTAGTCTGACCCTGTCAAGAGCAATTGCGGGGCAACGTGAATCAGATGCAGGGCCAGCTCCTAGCGGGGCGCTACCGGCTCGCCGACCCGATAGGCAAGGGCGGCATGGGCCAGGTTTGGCGTGCCCACGACGAGGTGCTGCACAGGACCGTCGCGATCAAGGAGCTGACCGCCGCGCTCTACGTGTCCGAGAGCGACCGGACCGTCCTCCTCGCCCGCACCCGGGCGGAGGCGCGCGCGGCCGCCCGGATCAACCACTCCGCCGTCGTCACCGTGCACGACGTGCTCGACCACGACGGCCGGCCCTGGATCGTGATGGAGCTGGTCGAGGGCCACTCGCTGGCCGACGCGGTCAAGGAACAGGGCCGGGTCGAACCGCGGGAGGCCGCCCGTATCGGACTGTGGGTGCTGCGGGCGCTGCGCGCCGCGCACTCCGCCGGCGTCCTGCACCGCGACGTGAAGCCCGGCAACGTCCTGCTCGGCCGGGACGGCCGCGTCCTGCTCACCGACTTCGGCATCGCGCAGGTGGAGGGCGACACCGCCATCACCCGTACGGGAGAGATCGTCGGCTCGGTCGACTACCTCGCCCCCGAGCGGATCCGCGGCCACGACCCGGGTGCCTCCTCCGACCTGTGGGCGCTCGGCGCCACGCTGTACACGGCGGTCGAGGGCAGGTCGCCGTTCCGCCGCACCACGCCCCTGACCACCATGCAGGCGGTCGTCGACGAGGAGCCCACCGAGGCGCGGTACGCCGGCCCGCTCGGGCCCGTCATCACCGCGCTGCTGCACAAGGACCCGGCCGTACGACCCGGCGCGGCCGAGGCCGAGCAGATGCTCGCCGAGGCGGCGGAGGGGCGGCGGCCGAGCGCGGCGCAGCTGTACGTTCAGACGCAGCACGTGGGGGCGGGGCAGGGATACGGGTACGGCACGGGGGGCCACACCGGCGCCCCCACCGGGGCGCACGGTGGGGCAAGCACACCGGTCACCGGCACGCCGTACCCCGCTTCGACCGGCACGCCGTACCCTCCTGCGGCCGGTCCGACGGTCGTCGGCGGCCCGGCGCACCCCGCCGCCCGGCCGTCGCCCAAGCGCCGCCGGCTGCGCACCCTCGCGCTCATCGTCGCCCTCGCCGCGATCATCGGCGGGAGTACGGCCGTGGTCGTGCAGCGATGGGATGAGGGGCGGCAGCAGGAGTCCGGCGCCGGGACGTCCGCCGCGCCCGGCCCCACGGACACCGGCGACACGGGCACGGCCTCTCCGCCGAGCTCCGTTCCGGACAACTGGGTGCCCGTCGACGATCCCGCGGGGTTCAGCCTCTCCCTGCCCAAGGGCTGGAAGCGGTCGGTCTTCAGCAACAAGGACGGCATCCAGCAGATCGACTACTCACCCGACGGCGGCGAGCACTTCGTCCGTATCGCCGTCGACGCATCGCCGGACTTCAGCGACCCGCACCTGCACCAGATCGACCTGGAGGAGCAGGTCGATGGGCTGGCCGACTACTACCGGGTGAGGCTGGAGAAGAACGTCTACCGCGACCGCGACGGCTCCCTGTGGGAGTACACGTGGACCGCGCAGGCCAAGGACTCGCCGTTCCCCGGGCCGCGCCGGGCCATCGACGAGACGTACCTGGCCCGGGACGGCGTCGAGTACGCCATCTACATGTCGTCGCCGGCCAAGAGCTGGGCGAAGACACGCAAGCAGTTCACGGCGGTGCTGCAGGGGTGGCGGCCGGGGAGCGGCTGACGCACGCCTGGCTTGTGCCCGACGGGGAATGGCCGGTCGCCGACCCGGAAGGGATCCGTCCGGTGCGGCATCATGAGGCGCATGGGGACCGAGGGGGACAACGTCCGTGTGATCGCGGGCCGCTACCGGCTCGAGGAGCGGCTCGGGCGCGGGGGCATGGGGGTCGTCTGGCGGGCGACCGACCGGCTG
Source organism: Streptomyces sp. MMG1533 (assembly GCF_001279775.1). Taxonomy (GTDB): domain Bacteria; phylum Actinomycetota; class Actinomycetes; order Streptomycetales; family Streptomycetaceae; genus Streptomyces. The sequence goes on along the minus strand of NZ_LGDG01000255.1, from coordinate 8,144 downwards.
CTCGGCCGGCAGGTGGCGGTCAAGGAACTCCCCCTGGACGACACGCTCTCCGCGGACGAGGCCCGTCGGCAGCGTGAACGCACCCTGCGCGAGGCGCGTGCGGTCGCGCAGCTGGGCCACCCGCACGTCATCGTCGTCCACGACGTGGTCGAGGACGACGAACGCCCATACATCGTCATGGAGTTGATCGACGGCGGCTCGCTCGCCGACCGGATCGCGGAGCGCGGCCCGGTCGACGTCGCGGAGGCCGCCAGGATCGGCATCGCGCTGCTGGGCGCGCTGCGCTCCGCGCACGCGGCGGGGGTTCTGCACCGTGACATCAAGCCGGCGAACGTCCTGTTGGAGGAGGGCCGCGGCCGTGTCGTCCTCACCGACTTCGGTGTCGCCCAGGTCGCCGGTGCCAGCACGCTCACCGAGACCGGGTCGTTCGTCGGCTCGCCCGAGTACACCGCGCCCGAGCGGATGTCCGGGGCGGGGACCGGGCCCGCGTCCGACCTGTGGTCGCTGGGCGCGCTGCTGTGCACCGCCCTGAGCGGCGAATCGCCCTTCCGGCGCGACTCGTTGGGCGGCATCCTGCACGCGGTCGTCTCCGCGGAGATTCGGCCGCCCGCGCAGGCCGCGCCGATCCTGCCCGTCGTACGGGGCCTGCTCGAACGCGATCCCGGGCGGCGGCTCGACGCGGGGGCGGCGGAGCGGATGCTGCGGGACTTCCTGGACACGGGCCGTACGCCGGAAGGACTGGGCGCGGGGGAGCGGCACGGGTACTCCATGCGCAGCGTTCTGGTCACCGCGTTCCTGGTCACCGCGATGGCGGGAGCGGGCGTGTCCGCGGCGGCGCTGCTCATGGACCGGGACGGCGGCGGGGGTGTGGTGCCCACGAGTTCGGCGCCGGAGACCGCTTCCGGCACGCGGGACACGCCTCGCACGCCGAGCAGCGCGACGCATCCGAGTGCGTCCCCCTCGCCCAGCCTCTCCACCTCTGTCCCCGCCTCTGTCTCCGGCACCACCGGACGAAACACCGGATGAGACGCCGCACGAAACACCGGATGAGACACCGGATGAGACGCCGGACGAAACACCGGACGAAATACGGGGTAAAGGGGAGATAAGTAACAACCTGAGTCACGGGTCTGTGACCGGAAAGCGCCAGAGGTGGAAGCGGAAGCACCTGGCGCGATATGGATGGACCCATGAGCAGCAACGGGGGAGCCCCTTACGGGTCCGACGAGCCAACGAGTTTCGGTCTGCAACCGCCGGAACCGCGCGCGGCGGTGCCGCAGCCCAACAACCCTTACGCGGCGCCCACTCAGGTCGTTCCGCCGCAGCCCCAGGCCGTCCAGGATCCCGGCGCCGGTCGGCTGATCGGCGGTCGTTACCGGCTGCTCGCCAAGCTCGGGCACGGCGGCATGGGCACGGTGTGGCGGGCCAAGGACGAGACGGTGGACCGCGAGGTCGCCGTCAAGGAGCCGCGGATCCCGGACCACCTTCCCGAACGCGAACGAGCCAACGCCTTCGAGCGCATGCGCAGGGAGGCCCGCGCCGCGGCCCGGCTCGACCACCCCGCTGTCGTGAACGTGCACGACGTGGCGGTCGTGGACGGCCAGCCGTGGATCGTGATGGAGCTGGTGCAGGGCCGGTCGCTGGGCGACGCGTTGCAGGAGGGCACCCTCGGGGCCCGCGACGCGGCGAGAATCGGCCTCGAAGTGCTGGGCGCGCTGGAGGCCGCGCACGCCGCCGGCATCCTGCACCGTGACGTCAAGCCGGACAACGTCCTGCTCGGCCGGCACGACCGGGTCGTCCTCACCGACTTCGGCATCGCCCAGATCGAGGGCGAGACCAACCTGACCGACACCGGGGGCTTCGTCGGTTCGCCCGAATACATCGCGCCGGAGCGGGTGTTGGGCCAGCGCCCCGGTCCGGCCAGCGACCTGTGGTCCCTCGGCGTGGTCCTGTACGCGGCGACGGAGGGCGTCTCCCCGTTCCGCCGCAGCAACACCCCGGCGACCCTTCAGTCCGTCCTCAACGCGGCACCCGCGCCGCCCGCCTCGGCGCAGGGTCCGCTCGCCGAGGCCATCAACGGCCTGCTCCAGAAGGACCCGGCCCGCCGGCCGAACGCCGCCCAGGTCCGCGACCTGCTGGAACGCACCGCGAACCCGCCGGCCGCCGCTCCCACCCAGGTCGTCCAGGTCACCGGCGGTCCCGCGACGGCGGGCGGCATCCGCCTCGGCCGCAAGACCCTGCTCGGCCTCGGCGCGGCGGTCGTCGCGGCGGCGGTGGCGGCGTACGTACTGATCGCGGATCCGTTCGCGGGGCCGCTGCCGGACGGCTGGAAGACGGTTGCCGCCCAGGACGTCGCGGCGACCCTGGCGGTGCCCAAGGGGTACAAGGAGTCCGGGCCCGACCGGAAGACCGACAAGGGCCACTGGGTCACGTACACCGACCAGAGCGGTGCCATCTACATCGGCCTCAGGCTCGACAAGAAGGCCGAGGACCCGAGCAACACCATCGCGGACTCCGCGGCCGCCGAGATGTACGACGACGACGCCGAGTTCAAGGAGAGCGGCAGCTACGAACTCGAGATGCCCGAAGGGCCGAAGACCACGCCCGAGCAGACGACGTACCAGGGCAAGAAGGCCGCGGAGAACAAGGTCGTCTACGACACGACCGACACCCAGAACCCCCGCCCCCGCGAGCTGCGGATCTTCTACTACAAGACCGCCGCCGGTGACATGTACAAGCTCTCCGTCAGCTACCCGGGCAAGGGCGACTTCACGGAGCGCGGGCGCGAGGTGGCCAGGACGGCGATCGCGAACCTGGAGATCGACAAGCTCTGAGGCGCAGCCGTCACGCAGCTCAATTCCCTTGTCAGTGGCGGCGGTTAAGGTCATTCTCCTCTGGGACCAATCTTGGGGGGAACCTTGAACCAGTACGTGTGGGCGCGCGCCGCGATGGTGTGCGCCGCCGTGGGACTCGGCGTCGCCGGGCCGGCCGGTGCGGCCGCCGCGGCCGACGACGAGGCGCCGCAGGCTCCGGTCGTCACGTCGCAGGAGTATCCGGACGACGACAACTGGCACGACGGAGTGGGCAGTTACGGAACGTTCCTGATCGACTCTGCGTCCGACGACGTGGTGACCTACCGCTACGAGTGGCTCGGCGGCCTGCCGCAGACCCTCACGGCGCCCGAGCCCGGCGCCCCGGTGTCGCTGCGCTGGATGCCGGAGAAGGAGGGGCCCACCTACCTTCAGGTCCAGGCGATCGACGCCGCGGGCAACGTCAGTGCCAGGACGACCCACTACGTCCGGGTCCAGGACGGCCGCGCGGCCGTGGCCCACTGGGACCCGGACGACCAGTCCGGCGCGGTCACCGGACCCGGCGTCACCCTCGGCGCCTCCGGCCCGTCCGGCACCGGCATCGCCTCGGCCGCCGCCTTCGACGGCACGGAGGAGGCGTACGCGGCCCTCGACCCGTCGGTGGACTCCGCGCAGAACTTCTCGGTCGACGCCTGGGTGCGGCCGGACGAGCTCTCGGCCGGTTCCACCGCCGTGAGCCAGGCGGGCTTCTCACTGGGCACGGTGGACGGCTCGACGGGCGACCCCGTCTGGTCCTTCACGCTCCCGACCGCGGACGGCGGCACGGTCCGCCTCAGCGGCGGCGCCCCGGAGCCGGGCGAATGGGCGCACCTCGTCGGTGTGTACGACGCCGAGCGGGACACGGCCAAGCTGTACGTCGACGGAGTGCTCACGGGCACGGCCGAGGACGCCGTCGCGGCGGGCGGCGCCGGAACGCTCCGCCTCGGCGCCGACGGGCACGGCGGCCACTGGCAGGGGCTGCTCACCGATGTGAACGTCTGGGACCGCGTGTTCGTGCCCGGGGAGATCACGGCCACGGCGAATCGCGCCGCCCAGCGCCTGGGCTACTGGGACCTGGAGACGGCGGCCGACGGCAAGAGCCCGGCGTACGCGGGCGGCGCACCGCTCACCCTGGCGGGCGACGCGTCGGTCTACGCGGTCGACGACGACTGCACCTGGGACCCCGACTGCACGCCGGCGTACCCCCTGGTGGGCAACGGCGACCTGCTCCTCGACGGCGACGGCGACTACGCCACCACGCCCACCGCGGTCACCCCGACCGACGCCGGCTTCTCGGTGGCCGCCCATGTGCGCCTCGACGAGGACTCCGCCACCCGTGACATGACGGTGCTGTCCCAGCCGGGCGAGCACACCGACCTGCTCACTCTCAGCTACGTCGCGGCCTCGCAGACCTGGCGGGCCGTGGTGGCCCACGAGGACCGGGCCGACGCGCCGACCACGACGGTCAGCGCACCCGTCGATCTGAACGCCCCCGCGGGCGACCAGTTCCTCGCCGTGGTCTACGACGAGAAGACCGACGAACTGCGGCTCTACGTCGGTGACGTGTACGCCGCCGACACCGCGAGCGTGGCGGGCGCCGACACCTGGACGCCGGCAGGTGCCCTCCAGATCGGCCGCACCCTCACCGCGGACGGCGGCACGGAGCACCTCGCAGGAGAGGTCGACGAGATCCACACGTACGCTGGTGTGGTCAGCGGCACGCAGCTCGCCATGTTGAGACTGGGCGGAAGCGACGTCTGACGCCCAAGCCGGTCGGGCGGCACGGCCCAGTGGTGTGCCGTGCCGCCCGAACGAGGACCGCACCGCCGCACCGCCGCACCGGCAAGGACGCGCCGCCGCACGCGTCATCGCAGCTTGCCGGTGACCGCCTTCACCAGCGCCGTCTTCTCCACCCGCAACGCGAACCGCTCGTCCGCACCCGGCGACGGCTTCGCGTACCAGGGCAGGCCGCGGCGGCGCCACTTGGCCGTGGGGGAGTTCTTCGGCAGGGCCGGAAGGGGCACCGACCAGTCGGCCAGGTGGAGTTGGCCGGTCCACAGGCCGGGGGGCAGGTCGGGGACCTGGACGCGGGCGGTGAAGAGGTCGGAGTGCGGGGCGCGTACCGCGGGAAAGGTGGCCGTCACACCCGTGTCGCTGGTGAGCGCGACGGTCAGGTCGCCGTCGGGGTACGCGTCGAACCTGCTCTGCCCGCTGATCACCAGTTCGGTGGGGAAGCTCGCCGACCAGCGGACCGGGTCGAGGCGCAGGCACGAGGTCACCTTGTGCTTCTGCTCGCCGAGGTCGAGTGTGAGGTTGCCGTACGGCTTGGTGGTGTAGAGGGTGACCGCGCGGAGGCGACCGGCCGTGGCCACGACGCGGGTGCGGGCCGCCGCGGAGACGGTGCCGGCCCGCTTGCTGCCGATGCGGACCTCGCGCGACAGGCCCTGGGCGCCGACGGCGAGGGAGATGTCCCACAGGCCGTCGGTCAGCGGGATGCCGTCGGGGGCGGTGGCGGTGTCGACCTTCGCGTCGAACCCGGCGTGGTCGTAGGAGAGGCGTCCCGCATCCTCACCGGCACCGAGGCCCGGCGTCGCGGTGTGCGTGACGGGCAGCCGGAACTCCTGCTTGCTGTCGCGCTCGCGCAGGACGAGTTCGGTGGTGACGTCCTCGGTCTCCACGCCGTGGAGGTAGGCGTGGCCCGTCAGGCGCAGGGTGCTGCCGCGCAGTTCGGCCCGGCCGACGTGGTGGCGGATGCTCAGCGTGTCCGTGACGTCGTAGCAGCTGTCCGGGACGGCGCGGGCGGGGTCGCGGAGGAAGGGGTAGCGGGCGTAGGCGCGGCCGTTCTCGACGAGGAGCGGTGTCGAGAGGTTGCTCGCCGCCGACTTCTCCTGGAAGCGGACCAGTTCGAGCACCTCGTCCAGCATCCGGTGCCGTACGAGATGCAGTCGCAGCCGGGCCGCCGCCGACAGGTGATCGTTCATCCCCTCGTGCCACAGGGAGGCGGTCACCTCGGCGAGGAGGGCGAGGAACTTCTCCTGTTCCGGGCGCGGCTCGTGCACCAGGTGCTCGAGGAAGAACCCCACTTCGACGGTCAGGTGCCGGTGGGCCAGGTGGTCGCGGCCGGGTCCGGGCGGCACGTTCTCGAGGAGCATGTCGGCCACGCGCGGGATGAACTTCACGCGGGACTCCATGTCCGCGGTCGCCGTGCTGCCGTCGTCGCGGCTGACCCAGTAGATGCAGTCGTAGTCGGCGACTACGGATATGCCCGACGCGTTGATGTAGGCCGGACCCATGAACAACTGGTCCTCGCCGTACCGCAGATCCGTCGCGAACCGCAGTCCGAGCCGCTCCACCAGGCTCCGGCGGATCAGCTTCATCGGGTTGAGCGTCCAGTACACCCGAGAGGAGAACACATCCGTCTTCGGCTGGTTCTTCCGGAACATCGACTTGGGCGCCGCACGCCCCCCGATGCCGACCGTCTTCCCCAGGACGATGTCCGTGCCGTTCTCCTCGGCCATCGCGACCATGCGCTCCAGGGCCTCCGGCCCCAGGTGGCCGTCGTCGGCGTCGAGGAAGAGGACGTACTCTCCCCGGGCGTGGTCGAGCCCCTTGTTGCGAGGGGCCGACGGGCCGCCGGAGTTCTCCTGGTGGACCATCCGCAGCAGCCCCGGGTGGAGCTCGGACAGCCGGTCGAGTTCCTTCGCCGTGTCGTCGGTCGATCCGTCGCGGACGACGATGACCTCCAGCACGTCCCGGCCGATGGTCTGTTCGGCGACGGACGTGATGCAGCGGGTCAGATGAGGCATCGCGTTGTAGGCAGCGATGATCACCGAAACAGTGGGGTCGGCCATCGTCACGCTCTCCATGGCAGAACGGGGCACGCCCCGGCTTCATGGACGGCCCCAACTGTCGTTGCGCGGCCCCGGTTTGCTCTGGGGAAGGTGCCGAAAGGAGTTGTGAAGATACCATGTGCCACCCATGAGTGTCCGGTGTTCAGGCGTTGAAACGCCTTGATCGGAACACGATGGGGAGCACGTACGAGGGGCACCCGACTTGTCCGGCGTTTGCGCTCATATTGCGTTCCGGAACGCCGCGGGCGAAGGGTGAGGGAGGTGACGTGCCCCACGGTGAGTCCCGTCGCCCACCGCGCCTGGCTGGGCCGCGTCGACAAGCAGCCGCCCCGCACGGTACTCATGGGGCATGAGCAACGACGGTGGCTCCGGAGGCGGCAAGGGCCGGATAGTCGGCGGGCGTTACCGGCTGGTCGAGCGGATCGGGTCCGGCGGGATGGGCACCGTATGGCGGGCCCATGACGAGCTGGTCGAGCGGGAGGTCGCCGTCAAGCAACCGCGGTTGCCCTGGGACCCCGAGAGCGAGAGCCACCAGCGGGCCGCGCACCGCCTCTACCGCGAGGCTCGCGCCGCCGCCCGCGTCGACCATCCCTCCGCCGTCTCCATCCATGACGTCGTGGTGGAGGAAGAGGACGGACTGCCCTGGATCGTCATGGAGCTGGTCCGTGGCGAGTCGCTGCACGAAGTGCTGCAGCGCGGGCCCGTCGAACCCGCCGAGTCCGCCCGTATCGGCCTCGCCGTTCTCGGCGCCCTGCGCGCCGCGCACTCCGTCGGCATCGTGCACCGGGACGTCAAGCCCGCGAACGTCCTGCTCGGCCCGCACCGCCGGGTGGTTCTCACCGACTTCGGCATCGCGCACATCCAGGGCGAGGAATCCCTCACCGTCAGCGGGGAGTTCGTCGGCTCGCTGGAGTTCATCGCGCCCGAGCGGATGTCCGGCCGGGGCGCCGCCGGCCCCGCCTCCGACCTGTGGTCCCTGGGTGTGCTGCTGTACGCCGCCGTGGAGGGCTGGTCCCCCTTCCGCCGTACGACTCTGGAGTCCACCCTCGCCGCGATCCTCGCCGCCGACACCCCCGAGCCGAAGCAGGCCGGACCGCTCGGGCCGCTCGTCGTACGGCTGCTGGAGAAGGACCCCGAGCGGCGTCCGGGCGCTGCGGAGGTCGCCGCGGTGCTGGAGGCGGTGGCGGAGGGGTGGCCGGTGCCGGGGCCCTCCGGGGAGGGCGAACAGGACGCCTCTGGGCTCAGGGAGTTGGCGGAGGACGTCGGGACGGCGCGGCTGGGGAAGGCCGTACGGCCGCCTGATCCGAAGCCCGAACCACGCGCACCCGAATCTCCCGAACCCGAACCCGAACCCGCAGCCGGATCCCCCGCACCCGGATCCCCCGAACTCGAACCCGCACCCGCTTCCCCCGCATCCGAATCCCCCGAACCCGCACTCGAATCG
>NZ_LGDG01000254.1 GCF_001279775.1 Streptomyces sp. MMG1533 | reverse complement strand
GTTTTCCCCCGTTCCCCCGTACTCCCCCGTCGGGCCCCCGTACGGTCGTCCCCCGGGTTCCCCGTGTCTCGCTCCCGCCGGCATCGGCCGGCGGAAGGAGCGGATCCGGGGCGGCTCCGTTCCGGCGCCCCGTGTCGCCGGTGCCGGAGCCTTGCCCCTTCTCCGTGCCTCCACTCTCTCGTTCATGCAGGTCGCGCCCCATCCGCGCGCGTACTCATCTCACCGGCTAGGTACGGATACTCAGCACTGCGCACTCACCCCCAGGGCGCTGTGTCGCCGACTGGTTACGATCGCGTCCGTGTCCGTACTCCCCTTGGTGTTCACCAGCGGCTGGGCCAGCGGCGTCAACGCGTACGCCGTGGTGCTGCTGCTCGGCCTGTTCGGCGCGGCAGGGCTGAGTGACGACGTCCCCGAGACGCTGCAGCGCCCCGAGGTCCTCGTCCTGGCGGGCGTCCTGTTCCTGTGCGAGGCGGTCGCCGACAAGATCCCGTACGTCGACTCGGCGTGGGACGCGGCGCACACCGTGATCCGGCCGGTCGCCGGGGCCTGGGTCGGGGCGCTGCTGGCCGGGCAGAGCGGCTCGCTCTCCGATGTGACGGCGGGTCTGGTCGGCGGCTCGACGGCGCTGGCCAGCCACGCGGTCAAGGCCGGGACGCGGATGGCGGTCAACGTCTCGCCGGAGCCCTTCAGCAATGTGATCGTGAGCCTTGCCGAGGATCTCGGGGTCGGCGGGATCGTCACCTTCGCGATGTTCCATCCGGAGGCGGCGGCGATCATCGCGGGTGTGCTGCTGGTCGCCGGACTGATCGTGCTCTTCTTCCTGGTCTCACGCATCCGGCGGTTCCTGCGTCGCCGGGCCCAGCGGCGGGAGGAGAGACGGCTGGCCGCCCGCCCGGACTGACGACCGGTGGCCGTGGCCGGGTTGTCGGTGGCGGCCGATAAAGTCGCAGGCATGGCACGGATTGCGGTGATCGGCGCCGGGATGGGCGCGATGGCGGCCGCTGCCCGGCTGGCCGTCGCGGGCCACCGGGTGGCGGTGTACGAGCGTACGGAGACGTACGGCGGAGCGGTGCGCCGCTTCGAGCGCGACGGCTTCTCCTTCGACACGGGCCCGGGGCTCCTCCCCCTGCCCGCGGTCTACCGCGACCTGTTCGTCAAGACCGGCAAGGAGCCACTGGAGTCCTGCGTCGAGCTGGTCCAGGTAGATCCGTCCTCGCACCACCTCTTCGCGGACGGCACCGAGGTGTCGCTGCCGAACGCCTCGCGCGCGGGCGTCGTCGCCGCGCTGGACGAGGCGCTCGGGTCTGGCGCGGGGCAGCGCTGGGGCGACTTCCTGGTCCGGGCACGGGAGGCCTGGGACCGCACGCGCAGGCCGCTCCTGGAGGAGCCCCTGTGGCCGAACTGGTCGGTGCTGGCCGGACGCGAGCCCTATCCGGCGGTCCCCCACAAGCGGCTGCTGCGCACCCGCCGGGCCGGCACGCTGGCCGAGATCGGCGCCTGGGAGCTGCGCGACCCCCGGCTCGCCGCCCTCCTGGACAACTACGCCCTCGCGTACGGCCTGGACCCGAGCGACGCCCCGGCGAGCGCGTCCGTGCTGCCGTACATGGAGCACGCCTTCGGCACCTGGTATGTCCGCGGCGGAATGCGGGAGTTGGCGCGCGCGGTGTACGAGCGGTGCCTGGCCAGGAAGGTCGAGTTCGTCTTCGGCGCCGAAGTCACCGGGGTGCTCGAGAAGGACGGCCGGACGTCGGGCGTGGAGCTCCGGGACGGCACGGTCGCGGAGGCGGACACGGTCGTCGGCACCGGGCCCTGGCGGCTGGGTGACCTGGTGCGGGGCCGTGCGCTGTATGACGCGGAGGCCGTCGAGCCCAACCCCGAGGGCATGGCCGCCGGCCGGGTCGTCCTCTGCCTGGCGCTGCGCGGCGCCAGGCCGACGGATGCCGCACACCGCACCGTCGTGCACAGCCCGGACTCGGAGAGCGAACTGGAGCTCTTCTCGCTCGCCGTGCCGCCCGAGCAGCCGACCGTCCGTATCGACCGGCCTGATGATCCGGCCCTGCGCCCCGACGAGGAGCACGAGGCCGTGGTGCTCACGTCGACGGTGCCGTCGCAGACGCACTACGACTGGGCCGCGGCCGGTGCCGCCGACGCCTTCGCCGACCGGATGGTCACTGCCGCCGAGCGGGCGATTCCGGGGCTGCGCGAGCGGACGCTGTGGCGCGAGGTGCGTACGCCCGTGCACACCCGCGAGGAGACGGGCGCCGAGGGCGGTGGCGTGCCCGCGCCTTCCCTGGCCTCGGCGGCGGGGACCCTGCTGCACCCGTCCAACAACACGGCGATACCGGGCCTGTTCACCGTCGGCGGCTGGTCGCACCCGGGCGGAGGCCTGCCGCACGCCGGCATGTCGGGGGCGCTGGTCGCCGGACTGGTCGTGGAGGGACCGGAGTTCCGGGGTTCTCAGTGAACGGAAGGCATCCCGGCCGAGGGGCCGTTCAGAACCGGTACTGGTCGTCGAAGCCGTTGCCCTGCGCCTGGCCGTCGCCCTGGTAGGGATACGGCTGCTCCGGGGGGAGTTCGCCGCCGTAGGCGTCGTCGGTGCTGCGCTGCTGCGGCACCCACACCCCGCCGGCCGGCGTCTCCCCGGCGTACGTGCCGTTGCCGTACTGGTCCTGTCCGTAGCCCTGCTGGTCGTACTGCTGCTGGCCGCCGTAGGAGGCGTCGTAGGAGCCGCCGCCGTAGGTCTGCGTGCCGATGTAGGGGTCGGAGTAGGCGGCGTACTGCTGCTGACCGGAGGTGTCGTAGCTGTACTGCTGCTGGTAGTAGCCGTCGTACCCGTAGGTCTGGTCGGCGCCTTGAGCGGCTGCCGCGTACTGGTCCTGGGTCTGGTCCGCGGTGGCGTAGTCGGAGCCGGCGGCGGCGTACCCGGAGTTGCCGTATATACCGTACGAGCCGGTGTCGTCGGGCAGGGGCTGCGGTTCGTACACGGCGGTGCTCTCGGCGGCACTGGGGTCGACCGGGCGCGCGGGCGTGAACACGTCGTCGCGGTCGTAGTCGTCCTGGCCGTAGGCGCCGGTGTTCCGGTCGTACCCGGAGTCGTCGCCGAAGCCCGCGTCGGCGGCTTCGAGGTCGGTGACCTCCAGGGTCGGGTCCTGGCGGTCGGCCTTGCCGCGGCGCCGCTTGGTGCCGTCGGCGCCCGGACGGCTGACCGCCCAGCCGGCCGCGAAGCCGCGGCGGAACGAGAGCGTGACGTAGGTCTGGCCGACCGCGAAGGCGACGGCGCCCAGGCCGATGACGATCACGGAGGGGATCAGGACGCCGAGTACGACGCCGAGGAAGCCGCCGAAGGCGAGCAACCGCCAGCGCAGACGCGCCTTGTACTGCAGCAGCACCTCGCCGAGCAGCCACAGCGCGACGACGCCGAACGCGATGTAGAGGACCGTCCAGCCCATGTACGCCCCTCTCCCAGTGGCCGCTACGCAGTGTGTCGTATATCGGTGCGACCGGTCTAGGCCTGCGGTGGGTGGTGCAGGCCCAGGTTTTCGTAGATTTCCAGCGTCGCCGTGGAGTTGTTGAGCGTGATGAAGTGCAGTCCGGGCACTCCCTCGGCCAGCAGCCGTGCGCAGAACTCCGTGGCGTATTCGATGCCAATGGAGCGTACAGCGGTCGGATCGTCTTTTGCTGTGAGGATTCGCTCTTTCAGGGCGGGCGGGAAGGCCGCGTTGGTGAGGGACGGCACCCGGTCCAGGCTCTTCACACTCGCGATCGGCATGACCTCCGGGATGACCGGGGTCTCGCAACCGGCGGCCGCGACCTTGTCGCGCAGCCGCAGGTAGTCCTCGGGGTGGAAGAACATCTGCGTGATCGCGTAGTCCGCGCCCGCGCGGCACTTGTCGACGAAGTGGCGGACGTCGGCGTCCCAGTCGGCAGAGCGCGGATGCATCGCGGGGAAGGCCGCGACGCCCACACAGAAATCGCCGGACGCCTTGATGAGTTCGACGAGTTCGGCGGCGTAGGTGAGGCCGCGCGGGTGCGGCACCCAGTCGCCCATGGGGTCGCCGGGCGGGTCGCCGCGCAGCGCCAGCATGTTGCGGATCCCGGCGTCGGCGTACTGCCCGATGATGTTGCGCAGGTCGGCCACCGAGTGGTCGACCGCGGTGAGGTGCGCGATGGGGGTGAGCGTGGTGTTGGACGCGATCGCCTCGGTCGCCTTCACCGTGCCCGCGCGGGTGGAACCGCCGGCGCCGTAGGTCACGGAGACGAAGTCGGGCGCCACGGCCTCGACCCGGCGCAGCGCGTTCCAGAGGTTCCGCTCGCCCTTCGGGGTCTTCGGGGCGTAGAACTCGAACGAGTACGTCGTCTTGCCGGTCGCGAGCATGTCACGCACGGTGCGGGCGTGGTCCGACCTGGTGGATGCGGTGCCGAGGGCCATACCCGCAGGTTAGTCAGGGGGAGGCGGTCCCCCAACCAGATCCAGGGATTTTGCCCGATTTGTCGATTTGTTGTCCACCCTTCGGACACCAGAGGGCCGTCAGCGGTGTCATGCCTGCCGCAGCCGCTTGGCGAACTCCGCCGCAGCCGCGCCCGGGTCGTCCGCCTCCGTGATGGCACGCACGACCACGACCCGGCGCGCGCCCGCCTCCAGCACCTCGTCGAGGTTGCCGAGGTCGATGCCGCCGATGGCGAACCAGGGGCGGTCGGTGCCGAGGGAGGCGGTGTACCGGACCAGGTCGAGGCCGGGTGCGTGGCGGCCGGGCTTGGTGGGGGTCGGCCAGCACGGGCCGGTGCAGAAGTAGTCCACGCCTTCCTGGACGGCGGCCGCGGCGGCTTCGGACTCCGCGTGCGTGGAGCGGCCCATGAGGACGTCCTCGCCCAGGATCGCGCGGGCGGCGGGGACCGGGAGATCGCCCTGGCCCAGGTGCAGGACGGCGGCGCGGGCGGCGTGGGCGACGTCCGCGCGGTCGTTGACCGCGAGGAGCCTGCCGTGCCGGGCGCAGGCGTCGGCGAACACCTTCAGGTGCTCCAGCTCCTCCGCCGCCTCCATGCCCTTGTCCCGCAGCTGCACGATGTCGACCCCGCCGGCCAGGGCGGCGTCCAGGAAGTCGGCGAGGTCGCCCTGCCGCCTGCGGGCGTCCGTGCAGAGGTAGAGCCTGGCGTCGGCGAGCTGGGCGCGGGCGGTGGTGTCGGACATGCGTGGGTCCCCCGTTGTGGATGGCGTACGGGCCGCGGAAGCCGGAGTGGTCGGCCACTGCGGGCCGCGGAAGCCGGAGTGGTCGGCCACTGCGGGCCGCAGCGAGCCACGACTGTGGCCGTCGCGGGCCGCAGTCAACCACGGCCGTGGCTCTCACGGGCCACGGCCCGTACGTCGGGCGATGTTCAGATCAGCGTGCTCAGATCAGACGGCGAGCGCCTGGGCCCGGCGCTTCACCTCCGTGCCGCGATTCTCACTCAGCGCCTGCGCGGGGGTGCCGGGCAGGCTCGGGTCGGGGGTGAAGAGCCACTCGAGCATCTCTTCGTCGGTGAAACCGTCGTCCCGCAGGAGCGTCAGGGTGCCGGTCAGGCCCTTGACGACCTTCTGCTCGGCCCCGTCGAGGAAGGCGGCGGGGACGTGCAGCGCGCGGTTCTCACCACGGCGTACGGCGATGAGCTGGCCCTCCTTGACCAGCTGACGCACACGCGTCACCTCGACATCGAGCATTTCCGCGATGTCGGGGAGGGTGAGCCAGGCGGGGACGAGAGCATCGATCTTTGCGTCAATCTCAGTCACGGGACAAGCCTGCCATCCCGCACTGACAGTCGGAAGCCAGGAGCGCCCGACCTGGGGTTTCGCACTACGCCGTGGCCGCTTTCAGAGGCCTCGCCGGGTCGGCCAGCAACTCGGGGTCCATGGCCGTACCCGCCTCGATCAGCCGCCGTCCCTGCGCCAGGTCCCGGGGTCGGCCCACGGCCAGCAGGGCGACCAGGCGGCCGGCCCGCAGCCAGCACACCGTCCAGGCCGGGCCGGACGGGTCGCCGCGCCACAGGGTGGTGTCGGCGGACTCGTGGTGGCCGGCGTACTGGACGAAGCGCCCGAACTGCTCGGACCAGAAGTACGGGACTGGGTCGTAGACGGCCGCGGGCTCGCCGGTGGCCTCGCCGAGGATGTTCTCGGCCACCGTGCGCGGGCCCTGGAGGGCGTTGTCCCAGTGGTGGACCAGCAGGCGCTCGCCATACCTCCCCGAAGGGAAGGAGGCGCAGTCACCGACCGCGTAGACGTCCGGCACCGAGGTGCGCAGACGGTCGTCGGCGACGACCTCGCCGTGGGTGCCGAGCTCGATGCCGGAGCCGGCGAGCCAGGCCGTGGCGGGGCGGGCGCCGATGCCGACGACCACGGCGTCCGCGGGCAGCCGGGAGCCGTCGTCCAGCAGCACCGCGCCGGGCTCGACGCGGCGCACGCGCGCGTGGGTGCGCAAAGAGGCACCGGCGTCGTCGTACCAGGCGGCCATCGGCGCGGCCACCTCGGCGGGCAGCGCGCCCGCGAGCGGCCGGTCGGCGGCCTCCACGACCGTCACCGCACAGCCTGCCTCGCGCGCCGCCGTGGCGAACTCGGCGCCGATCCAGCCCGCGCCGACGACCACGATGGCGTGCTGCCGGGCGAGCACCGGACGCAGCCGTTCGGCATCGTCCAGGGTGCGCAGCAGGTGCACGCCGGGGACGCCTTCCGCGCCCGGCAGCCGGATCGGTTCGGCACCGGTGGCGAGGACCAGGACGTCGTACGGCACCGGCCCCTCGGCGGTGTCCAGCTCGTGTTCGGCGGGGCGGACGCCCAGGACCTCGCGCCCGAGCCGCAGTTCGATGCCGAGCGCCTCGAAGTCGACGTCGAAGGCGGAGCCCTCGGCCTTGCCGAGCAGGACGGCCTTCGACAGCGGCGGCCGGTCGTACGGCTGGTGGGGCTCCGCGCCGATCAGGGTCACGCTGCCGGTGTGGCCCTGTTCCCGCAGGGCGACCGCGGTCTGCACCCCGGCCATGCCCGCGCCGACGACGACAACACGCCGTGGCGTGGACGTGCCCCGTTCCTGCCTCTGCTCGCTCACCTGATCACCATAGACAACTGACGAACAGTCAGTCAGGGGGCGTGCTCGGTGAGCTGCTCCACAACGCTCGTCCCGCTGCCCGGCTGCGACTCCCACTCCCAGGTCTCCTCCAGCCGCACCCGGCCGTCGGGCAGCTCGGCGACCGTCGACACGCAGTGCCCCGAGGACGTCGTCCCGTCCTCCTTGAGCTGTACGTACCGGAAGTCCAGGCGGTCGCCCTCCCGCGTCCCCACCAGGTGCCCGCGTACGACGTCTCCGCCCGCGTACTCGGCCCAGATCTCGCCGTCCTTCTCGTGGTACGTGAACCTGGTACGGGTACCGACCTGACCTGGGGCCTGGTCGGCGACGGGGGCGAGGACGAGTCCGTCGAGCGAACGTGCCACAGGCGGAGGCTCCCTTACTGAGACATACGGCATTGGCTAGGGTGGCCAACGTGCTGCGTTTCCCGGGGGGCGACCCCCGGACCCCCAGCACAAAAAATACACGCGGGAGCCCGGACGCACCGGGCTGAGAGGGAGGCTGGCGGCCTCCGACCGTACGAACCTGATCCGGGTCATGCCGGCGAAGGGAGGGGCTGGACGCCCATGTCGCGTACGTCCGACACATCACACACCTCAGACGTCCTGGTCGTCGGGGGCGGGATCATCGGCCTGGTCACGGCCTGGCGGGCCGCGCAACGCGGGTTCGCCGTGGCCGTCGTGGACCCCGAACCGGGTGGCGGGGCCGCCCAGGTCGCGGCCGGAATGCTGGCCGCCGTCACGGAACTGCACTACGGCGAGCAGACCCTGCTCGGCCTGAACCTGGAATCGGCCCGCCGCTATCCCGACTTCGCGGCCGAGCTCACCGACCTCACCGGACACGACCTCGGCTACCGCCGGTGCGGCACGCTCGCCGTCGCACTGGACGCCGACGACCGCGCCCATCTGCGGGAACTGCACGCGCTGCAGCGGCAGTCGGGGCTGGACTCCGACTGGCTGTCCGGGCGGGAGTGCCGGCGTCTGGAGCCCATGCTCGCGCCGGGCGTACGCGGCGGGCTGCGGGTCGACGGGGACCACCAGATCGACCCGCGGCGGCTCGCGGCGGCGCTGGTGGCCGCCTGCGAGCGGGCCGGGGTCGTCATCCACCGCACATGGGCCGAGCGGCTGTCGGTCCTGCGGGAGCGGGCGGCCGGGGTCGTCACACGCGAGGGCGAGGTTCTGGGCGCCGGGCAGGTGGTGCTGGCCGCGGGCAGCCTCAGCGGGCGGCTCGCGGGCGTCCCCGAGGATCTGCTGCCGCCCGTACGGCCCGTGAAGGGACAGGTGCTGCGGCTGACCGTGCCCGAGCGGTACGCGCCGTTCCTGAGCCGGACCGTGCGGGCCGTGGTGCGCGGCAGTCAGGTCTACCTGGTGCCGCGTGAGAACGGCGAGCTGGTCGTCGGCGCGACCAGCGAGGAGCTGGGCTGGGACACCACGGTGACCGCGGGCGGGGTGTACGAGCTGCTGCGCGACGCTCACGAGCTGGTGCCCGGGATCACCAAGCTGCCGCTGACGGAGACCCGGGCCGGTCTGCGGCCGGGCTCCCCCGACAACGCGCCGCTGCTCGGCCCGACCGGCCTCGACGGGCTGCTGCTGGCCACCGGGCACTACCGCAACGGCGTGCTCCTCACGCCGGTCACCGGCGACTCCATGGCACACGTCCTGGCCACCGGTGAACTCCCGGACGAGGCCCGCCCCTTCACGCCCAAGCGCTTCAGCACCGCCCTCACGGAGCAGCCCGCATGAACATCCAGGTCAACGGCGAGCGGCAGGAAGTCGCCCCCGGCACCGCCCTCGACACGCTCGTACGGTCCCTCACCGCGGCGCCCTCCGGAGTGGCCGCCGCGCTCAACGAAACCGTCGTCCCGCGCGCGCAGTGGTCCGCCACGTCCCTCACCGAGGGAGACCGCGTCGAAGTCCTCACCGCCGTCCAAGGAGGCTGACCCATGGCCGACGATCCCTTTGTCATCGGTGGTACGTCCTTCACGTCCCGCCTGATCATGGGCACCGGCGGGGCGCCCAGCCTGGAGGTGCTGGAGCGGGCGCTGGTCGCCTCCGGCACGGAGCTGACGACGGTCGCGATGCGGCGCGTCAATCCGGACGTGCACGGCTCGGTGCTGTCGGTGCTGGAGAAGCTCGGCATCCCGGTGCTGCCCAACACCGCCGGCTGCTTCACCGCGGGCGAGGCCGTCCTCACCGCCCGCCTCGCCCGCGAGGCACTCGGTACCGACCTGGTCAAGCTGGAGGTCATCGCCGACGAGCGGACGCTGCTGCCGGATCCGATCGAGTTGCTGGACGCGGCGGAGACGCTGGTGGACGACGGGTTCACGGTGCTGCCGTACACGAACGACGATCCTGTGCTGGCGCGGAAGCTGGAGGATGTCGGGTGCGCGGCGATCATGCCCCTCGGGTCGCCGATCGGGTCGGGGCTGGGCATTCGCAACCCGCACAACTTCCAGCTGATCGTGGAGCACGCGCGCGTGCCGGTGATTCTGGACGCGGGGGCCGGTACGGCGTCGGACGCGGCGTTGGCCATGGAGCTGGGGTGTGCGGGCGTGATGCTCGCCTCGGCGGTGACCCGGGCGCAGGAGCCTCAGTTGATGGCCGAGGCCATGAAGCACGCGGTGGAGGCGGGAAGACTGGCGTACCGGGCGGGCCGGATTCCGCGGCGGCACTTCGCGGAGGCGTCGTCTCCCGCGGAGGGGCTGGCGGTGCTGGATCCCGAACGACCGGCATTCTGAACGTACGTTCGAATGAAGCGGGGCGCCGGTGCGACCTCCGTCACAGGTCCGCTTCAGTCCCGCCCCGATCTCGACCGAACCGCCAGTCGTGTCAGTCACGGCTCGTACACTCACCTGCGTGGATACGACCCTTCAGGACCCGTTGGTCGGGCAGGTGCTCGACGGGCGCTACCGCGTGGACGCGCGGATCGCGGTCGGCGGGATGGCCACGGTCTACCGGGCCCTGGACACCCGCCTGGACCGCGTGCTCGCGCTCAAGGTGATGCATCCGGCGCTCGCGGCGGACGGGACCTTCGTCGAGCGGTTCATCCGGGAGGCGAAGTCGGTCGCCCGGCTCGCGCACCCGAACGTCGTGCAGGTCTTCGACCAGGGCACCGACGGGTCGTACGTCTACCTCGCCATGGAGTACGTCGCCGGGTGCACCCTGCGCGACGTACTGCGCGACCGCGGGGCGCTGCAGCCGCGCGCCGCCCTGGACATCCTGGAGCCGGTGCTCGCCGCGCTGGGCGCCGCGCACCGCGCCGGTTTCGTGCACCGGGACATGAAGCCGGAGAACGTGCTGATAGGGGACGACGGCCGGGTCAAGGTCGCCGACTTCGGGCTCGTACGCTCCGTGAACACCGTCACCAGCACCACCGGGGCCGTTCTCGGCACCGTCTCGTACCTCGCGCCCGAGCAGATAGAGCAGCCGGGCGCCGCCGACCCCCGCGTCGACGTGTACGCGTGCGGTGTCGTCCTCTACGAGATGCTCACCGGCGAGAAGCCGCACGACGCGGACTCCCCCGCCGTGGTGCTCTACAAGCACCTCCACGAGGACGTCCCGCCGCCCTCGGCCCTCGTGCCGGGTCTGCCGTACGAGCTCGACGAACTGGTCGCGTCGGCGACCGCCCGCACCCCCGGCATCCGCCCGTACGACGCGGTCGCGCTGCTCGCGCAGGCGCGCGAGGCGCGCGCCACGCTCAGCGAGGACCAGCTGGACGCGGTGCCGCCGCGGGCGCTCTCGTCGGACCACGAGCACCGTGACATCGGTGCCGACCTCACGAGCGTGATCCCGCGCTCGCTGACCGTGCCGCGCCCACTGCCGGTGAACGAGGACGAGGCAGAGGCCGGGTTCCACCGCACCAGCCGGCTGGAGAGTCCGCCGCCGCTTCCCCCGCGCCGCGGTACCGACCGCTCCCGGCGTCGGATCGTCACGATCGTGGCCGCCGTGCTGCTGGCGCTCGGCCTCGGCGCGGGCGTCTGGTACATCAACTCCGGCCAGTTCACCCAGGTCCCGCCGCTGCTGGCGAAGACCGAGGCACAGGCCCGGGACCGGCTGGAGCAGGCCGGCCTGGAGGTCGGCAAGGTCAACCACGCCTACAGCGACACCGTGAAGCGCGGCACCGTCATCAACACCGACCCGAAGCCGGGCACCCGGATCCGGGACAACGACTCGGTGGCGCTCACCATCTCCGACGGCCCTCAGACGGTGAAGGTGCCCGACGTGGAGGGCTACCGGCTGGACAAGGCGAGGTCCCTGCTGAAGGACGGCGGGCTGGAGCCGGGCATGGTCACCCGGGCGTTCAGCGAGGAGGTCCGCAAGGGCTTCGTGATCTCCACGGACCCGGAGAAGGGCACCGAGCGGCGCGCGGGCTCGGCGATCGCGCTCACCGTCAGCAAGGGCAGCCCGATCGACGTCCCGGACGTCACCGGCGAGTCCCTGAAAGACGCGCAGGCGGACCTGGAAGAGGCCGGGCTGCAGGTGAAGGTCTCCTCCGAGGAGGTCAATTCCTCGGAGTACGACAAGGGCCGGGTCGCCCTGCAGACACCGCAGAACGGCAGCACCGCCGCCGAGGGCGACACGGTGACGCTGACGCTGTCCAAGGGCCCCGAGATGATCGAGGTCCCGGACGTGGTCGGCGACAGCGTCGACGACGCCAAGGCGACGCTGGAGGGGGCCGGCTTCGAGGTCGACGAGGACCGCGGGCTGCTCGGGCTCTTCGGCGACACCGTGAAGAAGCAGTCCGTGAAGGGCGGGAAGACGGCCCCCAAGGGATCGACGATCACCATCACGATCCGCTGACCGGCCGCTCCGGGCCGCATGACACCCTTGATGCGTGAAGAGTCAACAGCCCGGCACCGCCCCCGGCACGCTGCGCAACCCCGTCGGCGGCCACGTCCCCGTGGCCGGCGGTCTCCACTCCGTGGGCCTGTCGTACGCCCATGACCTGAAGGCCGAGACCGTGCAGGTCTTCGTCGCCAACCCGCGCGGCTGGGCCACGCCCGTCGGCAATCCGCGGCAGGACGAGGAGTTCCGGGAGGTGTGCGCGGCCGAGTCGATTCCGGCGTACGTGCATGCCCCGTATCTGATCAACTTCGGTTCGCACACCGAGGCGACCGTGGAGAAGTCGGTCGAGTCGTTGCGGCATTCCCTGCGGCGAGGGCGGGAGATCGGGGCGCTGGGCGTGGTCGTGCACACCGGCAGCGCGACGGGCGGGCGGGACCGGTCCGTGGCACTGAAGCAGGTGCGGGAGTACCTGTTGCCGCTGCTCGACGAGCTCACCCACGACGACGACCCGTACCTGCTCCTGGAGTCGACGGCCGGCCAGGGCGCCTCGCTCTGCTCGCGGACCTGGGACTTCGGGCCGTACTTCGAGGCGCTGGACGCCCATCCGAAGCTGGGTGTGTGCCTGGACACCTGCCACATCTTCGCGGCCGGGCACGACCTGACCGGGCCGGCCGGCATGCACCAGACGCTCGACCTGCTGGTGGACACGGTCGGCGAGGGCCGGCTCAAGCTGATCCACGCCAACGACTCGAAGGACGTGGTCGGCGCCCACAAGGACCGGCACGAGAACATCGGCGCCGGTCACATCGGCGAGGACCCGTTCCGCGCGCTGATGACCCATCCCGCGACCGAGGGCGTACCGCTGATCATCGAGACGCCCGGCGGCAAGGAGGGACACGCGGCGGACGTGGAACGGCTGAAGAAGCTGCGGGACGGCTGAGACGGTGGCCCAGGGTCAGAGCTCGGGGCCTTCCCCGGGCCCCTCCTGGTAGGAGTAGCGCTGTTCCTTCCAGGGGTCGCCGACATTGTGGTAGCCGCGCTCCTCCCAGAAGCCGCGGCGGTCGGCGGTCATGTACTCCACGCCCCGGACCCACTTGGGGCCCTTCCACGCGTACAGATGGGGGACGACCAGCCGGAGCGGGAAGCCGTGCTCCGCCGTCAGCAGTTCGCCGTCCTTGTGGGTGGCGAAGATCGTGCGCTCGGACGCGAAGTCGGACAGGCGCAGGTTCGAGCTGAATCCGTACTCCGCCCACACCATCACATGGGTGACGGCCGGGGCGGGCGGGGCGATCTCCAGGATCGTCCGCGCGGGGATGCCACCCCACTCGGCGCCGAGCATGCTGAACTTCGTGACACAGTGCAGATCGCCCACGACGGTGGTGTACGGCAGGGCCGTGAACTCCTCGTGGTTCCAGCACTGTTTCTCGCTGTCCGCGGTGGCGCCGAAGACCCGGAACTCCCAGCGTTCGGGCCGGAACTTGGGGACCGGACCGTAGTGCGTGACCGGCCAGCCGCGCTGCATTCGCTGCCCCGGCGGAAGCTCGGAGTGTGCCGCATCTCCCGACTCGCGTTCCACCGGCTGACCCATGACTCCATCCTGACAGACCCGGGGCAGTGCACATGACCAGCCCCCACCCAAAGCGGGCAATTGGAACTGAGTATGCCCTTACTTACTAAGTGAAGACTTACTGGACGATCTTCGTTGCCGGTGCAAGGATGCGGCGCAACCTGCCAGTTCCCCCCGGTTGGAAGGAGCCTCTGCGATGCAGGGCGACCCCGAGGTCATCGAATTCCTCAACGAGCAGCTGACCGCCGAGCTCACCGCGATCAACCAGTACTTCCTGCACGCGAAGATGCAGGAGAACTTCGGCTGGACCAAGCTCGCGAAGTACACGCGGCACGAGTCGTTCGACGAGATGAAGCACGCGGAGGTGCTCACCGACCGGATCCTGTTCCTGGACGGGCTGCCGAACTACCAGCGCCTCTTCCATGTACGCGTGGGACAGACGGTCAAGGAGATGTTCGAGGCCGACCGGCAGATCGAGGTCGAGGCGATCGACCGCCTCAAGCGCGGCGTCGAGGTGATGCGGAGCAAGGGCGACATCACGTCCGCCAACATCTTCGAGTCGATCCTCGAGGACGAGGAGCACCACATCGACTACCTCGACACCCAGCTGGAACTGCTGGAGAAGCTCGGTGAGGCGCTCTATCTCGCGCAGCTGATCGAGCAGCCGGAGAGCTGAACCCCGCCCTGCGGACCTAGGCGGCTTCCTCGAGTTGCTCGAGTTCCTCGAACTCCGAGAGAACGGGCTTGCCCTGGTCGGCGAGCTCGCGGCGCGGACACCCGCCCCTGCCCAGCAGCGCCTGGATGTGACGGACGCACGAGCCGCAGTCCGTGCCCGCCTTGCTGGCCGAGGCAATCTGGCGGGGGGTGCAGGCACCGTCCGCCGCGTGCTTCTTCACCTGCGCCTCGGTGACGCCGAAGCAGTTGCAGACATACACGCGGTTCCACCTCCCGCCGGGATCGGTCGCTTGATGCCATCCCCTTGAACGGTGAGGCAAACCTAACCTTACCCGGCTCGCCGCAGCCTTAAAAGTGGCGTGGGGCGCGGATCGTATGTGATCCGCGCCCCACTTCACGCTGCTGTAACAGGCGCGCCCATCAATGATCTGCTACTGGTCCCGGTACATCTCCGCGACGAGGAACGCCAGGTCCAGGGACTGGCTGCGGTTCAGGCGCGGGTCGCAGGCCGTCTCGTAGCGCTGGTGCAGGTCGTCGACGAAGATCTCGTCGCCGCCGCCCACGCACTCGGTGACGTCGTCGCCGGTCAGCTCCACGTGGATGCCGCCCGGGTGGGTGCCGAGACCCTTGTGGACCTCGAAGAAGCCCTTGACCTCGTCGAGCACGTCGTCGAAGCGGCGGGTCTTGTGGCCCGAGGCCGCCTCGTAGGTGTTGCCGTGCATCGGGTCGGTGATCCAGGCCACCGTCGCGCCGGAGGCGGTGACCTTCTCGACCAGCTCGGGGAGCTTGTCGCGGACCTTGTCGGCGCCCATCCGGACGATGAAGGTCAGCCGGCCCGGCTCGCGGTCCGGGTCCAGGCGCTCGATGTACTGCAGCGCCTCCTCGGCCGTGGTCGTCGGGCCGAGCTTGATGCCGATCGGGTTGCGGATCTGCGAGGCGAACTCGATGTGCGCGTGGTCCAGCTGCCGGGTGCGCTCACCGATCCACACCATGTGCGCCGAGACGTCGTACAGCTGCCCGGTGCGGGAGTCGACGCGGGTGAGCGCCGACTCGTAGTCGAGCAGCAGCGCCTCGTGCGAGGAGTAGAACTCGACGGTCTTGAACTCCTCCGGGTCCGCCCCGCAGGCGTGCATGAAGTTGAGCGCCTGGTCGATCTCGCGGGCAAGCTGCTCGTAGCGCTGGCCGGAGGGGGACGACTTCACGAAGTCCTGGTTCCAGGCGTGCACCTGGCGCAGGTCGGCGTAGCCGCCGGTGGTGAAGGCGCGCACCAGGTTGAGCGTCGAGGCGGAGGCGTTGTACATCCGCTTCAGGCGCTCGGGGTCCGGGATCCGGGCGGCCTCGTTGAAGTCGAAGCCGTTGACCGAGTCGCCGCGGTACGTCGGCAGGGTCACGCCGTCGCGGGTCTCGGTGCCCTTGGAGCGCGGCTTGGAGTACTGGCCGGCGATGCGGCCGACCTTCACGACCGGCACCGAGGCGGCGTACGTGAGGACGGCGCCCATCTGGAGCAGGGTCTTGAGCTTGTTGCGGATGTGGTCGGCGGACACCGCGTCGAAGGCCTCGGCACAGTCGCCGCCCTGGAGGAGGAACGCCTCTCCCTTGGCGACGGCCGCCAACCGGGCACGCAGCTGGTCGCACTCGCCCGCGAAGACGAGCGGCGGATACGACTCGAGGTCCGCGATCACTGCGCGCAGAGCCTCGGTGTCGGGGTACTCGGGCTGCTGCGCCGCGGGCAGGTCTCGCCAGGTGTTGCCAGCGCTCGCGCTGGTCTTAGCGTTCACGGTCACGCCCTCAACATTACGGGGTCGTGTCGAGTGATTTTCGTGCGGCTCGACAGGTGAGACACGCCCACGCTCAGGTGCGCGTGGGGTAGGGTGCGTCGCATGTTCGCGCACTCGACCCAGAACTGGTGGTGGACCGCTCATCCGGCGGCCCACTGACTAGCGCGTACGCAAGACTTCGCGAAGGCCGCCCGAGGGGCGGCCTTCGGCGTTTCCGGGGTCGTTCCTCACCGACATCGATACCGATACCGACATCGACATCGACATCGATCGAGACATCGACATCGATCGACTCGACGGAAGAGGAACCATGGACCTGGCACGGCTGCTGCACGACCCCCGCCCCTTCGCCCTGCTCCGCCGCCGCACCCCCGGCCACGACGAGCAAACGGTCGAGCTGCTGGTCGGCCCGGTCACCACGCACGACCGCCTCGCCGACCTCCCCGAACACGGCCTGGCGCTCGTCCCCTTCCGGCAGATCCGCGAGCGCGGCTTCGACGTCCGCGACGACGGGACGCCACTGTCGGTACTGACACCCGAGGAGACGTACGAGATCCCGCTCGCCGAAGCACTGGAACAGCTCCCCGCGCATGACGTCCGCGTCCGGGACGGCGGCTTCGACGTGGCCGACGAGGAGTACGCGGAGATCGTCGGGCGGGTACTGAGGGAGGAGATCGGTGCGGGCGAGGGCGCCAACTTCGTGATCCGCCGGACGTACGAGGGCTCGATCCCGGGCTTCGGGAGAGCGGACGCGCTGGCACTGTTCCGGCGGCTGCTCGTGGGTGAGCGGGGCGCGTACTGGACGTTCGTCGTGCACACCGGGGAGCGGACCGTGGTCGGCGCCAGTCCCGAGGTGCACGTGCGCATGTCCGGCGGGACCGTCGTCATGAACCCGATCAGCGGGACGTATCGCTATCCGGCCGAAGGACCGACCCCGGAGCACCTGCTCGACTTCCTCTCCGACGGCAAGGAGATCGAGGAGCTGTCGATGGTCGTCGACGAGGAGCTCAAGATGATGTGCACGGTCGGCGACATGGGCGGGGTCGTGGTGGGGCCCCGGCTGAAGGAGATGGCGCACCTCGCGCACACCGAGTACGAGCTGCGCGGAAAGTCCTCGCTGGACGTGCGGGAGGTGCTGAAGGAGACCATGTTCGCGGCGACCGTCACGGGCTCGCCGGTGCAGAACGCCTGCCGGGTCATCGAACGGCACGAGGTCGGCGGGCGGGGCTACTACGCGGGTGCGCTGGCGCTCCTCGGCAGGGACTCGGGCGGTGCCCAGACCCTGGACTCCCCCATCTTGATCCGTACCGCCGACATCGACGCGGCCGGGCGGCTGCGGGTACCGGTCGGCGCCACGCTGGTGCGCGGCTCGGACCCGGCGGGCGAGGTCGCGGAGACGCACGCGAAGGCGGCGGGTGTGCTGGCTGCCCTGGGCGTACGTCCGTCACGGCCTCGTGAGGAGCGGGCGCGCCCCCGGCTGGCCGACGACCCCCGTGTGCGGGCCGCGCTGGACGGGCGCCGGGCCTCGCTGGCGCCGTTCTGGCTGCGGATGCAGGAGCGGGCCGAGGACCTGAGCGGCCACGCCCTCGTCGTCGACGGGGAGGACACCTTCACGGCGATGCTCGCGCACGTGCTGCGCTCGTCGGGCCTGACCACCACCGTCCGGCGCTACGACGAGCCCGGCCTGTCGGAGGCGGTCGGCGCGCACGAGGGGCCGGTCATCCTCGGCCCCGGCCCGGGCGACCCCTCCGACACCACCGACCCCAAGATGCGGTTCCTGCGGGCGCTGACCGCCGAGGTGCTCCGGGAGAACCGGCACGGTGTGCTCGGTGTCTGCCTCGGACACGAGCTGATCGCGGCCGAGCTGGGCCTGGAGATCGTACGGAAGGAAGTGCCGTATCAGGGGGCGCAGACGGAGATCGACCTGTTCGGGCGGCGGGAGACCGTCGGCTTCTACAACAGCTTCGTGGCGCGCTGCGACGACGAGACCGCCACGGAGCTGGCCGCTCACGACGTCGAGGTGAGCCGCGGCGACACCGGCGAGGTCCACGCCCTGCGCGGGCCGGGGTTCGCCGGCGTGCAGTTCCACCCGGAGTCGGTGCTCACGCTGAACGGAGCGGCGGTCGTACGGGAGCTGGTGGGTCAGCTGCGCGGCACCAGCACGTTCTCGGA
The DNA here is from genome assembly GCF_001279775.1 of Streptomyces sp. MMG1533. GTDB lineage: Bacteria > Actinomycetota > Actinomycetes > Streptomycetales > Streptomycetaceae > Streptomyces. The sequence continues at coordinate 39,159 of NZ_LGDG01000254.1, read as the reverse complement.
GCGGCGGCCGGCTGTGTAGTCCAGGACGTTCTGCACCGTGGCGTCGATGATCTGGCCGACGGCGTCCTCGGTGTAGTACGCCTGGTGGGAGGTGACCAGGACGTTCGGGAAGGTGACGAGGCGGGCCAGGGTGTCGTCCTCGACGGCCTGAAGTGACTTGTCGAGGAAGAACAGGCCCGCCTCGGCCTCGTAGACGTCGAGGCCGACGCCCGCGAAACGGCCCGCGCGCAGCTCCATGACGAGGGCCACGGTGTCGATCAGGCCGCCGCGGCTGGAGTTCACCAGGATCGCGTCGTCCTTCATCGTCTTCAGGGCGGCCTCGTCGATGAGGTGGCGGGTCTCGGGCATCAGCGGGACGTGCAGGGTGACCAGGTCGGACTCGGCGAGGAGCTGCTCCTTGGGGACGTACTTCATGCCGAGTTCGACGCAGGCCGGGTTCTCGGCGACGTCCCAGCCGAGCAGCCGCATGCCGAAGCCGTGGGCGATCCGGGCGAACGCCTCGCCGATCTTGCCGGTGCCGAGGACACCCACGGTGCGGCCGTGCATGTCGCGGCCCATCAGGCCGTCGAGGCGGAAGTCGAAGTCGCGGGTGCGGGTGGAGGCGCGGACGATACGGCGGTTGACGGCCATGGCGAGGGTCCAGGCGAACTCGGCGACCGAGTACGGCGAGTAGTACGACACCCGGGCGACCGTCATGCCGAGCCGTTCGGCGACCTCCAGGTCGATGTTGTTGAAGCCGGTGGAGCGCTGGGCGATCATACGTGTGCCGCCGGCCGCGAGGATCTCCAGGACGCGGGGGCCGAGATCGGCGTTGACGCTGGTGGAGATCACCTCCTGGCCGGCCGCGATGGGGGCGGTGTCCTCGTTGACGAAGACGTCCACGCAGCGGACGTCGTGGTGGCCCGCGAAGGCCTTCTCGATCAGGGGCTTTTCGTCTGCTTGCACGCCGAAGGCGAGAATCTCCACGACCGGCTTCTCCCGTCCAGAAGGCTTATGGGCCGAATATACGACCCATGAGCCGACGGTGCCGGACCGGTTCAGCCGAAGAACACCCCGGCCTCCTCGTACAGCTTCGGATCCACCGTCTTCAGCCGGGCCGTCGCCTCCGCGATCGGGACGCGCACGATGTCCGTGCCGCGCAGGGCGACCATCGTGCCGAAGTCGCCGTCGCGGACGGCCTCGATGGCGTGCAGGCCGAAGCGGGTGGCGAGCCAGCGGTCGAAGGCGCTGGGCGTGCCGCCGCGCTGGATGTGCCCGAGGACCGTGGTGCGGGCTTCCTTGCCGGTGCGCCGCTCGATCTCCTTGGCCAGCCACTCGCCGACGCCGGACAGCCGCACATGCCCGAAGGAGTCCAGCGACCCGTCCTTGAGGACCATGTCGCCGTCCTTGGGCATCGCGCCCTCGGCGACGACCACGATGGGGGCGTACGACGCCCTGAAGCGGGAGGTCACCCAGGCGCACACCTGCTCGACGTCGAAGCGCTGCTCGGGGATGAGGATGACGTTGGCGCCGCCGGCCAGGCCCGAGTGCAGGGCGATCCAGCCCGCGTGCCGGCCCATCACCTCGCAGACCAGGACGCGCATGTGGGACTCGGCGGTGGTGTGCAGCCGGTCGATGGCCTCCGTGGCGATGCCGACGGCCGTGTCGAAGCCGAAGGTGTAGTCGGTGCCGGAGAGGTCGTTGTCGATCGTCTTGGGCACGCCGACGCAGGGCACGCCGTACTCGTCGGACAGCCGGGCGGCGACGCCGAGGGTGTCCTCGCCGCCGATCGCGATGAGCGCCCCGACCCGCTGTCGGGCGAGGTTCTCCTTGATACGGCGGATGCCGTTCTCCTGCTTCAGCGGATTGGTGCGCGAGGAGCCGAGGATGGTGCCGCCGCGGGGCAGGATGCCGCGCACCGCGGGGATGTCCAGACGCACGGTGTGGTTCTCGAGGGGTCCTCGCCAGCCGTCCCGGAAGCCGACGAAGTCGTAGCCGTACTCCTGCACGCCCTTGCGGACGATGCCCCGGATGACGGCGTTGAGCCCGGGGCAGTCGCCGCCTCCGGTCAGTACTCCGACGCGCATGGAATGTCCCTTCGCCACGGTTGTCCGACGGAATCACGCTAGTAGTGATCCAGGTCACACAGGGATGGGCGGGAACGACAATTCCGTTGAAACGTCGGGAGGTTGATCAAGTCAGGCCGGTCTACTCGTCGTCGAGTCCGCGCTCTATCGCGTACCTCACCAGCTCGACCCTGTTGTGCAGTTGGAGCTTGCCGAGGGTGTTCTGGACGTGGTTCTGGACCGTGCGGTGCGAGATGACCAGGCGTTCGGCGATCTGCTTGTAGCTCAACCCCTTGGCGACCAGGCGCAGCACCTCGGTCTCGCGGTCGGTGAGCTGCGGGGCCCCCGGCTGGTCGGTGTCCGGGGCGGGCGCGGGCTCGGCGGCCAGGCGCCGGTACTCGCCGAGGACCAGCCCCGCAAGGCCGGGGGTGAACACCGGGTCGCCGACGGCCGTACGGCGGACGGCGTCCAGCAGTTCCTCCGTCGAGGCCGACTTCAGCAGATAGCCGGTCGCGCCGGACTTCACCGCCTCCAGGACGTCGGCGTGCTCACCGCTCGCCGACAGCACGAGCACGCGCAACGCCGGGTTGGCGCCGACGAGTTCCTTGCAGACCTGGACGCCGGGTTTGGCGGGCAGGTTCAGGTCCAGCACCAGTACGTCGGGAGCGGCCGCCTTGGCGCGGCGCACGGCCTGCTCGCCGTCGCCCGCTGTGGCGACCACCTCGAAGCCCGACTCGCCCAGGTCGCGGGCGACCGCGTCGCGCCACATGGGGTGGTCGTCGACCACCATGACTCTGATCGGGCCCCGCTGGACCTCGCTGCCGTCCGTCATCGCTTCTGCGCCTTCCCCCGTGAAGGCTTCGCCTTCTTCGGCTCTTTCGGCATTTTCAGTTCTACTTCCGTGCCCTGGCCCGGCACCGAGATCAGGTCGGCGCTGCCGCCGAGGTCGCGCAGCCGGCCCCGGATCGACAGGGCCACGCCGAGCCTCCCCTCCCCCTCGGCCTGGGTGAGCCGGCCCTCGGGGATGCCGGGGCCGTCGTCCCGTACGGTCACGATCACCTCGTCGGGCTCGTCCTCGACGAGGATCCACGCGCGCGCGTGCTCGCCCGCGTGCTCGCGGACATTGTCCAGGGCGGCACCGACGGCCGCGGCGAGCTCCCGCGCCGCCGCCGGAGGCAGGATGACGGGAGCGCCCGGCTCGGCGAGGTTGACCTTCGCTGAGGCGTACGGGGCGAGCAGTGCGCGCAGGTCGACCGGGCCGGTGGAGTCGTCCGGCTCTTCGACGGCCCGTACGACCGCCCCCTCGGCCGCGTCCTCCGACGCGCGGGAGACGGGCACCAGTCCGCCGGAGACCAGCGTGCGCAGCGCGACCTCCTGCTCGCCCGCCATCCGGCCCAGCTCGGCCGCCTCGCCGCCGATGACCGCGCCGCGCCGCTGCACCATCGCCAGCACCTGGAGCACGCCGTCGTGGATGTCCCGGGCGAGCCGCTCCCGCTCCCTGGTCGCGGCCTCGATCTCCAGGGCCCTGGCGAGGGTGCGCTCGGAGGCGCGGGCGACCTCGACGACGTAGCCGATGGCGATGGAGGCGACCCAGACGAGGATCACGTTGTGGACGGTGTCCCGGGCCGGGGTTCCGCGCTCGACGAGGTTGGCGACCGCGACCGCGGTGGAGGCGCCGGCCGCCCAGCGCCAGCCGCCCTTGATGGCGAAGGCCAGGACGGAACCCGCGGTCCAGATCGACGGCAGCGTCGGACCGCCCGACTGGATGTGTTCGTGGGCGTCGGCGACGGGCGTCAGCATGATGCCGGTCAGTGCGACGGTGAGGTCGGCGGCGAGGAAGCGCTTGGTGCAGCTGGCCGCGTTCGCGATCCTGGGCAGGGTGGCCAGGGTCCAGACGAACAGGACGCAGTAGTAGGCGACGGCGACCCAGGGGCGGTCGAACCCGTCGTAGGCGGTGGCGAAGAACCCGACCGCGTACAGCATGGTGAGCACCCGATAGCCGGCGAGCGCACGCCACAGCGGCTGCTCGACCGACATCCGCATGACTCTCTCGCGCCTGGCCATGTCCCCCACCCCCCGGCCGACTCCCAGACTGTCGTCTAGGACTCGGTCTTCTCCTTCTCGGCCTGTTCCTTCGCCGCCTGCTCCTTGGCCGCCTGCGCGAGCGCGGCCTTGGCCGCCTTCTCGGCTTCCTTCTCGGCCTTCGCCGCGTCCGCCATCTGCCGCTTGGCGGCGGTCGCGTACATGTCGACGTACTCCTGACCGGAGAGCTTCATGATCTCGTACATGACCTCGTCGGTCAGCGCGCGGAGTACGAAACGGTCGTGCTCCATGCCCTGGTAGCGGCTGAAGTCCAGCGGCTCGCCGATGCGGATGCCCGGGCGCATCAGCTTGGGCATCACCTTCCCGGGCGGCTGGATCTTCTCCGTGTCGATCATGGCGACCGGGATCACCGGCGCGCCGGTGGCGAGCGCCACGCGCGCGAGGCCGCCGGGCTTGCCCCGGTAGAGGCGCCCGTCGGGCGAGCGGGTGCCCTCCGGGTAGATCCCGAACAGCTCACCGCGCTCCAGCACCTCCATGCCGCTCTTGATGGCCGCCTCGCCCGCGCCGCGCGCGCCGGAGCGGTCCACCGGGAGCTGACCGACGCCCTTGAAGAAGGCGGCCGTCAGACGGCCCTTCACACCGGGCGTGGTGAAGTACTCGGCCTTCGCGATGAAGGTGACCTTGCGGTCGAGGACCGCCGGCAGGAAGAACGAGTCGGAGAACGACAGGTGATTGCTGGCCAGGATGGCGGCGCCCTCGGCCGGAATGTTCTCCATGCCTTCCACCCAGGGCCTGAAGGCGACCTTCAGTGGCCCTCCGATGGCGACCTTCATCGTGCCGTACAACAACCGAGTGCCTCCTGTGTCTGTCGGTCAGACCTTAACCCGGAGCACTGTCAAAGGGCCCGACGGCCCTGGTCGGTGTCAGTGCGGTCGCGTACGGTGAACTCCACCTGGACTCGTTCACGCCCTTCTCATGAACAGGAGACCGAAGGTGCCGGTCCTCCCTGGAGCCGAGCCGTTCCGCCACGAGGGCGGGGACACGGGGGTCCTCCTCTGTCACGGCTTCACCGGTTCCCCCCAGTCGCTGCGCCCCTGGGCGCAGTATCTGGCCGCGCGCGGTCTGACCGTCTCCCTGCCGCTGCTGCCCGGCCACGGCACACGCTGGGAGGACATGCAGCTCACCGGCTGGCAGGACTGGTACGCCGAGGTGGACCGCGAGCTGCGTGCCCTGCGCCGGCGCTGCACGCGGGTGTTCGTGGCGGGCCTGTCGATGGGTGCCACGCTGGCTCTCAGGCTCGCGGCCAAGCACGGGGACGAGGTCAGCGGCCTCGTGGTCGTGAACCCGGCGAACCGGATGCACGGACTGGGCGCCTACGCCCTCCCGGTGGTCCGTCACCTCGTCCGCACGACGAAGGGCATCGCCGACGACATCGCCAAGGAGGGCAGCGCCGAGCTGGGGTACGACCGGGTGCCGCTGCACTGCGCGCACTCCCTGCGGACCTTCTTCCGGCTGGTCGACGGCGAGCTGCCGCAGGTCACCCAGCCGCTGCTGGTCCTGCGCAGCGCCCAGGACCATGTGGTGCCCGCCGCCGACTCCGCGCGCGTGCTGAGCCGGGTCTCGTCCACGGACGTACAGGAGATCGTGCTGGAACAGAGCTACCACGTCGCGACGTTGGACCACGAAGCGGACCGGATCTTCGAGGAGAGCTACGCGTTCATCGGCCGCTTCGCACCCAACATCGGCAAGGAAGGGACGGCCGCACGTGGCTGAGCACGACTCCGATCGCGAGGACCGTGAGGAGCGCGAGGACCGCGAGCCGGACGAGCAGCACGTCCCGTTCGACGAGGAGGCCGCCTGGGCGGCCATCGTCGAAGGGTACGGCGAGGAGCCGCCGGACCCGCCGGGCTCCAAGCCCTTCAAGTCGGTCGAGGACCTGGCGCTGCTGGAGCCCGAGACCCACGAGACCGGCGACGGGGGCCCCGAAGACGCCAAGGGGACCACGGAGGCCAAGGAGGAGAAGCCCGCGAAGCCGCTGGGCGGCTCCGTCGCCTTCGCCCCCGGTGTCGGCCCCCGGGACTACAGCACGCCCGAGCCGGCCGAAGAGGACTTGGCGGAGGACGACGACGAGGGCGGCTTCGTCCCGCCGGAGCCGCCGCCGCTGCCCGCCGCCGACGCCACCGCGAAGTTCGCCTGGCTGGGGCTCCTCGGCGGCCCGGTCCTGCTCCTGCTCGCCGTGCTGCTCGGCTGGGACATGACCTGGTGGCTCAGCACGCTCGGGATCGGCGGCTTCCTGGGCGGCTGCGCCACGCTCGTGATGCGGATGCGGCCGGACGACGAGGACGACGACGATCCCGGACGGGGAGCGGTCGTCTAGCGCGCGTCCGGCCCGGGTTCGGCACGGGTCCTGCCCGGGTCCGGCACGGGTCCGGCACGTCTTCAGCGTGCGGGAATTCTGAGGGCGGCCAGCACCGGAAGGTGGTCCGTGGCCGCCCTCAGGTCTGTCTCGGTCACACCGGGATGACCCCGTGGCACTCCGCAGCCGAGGACCTCGATGCCCTTCGTCGCGAAGATCGCGTCGATGCGCCGGTGGGGGTCGGTACGCGTCCAGGTGTGTTCGCCGCCCCGGGGGGCGGTGGCCCGGCAGTCCTGGAGGCCCTCGGCGAGCCGGGCGAAGGCGCGGCCTCCGGGCCGCTCGTTCAGGTCGCCGCCCGCGACCGCGTGCTCCACGCCCATCCCGGCGAGCCGGTCGAGGAGCAGGCCGGCCTGCTCGTACCGCTCGTCCTTCTGGAGCGAGAGGTGGCAGCTCAGTACGCCGAGCCGGGCGGCCCCGATCCGTACGACCGCGGTGGCGAAGCCCCGCCGGTGCTGACCCGGGGTGAGCGGGAGCAGGACGTCCTCGGTGCGCTCGACGGTGACCCGGAGCGAACAGAGGATCGCCGGGCCCGCGGCCGTGCCGCCTCCGGAGAGGATGACCTGCCCGGACGCCGCGGCGAGCCGGGCGAGTTTCTTGCGCCAGCGGAAGAAACGGGGGGCTTCCTGGACGAGGACCAGGTCGGGCGCGCATGCGCCGATCACCCTTGCCAGGGCGTCGGTGTCGTCGCGCATGGAGCGGATGTTGTAGCTCAGGACCCTGATGACCGCGGAACCGTCGGAATCCGTGCGGGAATTGGGGAGCAGCACCATGTCGATCAATCTACGCCCAAAGGCTCGGGGCGCGAGGTGCATGGGCGACCAGCAGCTCGTCGCGGCTTGTCGCGCCCACGCGGCGGAGCCGCGTGTTCATACAGCCCCGCGCCCCTTGGCTCGGAACAGTGAGCGTTACATGATCGGGTCGGGCTCTCTCGCCAGGTCCGCCGCACCCACCAGGCCGGCCTTGTTGCCCAGCTGGGCGGCGATGACATCGGCCACCGGGCGCCAGTTGCCGCCGACCAGCCAGCGCTTGTACGACTTGCGGATCGGGTCGAGGACCAGCTCGCCCTCGTCCGAGAGGCCGCCGCCGACGATGAAGGCGGAGGGGTCGAAGAGGGAGGCCAGGTCGGCGAGGCCGGCGCCGGCCCAGCGGGCGAGCTCGCGGTAGGAGTCGACGGCGACGGGGTCGCCCTGGCGGGCGGCCATCGAGATGTGCTTGCCCTCGATGCCGTCAGGGGTGCCGTCGCCGAGGCCGAGCAGGATGTCCGCGTTCTCGGGGGTCGCGTTGGCGCGCTGCTTGGCGTACCTCACAAGGGCTCGCCCGGAGGCGTACTGCTCCCAGCAGCCCTGGCTGCCGCAGCCGCACAGCAGCCCGTCCGGGACCATGCGGATGTGGCCGAACTCGGCGGCCACGCCGAAGTGGCCGCGGCGCAGCTTGTTGCCGATGATGATGCCGCCGCCGAGGCCGGTGCCGAGGGTGATGCAGATGACGTTGCGGTGGCCCTTGCCGCCGCCGAACTTGTACTCGCCCCACGCGGCCGCGTTGGCGTCGTTCTCCACGACGACCGGCAGGTCGACGCGCGCCTCGACCTTCTCCTTCAGCGGCTCCTGACGCCAGTCGATGTTCGGCGCGAAGTAGACCGTGGAGCGCTGACGGTTGACGTATCCGGCGGCACCGATGCCCACGCCGACGATCTCGTGGCCGGCGCGTGCTCCCTCCACCGCGGAGGCGATGGCGTCCACGATGCCCTCGGACGTACCCGGGGTCGGCACCTTGAAGGTCGAGAGGATGTTGCCTTCCTCATCGACCACGCCGGCCGCGATCTTCGTGCCGCCGATATCGACGCCGATGGTGAGTCCCATGAATCCCTCAGTTTCGGTCGAGCCCCGCTACGGCCAACCGTACCCGAGGCCCTGCCGTCGGATTCCCGTCGCCGGGCAGGCGGGAAGGCGGCGGCAGGGCTCCAGGAGGCACTCAGTCCAGGTCGATGCGTTCCCCGGGGCCGGGCTCGTCGCCCTTGTCGCGGCGGCCCTCGTCCGGGTCGGTGTTCCGGGCCGTCCAGCGCTGTTCCTGGGCCTCGACCGCCGAGCGGTAGGCGGCGAGCAGTTCGTTGCCCGCGGCCGCCAGATGGTCGAAGACGTCCGGGTTGCGTTCGATGACGGGCTCGACGGCCGCCTTGGCCTGCTGCACGACCTGCTTGACCACCTGCTGGGCGGCGGGCCCCGCGACGGCGCCGAGCAGCGGGGACTGGAGGCCGGACAGCTTGTCCGCGACGGTGTCGACGAGCTTGCGCAGTTCCTCGGCGGCCGAGCCCGGGGGCGGGCCGTAATCGGCGCGGCGGCGGACCTTCTCCGCCGCGAGATCCTCGGCACACGCCGTCGCCCACGCGTCGGCGTCGGTCGCCCGCACCTCGTCGACAGCCTCGCGCTCGGCGGAGTCGGACGGGGGGAGCTCTTCGCTCATGACGGACTCCTGACTACGGTTCGTCTCTCCGACGTTACCCGAACGGGCGTATGCGGTTCACCGTGTCCCGGGCCATAGATCCGGGTCGGGCGCGAACCGGATCCGCAGCTCGCCCTCCCGCAGCGCTGCACCGTCGACGGTGCAGCGGCGCAGGGCCGACGGCAGCGGGACGATCCGGCGGAACCGGCCCGCGTTGACGACGAGTTCGTCGCCGCGCCGGATGAGGTCCAGCTCGTCGCGTATCGCGCCGGGCAACGGAATGTGCCAGATGAGGACGCCGTCCTCGGCGAGGTGGTCGGTGACGGGCCACTCTACGGTGGGAGGCTCGACGTTGACGCCGGGGGCGACGAGCCCGGCCAGGTCGTCGGCGCCGCGCGGGTCGCGGCCGAGATGGGCCACCTCCCGGACGTCGTACGACTCCTGCCACTCCGCCAGGACCTTGCGCTGCTGGGCGACGGGCCCGGCGAGCCAGCTGTCCCCCGCCGCCTCCGGCAGCACCCGGTTCGCCACCAGCACGTCGGGCCGAAGTCCGCGCAGGGCGAGGCCCAGACCGGCGGTGGCGACGGCGTCGGCACCGGCCGGGGAGGGCTCGGCGACCAGCCGTACGACGGTGTTCCGGTCGGCGACGACCGCCTCGACGGCGGCCAGTTCGACGTCCCAGCGGGCCGCGGTCTCGTACAGCCACTCCGCGGGCATGGGCACGCCGGCCAAACGGCCGAGGACGGGACGCAGGGCGCGGGCCGCCTGCCGCTCGGGCGGGAGCAGGCGGCGCAGATAGCGGCGCAGCTCCTCGGGGAGGGCGAGCAGGGCGAGGGCCTGCGGGGTGGGCGGCAGGTCGACCACGAGCAGGTCGTGGACCTCGGCGAGGGCCGCGTCCCGCAGGGCGCGGAGCAGGGTGAGTTCCTCGGCTCCCGGGAGGGGAGTGACCTCCTCGGGGTCCAGGCGGGAGGCGCCCAGGAGGTCGAGGACGGAGGACGCGCGGTCCTGGAAGGCGGCCAGGTCGTCACGGAAACCCGCGGTCGCGTCGGGGCGCCACGCGGTGAGGTTCGCGGCGGCCTGCACCGGCGCGGGGCCCGTCGGCGTGCCGAGCACCGCTCCGAGGGTGTCGGTGCGGTCGGCGCTGAGGACGAGGGTGCGGGTGCCCTCACCGGCGGCGGCGAGTGCGGTGGCGGCGGCGACCGTCGTACGACCGCTGCCGCCGGGGCCCGTGATCAGGATGGTGCGCATGGGGGTGAACGGTACCTCCGTGTACCGCCCTGGCGGGGACGGCTACTTCGCCCCCGACTCCACCCGCTTCTTCAATCCGGCCAGCGCCCGGTCGATGATGACCTTCTCCGCCTTGCGCTTGATCATGCCGAGCATCGGGATCTTGACGTCGACGGTGAGCCGGTACGTCACCTCGGTGGCCCCGGCGCCGGCCGGCTTCAGGATGTAGGAGCCGTCGAGCGAGCGCAGCATCTGGGACTTCACCAGGGTCCAGGAGACCTCGTGGTCGCCGGTCCAGGTGTAGCCCAGGACCTGGTCGTCCTTGATGGCTCCGGCGTCCATGACCAGGCGGACCTGTTCGGCGCGCCCCTGACCGTCCGTCGCCAGGACCTCCGCCTCCTTCACCTCTCCGGTCCAGTCCGGGTAGCGGGCGAAGTCGGCGATCACCCCCATGACATCGGCCGGTGCCGCCTCGATCGTGATGCTCGAGCTGGTGTGTTCCGCCATCGCTGTGGCTCCTCCAGATGCGGGCCGGTAGGCAAGTCCACCGTGCGCAAGCCTGCGCACGTGTGTGCAGCGTGAAGGCTACCGCGCGGTCGACCGGCCGACTTCACCCCCATCAGCTGCGGTCTCTCACCATTCGAGCGCCCAGGGCTTCCCGGATCCCGCGAAGTGCCCCACGTTCACGCACTCGGTCGCCCCGATCCGCATCCGCCGCGCCAACGGCTGGTGGACGTGACCGAACAGCGCGTACCGGGGCCGGGTGCGGCGGATCGCGTCCAGCAGCGCCCGGCTGCCCCGCTCGAAGCGGCGCGCGACCGTGTCGTAGACCAGCTCGGGCACCTCCGGCGGGATGTGCGTGCACAGCACGTCCACCTCGCCCACCGCCTCGATCTTCGCCGCGTACTCCTCGTCGCTGATCTCGTACGGCGTCCGCATCGGCGTCCGCAGTCCCCCGCCCACGAAGCCGAAGACCCACCCGCCGATCTCGATCCGTTCCCCGTCGAGCACGGTGGTGCCGGGTCCGGCGTACTCCGGCCACAGGGGCGGCATGTCGACATTGCCGTATGTCGCGTACGTCGGTGTCGGGAACGCCGCGAACATCTCGGCGTACTGCTTGCGTACCGCCTGCTCGATCACCTCGGCGCGGTTCTCGCCGACCCCGGCCCACAGGCGGGCCCCGAGCTCGCGCGCCTCTTCGAAGCGACGGGCGGTGCGCAGCTCGACGATGCGGTCGGCGTTCTCCACGCCGAAGAGGTCGGGGAAGATCCCGCGCGAGTGGTCGGCGTAGTCGAGGAAGAGGACGAGGTCACCCAGGCAGATCAGGGCGTCCGCGCCCTCGCCGGATCTGGCCAGGTCACGGGCGTTGCCGTGCACGTCACTGACCACATGGACACGTGTCCTCCGGTTACCGGTTGGTGTGGGTGCCATGACGATCAAGAGTAAGCGTGTGCGGCATACGTGAACAGTGGCGGCAGGACCTGCGGTTACTGGCCAGTCAGTTAGTGGGTGGACTACTGTGCGCGAAGGAAAACCAATCTGTGTGACGCAGCGAACATCTCGCCGGGACCCCCTGTCGAAGAAGCCATACCGGCGGGTAACGTCCGGTCGGTCCAGTCGTGCTCAGGATTTCAACCACCGGTTCCCAAGGCCCCGGGGTGAGCCTCTGAGTACCCGCCCGAGCCTTGGACCGCACCGTCGCATCACACAACGTCGTGGCGCCGGCGCCCTATGAGGAGCAGCAGTCTTGCGCGAGTTCAGCCTTCCGGCTTTGTACGAGGTCCCTGCGGACGGCAATCTCACCGACATCGTCCGGAGAAACGCCGCGCAGCATCCGGACGTCGCCGTGATCGCCCGCAAGGTCGACGGTGCCTGGCAGGACGTGACGGCCACCGCCTTCCTCGCCGAGGTGCACACGGCCGCCAAGGGGCTCATCGCCTCCGGCGTCCAGCCCGGCGACCGGGTCGGCCTGATGTCCCGCACGCGGTACGAGTGGACCCTGCTCGACTTCGCGATCTGGTGCGCGGGCGCGGTCACCGTGCCGGTGTACGAGACCAGCTCGGCGGAGCAGGTCCAGTGGATCCTGAGCGACTCGGGCGCCACCGCCTGCATCGTCGAGCTCGACAACCACACGGCCGCCGTCGAGTCGGTGCGCGACAGCCTGCCCGCCCTCAAGCACGTCTGGCAGATCGAGGCCGGCGGCCTGGAGGAGCTGGGGCGCCTGGGCCAGGACGTCGCCGACGAGACCGTCGAGGAGCGCAGCTCGCTCGCCAAGGCCGACGACCCGGCGACCATCGTCTACACCTCCGGCACGACCGGCCGGCCCAAGGGCTGTGTGCTCACCCACCGCAGCTTCTTCGCCGAGTGCGGGAACATCGTGGAGCGACTGCGGCCGCTGTTCCGCACCGGCGAGTGCTCCGTCCTGCTCTTCCTGCCGCTCGCGCACGTCTTCGGCCGGCTCGTGCAGATCGCTCCGATGATGGCGCCGATCAAGCTGGGCACCGTCCCGGACATCAAGGACCTCACCAACGAGCTGGCCGCGTTCCGGCCGACGCTGATCCTGGGCGTGCCGCGGGTCTTCGAGAAGGTCTACAACTCGGCGCGCGCCAAGGCGCAGGCGGACGGCAAGGGCAAGATCTTCGACAAGGCCGCGGACACCGCGATCGCGTACAGCAAGGCGCTGGACACGCCGTCGGGCCCGTCCCTCGGCCTGAAGATCAAACACAAGACCTTCGACAAACTCGTCTACAGCAAGCTGCGCGCGGTCCTCGGCGGCAAGGGCGAGTACGCCATCTCCGGCGGCGCCCCGCTCGGCGAGCGCCTGGGTCACTTCTTCCGCGGCATCGGCTTCACGGTCCTGGAGGGCTACGGCCTGACCGAGTCCTGTGCCGCCACCGCCTTCAACCCGTGGGACCGCCAGAAGATCGGCACGGTCGGCCAGCCGCTGCCCGGCTCGGTCGTCAGGATCGCGGACGACGGCGAGGTGCTGCTGCACGGCGAGCACCTGTTCAAGGGCTACTGGAACAACGAGGCGGCGACCGCCGAGGCGCTGGCCGACGGCTGGTTCCACACCGGCGACATCGGCACCCTCGACGAGGACGGCTATCTCAGGATCACCGGCCGCAAGAAGGAGATCATCGTCACCGCGGGCGGCAAGAACGTCGCCCCGGCCGTGATCGAGGACCGGATCCGCGCGCACGCGCTGGTCGCGGAGTGCATGGTGGTCGGCGACGGACGGCCGTTCGTGGGCGCGCTGGTCACCGTCGACGAGGAGTTCCTGGGCCGCTGGGCGGCCGAGCACGGCAAGCCGGAGGGTTCCACCGCGGCGTCGCTGCACGAGGACGCGGACCTGCTGGCCGCCATCCAGTCGGCGATCGACGACGGCAACGCCGCGGTGTCGAAGGCGGAATCGGTGCGGAAGTTCCGCATTCTGTCCTCCCAGTTCACGGAGGATTCGGGCCACCTCACGCCGTCCCTGAAGCTCAAGCGCAACGTGGTGGCGAAGGACTACGCGTCCGAGATCGAGGCCATCTACCAGAAGTAGCAAGGCCCCTGACGGGCCGCGAGGGAGCCGTAGGGGCGCGCCGGTGTCGAGACGGCGAACGCGCGGAGGCCCGAAGGGCTGAGCACGATCGCCGTCTCGACACCGGCTGAGGCGCCCCGTAGGCGACCGAGCCATCAAGCACTGTCATGGCGCGGTGTCCTCTGCGAGGACCCGCGCCATCGTCCGTTCGGCGAGCGCGGTGATCGTCACGAACGGGTTCACCCCGATCGACCCGGGCACGAGGGAGCCGTCGGTGACGTACAGCTTCGGATACCCCTTCACCCGGCCGTAGTCGTCGGTCGCCTTCCCCAACACGCAGCCGCCCAGGGGGTGGTAGGTGAAGTCGTCGGCGAAGACCTTGTTGGACGAGCCGAACAGGTCGTAGCGGTAGATCGTCGAGTTCGCCGAGTTGATCCGGTCGAACAGCTTCTTGGCCATGGCGACGGAGACCGCGCTGTGGGCGGCGGTCCAGCCGAGCTTCACACCGTCCGTCCCGCTGTCGTACGAGAACGACGCCCGCGACGGGTTCTTGGTGATCGCCAGGTACAGACTGACCCAGTGCTCGAGTCCCGTCGGCAGCGGGGCTATCTCCGCGAAGACGGGGTTCGCGGTGTTGGCCCAGTCGTCGATGCCCATGACGGGCATGGTCGACTGGTTCGCCCCGACGGTGTCCCACAGGTGGTTGGCGCGGCCGAGCATCACGTTGCCGTTGGTGCCCCAGCCGCCGCCGACGCTGGCGTCCAGGGCGGGCAGCGCACCCGTCTCCCGGGCGCGGACGAGGAGTTCGGTGGTGCCGACGCTGCCGCCGCCGAGGAAGAGGTACGTGCAGCCGTACTGCTTGGTCTCGACGACCGTGCCGGTGATGTCGATGCGGTCGACGGTGAGCAGCCAGGAGCCGTCGGCCGCCCGGCTGATCGCCCTGACCTTCTCCAGGGTGTGGAGGGTGACGTTCCCGGTCCCGAGAGCCGAGGCGAGGTACGTCTTGTCGAGGCTGCGCTTGCCGTGGTTGTTGCCGTAGATGACCTCGCCGGCGAGCGCGGACTTCGTGGCCGTGCCGTCCGCCTCGCGCTGCATGTACCCGAAGTCGTAGACGTTCGGCACGAAGGTGGTCTTCAGGCCGGTCTTCTGGGCGTGGGCGCGGGAGATCCGGGTGAACCGGTACCACTGGGTCGACTCGAACCAGGCGGGGTCGACGGTGTTGACGCCGAGCATGGAACGGGCGCGCGGGAAGTAGGTGCCGTACATCTCGTCGGAGTCGACGGTGGGGAACTGCTCGGCGAAGTACGCCTTCAGGGGCGTCACCGCCATCCCGCCGTTGACCAGGGAGCCGCCGCCGACGCCCCGGCCGACGTACACGGACATGGCGTCGAAGTGCACCCGGTCCAGGACCCCCGGGTAGGCGCTGATGTCCTTGTTGACGACGTCCAGCCACAGGAAGGTGGCCAGCGGGGCCTCGGTGCGGGTGCGGAACCACATGGACCGCTGGTCCGGGGCGCTGGTGGAGCAGAAGACCTTGCCGTCGGCGCCGGGGGTGTTCCAGGCCCGGCCCATCTCGAGGACGAGGGTGCGGATGCCGGCCTGGCCGAGGCGGAGGGCGGCGACTGCACCGCCGTAGCCCGAACCGACCACGATGGCGGGGGCGTTGTCGACGGCCGCGGGCTCCACGCCCGACGCCGTCTGGAGACCGATGCGGGTGAGACCGGACGCGGCGGCGGTCTGCAGGGCCACCATGCCCAAGATATGACGTCTCGTCAGCTGACGCTGCATCAGTTTTGCTGTCATGCGCGCAGCATCGGCGGATTATTTCCCTCCGCCTAGGAGTCGCGCTACAGCAACGTCTTCAACTTTTCCGCCAGCAGGTCCCACCGCCACTTCTCCTCGACCCACGCCCGTCCCCGCTCCCCCATCCGTCGGCGCAGCTCGGCGTCCTGGAGGAGGACGAGGATCCGGTCGGCGGCCTCCTCTGCGGAGCCGCCCCGCACGACCCAGCCGGTCTCGCCGTCGAGGACGGCGTCCGGGGCGCCGCCGGAGTCACCGGCCACGACGGGCAGCCCGGTCGCGGAGGCCTCCAGGTAGACGATCCCGAGCCCCTCGACGTCGAGCCCGCCCCGCCGGGTCCGGCACGGCATGGCGAACACGTCACCGGCCCCGTAGTGCGCGGGCAGCTCGGCCCAGGGCACCGCGCCGGTGAAGCGGACGGAGTCGGTGACCCGGGTCTCCCCCGCGAGCCTGCGCAGCTCCTTCTCGTACGGCCCGCCGCCCACGATCAGCAGCACGGCCTCCGGCTCGGCGGCCAGGATCCGGGGCATCGCGAGGATCAGCGTGTCCTGCCCCTTGCGCGGCACCAGCCGGGAGACGCACACGATCACCGGCCGCTCGCTCAGCCCGAGCCGCGTCCGGACCTCGTCACCGCCCGAGCCGGGGTGGAAGGTCTTCTCGTCGACGCCCGGCGGCAGCTGCACCATCCGCGAGGCCGCGTCCGGCGTCAGCGCCCGGGCGATCCGCGAGCGCGTGTACTCGCCGAGGTAGGTGATGGTGTCCGTGGACTGACCGATCCGGCGCAGGAGCTGCCGCGCGGCGGGCAGCTGGGCCCACCCGGCCTCGTGCCCGTGGGTGGTGGCCACCAGCCGCTCGGCGCCCGCCTTCCTGAGCGCCGGCGCCATCAGACCCAGCGGCGCCGCCGCCCCGAACCACACCGAGGTGCACCCGTGCTCGCGCAGCAGCCCGACGGCCCGCCGGGTCGCCCCGGGCGTCGGCAGCAGCATCGTCGTGGAGTCCCGTACGACGGTGAAGGGCTGCTCGGCATCGAAGGCGGCAGTCGCCTCGGCGCCCTCCCGGCCGCGCTTCCAGGTGGAGGCGTAGACGACGAGCTGCTCGGGGTCGAGCCGCAGGGCCATGTTGTGCAGGAACGCCTGGATGCCGCCCGGCCGAGGCGGGAAGTCGTTCGTGACGATCAGGGTCTTGTGCATCGCCGCAGACCCTACCGAACCGCCTGCTCACAGCCGCCCGCGGCCGCGTTTATGGCACCCTCACAGGAGGGCAGGACATCATGTTCCCCTCAAGACGAGCAGCGAACGGGCAGGGGATCACGTGGAGACGACGGGTGCGAGGCGGTCGCTGACGTGGCTGCTGCCGACCTGGGGCGTGACCAGGCTGTTGCTGCTGCTCTTCGTGTTCAAGGTGTACGTCTTCCCGGGCCCGGACGTCACGAGCGACGTCTCCGTCATCTACCAGAGCTGGTTCGACGTGCTGCGGACCGGCACCTTCCCGCTGGACGACGTCACCTGGCAGTATCCGCCCGCCGCGGCTCTCGCGATCCTCTCCCCCGGCCTGCTGCCCTTCCTCGACTACGCGTCGGCCTTCTTCGTCCTCGCCTTCCTCGCCGACCTGGTGGTCCTGTCGCTGCTGCTGTACGCGGGCCGGCGCCCGGGCCGGCGGCTGCGTGGCGCCTGGGTGTGGGTGGCCGGCGTACCGCTGCTCGGCCCCACCGTCTACGCCCGCTACGACGTGATGGTCACCGCGGTCGCGGTCGCCGCCCTGCTCGCGGGCGCCCGGCACCCCCGCCTGATGGGCGCCCTCGCGGGCTTCGGGGCGATGCTGAAGGTCTGGCCGGCGCTGCTGCTCCTGGGCGTCCGGGGGCGCAGGGCCTGGGCGTCGGCGGCGGCGACCGTCGTCGTGCTGGCCGCGCTGTTCGCCCTGGCGATGCCCGGCGCGTTCGCCTTCCTGACCTTCCAGCGCGACCGGGGCACCGAGGTGGAGTCGCTGGGCGCGCTGGTCTTCCACGTGGCCCGGCACTACGGCTGGGACGGCCAGGTGCTGCTCAACTACGGCTCGGTCGAGTTCCTCGGCCCGTGGGTGAACGTGGTGAGCACCGCCGCGCTGACCCTGACCGGCATGACGTTCGGCTGGCTGCTCCTGTGGCGGCTGGTGGCGACCCGGTTCGAGGCGCACACGGCGGCCGACGCGGCGTTCGTGGCGGTGCTGATGTTCACCGTGACCAGCCGCGTGATCAGCCCGCAGTACATGGTGTGGCTGGTCGGCGTCGCGGCCGTGTGCCTGTGCTTCCGCGCCAGCCGGATGGGCGTGCCGGCCGGCCTGGTGCTGGCGGCGTGCTTCGTGACGGTCCTGGAGTTCCCGCTCTGGTTCGGGGACGTGGTGACGAGCACCCCGCTCGGCATCACCCTGATGGTGGTCCGCAACGGCCTGCTGGTCCTCGCCGCCGTGGTCGCGGCCCGCGGGCTGTGGCGCTCGACGGTGCCGAAGCCCGCCCCGGCCGAGGTCCCCGATCAGGCCGCCCGCGCCAAGGAGACGTCGGCCTCCGCCTGATTCCGGCCCCGCCGGAACAGCACCGGCACCGCCCCGCACTGCACCGCCATGGCCGACGCCAGCGCCAGGCACACCCCGGGCAGGCCCAGGCCCAGGCCCGTGAGGCCGTACGCCAGGGGAAGCTGGACCGCCGTGCCGAGCACGGTCACCCGCAGCAGCGCCGGCGCTCCCCCGCTCCCCTCGAAGACCCCGCCGACCGCGATGAAGCAGGCCATCAGCAGCAGGTAGGGCCCCACGCAGCGCAGGAACAGTGTGCCTTCGTGGGCGACCGCGGGCCCGGCGCCGAAGGCAGCCATGATCCACGGGGCCGCGACGAACAGCAGGACGGCCGCCGCCAGCCCCACCACCCCGGACACCAGCACCGCCTGCCGCCCGATCTGCCGCCCCGCGTCCTGGCCGGCTCCCCGGGAGTGCGCGGTGTGGATGGAGGCGGCCTGACGGACGGCGTAGAAGGCCATGGTGGCTACGTACATGACCTTGTAGGCGATCGAGTAGGCGGCGACCGCCGTCACCCCGAGCCGCGCCACGATCGCGACCAGCGCGAGCGCCCCGGCCTGCCGCACGGTGAAGTCGGCGGACATCGGCAGCCCGGTCCGCAGCGTCCTGCGCGACGCGGCCCAGGTGCCCTCCGAGGGCCGCGCACCCGCGCACTCCCGGAGCAGCTTGTTGCGGCGCAGCACCGAAAGTCCCACGCCGAGGGTCAGACACCGGCACAGCACCGTGGAGGCGGCGGCGCCCCGGACGCCGTAGAGGTGGATGAAGAACGGGTCGCAGACGAGGATCAGACCGTTCGCGAGGAGGGCGAGCCGCATCGGGGCCCTGGTGTCGCCGGTGCCCTTGAGGATGCCGTCCACGAGGTTCTGCGCGAAGAAGACGGCGATGCCCGGCATCGAGATCGCGAAGTAGGCCACCGCGAGCGACAAGGCGTCGCCCTCGCCCAGGACCAGCCGGGACAACGGCTCACGCAGCAGCAGCCCGCCCGCCACGACCACCGGCGTGACCAGCGCGCACAGCGCCCGGCCCCCGCGCACCGCCGCCCGCACCGCGCCCGGATCCCGCGCACCCCTGGCGTGCGCGACCAGCACGGTCGTACCGGAGCCGAAGACCAGGGCGACGCCGAGCAGCACGTTCTCGGTGTTGGTCGCCACGGCCACGGCGGCGACGGCCGGGCCGCCGAGCCGGGAGACCCAGAGGGTGTTGATGATTCCGGCGGCGACGGAGGCCAGGAGCGCGAGGTAGACGGGGTGGGCGAGCGCCATGAGCTGTTTGCGGTGGGTGTTCACCGCGACCTCCCTCGATTCGAGCTACCTCTAAACGAGGTAGCTCGATAAGAGGTAGCATGCCGGTACGACACCCGCAAGGAGGAACCAGTGCTGGAGCTGTCGATCCTGGGCTTCCTGGCCGAACAACCGCTGCACGGCTACGAGTTGAAGGAACGCATCAAGGCCCTCAGCGGCCATGTCCGCCCGGTCAGCGACGGCGCCCTCTACCCCGCCATCACCCGCCTGGTGACCGCGGGCAAGCTCGACCAGCACACCGAGCCCGGCACCAGCGCGGCCCCGCGCCGGATGCTGTCCCTGACCGCCACCGGCCGTGAGGATCTGCTGGAGCGGCTGCGGCACCCCAAGCAGGCCGAGATCACGGACCAGGTGCGCTTCAACACGCTCCTGGCGTTC
The DNA here is from genome assembly GCF_001279775.1 of Streptomyces sp. MMG1533. Taxonomy (GTDB): domain Bacteria; phylum Actinomycetota; class Actinomycetes; order Streptomycetales; family Streptomycetaceae; genus Streptomyces. The sequence continues at coordinate 19,443 of NZ_LGDG01000254.1, read as the reverse complement.
CTACGGCACCTGCCCGACCGCCGGGAGCAGGCCGCGGTGCTGCGGCGCCGTCTGGAGTTCCTGGAGACGCCCGCGAGCTTCTTCTACGAGGACGGGAAGCCGGTACGGGCGGAGGAGACGGGTGACCGGTTCCGGGAGGGCATGCTGCGGGTGGCCCGGGCGACCGGCCGGGCCGAGCGTGCCTGGCTCAAGGAGGCCGTCGCACGGCTCGATCAGCCCAGCTGATCCCGCAGATACCGCCGCCACTGCTCGGTGAACTCGCCCGGTGCCGTGTCGAGGACTTCCTTCATCGCGTCCTCGACCGCCCCCGCCCGCTTCTCGTGCCCGCCCACGGCCTGGTAGAACTCCTTCAGCCGCACCTCGCCCCAGCGTTCGGCGATCATCCGGCAGGCCATCCAGCCGCCCTCGTAGGCCCGGGCGAGCCCGGCCGCGTCGCCGCTGAAGCCGAAGTCCCGGTCGGTCGGCAGCGCGGCCGGCAGCCTGCCCTCGGTCACGGCGTCCCACAGCTCGGGCGCGGCCTGGACCGGCGTACGTCCGCTGCCGCGGTAGCCGATCCAGTCGGCGTACCCCTCGGACAGCCACAGCGGCGTCGCGGGGGTGGTGTCGGCGCGGGTGGCGACATGGGTCGTCTCATGGGTGAGCACGACCTGCTTGCCGACGGAGCCGAGGACGCCGTACGCGTCCGGGTTGACGATGATCCGGTCCGCGGGCGCCTGCGCGGGCGCGCCCGTCTCGCCGGTGGTGACCGCCGCGATCCCCCGGTACGAGGAGGCGGGCGAGCCGAGCAGCCCCGCCATGCCCTCCAGCGATCTCGGCACGAGCACGACGACGTGCCGGGGCCAGTCGGTGCCCCACGCGTCCGACACGGCCGGTACCGCGCGGTCCGCCAGATCGGCGTAGGAGTGCAGTTGCTCGCCGGACTGCCCCACCCCGAGAACGAGGCTGTGCTCACCCCGTACGGTCATGACCTCGCCCTGGTCCCACAGCTGCTGGGCGGTCTTCCTCGCGGGCTGCTCGGCGTCCACGTACCACTGCCCGCCCGCGTCCAGGCTCAGGGTCAGGGTGCGGCCGACGGTGACGGGGGCGCGGTCGTAACCCTGGACGCGGTAGCGCAGTTGGGCGTCGGCGGTGGCGGTGTCGCCGGTGCGGTGCAGGGCGGTGACGCGGTAGGACCAGTCGGCGAGCGGGACCGCGGTGAGGTTCGTGAACCAGCTCAGCGCGCCCGTCTTCACGAACGCCGCCCGGTCGCGGTCCAGGACCGCGGTCGCGCGCCGGTCCAGGATCCGCTGCACGTCGGCCTTGGCGCTGTCGGTGGCCGGTTTCCCCCCGCACCCCACCAGGCCGACGAGCAACAGCAGACACAGCGCCACGACTCCGCGTCCCGACGCCCGCCCTCGACCAGCCACGTTCCCGATCGTACGGTGGCCGCGGGGTGCGCCGTCAGACCCTGGTGACGGTCGCGCCCGGGATCATGCCCACCGGGTCGTAGCGCACCGGCGCCCCGGGATAGGGCGCGTGGATGACCTGGCCGTTGCCCATGTACATCGCCACGTGGCTGGCGTCGGACCGGTAGGTGACCAGGTCGCCGGGCTGGGCCTGGGAGAGCGGGACCTGGCGGCCGGCGTGGCGCTGGCCCTGCGAGGTGCGCGGCAGGGAGACGCCCGCCTGCGCGTAGGACCACTGCATCAGGCCCGAACAGTCGAAGCCGGAAGGGCCGTTGGCGCCCCAGACGTACGGCCTGCCGAGCGCGGAGCGGGCGGCGGCGATGGCGGCGGCCGCACGGGCGGACGGCGGGACGACGCCGCCGAGGTCCGGCATGTCGGAGCGGCCGGAGCGGGAGGCCCGGCCAAAGGCGTCGCGCTCGCCGGCCGGCAGGGCGTTGAGAAGTGCGCGCGCCTTGGCGAGCTTGTTCTCGACGGTCCGCTTGTGGGAGGCGACGGCCTTGCGGCTCTTCTCCAGTTCGCCGAGCTTCTCGGCCGCTTCGGAGCGCTCCTGGGCGAGTTCGCGCATGGCCTCCTGGAGGTCCTCGAGCTCGCCCGCCTGCTGCGTGGTGATGCGGTCGAGGACGGAGGCCTTGTCGAGGTAGTCGTCCGGGTCGTCGGAGAACAGCAGCGCCAGGGAGGGGTCGAGCCCCCCGGAGCGGTACTGGGCACCGGCGAGCGATCCGAGCGCCTCCCGCATGCGGTTGATGCGCTCCTGCTGGCGGGCGATCCCGTCCTGCGCGGTACCGACCTCCTCACGGAGGCCGTCGGCGCGCTCGTCGGCCTTGTTGTAGGCCTCGGCGGCCTGCTCGGCCTCTTCGTAGAGGCGGTCCACCTCCGCGCGGGTGTCGTCGTGCGGTTCGGCGACGGCCGACGTGGCCGGCAGGACGCCGAAGGCCGCGGCGGCGGCTGACATGACACAGAGCGCTGCACCGGCGCCCCGGTCGAACCCGGACGGTGCATGGCGGCGATGGGACCCCACGGGAAGCCGCACTCCTTCCGCTGGCGGACAGGGAAACGCGGCAGACAGTAGCCCCGGCAAGGGGGCCCCACCAACAACCTCCGTGGGCACACAACGTGACGCCCCGCCTCAGACGCAGGTCATGGGCGGGGCGCGCGGTCAGTTCACCTTGCCGTGATTCGCCCGAACGGGCGGTGCGGTGTCCCGATCTTGATGGTGATCGGACTCGTCCCGAAGGAGGTCAGATCCGGACGCCGAACTGGAACGGCATGTTGTTGATCGACTCGTAGCGGACGACCGTGCCGGTGCGCGGGGCGTGCAGCACCTGGCCGTTGCCCGCGTAGAGGCCGACGTGGTGCAGGTCGCCGTAGAAGATGACGAGGTCGCCGACCTTGAGCTGGCTCTGGGAGTAGAGGCGCGTGCCGGCGTTGGCCTGGGCCTGCGAGGTGCGCGGGATCGAGACGCCGGCCTGCGCGTAGGCCCACGAGGTCAGGCCCGAGCAGTCGTAGGAGGCGGTGCCGGTGGCGCCGTAGACGTACGGCTTGCCGATCTGGGTCTGGGCGGCCTGGAAGGCGGCCATGGCCCGGCCGGAGGCGGCGCCGGTGTTGCCGAGGTCGACGCGGTCGCCGGCGTCGCGGCTGGCACGGGCGTCCTCGGCGGCGAGGGCGGCCTTCTCGGCGGCCGTCAGCGTGTTGAGGAGCTTCTGCGCCGCGGCGAGCTTGGACTGGACTTCCTTCTTCTTCTTGCCCAGTTCGGTGCGGGTGCTCGCGAGGTCCTTGAGCTTCTCGGAGGCCTCGGAACGGTCCTGGGCGAGCTCGCGCTGCTTGTCCTGGATCTTCTTCAGCGCCTCGACCTGCTGAGAGCTCAGCTGGTCCATGGTCGACGCCTTGTCCAGGTAGTCGTCCGGGTCCGAGGAGAGGAAGAGCTGCACCGAGGAGTCGATCGACCCCGTGCGGTACTGGGCGGCTGCCGCCAGGCCTATGGAGTCGCGCAGCTCGTTGAGCTCCTCCTGGCCGCGGGCGACGTTGTCCTGGATGGTGGAGATCTCCTTCTGGAGCTTCTCCTGCTTCTCCGTGGCCCCGTTGAGCTTCTCGGTGGCCTGCTCCGCCTCTTCGTAGAGCTTGTCGACCTTGGCCTTGACCTCGTCCTTGCTCGGCTTCTCGCTCGGCGCGGCATTCGCGGCCTGCGAGCTCAGGGCGACCGCAGCGGCGGCTGCGGTGGTCAGCACGGTCACGCGTGCACGGCTCGGTTGCTTGGGTCGACGGTGGGACGCCACGGAGGTGAACTCCTTCTTTTGAGTGATCACCCGCTTGGAGGTTCGAGGCCAGACCCTAGTGACCTTCCCGTGATCAGTTCAAATCCTCACGAGAAAAATCTCGCCACACCCTGCATTCTTTACACTCAACTCACATGAAGTGATGTCCGCTTGACACTACGTTGCGTGACGGTTCCGTCAATTCGGGCATTAGGTCCGTACGTTGACCATTTCAGGACAGGCGCTTGAGAAGCATCGCAGACGCGACCGGTCGCGCCCCCGCCCGGGCCACCCCGTCGGCGACCTCGCGATCGGTCGAGGCGACGATGACCGGACGGCCCGGCGGCTCCGCACGCACCAGCTGGCGGATCAACTCGTCGGCGGTGACACCCGGCTTGGAGAACAGCACCCGCACCCCGCGCGGCGGCGCCAGCAGCACCGGCGCGGCCAGCTCGGCCCCGTCGAAGACGCACGTCACCTCGGCGCCGGTCTGCGCGGCGAGCTGCGAGAGCTGCCCCAGGAGCCTCAACCGCTGCTTCTCCAGGGGCATCTGGGGATAGCCGGTCTTGGTGACGTTGTAGCCGTCGACGACCAGATGGGCCTGCGGCAGCGCGAGGAGCTGGTCGAGGATCGCGGGGTCGTTTTCGGACAACGCCCGCGCGGCAATGTCTTTCGGTGTCATTCGTCCCGGTTCGACCGCATCCACGGTCTCGGCCGGCCGTACCGACACGGGCGGCAGCGCGAGTTCCCGCCGTAGTCCCTGGGTCGCGTCGAGCAGGGTGTCGAGCAGCAGCCGTACGCGCATGTCCTCGACGCTGCGTCCCTCGCGGGCCGCCTTGCGGGTGGCCTCCAGGGCGGCCTCCGCCTCGCCGAGCCGCGCCTTGAGCCGCCGGGACTCGCTCTCGGCGGCGGACACCTGGGTCTGCCCCTCCGCGCGCAGGGTCTCCATCTCGGCGTGCACCTTGCGCAGGGCCGCCTCGCCGCGCTTGACGTCGCTGAGGGCGGCGCGCAGCTTGCGGTGCAGCGATTCCGCTTCCTTCTTGGCCGAATCCAGCTCGGTGCGCAGCCGCTCGGTCTCGCTCCGGGTCTGCTCACGGGCCCGGTCGAGCTCTTCGCGCAGGCGCTCCAGTTCGGCCCGGCTCTCCTCGTCGGCGCGCTCGGCGTCGGCCCGCTGGGCCTCCTCGCCGGCCGCGGTCACGAGCTTCACCCAGCCGGTGGGCCGCAGTACGTAGGCCGCGGCCGCCACGTCGAGCGGGTCCGCGGCCGGGGGCGGCGAGCCGGAGTCCAAGGCGCCGGAGAGTTCCGGCTGTGCCTCTCTGAACTTCTCCCCGATGCGCTGCCGGAACAGCGGATCGGTCTCCAGAGCGGCCGCCATGGCGTTGCCGGCGAACTTGGCCCGCCGGTTCGGTGCGAAGCGGGCGTACTGCCTGAGCTGGGCGGGCAGTTCGCCGACGGTCAGCCCGCCGAAGCCGTCGGAGACGATCTGTACGACTCTCCGGCGCACGCCGTCGGGCAGGGGACGGTCGAGCACCTCAGCGGCGCCGTCGCCCGGCCCCCCGCCTGCGGTCTCCACCATCCTCACCCCATCGCCTGTGCGGGGCCCGCTCCCTCAGGAGCCGGCGCCCGGCCTGTCCACGAGTTCCACCTGATCCACGGCGTTGCACCAGCGGCAGCGCACCGACTCGATGCTCTCACTGACCACGTCGCGCTCCTCGACCTTCGGCTCACCGGCCAGGTCGAGGTGGACGTACTCGACCACCTTCGACGAGCGGGTCACGTCGAAGCGCGTGAGGTTGCCGCAGAGGGTGCAGCGCCACCGCGTCGAGGCAGTCGGCAGGGGAACCGTCATCGTGGCTGTTCGCCTTCCTTCTTGTTCCTTCTAGTGTCCGTGACGCGCCGGGCACCCCGGTGCGTGTGGCTCGTTACCCTACGGCCTGGCGGGTACTCGCCGCTCCGCCGTCCACAGCGGCGAGGCGGTCTGTGCCGTTCGGCCCCCTTACGTCATGCTCTGTATTCATGATCAGCAACTGGAGCGGGGCGGTCGGCAGGGCGGTCGTGGCGGTCCGGCGGCCGTCGGCGCCGGTGACATACGGGCTGATCACCGTGTGTTGTCTGCTCTTCCTGGCCGGCCCCGCCTCGGGGCTCAATCCGGCGTACGGCTCCGGCGACCTGCTGCTTGCCGCGCAGCGGTCCTATTTCCACCGCTGGGGCGTGGTCCCCGCGGAACTGTTCGAGGGCTCGGCACGGGCCGCGCTCACCCCCGCCACGGCCCTCTTCGTCCACGGCAGCTGGGTCCACCTGCTGGGCAACATGCTCTTCCTCTATGTCTTCGGCGTCCTGACCGAGGAACGGATGGGCCGCGTCCAGTTCAGCCTCTTCTACCTGGGCTGCGGCTACCTCGCCCTGCTGGGCTACGCGGCAGCCAACGCCGACTCCGGGCAGTCCCTGGTCGGCGCGTCCGGGGCGATCTCGGCGGTCCTCGGCGCGTTCCTGTACCTGTTCCCCGGAGCCCGTGTCACCAGTCTCCTGCCGTTCCTCTTCTTCCTCCCCCTGCGCTTCCCCGCCTGGGTCGTCCTCCCCTTCTGGGCGGCCCTCCAGTGGCTGGCCGCGGGCCAGGCAGGCCAGGGGCCGGGGGTGGCGTATCTGGCCCACCTGGTGGGGTTCGGGCTGGGGCTCGCCTTCGCGTGGGTGCGATTCGGGCGTGGGACTAGAGTGAAGCCCGCCCCAGCCCCGGCCCCCGAGGGAGAGAACCAGCCGTGATCACCGCGATCGTCCTCATCAAGACCAGCGTGGACCGGATCCCCGAGATCGCGGAGTCGATCGCGGCACTGGAGAACGTCAGCGAGGTGTTCTCCGTGACCGGCACCTACGACCTGATCGCCATGGTCAGGGTGAAGCAGCACGAGGACCTGGCCGAGGTCATCCCGGGCCGCATCAGCAAGATCCCGGGCGTGGAGGGGACGGACACGCACGTGGCGTTCCGGACGTACTCGCAGCACGACCTGGAGGCGGCGTTCGCGATCGGGCTGGACAGCTAGGACACGGCTAGGACTTCTTCAGCGCGAGGACGGTGATTCCGTCGGCGGTCGCGGCATAGACGCGTCCGTCGCGGACGACCGGGCTCTGGGTGCCGACGGACGCTCCCCCCTCGACCCGCTTCCGCCAGGTCCTCTTGCCCTGACGGTTCAGGCCGTAGAGCGTCGAGCCCTGGCGTGCGTAGAGCGTGGCACCCGCGACCGTCGGATCGCTGTACTGGGTCCCCTCGTCGGTGAACCGGAAGGTCCACGCCCTGGATCCGTCAGCCGGGTCCAGCGCGACGAGTTCGTAGTCGGTCGCGGTGACCCCGAGACCGCCGAAGGCGACACAGCTGAGGTAGCGGCTGCCGTACAACGTCTCGTCGGCCTTGTGCCACAGGACCTTTCCGGAGCGGCTGACGCCGTGCAGCGACTGCTCCCCGCCCGACCCGACCAGCAGCGTGTCTCCGACCAGCGTGGGCCGCCCGGTGTCCGTTCCCACCCGCGTCGCCCACAGCCGCTTCCCGGTCTTCGCGTCCAGGGCCTGCACCTCGTCTCCGAAGGTGCCGACGTACACCACTGAGTCCGCCACCATGGGTTCGCTGGTGGGCGCCGCCCCTGTCGGCCTGCTCCAGCGCACGCTGCCGTCGGGCGCGTACGCCCGCACCCCGCCCTCGTCCGACGAAGAGGCGTAGGAAACCAGAACCAGTCCGCCCGCGGCCACCGGGACCTGGCTGTTCGAGGCGACCGGCCTGGTCCAGCGCACCTTGCCGCCCCGGCCGAGCGCGCAGAGCTTGGAGGCGCCCTCCTGCCCGTCGAACAGCAGGCAGTACACGCCGTCGGCGGTGGCGAGCGGGGACATGACCTCGCCGCCCAGTGGGGTACGCCAGACACTCAGGCCGTTCAGGTCCACGGCGTGCAGTGAGGAGTCCGCGCCGCCGACGTACACACGCCTGCCGTCGGGCGACAGCGCGGTACATGGGCCGTGTCTTCCGCCCAGTCCCTCGACCTTGTACTGCCAGCCCACCCGAGGCGTTGCCGCCGCGGAGGACCGGGCCGGGATGCCGGACCCGCCCGCGGCCCCTGCCTTGCCGTCCGAGGAGTCCCGCAGCAGCAGCCATCCGCCGAGGCCACCGGCCGCCACCACCCCCGCGCCACCGGTCAGCGCCCCCAGCAACCGTCGCCGCGAGGGCGGCTGCGGCGGGTTCTCCGCGACCGCCGGTAAGTCCCTGACCGTCACGGGCGCCACGTACTCGACCCGGCTCTCCCGCTCCCCCGACCCGTGGTCGGGGATCCAGCGCTCACCGCCCCCGACGGACTGGGCCCCTTGGGGGGCACCGGTCGCGTACCACCCCGACCGCAGGCCCTCGCGCAACGAACGCGCGGTGTGCCCCGCGGCCGCGACCACGTCCGCGGGCGTCGGCCGGGCGCCCGGATCGTCCCGCAGACACGCCTCCACCAGCGGCAGATGGTCCTTCGGTACGGCGGACAGGTCGACGTCCCCGGTCAGGATCCGCAGCAGGACGACCGAATCCTGTCCCTCGCCGAACGGCTCCTTACCGCCGGACGCGTACGCGAGCACCGCGCCCAGCGAGAAGACGTCACTGGCCGGCCCCACCTGGGCACCGTTGCGGATCTGCTCGGGCGAGACATAGCCGACCGACCCGACGACCACCCCGGTCCGGGTCAGCGCCGTCCCTTCCAGGGCCCGGACGATCCCGAAGTCGATCACCCGGGGACCGTCCTGCGCCAGCAGGATGTTGGACGGCTTGAGGTCCCGGTGCACCAGCCCTTTGGCGTGGATCGCGGCGAGCGCCTCGGCGAGCGCGGCCGCCAGCAGCCGTACCGCGTCTCCCGTCAGGGGGCCGCCGTCGAGCACCGCGTCCCGCAGGTTCGGCCCGTCGACGAACTCGGTGGCCATCCACGGCCGTGGAGCCTCGGTGTCCGCGTCCACGACCCGCGCGGTGTACGTCCCCGCCCCGCCGACGGTCTGAGCGGCCCGCACCTCGTGCCGGAACCGCGCCCGGAAGGTGCGGTCCTCCGCATGCTCGGCCCGCACCACCTTGACGGCCAGCCGCGGCCCGCGCCGCGCCTCGGCGAGATACACCTCGCCCATGCCGCCGGACCCGAGCCTGCCCACGACCTCATAGGGACCGATGGCCCGAGGATCCGTCCCGCGCAGCTCCTGCACCCCGTGCTCCCCCTACGTCGTACCGCTGCCGAGAGGGAGCGTATACGCGCTGGTGGACGTCAGTCCCTCAGACGGCCGGTACGCAGCGGCCGTCCTCCGTGCGGTACGTCCACTTCGCACCGTCCCGGACCAGTTCCTTGACGGCGCCTACGAACCGCTCCACGTGCTCGTCGGGCGTGCCCGCGCCGAAGCTCACCCGGATCGCGTTGAGGGACTTCTCGCCGGGCGCGGCCTCGGGCGCGCCGCACTCTCCCTGGGACTGGGGGTCGCTGCCGAGCAGGGTGCGCACGAGCGGGTGGGCGCAGAAGAGGCCGTCGCGGACGCCGATGCCGTACTCGGCGGAGAGCGCGGCGGCGAAGTGGGAGCTGTTCCAGCCCTCGACGACGAAGGAGATCACGCCCACGCGCGGGGCGTCGTCGCCGAAGAGGGAGAGGACCCTGACCTCCGGGACCTCGGCGAGGCCCGCGCGGACCGTGTCGATCAGGTACTGCTCCCGGGCGACGAGCGTGTCGAAGCCGGCCTCGGTGAGGGCCTTGCAGGCGGAGGCGATGGAGTAGACCCCGATGACGTTGGGCGAGCCGGCCTCGTGGCGGGCGGCACTCTCGTGCCACTCCACGTCCACTCCCCCGTCCTCGCGCCGCGTGACCTTGCGGCTGGCGCCGCCGCCCGCGAGGTACGGCTTCGCCGCGCGCAGCCAGTCGGCACGCCCGGCCAGGACGCCGGAGCCGAAGGGGGCGTACAGCTTGTGCCCGGAGAAGGCGACCCAGTCGACGTCGAGGTCCTGCACCGACACCGGGTGGTGCGGAGCCAACTGGGCGGCGTCCAGGACGATCCGGGCCCCGTGCGCGTGCGCGGCGGCGGCCAGCTCCCGTACGGGCCACAGTTCACCGGTGACGTTCGAGGCGCCGGTCACGCAGACCAGGGCCGGGCCGTGGGGGTCACGGTCGGCGAGGGCGCGCTCCAGCGTCGCCACCGCCTGCTGCGGGGTGCGCGGGGCGTCGAGGTAGCTGACGCGTGCGTCCTGCCAGGGCAGCAGCGAGGCGTGGTGCTCGGTCTCGAAGACGAAGACCTGGCAGTCGGCCGGGAGCGCGGCGGCCAGGAGGTTCAGGGAGTCGGTGGTGGACCGGGTGAAGACCACCTGGTCGTCGGCTCGGCAGTCGAGGAACTCGGCGACCGTCTTGCGGGCGTTCTCGAAGAGGTCGGTGGAGAGCTGGGAGAGGTACCCGGCGCCGCGGTGGACGCTGCCGTAGTACGGGGCGTAGGCCGCCACGTCGTCCCAGACCCGCTGCAACGCCGGTGCGCTGGCCGCGTAGTCGAGCGCGGCGTAGGTGACCTCGCCGCCGGTGACGAGCGGGACGGTGACATCCCGTCCCAGAACCGGCAGATGGGCACAAACGGACCGGGTGGCGGCAACGGTGGAGACAGACATGGCGAACTCCCGTGAGAGGCAGCTGAATTCACCACGCGAGCGGACAGGCTCAGCGCGGGAAGGAAAGGGAAGAGGGGTGCGCGGAGGCGGGGCTCTGCGGCCCTATCGCATTCGCTTGCTCACGGAAGGCTCCTCGACGACCAGGACCCCTGGTACTGCGCTCGTTGAAAAGCGGCGAGGGGTCCGCGCTTGCCGTAGGCCTTTCTGCCTACGACCTGGTCTTCACCCGGGGCACCCCGCCACGGACGGAGGGTTGCCGGACAGTCGGCCGGGGCCTCATGACTGTCACTCATGACCTGGTACAGGAACCTACGCGAAGTGATCGTGGTCCCGCAACCCGTGTCCGGATTGCGGGACATCACCGCATGGGGCGCTACGCGTTGCTGGCCGCCACCCAGCGCTCCAGCGTCCGCTTGGCCGCGCCGGAGTCGATCGACTCCGCCGCCTTCGCCATCCCGGCGCGCAGTTGCTCGGTCAGCGGCGCCCCGGTCGGCTCCAACGCCACCAGCGCCGCAGCGGAGTTCAGCAGTACGGCGTCCCGCACCGGACCCGGCTCGCCGTCCAGCAGCCGTCGGGCGACCTCCGCGTTGTACGAGGAGTCCGCGCCCCGCAGGGCCTCCACCGGCACCAGTTCGAGGCCGACGTCCCGCGGGTCGAAGGCCTCCTCGGCGACCTTGCCGTCGCGGACGACCCACACCCGGGAGGTGGCCGTGGTCGTCAGCTCGTCGAGGCCGTCGTCGCCGCGGAACACCAGCGCCGACGAGCCGCGCTCGGCCAGTACACCGGCGATGAGCCCCGCCATCCGGGTGTCGAAGCAGCCGATCGCCGAGGCGGTGACCTTGGCCGGGTTGGTCAGCGGACCGAGGAGGTTGAAGGAGGTCGGAATCCCCAGGTCCCGCCGGACCCCGCCGACGAACCGCATCGAGGGATGGAACTTGGCCGCGAAGCAGAAGGTGATCCCGGCCTCCTCCACCACTCGCGCGACCCCGTCGGGCGACAGGTCCAGGTTGATGCCGAGCTTCTCCAGCACGTCGGACGACCCGCTGGCCGAGGACGACGCCCGGTTGCCGTGCTTGACGACCTTCGCCCCGGTGCCCGCGATCACGATGGCGGACATCGTCGAGATGTTGACCGTCTTGGCCCGGTCGCCGCCCGTACCGACGATGTCGACCGCCGGCCCCGGGATGTGCAGCGGCTGCGCGTGCGCGTACATCGCCTCGACGAGGCCGGTGATCTCCTCGACCGTCTCTCCCTTGGCCCGCAGCGCCACCATGAAGCCCGCGATCTGGGCGTCCGAGGCCTCGCCGCTCATGAAGCGGTCCATCGCCCACGCGGTGTCGCCGGCGCTCAGGTCCCGACCGGCGAGCAGTGCGCTCAGTACCTCGGGCCAGGAACGGTCCGCCGCGGTGTCGCCTCCAGCGGTGGTCACAGCGCTCATAAGCCGCTCCTGGGTGTGGTCCCGTACAACGGGACGCGAGTCTCAACGGGTCCACCCTATCCAGCGACGGGCACGGCAAAGGGCCCCGTCCGGTGTTCGGACGGGGCCCTTCTACCGCGCGTGGCGAGCGCAGCGATCAGTGGTGGCCGTGGCCGCTCGTGATCTCCTTGTACTCCTCGACGGTCGGCTTGGGGATCTGGGCTTCCTCGCCGTAGTACGCCTCGCTGAGCTTGGCGCGCAGCTTCTCGGAGCCCTTCACCTTGCGCTCGACGCCGTTCTCGTCGACCGTCGGGCCGATCTCGGCCGGCTTGTACTGCTCGTGCGCGGTGAGCGTGTGCAGCGCGTCCTGGCTGAGCGGCTCGTGGACCTCGATGAACTCACCGTGCGGCAGGCGCTTGATGATGCCCGACTCGCGGCCGTGCAGCACCTTGTCCTTGTCCCGGCGCTGGAGGCCGAGGCAGATCCGCTTGGTGATGACGAACGCGATGACCGGGGCGACGAAGAACGCGATCCGGACGAACCAGGTGATGGCGTTGATCGACAGGTGGAAGTGGGTGGCCCAGAGGTCGTTTCCACCACCGATCAGCAGCACCATGTACCAGGTGATCCACGCGACGCCGAAGGCCGTACGCGTCGGCACGTTGCGCGGGCGGTCCAGGATGTGGTGCTCGCGCTTGTCGCCGGTGACCCAGGACTCGATGAACGGGTAGACCGCGATCGCGACCAGGACCAGCGGGAAGATCATCAGCGGGATGAACACACCCAGGACGAGCGTGTGGCCCCAGAAGTTGATCTCCCAGCCCGGCATCACACGGATCAGGCCCTCGGAGAAGCCCATGTACCAGTCGGGCTGGGCGCCGGTGGACACCTGGTCCGGCCGGTAGGGACCCATGGCCCAGATCGGGTTGATGGAGGCGATCGCCGCGATGGCCGCGATGACACCGAAGACCAGGAAGAAGAAGCCTCCGGCCTTGGCCATGTACACCGGAAGCAGCGGCATGCCGACGACGTTCTTGTTCGTCTTGCCGGGGCCCGCGAACTGGGTGTGCTTGTGGTAGAAGACCAGGATCAGGTGGCCGACCACCAGACCGAGCATGATGCCCGGCAGCAGCAGAACGTGGATCGAGTAGAAGCGGGCCACGAAGTCGCCGCCCGGGAACTCTCCGCCGAAGAGGAAGAACGACAGGTACGTGCCGACGATCGGCACGGACAGGACCGCGCCCTCCATGAAGCGGACACCGGTGCCGGAGAGCAGGTCGTCCGGGAGCGAGTAACCGGTGAAGCCGGTGAACATGCCCAGGACGAACAGCAGGAAGCCGAACAGCCAGTTGACCTCACGCGGCTTGCGGAACGCACCCGTGAAGAACACGCGCATCATGTGCACGAACATGCCGGCGAGGAAGATCAGCGCCGCCCAGTGGTGGATCTGCCGGATCAGCAGACCACCGCGCACATCGAAGGAGATGTGCATGGTCGAGTTGAACGCCTCGGACATCAGCTGTCCCTGCAGCGGGACGTAGCTGCCGTGGTACTCCACCTCGTTCATCGACGGGTGGAAGAACAGCGTCAGGTACACACCCGTGAGGATGATGATGATGAAGCTGTAGAGGCAGACCTCACCCAACATGAACGACCAGTGGTCGGGGAAGATCTTGCGCATGTTGGCCTTGGCCAGGGAGTAGATCCCCAGGCGGCCGTCGGCCCAGTCGGCGACCCGCTCGCCGGCGGGCGCCTTCTCGCGCGAGCGCGAGTCCGTGGTGGTCTTCTCAGTGCTCATCCGCGCTCCCAGAAAGCAGGACCGACGGGCTCATCGAAGTCGCCGAGCGCCTCGAGGTAGCCCTCGTCGTTCACACCGATGCGCAGCTGCGGCAGGGCGTGACCGGCGGGGCCGAAGATCACCCGGGCACCGTCGGAGAGGTCGAAGGTGGACTGGTGGCAGGGGCACAGCACGTGGTGCGTCTGCTGCTCGTACAGCGAGATCGGGCAGCCGACGTGGGTGCAGATCTTCGAGTACGCCACGATGCCCTCGTGCGACCACTCGAGTTCGCGCTTGTCCTTGATGTTGTCCGGCTGGATCCGGACGATCATCAGGGCCGCCTTGGCGATCTCGGTCTGGAACTCCTCGTCGTGCTCCTCCAGGCCCTCGGGCTTGGCGAAGGTCAGCGAGCCGACCGCGACGTCGGAGGCGCGCAGCGGCTCGTTGGTGTTCATGTTGACGAGCAGCTTGCCCTTGGACCACAGGGTGTGGCGCAGCTTGGTGCCGGGCAGCGGACCGAGGTCGCGCAGCAGCATCACGCCGGAGAGCGGGAACAGGGCCAGCGCGCCGAACATCGTGTTGCGGATCAGCTTGCGACGGCCGAGCGCGGACTCCTTGGCGCCCTGCTTGAAGTCGGCCATGACCTTGGCCTTGACCTCGGGCGTCGCCTCGATCGCGTGCCGCTCGTCGGCGATCTCCTCGTCGGACATCAGGGTGCGGGCCCAGTGGACCGCGCCCGCCCCGATCAGGAACAGCGCCGCACCGAGGGTCAGGCCCAGGGCGAAGTTCAGCGCGTTGATGTGCCCGATCGGGAAGACGTAGATCGCCCGGTCGTGCGGGATCGCCACGTACGAGGCGATGAAGCCCACGGTGGCCAGCATCGACAGCACGAACATCATGGCGACCGTGCGCTCGGACCGCCTGGCGGCCCGCTCGTCGATGTCCTGGATGCGGTGCTCGTGGGGCGGGAGCCCGGGGTCGGCGAACGGGTTCTTCTCGTCCGCGACGCCTACGGCACCCTGCGCGTGGTCCTGCTCAACGGGCAGGTTCTCTTCTGGAATGTCTTGGCTACTCATGACTTCTTGGCCTTTGCGGTCCGAGCGGCGACCCAGACGGCGACCGCGATCAGCGCGCCGAGTCCGAAAATCCAGCCGAACAGGCCCTCGCTGACCGGACCGAGTCCGCCCAGCTCAAGGCCGCCGGGGCTCTCGGTGTCGTCGCCGTTGACCGCGTCGAGGTACGCGATGATGTCCTTCTTGTTCTGCTCCGACAGTGTGGTGTCGGGGAAGGATGGCATGTTCTGCGGGCCGGTCTGCATGGCCTCGTAGATGTGCTTCGGGTCGACGCCCTCGAGGTCGGGAGCGAACTTGCCGTGCGTCAGCGCGCCACCCTTGCCGGTGAAGTTGTGGCACTGCGCGCAGTTGGTGCGGAACAACTCGCCGCCCTTGGCGATGTCGGCACCCTCGGGGCCGTACTGCGCCTCGGTCGGCACGTTCGGACCGGCACCCAGCGAGGAGATGTACGCCGCGAGCTGGTCGATCTCGGCCTGCGTGTAGATGACCTTCTTCTTCGGGACCTGCGCCCCGGGCTGCTGGGCCGGCATACGGCCGGTGCCGACCTGGAAGTCGACGGCCGCGGCGCCCACGCCCACGAGGCTCGGACCGTCAGTGGTGCCCTGACCACCGGTGCCGTGGCAGCTGGCGCAGCCGACGGCGTAGAGCTTCTTGCCCTCGTCGATGGCCAGGGACTGGGCGGTTTCATCTGCCTGCGCCTTGCTCGTGGGTGCGAGCAGGACGTACAGCCCCCCGGTGCATGCCAGCGCGAGGAGTAGGACGACGACCGCCGCCAACGGGTGGCGTCGTCGTGCGGAGAGCTTTTTCACGGATTACTCCGGTGTCAGGATCTTCTGCGTCGATGCTTCTGGAAGGTGCGGGAGCGGGCCCGGCTACTTGATCAAATAGATCGTGGCAAAAAGGCCGATCCAGACGACATCGACGAAGTGCCAGTAGTAGGACACGACGATGGCCGCGGTCGCCTGCTCGTGGGTGAACCTCTTCGCCGCGTAGGTGCGGCCGAGGACGAACAGGAAGGCGATGAGGCCGCCCGTCACGTGCAGGCCGTGGAAGCCGGTGGTCAGGTAGAAGACCGAGCCGTAGGGGTCCGAGGAGAGCGAGAGCCCGTCCTTCTTGACCAGCTCGGTGTACTCGTACACCTGACCGCCGATGAAGATCGCACCCATGATGAAGGTGACGATGAACCACATCCGGAGCTTCTTCACATCACCGCGCTCGGCGGCGAACACGCCGAGCTGGCAGGTGAGGGAGGAGAGCACCAGGATCGTGGTGTTGGTCGCCGAGAACGGAAGGTTCAGGGCGTGCGCCATTTCCTTCCAGTGGTCGGGACCGGTCACCGATCGCAGGGTGAAGTACATCGCGAAGAGGGCCGCGAAGAACATCAGCTCGGAACTCAGCCAGATGATGGTTCCGACGCTGGTGAGGTTCGGCCGGTTGACCGACGGGTGCGCGTGCCCGGTTTCTACTGTCGTTGCTGTCGCCACGACCGACATTATGTCGGTCGCTTATCCCGCCCTCACTACGGGGGGTGCCGTTCGGAGTGTTCGCAGCTCGCGCACTGCCCGTATGGCCCATCGAAGCCATGTTCCAACAGGTGTTGACGGGGAGTTCAAGGGAGTAGCATCCGCCGCATCGGGCTCCGCCCGTCTTTGGCCGTACGACGCTGACGTCCCGGAGGAAGCATGCAGCCGACCGCCACGGTGCTGGTCTACAGCGACGACTCCAACACCCGCGAGCAGGTGCGGTTGGCCACCGGGCGCAGGCCCGCTCCCGATGTCCCTGTGGTGGAGTTCCTGGAGTGTGCGACCCCGGCGGCCGTGCTCAAGGAGCTGGACAAGGGCGGCATCGACGTCTGTGTCCTGGACGGCGAGGCCGTGCCCATGGGGGGCATGGGGATCTGCCGGCAGATCAAGGACGAGATCTTCAACTGCCCGCCGGTGCTGCTGCTGATCGGGCGGCCGCAGGATGCGTGGCTGGCCACATGGAGCCGTGCGGAGGCGGCTGTGACGCTGCCGGTGGATCCGGTGGAGTTCGCGGCGGCCTTGGCTTCCTTGTTGCGCGAGCGGAAGGCTCTGAGCGCCTAGGAGCTCGCTTCGGGCCGTGGTCCGGCGGCTGCGGGCCTGTTGCGGCTTGTCGCGCCCACGCGGCGGAGCCGCATGTCGATCAGGACCCGCACCCCTGGGGGCTCACACGGCCGCCGGCCGCAGCCTTGCCGCTTCCTCCGGGCCGGGGCCCTCGGGGTTGCCCGCGAGCAGGGCGCTGCCGTCGCGCCAGTTCTTCCAGGCGAGGTTCCAGTCGCCGAAGCCGTTGCCGAAGCTCTCCATGGTGTTGCCGTTCGAGTTGATGACCTTGACGAGGTCGCCCTCGCGGACGGTCTCGAAGAACCAGGCGGCGTTGGCGGTGCTCATGCCGGTGCAGCCGTGGCTGACGTTGGCGTAGCCCTGGGAGCCGACGGACCAGGGGGCGGCGTGGACGTACTCGCCGCTCCAGGTGACGCGGGTGGCGTAGTAGACGGGGAGGTCGTACGACTCCGCGGAGCCCTCGGCGATGCCGATGCTGGTGCCGCGCATGCGTACGAAGTACTCCTTGGCCAGTACGACCTTGACGCCGTTGCGGGTGTCGAAGCCGGGCTTGCCGGTGGTGACGGGGATCTGCTTGATCACCTCGCCGTTCCTGTAGACCGTCATCGCGTGGGTCGAGGCGTCGGTCACCGCGATGACACTGTCACCCGTGGTGATCTTCAGGGGCTTCGCCTTGCCGCCCCACAGTCGGTCACCGATCTTGATGCCCTCCAGGTTGCTGCGGACCTGGATGGTGGCGTGGGCGGGCCAGTACTCCTTGGGGCGGTAGTGGAGTTCCTTGTTGTTCACCCAGTGCCAGCCGCCGCCGTCCGCGGCGGGCATGGAGTCGACCTTGAGGGCGCGCTCGACGACGGCCCGCTGGGCCTTGTCCTTGATCGGCTTGCTCAGTTTGGCCGTGATGGGCTGGCCGACGCCGTAGGTGCCCGTCTTGGGCCCGAAGGTCACCTTCAGGCGCTTCTTGGTGAGGGGCTTGCTCGTCTCGAATTCGAGGACCCGGCGGCCGGGCGCCCCGTCCTCGTCCTCGGTGCTCACCCGGACCGTGTAGTGGGCGTTGGCGGCCAGCGGGGTGGTGCTGTGCCAGCGGCCACCGTCGGCGGAGAGTTCGCCCGCCAGGTACCGTCCTGCCGCGTCCCTGGCCGTGACGTCCGTGATGCGGCCGTCGTCGTCCTCGGCGGTGACCTCCAGGGGTTTGTCCGGGTCTGCCTTCTTGCCTTCTCCGGTGGGGCCGTTGAAGGAGATCTGGTCCGTCGCGTCGTACGGCGCGGCGGACAGCGGGTCGCCGTCGCTGCCGCAGGCGGTGACGCCCGCGCCGAGGGCGATCACCAGCAGCGTGCAGCTGACGACGGTACGGGTGCGGGGTTCTTGGCTCATGACTTCACGCTAGGGAGCTTCGTCAAGCGCGGCGCGCTGGGTGACTCTTACGAGTGATCCGCATTGCGGCAAAAGCAGGAGCCCGGACGCTCCTGACGGAGTGTCCGGGCTCCTGAGAGCTCAGCTCGTGCTACTGGGTGCGGTTCTCACCGCGGTAGTACTCGAAGACCCAGCCCCACAGACCGACCAGGATCAGCGGCGCCGAGAAGTACATCAGCCACCAGCCGATCGCGACCGACAGGAAGGCGAGCGCGCCGCCGACCGCGAGGGAGAGCGGCTGCCAGCTGTGCGGGCTGAAGAACCCGACCTCGCCGGCGTCGTCCGCGACGTCGGCCTCCTTGTTGTCCTGCGCACCCGCGTCGACCCGCCGGGCCGTGAAGCCCAGGTAGAAGCCGATCATGATGGACAGACCGAAGGCCAGGAAGAGGGCCGTGGTGCCGGCCGGCTCCTTCGACCACACGCCGTAGACGATCGCCATGGCGAGCATGAAGACGCTCAGCCAGATGAACATCCTGCCCTGGATCTTCACTTGCCGGCCTCCTTGCCGCCGTTGCCGGCCAGCGCCTTGTCACCGTGAGGCGCGTTCTCGAGCTGGTCGAGAGCGGCGATCTCGGGGTGGTGCAGGTCGAACGCCGGGGATTCGCTGCGGATCCGCGGCAGGGTGAGGAAGTTGTGCCGCGGCGGCGGGCAGGAGGTCGCCCACTCGAGCGAGCGGCCGTAGCCCCACGGGTCGTCGACACCGACCGGCTTGCCGTACTTGGCCGTCTTCCAGACGTTGTACATGAACGGCAGTATCGACAGGCCGAGCAGGAACGAGCTGATCGTCGAGATCGTGTTCAGGGCGGTGAAGCCGTCGGCGGCGAGGTAGTCCGCGTAACGACGGGGCATGCCCTCGGCACCCAGCCAGTGCTGGACCAGGAAGGTGCCGTGGAAGCCGATGAACAGCGTCCAGAAGGTGATCTTGCCGAGGCGCTCGTCGAGCATCTTGCCGGTCATCTTCGGCCACCAGAAGTGGAAGCCGGAGAACATCGCGAAGACGACGGTGCCGAAGACGACGTAGTGGAAGTGCGCCACCACGAAGTACGAGTCCGAGACGTGGAAGTCCATCGGCGGCGACGCCAGGATGACACCGGTCAGACCACCGAAGGTGAAGGTGATCAGGAAGCCGGTCGCCCACAGCATCGGGGTCTCGAAACTCAAGGACCCCTTCCACATCGTTCCGATCCAGTTGAAGAACTTCACGCCTGTCGGCACGGCGATGAGGAACGTCATGAAGGAGAAGAACGGCAGGAGCACACCGCCGGTGACGTACATGTGGTGGGCCCACACCGTCACGGACAGGCCCGCGATGGAGATGGTCGCCGCGATCAGGCCCATGTAGCCGAACATCGGC
>NZ_LGDG01000253.1 GCF_001279775.1 Streptomyces sp. MMG1533 | reverse complement strand
GTCGTCACCGGCATCGGCAACGGAACCGCCAACTCCCTCACCCTCAACGTCAACGCGCCCACGGCCGGCACCTACGCCATGACCATGCGCTACGCCAACGCCGAGGAACTGCCCTCCAACCACTACAACCCCGACCTGTACGCCGAGCACGCCGACGTCAGCGTCAACGGCGGCACCTCAACCCGCGTCAACTTCGCCAGCACCCTGCACTGGAACCAGTTCAACGACTACACCGTCCCCGTGACCCTCACCAAGGGTGCCAACACCGTCAAGTTCACCGCATCGCAGCTCTACAACTACGACGGCACCACAATCGGACTGGTCTACTCCGGCGGCGGCAGCGACATCGGACAGCCCATGCGCTCCAGCTCCGCGCCCCACCTCGACGAAGTCTCCTTCGCCCCGCAGAACCTGCACATCGGCGCGTCGGCCGGCTTCTCCTCCACGGCCGTCGCCCAGCACAGCTCGCTCTGCCTCGAGGACCCCGCCAAGTCCACCGCCAACGGCACCCAGTACCAGCAGAACACCTGCGGAAGCGGCCAGGAACAGCGCTTCGACTTCCACCCCGTCACCGGCACGGCCGACACCTACACCGTCGTCAACCACGTCAGCGGCAAGTGCCTGGACGTCAACAACCTGTCGACGGCCGATGGTGCCGCGGTCCAGCAGTGGACCTGCAACGGCGGCACGAACCAGCGGTTCAAGCTGAACGCGGTGACCGCGCTCGGCAACAGCCACGACTACCAGCTCGTCGCCGCGCACAGCGGCAAGTGCGTCGACGTCAGCAACATCTCCACCACGGCCGGCGCCCTCGTCCACCAGTGGACATGCGACGCGGCAAGCGCCCTGACCACCAAGAAGAACCAGATCTGGAGGCTCACCGGCAAGGACTGACCAGCAGCGAATCCCGCTGAGTCTCCAGCTCACCCGGCAGGAACAGGCCCCGCTCTCCTGCGGGGCCCCGAGAGAGGGCCACGACACCCGGTCGTGGCCCTCTCCACGTGCACACCGCGGAGCCCCCCGGGGCGGGTCGTGGAACCGGGGGACGTGGCCTGGGCGATCGCGATGTTCGTCGGTGAGACGGCGGGCTTCATCACCGGCCGCCCAGGGGCCGGGCGGTCCGCTCCTCCCCCACAGTCGGTAGCCGCCTGCCGGTCGCGGAATCCCGGCCTCTTCCCGAGGCACGAGAAGGGGCGCCTGACCACGGCCAGTGCGGGTCAGGTGCCCCTTCTCGGTGCAGGACGCGATGAGGCCGCTCTATGCCGCGCAGGCCCGGACGAACGCGTCGGCCAGTTCGGCGGGGCGGGTGAAGAGGGCCTCGTGGCTGCCCGGGGTCTCGATGACCAGCGGGTTCTTGAGCCGTGGCAGGAAGCGGTCGGCCCAGGCCCACTCGCCGGGAAGCGCGAGGTCTTCGGTGGCCAGGATGTAGGCGGTGGGGATGTCGAGTGCGGCGAACGCCGTCGTGTCCGGCTTCTCGGTGAAGGTGCCCAGGGGCTGCGGGACGAGCAGGGAGTGGATCAGGCGCTGGGTCTCCTCACTGGCATCCTGCATGAACGCCTGCTGAAAGACCTCGAAGGGAAACGTCACCGTGTCGTTGCCGGAGGCGGCCGCCACGGCGTGGAACATCTCGCCGTAGTGGGGCGGGCACGCGTCGATCAGGGACTCGCCGTCGTTCGGGACGAACGCGTTCCAGAAGACCAGGCGCCGTATCCGGGCCGCGAGTTTCGGCGCCGCGCCGGTCAGGACGTAGCCGCCCCAGCTGTGGCCGAGCAGGGTGATGTCGGTCAGCCCGGCTCGTTCGACGTAGTCCGCGAGACTGTTCACGCAGTCGGTGAGGGTGACGCCGCGCGGGTCGTCGTCGGCGCCCAGCCCGGCCAAGGTGGGGGTGTGCACCTGGTGCCCGGCGGCTCTCAGCTCGTTCGCGACCGGGCGCCAGGCCCATCCGCCGTGACAGGCTCCGGTCACCAGGACGAAGGTCTCGCTCATGTCGATCTCCTTTGATCGTTCAGCCACGTCCGGCTCACAGCCAGCGTGAAATTTCCGGGAGTTCACCGGTGACGTGCAGTTCGTCGGTACCGCTCCGGCCGGTGAGCCAGGCGGCCAGGGCGTACGGCGGTCCGGTGACCGTGACGCCGGGGGCGGGCGTGCCCAGGACGACGGTGTCGTGGCCGTCCGCCGACAGTTCCGCACCGATACCCGGGGCGATACGGGCCGACATCCACGCGGCCGCATCGCGTACGAGGGCCCAGGCGAAGTCGGGCGGCAGCGCGTCCATGCCGACGCCCACGCGCAGGTCGACCAGGTGGATCCACACCTCGCGAGCCCGCAGCCACGGCACCTCCGACGCCGGGATGTCGCGGCCCTGCCCGCTGACCACGGTGGCCGACCAGGCGTCGGGTGAGAGTGCCTCGGCGGCTTTCCGGAAGCGGGCGGCGGACTCCCCCACGTCGGCCTGTTGCTCGGCCAGGGGTCGTCCGGCGCCCGCCTCGATGTCGGTGACGCGCTGGTCCGGCGAGGCGTACATGGGCGTGGGGATCCCCGTCCGGGCCCAGGTCAGCAGGTTGACCAGGGCGTCGGCGTTGCGGGCGAGGTGGGTGAGCAGGTGGCCGCGGGTCCAGCCGGGCAGGGCGGACGGCTCGGTCACCGCGTCGGCAGGCAGCGCGTCGACCGACCGCTGCAGCGCACGCTGCCCCTCCTCCACCCAGTCCAGCGGTGTCACTGCTTGTCCTCGACGATGACGTTCACGCACTCCCCGATCCCCTCGACCACGGTCCGCACCACCTGTCCGGGCTTCAGGAACACCTTGGGGTCGCGGGCCGCACCCACCCCGCCCGGCGTACCGGTGAGAACGAGGTCGCCCGGCTCCAGCGTCGTGAACGTGCTGAGGTACGCGGCGATGTCCGCCGGGGTGAAGAGCAGGTCGGACGTGCGCGAGCGCTGCATGACCTCGCCGTCCACCTCGAGGCGGATCTCCAGATCGGCCGCGTCGTCGATCTCGTCGCCCGTGACCAGCCAGGGCCCGGCCGGGGTGCTGGCCTCCCATGCCTTGCCCTGCAGCCACTGCGGGGTACGCCACTGCCAGTCACGCATGGAGATGTCATTGACGACCGTGTAGCCGGCGATCGCGGCCGCCGCCTCCTCCTTGGTGGCGCGGCGGCGCAGCCGGGAGCCGACGACGAAGCCGAGTTCGGCCTCCCAGTCCAGTTCCTCCGTCTCGCCCGGATGGACGATGTCGTCGCGGGCGCCGAGCAGGACGTTGGCGAACTTGCCGAAGAGAGCGGGGTACGACGGCATCTCGCGGCCCATCTCCGCGATGTGGGCACGGTAGTTGTGGCCCACGCAGAAGATCTTGGCCGGGGTCGTGACGACCGGGGCCAGGTCGAGGACCGCCACGTCGTGCGTCGGACCGTCGGCGGCGGCCGCGTACGTACGCCAGTCCGGGCGGCGCAGCAGGGCGGCGACGTCGGTGGCGCCGGTCTCCACGGCCCTCTCGCCGTCGAGGCGGACGGCCGCCGTGCCGTCGGCGGTGCGGATGGTGGCGAGCTTCATGCGCGGGTGCTCCCTGTGGTTTCGGTGCGGCCGAGGTTCAACGCCTCATAAACAGGCGCGTCGTTGAAGGTGAACAGGTCAAGCTGCGTGTGCGCGCCGATGGTCATCGCGCACCAGGAGGGGACGGCGATCAGGTCACCCTCGGCCACCTCGATCACGCGGTCGTCGAGGGTGACCGTGCCGCTGCCGCGGAAGACCTGCCAGACCGAGGAACCGACCGTGCGTCGGGTGGCGGTCCTCGCGCCCGGGCGCAGGCGGTGCATCTCGGTGCGCAGGCTGGCGAGGGCGTCGCGCCCGGTCGCCGGGTTGGTGAAGCGGATCCCGGCGTGGCCGGGCTCGATGACGCCCGGGTGCCCCTCGTCCTCCAGCTCCAGCTGGGCGGTGAGAGCGTCGTCGGTGTCGGCCCAACGGTAGGCCATGAGAGGGGAGTTGGGGCTGTCCGGGGCCGCGATCGGCCGTAGCCCCGGGTGACCCCACAGCCGCTCGTTGCGCGACCGGGAAGGGGTCGACCGGTCCGACACGCCGTTCTCGCCGAACTCGAAGAAACCGGCGTCGAGCCGGTGCACGAGCGGGATGTCGAGGCCGTCCAGCCACACCATCGGCTCGTCGCCGACGTGGTGGTGGCCGTGCCAGTGCATCGACGGAGTGAGCAGCAGGTCGCCGGGACACATCTCGACCGCGTCGCCGTTGACGACCGTCCACACTCCCTCACCCTCCAGGATGAACCGGAAGGCGCCCTGTGAGTGGCGGTGCGCCGGCGCCACCTCACGCGGACCCAGGTACTGAACCGCCGCCCAGAGATTGGGAGTTGCGTACGGGCGCCCCGGCAGGCCGGGGTTGGCGAGCGCGATGGCACGCCGCTCTCCGCCGCGCCCGACCGGCACGAGGTCACCGGCCCGGCGGGCGAGCGGCAGGAGGGTGTCCCACTGCCAGACGTGCGGCACGGCCTCGGGCTGCGGGCTGAGCGGCATGAGGTCGCCGATCTCGGTCCACAGGGGGATGAGCCCGGCCGCCGTGAAGCCGTCGTACAGCTTCCGGAGTTCGGGGTCCGTCTCCTCCGGGGCTATGACTGTGTCACTGGTCATCGGGGGTTCCTTCGGCGTCGAGGCGTCGCGTGATGTCGGCGCGCAGGGCCTTCTTGTCGATCTTTCCGACCTTGGTGGCGGCGAGTTCGGGGACGGTCACGAGCCGGTCCGGGAACTTGAAGCGCGCGACGCCCGCGCGCTCCATGAGGTGGTGGACGTCGTCGAGGGTCACCGTGTGTCCCGGTTCCGGTACGACGTAGAGGCAGATGCGCTCGCCGAGTTCGGCGTCGGGCATCGCCACGGCGGCGGCACGGGCGACGCCCGGGGCCTGGTAGGCGAAGTTCTCGATCTCCTCGGCGGAGATGTTCTCCCCGCCCCGGATGATCATGTCCTTGTCGCGGCCCTCGACGACGAGGTTGCCGTCGGGCAGCAGCCGCACGATGTCGCCGGTGCGGTACCAGCCGTCCTCGGTGAACGCGCGGGCGTTCTGCTCCTCGGCGCGGTAGTAGCCGCGCGGGGTGTACGGGCCGCGGGTGAGCAGCACACCGGGCGTCCCGTCGGGGACCGGGTTGCCCAGTTCGTCGACGACGAGGAGCTCGTCGTCCTCGCACATGGGGCGCCCCTGCGTCGTACAGATGACGTCCTCGGGGTCGTCCAGGCGCGTGTAGTTGAGCAGCCCCTCGGCCATGCCGAACACCTGCTGGAGCGTGCAGCCCAGTTCCGGGCGGACCCGGCGGGCGACGTGGTCGGCCAGCCGGGAGCCGCCGACCTGGAGGACGCGCAGGGAGCCGAGGTCGGTGCCCGGGTGTTCCCGGTGGTGGTCCAGCCAGCGCTGGGCGATGGCCGGGACCAGGGCGCTCACGGTGACACCCTCGCGCTCGACGATCGGGAACGCCTTCTCCGGGTTGGGGGAGCCGAGGACCACCCGACCGCCGTTCAGCAGCGTGCCCAGCATGCCCGGGCAGGCGAGCGGGAAATTGTGCCCGAGGGGAAGGGCGGCGAAGTACACGGTGTCCGCGCCGAATTCGCAGACCTCGGCGCTGCGGCGGGCGTTGTAGACGTAGTCGTCGTGCGTGCGGGCGATCAGCTTCGGCAGTCCGGTGGTGCCGCCGGAGAGCAGGAAGACGGCGATCGAGCGACTCTCGGGCCGGTACGCGTCCACGGCCGCCCGGTCCTCCCCCGTACCCGTACCTGTGCCCGTACCCGGAGCGGAGCACAACTCCCGCAGATCCACGGCGTCGTCGCCCACCTTGTCGCCAAGGACCAGAACATGCCGGAGAGTTGGCGAGTCCTCGGCGATGTCGAACGCCATCGCCTGGTGGTCGTGGCCCTTGAGGAAGTCGGGGACGGCCACGGCGACCGCCTCGCTGTGCTCGACCAGGTAACCGACCTCGTGTCTGCGGTGCCCGGGCAGCGCCATCACCGGGATGACCCCGAGGCGCAGACAGGCGTACGTGAGGATCACGAACTCGGCGGTGTTGGGCAGCTGCACCACGAGCCGGTCGTCCGGGCGGAGCCCGAGCGCGGCGAGGCGCAGTGCGGTGGCGTCGGCGCGTTCGGCGAGTTGACGGTAGGTCAGCCGCCGGTCGCCGTCGACGAGTGCGACCGCGTCGGGAGCGGCGTCGGCGGCGGCGTGCAGCCGGTCGCCGATCGTGTGGCCCTCCCAGTAGCCCTTGTCGGCGTAGCGCCTGGCGTACTCCTCGGGCCAGGGCACAGCGCCTTTGCTGCTCGGCCTGGGCATGGTCGTTCTCCTTAGCGGTCCTGTGCGGGTGGAGCGGTGGGGACGATCACGGCGTCCAGTGCGATCAGCCCGTCGGCGGTGAGGCGCAGCGGGTTGATCTCGATCTCGGCGGTGTCCGGGCTCGCCGCCAGGGCGGCGGCCAGCGCGGCGGCGACCTGCCCGAACTGGGCGCGGTCCAGTACCGGTCCGCCGCGCCAGCCGTCGAGCAGGGCGCGGGCGGCCAGGTCGTCGGGCATCGAGGCGGCCTCCGTCGCGGAGAGCGGGGCGAGCCGTATCGCCACGTCGGCGAGCGCCTCGGCGGCGGTGCCGCCCAGTCCCGCGAGGACGACAGGCCCGAACACGGGGTCCCGCCGCACGCCGAGCACGAGGTCGACGCCTGGCGGAGCCATCGTCTCCACCAGGTAGCGGCGGTCGGGGCCGATGGCGTCCAGCGCCGCGTCGAGTTCGTCGGGGGTGCGCACGCCGAGGTGGACTCCGCCGATCTCCGTCTTGTGCAGGATCGCGGCGTCGAGCACCTTGACCGCGACAGGCCCGCCCAGCAGGTGCAGGGCGTAGTGGGCGTCGGCTCGGGAGTCGCAGGCGACACGGTCCGGGGTGCGGATGCCCAGCCCTGCCAGGAACGTCTTGGCGGCGTCCTCGTCCAGCGGCCCGGCCGGCACGGACGCGGCCGTCTCCGGCAAAGGCGCGTCGGCCGGCACGGCCCGCTGTCGCGCGTGCGTCACCAGGGCCCGTACGGCACCCGCGGCGGAAGCCGGTCCGGTCAGCGCCGGAATCCCCGCCTTGTGCAGCCTCGCCCGCTGCTCGGCGACGTCCTCGGGCAGGCCGCCGACGACCACTACGGCCGGGAAGTCCGCCCCGAGTCCGGCGTCCTGGGCGGCCGAGGCGAGGTCGACGCTGTCGGGCTCCGTCAGGGCGTAGACGGCGAGCAGGTCCACCGCCTCGTCCGCGGCGGTGGCGGTGAGTACGCGGGCGAAGGTCTCGGCGGGCCGGCCGGTGTCGACCGGATTGCGCTGGTAGGTGAGCGGGGGCAGTAGCTCACTCAGCTTGGCCTGGGTGGTCTCGGTCAGCTCCGGCATCCGGATGCCGTCGGCCCCCGCGCGGTCCGCGAGCAGCAGTCCCGGCCCGGCCTGGGCGGTCACGAGGCCGAGGCCCGGGTCCGGGTGGGGGCGCAGCTGGATGCGGGAGAGCGCGGTGAGCGCGTCCACCGTCTCCCGCTCGTCGTCCACGACCACCGCTCCGGCCTGCCGCAGCGCGGCCCGCGTCGTGCGCCAGGAAGTGGCGAGCGCCCCGGTGTGCGAGCGGGCGAAGTCACCGACGTCACTGCGCCCGACGACCAGCGCGACGACCGGCTTGACAGCGGCCAGCAGGCGTACGGCATCCACCAGCCGCGGCCCGTCCGGAACCGTCTCCAGATGCAGCGCCACGGCCGTCGTACGACCGTCCCCCGCGAGGTGTTCCAGGACGTCCGCGGCGGTGACGTCGAGGCCTGCCCCGATCCCGACGCCGAGGCTGATCCCGTTTCCGGCGGCGACCAGGTCGAAGGAGAGCGCGTGGTTGACGCCGCCACTGGCCGCGACCACCGCGATGTCCCCGGCCGGCAGCTGCCCGGCCGCGGGCACGAAACTGGCCGTGAGTGCGAGGTGGGGAGCGAAGAAGCCGGAGGTGTTGGGGCCGAGAATGCGGATCCCCGTCTCCTGGGCGACGCGGCGGAGTGCGTCCGCGTGCGCCTCGCCCTCCGGGCCCGCCTCGCCGAAACCGCCGGCGCAGACCAGCGCGGCACGGCAGCCCGCGGCGGCCGCTTCGGCGAGTGCGTCCGCACTGCCGGCCGCAGGCACGCACAGCACGGCCAGATCGAGCCGTCCGCCGGTGTGCGCGACCGCTTCGGCGACCGAGGCGTACACGCCGTCGTCGGGGTCGGGGCGGCGCGCGTTGACCAGGGCGCGGGCGCCGGGGAAGGCGGCCAGGGACCGGGCCATGGCGGCTCCCAGCTTCCCGCTCTGCCGCGAGGCGCCGATCACGACCACGCCCTCGGGCGCGAACATCGGCGTCAGGTTCAGGGTCATGACTGCTCCCGCCCCACCAGATCGGCGCGCCCGGACAGGAGCAGCGTCTCGGCCCGGTCGTCGTCCATCCCGTCCTCCACGATCAGCACGGGTACGCCGTGCACCAGCCGGGACTGTTCCGCGAGCAGCGACCGGGTGAACGGGGTTCCGCCCTGTACGGCGACCAGATCCGGCGGTGTGTCACCGCTCAAGGATTCGGCCAACTGGTCGTAGGCGTCGGGCAGTTGAGCCTCAGCCTCCGGTGCGGTGAGCCACAGGCACCCCTCGGCGCGCAGCGCCGCGAGGTCGGCCGCGGTCAGCCGTCGGCCGGCGAATTCCCGCTCCCCCAGCCGGAACGGCGTGTCCAAGGGGGCGCTCCCCTCGTGCGCTGCCCGCCAGTCCCTCACGACCTGCTCGACGAACTCCGGGTCGCGGCGCGCGATCCGTTCCTTGCCGATGCTGCGGGAGATGAAGTGGAAGGCGAACTGCGTCGGCTCGAACGCGTCGTGATAGCGCCCGAAGTGCTCCCACCAGGACAGGCTCGGCCGGGCCGACCCCTGGATCTTCTCCACCGAGGGCCGCCGCGCCGCCTCGTAGGCCTCCAGGGCGCTCGGCAGGTCGTCGCGGCGGGCAAGGAGGCTGTCGGCGAGGGCGACGGCGTCCTCCATGGCCATCTTGGTTCCGGAGCCGACGGAGAAGTGCGCGGTGTGCGCCGCGTCGCCGAGGAGGACGACGTTGCCGCTGTGCCAGCGGTGGGTGCGCCGGGTGCGGAAGTTGCCCCAGCGGGAGTTGTTGACCAGCAGTTCGTGTCCGTCGATCTGATCGGCGAAGAGCTTCTCCAGGTACTGCTTGCTCTTCTCGTCGCTCGGGCCGGGCGGCTGCGCGGCGTCGAACTCGTCGAGTCCGGCCCGCCGCCAGGACTCCTCGTCCGTCTCCACGATGAAGGTGCTGACGCCGTCGCTGATCGGGTAGCCGTGCACGGCGAAGGTGCCGTGCGGGCCGTGCTCGTGGACGAAGGTCAGGCCGTCGAAGAGATAGTCGGTGCCGAACCAGATGAACTTCGCGGTCGCGACCTCCACCTCCGGCGCGAGCACGTCGGCGAGGCGGTCACGGAAGCGGGAGTTCGCGCCGTCGGCGGCCACGATCAGGTCGTATTCGGCCAGCTGCGCCGGATCCGCGGGGACCTCGTGGCTGAAGCGGAGCTGGACGCCGACCTCCTCGGCCCGTCGGCGCAGCAGCTGGAGCAGGGTCTTGCGGGTGATGGCGGCCATGCCGTTGCCGCCGCACCGGATCCGCTGTCCCTTCAGCCGCACCTCGATGTCGTCCCAGTGCCGGCCGTCCTTGGCGAGAGCCGTGCGCAGCACCGGATCCGCCTCGTGGATGGCGGCCAGGGTCGCGTCCGAGAACACCACGCCGAAGCCGAAGGTGTCCTCCGCGCGGTTCCTCTCGAAGACCGTCACTTCGACCGACGGATCGGCCTGCTTGATGAGCGCCGCGAAGAACAGCCCGCCGGGGCCGCCTCCTACGCAAGCGATCCGAGAAACCATGGTTCCTGCCTCCACGTCGAGTACACGCCCAGACTCAGCCCACGAGTGTCGTGTGTCAATAGATACACGGGCGTCAATAATTTGTTGCGCATTGGTTAGGCCGTTTCCACGGTGGAAGCACGGGTTTTCCCGGCTGGATGACCCATCTTCACGACGGCCGTCCGTGTGACATAGTCGGTTCCGTGAAGCCTCGATCGATCGTCTTCGACCTCTTCGGCGACTACGTCCGCTACCGCGGCGGCGCCGCCCGGCTGCGCACCCTCAGCACCCTGATGGACTGCTTCGGTGTCGGCGAGAGCACGGTGCGGGTGGTCCTCGCACGCCTGCGCAAGGAGGGCTGGTTCGACGTGCGGCGCGAGGGCAGGGAGACGCTCTACGCGCTCAACAAGCGCAGCCTCCAGCTCCTCGACGAGGGCCGCTCACGCATCTTCGACCGGACCCCGTCCGCCTGGGACCGGCACTGGTACATGGTCATCTACTCGGTCCCCGAGACCGAGCGCGGCATCCGCGACCGCATCCGCAAGGACCTGGCCTGGCTGGGCTTCGGCCCCCTGGCCCCGTCCACCTACGTCTCCCCGCACGACCGGCTCCAGCAGGTCCGCGAGAAGTTCGCGGACGAGCCCGCCGTACGCCTGGACACCCTGCGCTGCCAGTCCGGCGGGCTGCCCGTCGACCGCGAGATGGCGGCGCGCAGCTGGGACCTGGCCGCTCTCAACGATGACTACCGGGAGCTGCTGCGCACCTACCGCAGCCGCATGCCGTCCTACCGGGCCGGAGCGCTGAGCCCCGAGGAGTCGCTGGTCGAACGCATGCGGCTGACGTACGACTACCGCAAGTTCCCCTTCCGTGACCCGGACCTGCCGACCGAACTCCTCCCGGCGGGCTGGGTGGGCCACGAGGCGCACGAGATGTTCCTGGAGGCCCACGAGATCCTCGGCCCTTCGGCCGAGTCCTACTACGACGAGGTGGCCGGCTCCCGCGCCACCCCGCAGTCATAGCGGCGGGGCACTACGGCAGGTGCCCCAGTTCGTGCGACGCCGCGCTCACCGTGTTGTGCAGCTCGCGGGTCACCTCGGCGAGGTGCTCCGGGGTGGCGAGGCTCTCGGGCAGTACGACGGAGACGGCGAGCGGCAGCGGATCATTCGCCGCGAAGACGGGCGCGGCGACCGAGATGATGCCCGGGATGACGCCGCTGTGCGTCACGACATGCCCCTGCTCCCGGACCTGCGCCCGGGTCGCCGCCAGGCGCTCGGCCGGCCAGTCGGCCTCCTTGCCGCGCAGCTCCCCGCCCAGCACCTCGTCGGTGAGGCTCTCGGGCAGGTGGGCCAGGAAGACCTGGCCCACGGATGACGTGAGCAGGGGAAGCGTGGCACCGACGCGCACCGTCAGGGGCAGCGGGCGGGTGCCGTACGCCCAGCTCACCACGATCGGGCCGCGGTCCCCCCAGACCGCGAGGTTCACGGAGTGGCCCGTGCGGTCCCGCAGCTGCATCGCGTGGCCGCTCGCCACCGCCACCTCGTTGGTGCGGCGCAGCGACTCGGCGCCCAGGCGGCGCATCGCGGCCCCGAAGTCGTAGAGGCCCGAGGCGGGATCCTGCGATGTCAGGCCGATGCGGCCGAGGCTGACGAGGTAGCGGTGCACCTTGCTGGGCTGCATCCCGCTCGCCTGCGCGATCGCCGACAGGCTCAGCGCTCCGCCGCCGGTCTCCAGCGCCAGCAGGACCCGCATCGCCATCTCGACGGACTGGATGCCCTGACGCTCCCCGTTCTCCCTGGGGTCAGTCGTGGTCACAGCGCAGCCTTCTCCCCTGCCGGTACATGAACGCGTTCAGCCTATCGAGGGGGCCGACCCGGCCTCCGTCGCAAACAGATCTTACATTCACTATTGCGGAACGCGTTACGTTCTGGTGAACTGCGACAGCGGTGGCGCTCCCCGACTGCCCCCGCCGCACCGCCGGCCCGCTTCGCAGCCGCCGGGAGCCGCCTGTCCGACGGCGCACACACCCGCGCATCTCACCCGCACCGGCCACTCACACCGAGCCGGGCACCGCACCCCGACTGCATCCGAGACCTCGATCGCATACGAGATCCCGAGGTCCACCGAGGAGAACTCCGCAATGAAGCTGATCGCCCTCGAAGAACACTTCGTCACCCCCGACCTGGTGGGCCACGGCGCGTCGACCGCGTCCATCGCCCAGCCGAGCGCCTGGGCCGAGGCCTCCCGGCGGCTCCTCGACCTCACCGAGGAACGCCTCGACGGCATGGACGCCGCCGGCCTGGACATGCAGGTGCTCTCGCTGAACTCCCCCGGCATCCAGGCGGAGAAGGACCCGGAGGCCGCCGTACGCCAGGCGGCCACGGTCAACGATTTCCTCGCCGGCGTCATCGCCGAGCACCCCGACCGCTTCTCCGGCTTCGGCGCACTGCCCCTGCAGGACCCCAAGGCCGCCGCCGACGAGCTGGAGCGCGCGGTCACCCAGCTCGGCCTGCGCGGCGCCCTGGTCAACGCGCACACCCACGGGATGTACCTGGACGACCCGGCCCTGCGCGTCGTCTGGGAGCGCGCCGAACACCTCGACGTACCGCTCTATCTGCACCCGGCCAACGGCGTCGACACCTCGCACGTCCTCTCGGGCCACCCCGAACTCGTCGGACCGATGTGGAGCTGGGGAGTCGACACCGCCACCCACGTGCTGCGTCTGATCTTCGGCGGCGTCTTCGACGACTTCCCGAACGCCAAGCTGCTCCTCGGCCACATGGGAGAGGGCCTGCCGTACGTGATGTGGCGCATGGACTCCCGCTGGGACTTCCACGCACACCACGGCATCGAGCTCAAGCGCGGGCGCCCCTCGGAGTACATCCGCAACAACCTCTACATCACGACCAGCGGCGTCTGCTCCCCCGCCCCGCTGCTCACCGCCCTGCTGTCGATGGGCGCCGACCACATCCTCTTCGGCACCGACTACCCCTTCGAGGACATCGAGACGGCCACGACGTTCCTGCGGAACGCGCCGATCAGCGACGCCGACCGGCTCAAGATCGGCCACCGGAACGCCGAGAAGCTCCTCGGCCTCACCACTGCGACCGCGTACGCCGGTGTCTGAGCAGAAGGGAACGCACATGTACGACGTCGCCGTCATCGGGTACGGGCCCGTGGGCATGGTCACCGCGGCGCTGCTCGGCCGGGCAGGCCACGACGTGGTCGTGCTGGAGCGCTACCCCACCCTCTACAACCTGCCGCGCGCCGCCATCTTCGACGACGAGACGATGCGGACGTTCGACCGCCTCGGCATCTCCGGCGGCCTGCTGCCCACCCTGCACGTCCAGCGGAACTACGAGTGGCGCAACGGCGCGGGCGAGCTGCTCATCGAGCACGACTTCGCCGCCGTCGGCGGCCAGGGCTGGGCGGAGTGGTACATGATGTACCAGCCGTACCTGGAGGATGCCCTCGACGGTGTGGTCCGCGGTCTCGAGAACGTCGAGATCCGGATGGACGCCCAGGTCACCGGAGTGCGGAGCACTTCCCACGGCGTGGACGTCCAGGTCGAAGGAGACGACGCGGCCGTCTCGGCCCGGTACGTCGTGGCCTGCGACGGCGGCAACAGCTTCACCCGCGGCGCGCTCGGCATCGGACAGGACGACTACGGGTTCTCCGAGCCGTGGATGGTCTGCGACTTCCACCTGACCGGTGCCGCGGACATCCCCAAGGCGCGTCAGGTCTGTGACCCCGGCCAGCCCATCTCGATCATCTCGCTGGGCCCCCGGCACCACCGGTTCAGCTTCATGCTCGACTCGGCGGACTCCTTCCCCGTCGAGCGGGAGCCCGACCGGGTGTGGGCGCGGGTCGCCGCCTACGTCGACCGGGAGCAGGCCGAGCTCATCCGTGTCGCCACGTACACGTTCCGCTCGCTCGTCGCGGACCGCTGGCGCAGCGGCCGCATCCTGCTCGCCGGGGACGCGGCCCACCAGATGCCGCCCTTCCTCGGGCAGGGCATGTGCTCCGGCATCCGCGACGCCCAGAACCTCGCGTTCAAGCTCGACGCCGTGCTGCGAGATGCCGACGACGCGCTCCTCGACACGTACCAGAGCGAACGCGAGCCGCATGTGCGGGCCATCATCGCCAAGGGCATCGAGCTCGGCCGCGTACAGACCATGCGCGACCCGGTGGCCGCCGCCGAGCGCGACGCCCGCCTGATCGCCCAGCGCGAGGCGAACGGGCACCCGGACAAGATGCGTTTCCCGGGCCTCGGCCCCGGGCTGCGCGACGAGTCCCCGCAGGCAGGGCACCTGATGCCGCAGGGCCGGGTCGAGTCGCACGGCTCCGAGGGACTCTTCGACGAGGTGCTCGGCCGTGGATTCGTCCTCCTCGTCGACGGCCGCGACGGCGCCGCGCTCGACGCCTCGGCCACCGAAATGGCCGCCGGGCTCGGTGTGGCCGTTCACCACCTCACGAACCGCCGCCTCACCACGGAGGGGATCACCGATGTCGGCGGCGTCTACGGACGCTGGTTCGACGAAACCGGCCGCGCCGCCGTTCTGTGGCGGCCCGACTTCTACATCCTCGGCACCTCGGGCGTCCTGTCCGACGTCCCGTCACTTCTGGACACACTTGCCATCGCAGTCGAGCCGGTACAGGCTCCTGCCATCGTCGGAGAAAGGATCCGGCCATGACCGCACCTTCCGCGATACGCCTGCACGTCCGCAGAGCACCCGCGACCACGTTCATGCTGATCGCCGCCTGGGTCGTCGCGTCCCTGGAGGGCTACGACCTCGCCGTGTACGGCGTCACCGTCCCCGCCATGCTCGGCGACCCCTCGCTCGGGATCGACAAGGCCGAGGCCGGCACCATCGGCTCGCTCGTCGGCATCGGGATGCTGATCGGCGCGGCCTTCGCGGGCGCCTTCGTCCACCGCACCGGTCCGCGCCGGCTTCTGCTCGCCGGCACCGTGGTGTTCTCGCTGGGCATGGCGGTCTGCACGGTCGCCGGCGGTGTCGCGTCCTTCGGCGCCGGACGCCTGGTGGTCGGCCTCGGTCTGGGCGTCGTGCTGCCGACGATCAACGCCTTCGTCGCAGACCTCAGCGAGCCGGCCCGCCGCAGCCGCAACGTCACCCTGATCATGAGCGGCTACGCGGCCGGCGCCCTGCTCTCCCCGTTGCTCGGCACCGCGCTGCTCCCCGACGTCTCGTACCGCTGGCTGTACGTCATCGGCGTGCTCCCGGTGTTCCTGGCCATACCGCTGGTGCTCAGGCTCCCGGAGAGCCCGTTCCACCTCAGCCGCACGGGCCGGACGGCCGAGGCAAGGGCGGTGGAGGAGCGGCTCGGCCTCGCTCCGTCGGACGCCTCCCCGACGGCGGACCCGGGTCGCTGGCTCGGCCTCAATTCGCTGCTGACCGGCGGGCTCGCGGTGTCGACCGTCCTGTTCTGGGCGATGTCCTTCTGCGGTCTCCTGCTCGTCTTCGGCATCAGCGCCTGGCTGCCCAGCATCATGCAGGCCGCGGGCTTCTCCCTGGGCTCGGCGCTGCTGCAGACGGCGGCGATGTGGCTGGGCGTCGGATTCGGCGCCATCGTCGGCGGCCGTGTCGCTGACGCGCTGGGCCCCAAGCGCGTGGTGGTCGTCGCGTTCCTGGTCGGCACCCTGAGCCTGGTCGCGATGAGCACCCGCCCGCCCACTCCCGTCATGTTCGTGCTCATGTTCATCAGCGGGTTCGGGTTCATCGGCTCGCAGATCCTGGGCAACGCGTTCATCGTGACGCGCTACCCGGACGCCCTGCGGGGCAACGGCCTCGCCTGGGCCCTGTCGGTGGGACGGTTCGGCGCGATCGCGGGTCCGTCGCTGGGCGCGTTCGTCCTCGGCTCGGGCGCCGGCGTCGAGTGGGCCTTCTACGCCTTCGCCGTACCGGCGCTCATCGGGGCGTTCGCGGCGGGCGCCGTACCCCGGGTGCGAGCGGTGACGGCATGACGCGTGTCGTCTACGAGTCCTGGGGCCAGCGGGTCGTCTTCGGCTCCGGTACCGCCCGGCAGGACGTGGCGGCCGAGGTCACCGGACTCTGCGCGAGCCGGGTCCTGGTGATCGCGGCCGAGGGGGAACGGGCCCTGGCCGAGGACATCTGCAAGGACGTCCCGGTCGTGGCGACCTTCGCCGGTGTCAAGCCGCATGTTCCGGCGGACGTGGCACAGGCCGTGCGGGCGGCCGCCCGCGAACACGCGGCCGACCTGCTGCTGAGCGTCGGCGGGGGATCGACGACGGGCACCGCCAAGGCGGCCGCGCTCACCACCGGGCTGCCGGTCCTCGCCGTCCCCACGACGTACGCCGGCTCCGAGGCGACCCCCGTCTGGGGCCTCACCGAGGAAGGCCACAAGCGCACCGGCGTCGACCCGAAGGTGCTCCCCCGCGTCGTCGTCTACGACGCCACGCTGATGCTGTCGCTGCCGACGAGACTGTCGGTGACGTCGGGTCTCAACGCTCTGGCCCACTGCGTCGACGCGTGGTGGGCACCGCGGCACAACCCGATCAGCTCCGCGCTGGCCGTCGAGGGCGTCCGGTCGCTGGCGTCCTCGCTGCCGCGCATCGTCGCCGACGGCCAGGACGTGGCGGCCCGCCGTGAGATCCTCTTCGGCACGTACCTCGGGGCCGTCGCCTTCGCCGGGGCCGGTTCCGGACTGCACCACAAGGTGTGCCACGTCCTCGGGGGCGCGTACGACCTCGAACACGCCGCCCTGCACTCGGTGGTCCTGCCGCACGTGGTCGGCCTCAACCTGCCCTCCGCACCCGACGCGGCCCGCCACCTCGCAGCAGCACTCGACGAACGCACCGACCCCTTCGGCGCGCTGCTCGCCCTCTACGCGAGGCTCGAACCCCCTTGCTCGCTGCGCGAGTTGGGACTCGCCGAGGAGGAACTCGACCGGGCCACCGACCTGGTCATGGCTCAGGTGCCGGACTCCAACCCGCGCCGGGTGACCCACGACGAGATGCGCGAGCTGCTGGGGCGCGCATGGCGCGGCGACACCCCGCTGCCGGTCCCTGAGACCGTCCTTCGCACGGAGGAGCGTCCCCGATGACTGAACCGACCGAACAGGAACAGGAACTGACCGACGAGGTCGTCGCGAGCTTCGACACCGCGAAGGACGAACGGTTCCGAGAGGTCATGCAGGCCCTCGTACGGCACGCCCACGCGTTCGTGCGCGAGACCCGGCTCACCGAGGAGGAATGGGGCACGGCCATCGAGTTCCTCACCGCGGCCGGTCACATCACGACCGACACCCGCCAGGAGTTCGTCCTGCTCTCGGACGTCCTCGGCATCTCCATGCTGACCGTCGCGGTCAACGAACCGGACCCCGGCGAGTCGACGGAGTCCACGGTCCTCGGCCCCTTCTTCGTCCAGGACTCTCCTGAGATCGAGCTCGGCGGGGACATCGCGGGCGGCGCGAGCGGAGAGCCGTCGTGGGTCAGCGGCCGGGTCACGGACACCGACGGCACCCCGGTCGCCGGGGCCCGCGTCGAGGTGTGGGAGGCCGACGAGGACGGCATGTACGACGTCCAGTACGACGACGGCACCCTCGCCGGGCGTGCGCACCTGTTCACCGACGCCGAGGGCCGCTTCCGCTTCTGGGGACTCACCCCCACGCCGTACCCGATACCGGACGACGGTCCCGTCGGCCGGCTCCTGGGCCACGCCGGCCGTTCTCCGATGCGCGCCCCACACCTGCACTTCATGGTGACGGCACCAGGTTTCCGGCGTCTGATCACCCACATCTTCGTCGCAGGCGACCCCTGCCTGGACGCCGACTCCGTCTTCGGCGTGAAGGAGTCCCTGATCCGCCCCTTCGACCGTCACGAGGCCGGAACGCCGACGCCGGACAGCCGCCGGCTGGAGGGCCCGTGGACCGCCGCGACCTTCGACATCGTCCTCGGGAAGGAGTAGGACCTGCCTCGGCCGCGTCCGGCATCCCCTGGCAACGGGGCTAGGGAGCGGGGAAAAGGGTTGGGTGGGCTGATGATCGATGACCCACCCGGCAAACTCGCCCGTCCCCTGAACTCGACCGCGAACAGCCCGAAACCCCGCTCCTGCCACCCCCTACGCAACCTCGCCGGCTGGAGACGTCTTGCCGACGTGAAAAGGCCGACGCGGATGGGGTGATACGTGGAACGTTGCGATCCCTCACCGCCTTGACCGATCGCACGAGGTCGCGAATGTCACACGTATTCAGAGATGTGCTCGGATAAGGTCGTGGCGGGCCGTGACTGGCGTGTCGAGATGGGCGTAACCATCGGGGAGCGGCCTCGTCGCATCGACGTGTGCCGCGCGCCTGGGCTTCTTGGGAGCAACCTGGGAGGCACCCTGTGGTTCGGCACCTCAACTCCTCACTCGCAGACACCGATCGGCCTTTGCTGGTCGGGATCGTCAATGTCACCGCGGACTCGTTCTCGGACGGCGGCAGGTTTCTGGACGCCGAGGACGCGCTGGCACACGCCCGGCAACTGCGGTCGGCTGGGGCCGACATCATTGAACTGGGCCCCGCGGCAAGCCACCCGGGAGCGCAGCAGGTGACCGCTGCGGAGGAGATACGGCGGCTGACCGGTGTCGTTGATCGGCTCGTGGCCGACGGCGTGCCGGTGTCGGTCGACTCGTATCTGCCGGAGACTCAGCGTTTCGCCGCTGCCCAGGGGGCCGCATACGTCAACGACATCCAGGGTTTTTCCGACCCCGCCCAGTACGAGGAGTTGGCCCTCTCCGCCTGTCGGCTCGTCGTCATGCACTCCGTGCAGCGCGCTGGACCGGCCACCAAGGTGACGACTGATCCCGCTGTGGTGTGGAAGGGCATCGAGGAGTTCTTCGACGAGCGCCTGGCCGTGCTGGAAGCGGCCGGCGTCGGCCGGGAGCGGCTGGTCATCGATCCGGGGTTGGGCTACTTCCTGGGGGCGGGTCCGGAACCGTCACTCAGGGCCCTGGCGTGCCTCGGGCAACTGAAGGTCAGGTTCCAGGTGCCGGTCCTGGTGTCGCCCTCCCGCAAGTCGTTCCTTCGGGCACTCACCAAGACCGACCTTGCGGGGATCGGTCCGGCAAGCCTCGCGGCGGAGTTGTACGCCGCTCTGAACGGCGCGGACTACATCCGCACTCATGATGTCGCCGCCATCCGCGATGCGCTCACCGTCTTCAAAGCCCTCGAAGCAGCGAAGGCAGGTGTGTGATGGAGCAGCGGGAAGCGATCGTCGCGGTGGTGCGAAGGGGCGAGCGGGTGCTGGTCATCCAGCGGGGTCCGATGGCCCGGCTGCCGGGTTACTGGGCCCCGCTCAGCGGCAAGCTGGAACCCGGTGAGACGCAGGAGGAGTCGTTGCTGCGGGAAGTTCGCGAGGAAGTGGGTCTGCGGGTCTCACCCGTAGCCAAGGTGTGGGAGTCGCAGACCGAGGACGGCATGTTCCGTCTGCACTGGTGGCTTGCCGAGGCGGAAGAAGGCGAGGTCGTCATGCAGGAGGGGGAGGTGAGCGACGTACGGTGGGTCACCGCACAGGAGTTCTCCCGGCTTCATCCTGTCTTCGCGGCCGACCGGGTGTTCTTCGACGGCGTGCTTCCGGCACGCTTGAGGGACTGCGATCGACTGCCGTGACAGGCAGCCCCTGCCCTCGGAGACCGGGGGCCGTCGATGTCAGGCCGCCCGTCTCCGAGTGCTTGGCCTTTCTGGGCGACGGATGAGTCTGCGGGTCATGAGAGTGATTGCGGCCCAGGTCGTCAGAGTTTCGGATTCTCCGCACCAACATGTGCAGTTTGCTGTGCCGGCCGACGTCAGAGCCGGAACGCCGTGGTCACCTGCTCAGCGAGATCGTCTTCCGTCATCGTGGTGTCGACCCGGATGGCGCGCAGTTGGAGACGCTCGGTTTCCACCTTGAGGCGTCTTGTGAACATGTGGTCGCGTTCGGCGATGTTGCGGCCGGCCTTTGCCGGATCGCTGGTCTTGCGTACGAACCTCTCCGCCGGTACCGACCGGCTCCGGATGGCGGCCTGGCGGAAATCGGGTGTGGGAAGAAGCCAGACGGCGCGCTCAGGAGCAGCAAGGAGAGGCTTCACGAGGCGCGGCAGCAGCCGGAACCCCTCAACGATGACGCACGGCTCCTGCGGCAGGCGAAGGAGGTCTTCCACGATCAGGCCGAAGCCCTCACCTCGAAACCAATGGAAGGTCTCCAGCATGACTTCCGGAGACCGGTTCAGCCAACGCTCGTCCATGTTCATGGCGATGAACTCATGCAGAAGGGGGGCCCGTTCGGGGGTTGTCCGCCCAGCGTGATCCCGCATCACATCGTCGGTCGCGTAGAGGCGCCACCCGTAGCGGTCGGCGAGTCGGCGGGCGATGGTCGACTTGCCTGCACCACTCCCGCCACCCATCCAGTAAACGTGCCGCAGCCGTGCCGGAAGCTCTGCGGCGTCGGCCGCCTCTTCGTACTGTCCGGAATGCATCCCTCTCCGATCCCATGGAACGACCAAGGCGAACCTCATTGTGGTTCGTCGGTTCGCTGATCGATCCGGGCGAGCTCGGCCTCGGCGCAAGTGGACACTCCGCCACCCGTTTCTCGACCGAGCCCGCGCCTGCGGAGTGATCCGCCTCACACCCTGTCACAGCGATCGGTCACGCGGTGTCTTGAGAGCGAACCCCCTTGAAGCGGAGGAGACATCATGACGGAGCACACCGATGTGGTCGTGATCGGCGGCGGATACGCCGGCGTCATGGCGGCCAATCGCCTGACACAGCACGCCGATGTGACAGTGACGCTGATCAACCCGCGCCGGACCTTCGTCGAGCGGGTCCGCCTGCACCAACTGGTGGGCGGGTCCGACGACGCGGTCGTCGACTACCGAGAGGTCCTGGGTGAGCGCGTCCGACTGGTGGTCGACACCGTGGCACGGATCGACGCGGCCGGGCGCCGCGTGACGTTGGCGTCGGGCGGCACGGTCGGCTACGACTATCTGATCTACGCGGTGGGCAGTGGCAGCGCCGACCCGAGTGTGCCCGGAGCGGCGGAGTTCGCCTACCCGATTGCCACCTTCGAGGAGGCGGGGCGGCTACGGCCGGTCCTCGACGCCGCGCCCGCAACGGCCCCGGTGACGGTTGTCGGAGCCGGCCCGGCCGGCATCGAGACCGCCGCCGAGCTGGCGGAGGCGGGCCGTACCGTGACCCTGGTCTGCGGAGGGGTGCTCGGCCCGTACCTGCACCCTCGGGGCCGCCGCTCGGTCGCCAAGCGGCTGGCCAAGCTCGGTGTGAGCGTGCTCGACGGTCCCGACACGAAGGTGACGGCTGTGACCCGCGATGCCGTGCAGCTCAGTGACGGTCGCAGGCTGCCGGGCAAGGTGACCATCTGGACCACCGGATTCGGCGTGCCGGACCTGGCCGTGCGCAGCGGGCTGAGCACCGACGCCCTGGGCCGCCTGCTCACGGACGAGACGTTGACCAGCGTGGACGACGTGCGCATCGTCGCGGCCGGCGACTCGGCGGCACCGTCGGACCTGCCGCTGCGGATGAGCTGCCAGGCCGCGATGCCTCTGGGCGCGCGGGCCGCCGACACGGTGCTCAGCCGGATCGCGGGCGAGCAGCCCTCGGCTCTCAACCAGGTGTTCGCCGGCCAGTGCATCAGCCTGGGCCGACGCGCCGGCATCTTCCAGTTCGCCCACAGGCACGACGTCGCGCTGTGGTTCCACATCGCCGGTCGCTCTGGCGCGATGGTCAAGGAGTTCGTGTGCAGTGGCATCGTCAAGCATCTGGCCGGCGAGGCCCAAGAGCCCGGTTCGTACCGCTTGCACCGCGTCTCGGGAGGTGCCAAGCGCCGGCAGCTGCTGCAGGTCAAGCGCGGCGAGGCGCCGGCCACCGCTGAACGGGCGGCCTAGCCGGGCACTCGTGGTCGATCCGGTCGACCCCAGGCATCCGCAGCGCATGTCGTGCGGCGACGCCCCTATCGCGGGGCGCCGCTGGACGCGCGTTCGTCAGCGGCTCCTTGGGCAACGGATCGTCGTCAACGTGGCGTGTCACAGCCGTACGCCGGGTGGTGCCCCTCGACCGCTGTCCCACTCTCGACCGCCGCGAGCGGTCGGGGCACATCGAACCGCCGCGAACAGGTGGGTCACATCCAACGGCTGCCAACGACAAGGACCGTGCAGTGGATGCACGATTGAAGGCCGTCGGCATCCAGGGCCGGCCGCGAAGGAGAGGGCTCGAGGCATGAGCGACCACGCCACTGACCCGGCGACCGAGACTTTCGTCGCCCACCGCAACCTGCTCTTCACCGTCGCATACGAGATGCTCGGATCGGCGGCCGACGCCGAAGACGTCCTCCAGGAGACCTGGCTGCGATGGGCCAAGGTCGACTTGGGGCAGGTGAGTGACGAGCGCGCCTACCTGGTCCGGATCACGACCCGGCAGTCGCTCAACCGGCTGCGCACCATGAAGCGCCGCAGGGAGGCGTACGTCGGCCAGTGGCTGCCCGAGCCGATGCTCACCGCGCCGGACGTGGCCGAGGATGTCGAGCTCGCCGAGAGTGTGTCGATGGCGATGATGCTCGTCCTCGAGAGACTCTCACCGACCGAGCGGGCGGTGTTCGTGCTGCGCGAGGTTTTCGATGTCAGCTACGACGAGATCGCCGAGGCCGTCGACAAGAGCCCCGCGGCCGTCCGCCAGATCGCGCACCGCGCCCGCCGGCACGTCGACGCCCGCCGCCCTCGCAAGATGGTCTCCCCGAGCGAGACACGGGCGGCTGTGGAGTCGTTCCGGCGCGCGCTCGAAACCGGCAACCCGCAGGACCTCCTCGACGTGCTCGCCCCGGAGGTCGTCCTGGTGAGCGACGGCGGCGGAGTCAAGCGGGCTGCGCTGCGGCCGATCATCGGCGCCGAGAAGGTGGTCCGCTTCTACCTCGGCGGCGTGGGTAAGACCGGAGGCACGATCACCTGTGACCCCACCGTGGTCAACGGCACCGCGGCTCTCGTCGTACGCCTGGACGGCGAGCTCGACGGCATCATGGCGATCCGCGTCGAGGACGCCCGCATCACCGGCCTCTACTACGTCCGCAACCCGCAGAAGCTGACCCACGTCGAATCCGAGACCCCGCTCACCCTGCGATGAATACCGGTGGCGCAACAGTTGCGGCCGACCGGGCACCGCATCTGACGTCACCCCCGAAGAGCCCCGGCGGGGGGCTCTGCAGCCCTTGCGTCCGGCGTAGGGACTTCCGGCTGCAGGACACGCTCTGCGCGCCCCGCAGGATCCTGCCGGCCCACCGTGGTGTCCTACCGCGGTGTCAACACACAGAACTCGTTGCCGTCGGGATCGGCCATCTCCAGCCGGCCGGCCTCGCCCTGGCCGGTTTCGATTCGAGTCGCCCCGAGGGAGAGCAGACGGTCGGCCTCTGTCTGCCGATCACCGTCGACAGGCGGAGCCAGGTCGAAATGCAGCCGGTTCCTGCCTGCCTTCGGCATCAGCGGTGGACCACCCCACGTGATCTTCGGGCCGCCGTGCGGCGAGCGGATCGCGGTCTCCTGGTCCTGATCCCAGACCAAGGGCCACCCCAGCGTTTCGCTCCAGAAGTACCCGACTTCCTGCGAACCGTCGCAGGCCAGCGCCCCGATGAATCCGCAGTCGGCGAGGAAGTCGTTGCCCGGCTCGATGACGCAGAACTCGTTGCCTTCGGGGTCGGCGAGCACTACATGATCCTCCTCCGGGCGTTGGCCGATGTCGATGTGCCGTGCACCGAGTCCCAGCGACCTGTCCACCGTCTGCTGCTGGTCCTCAAGGGATGTACTCGTCAGATCGAAGTGCATCCTGTTCTGACCGACCTTCCGCTCCTGGGACGGACGGAAACGGATGCGGAACCCGGTGTCGTCACGGGGCAGGAGCACGACGCCGTCGCGCGGATCGTCGACCATCTCCCAACCCAGGACCCCCGACCAGAACCGTGCGAGACGCAGCGGCTCGCTCGCATCGAAGCAGAGCGCGAACAGTTGACAAGCCATGACTCTGCGCATCTCCGATCCGCTGACCGACCGCTGCCGACAGGGCGCCTCGGCTCCCCGGGCGGAAGCCTACGGGCGAGCCTGCGTCGCCCGCACCCGAGTATTCGGCGGCAGCCAGACCAAGTCGGCCATCACCAACTTCGAGACCCGGCCGTCGTAGAGACGTCCGCGGCAGAAAGGCCGACGGCCAACGGCAGTCCGGTCACGGCCGACAGGAGGTGCGTTTGGGAACCCGCCCCACATCGCGGTTCAGGGCCGCGGTCGGTCGGGCCC
Organism: Streptomyces sp. MMG1533; assembly: GCF_001279775.1. Taxonomy (GTDB): domain Bacteria; phylum Actinomycetota; class Actinomycetes; order Streptomycetales; family Streptomycetaceae; genus Streptomyces. The sequence continues at coordinate 35,725 of NZ_LGDG01000253.1, read as the reverse complement.
TCGATCCCGGCTTTCGGCGGGCTGGATCCGCATGCCGGGGCGGCGCCGGTGAACGGTCAGGTACGACATGCCCTGCTTGCCCGCCTCAAGGCCGCGGGTGGAGCCGTGGGGCAGCCAGACGAGGCTGCCTTCGCCCAGAGGGTACGGCTCCGCAGGGGTGACCAGGGTGCCGTCGCCGGCCACGACCAGCAGGAGCACGTCCAGGTCCGGCTCGGCGTGAGTTTCGACGCGCTGCCCGGACGGGATCCGGACAATATTGGCGTCGATCTGCCGGCCGGGCTCCGACAGCCTCCACACCGCGCCCGTCGATGCCGGGCCCAGTTCCTCCAGCGCTCCGGTGTCGAACAGAATCCGAGGCACCGGCGCCCCGTCGGCCGGGTTCGAGGAGTCGCCGTCTGCCAAAGTCACCACTGCCACCATCCGATACGCCTTGCCTTGTCCATCGTCGGCATGGGCCGGCCCTGTGTCGGGAGAACGCCGGAAGCCACCGGCCCGTGACGCACTCCACACGGTCACGCCCACGCTTCAAATAGGAATCTAGCATTCGTATTTGATAACGTCCGGGTTGTGCGACTGACAAAGTTCACCGACCTGGCACTGCGCTCCGTCATGCGACTGGCAGTCTGCGCCGCCGACGAGGTGCTCACCACCCGCGAGGTGGCCGAAGCCATGGACGTGCGGCATACACACGCGGCGAAGGCGATCACGCGCCTGCAGCACCTGGGCGTGGTCGAGGCCCGGCGTGGCCGCGGCGGCGGTCTCGCCCTGACCGGCCTCGGCCGGCAAGCCTCGGTGGGCTGGCTGGTGCGTGAACTCGAGGGTGAGGGCGAGGTCGTCTCCTGCGACGACCCACCGTGCCCCCTGCGCGGGGCCTGCCGCCTGCGGCGCGCCCTGCGCGACGCCCAGGAGGCGTTCTACGCCACGCTCGACCCGCTGACCGTGGCCGACCTCGTCACCTCGCCCACCGGGCCGGTACTGATCGCATTGAGCGGCCCTCCCCCGCAGTAACCCAACCCCCTGGCACGCACCCCGGCCCTGGAGACCCATGGGGCACGGACACACGCGCCTAAAAACACGAAGATCACTTACCTATTAGGAGCCCCCATGCTTTCCGAGCAGTCCGTCCCTGTCGTCCGGGCCACCCTTCCGGCGGTCGGAGCCGCCATCGGGGACATCACCGGACTGTTCTACCGGAAGATGTTCGCGGCCCACCCCGAGCTGCTGCGGGACCTGTTCAACCGCGGCAACCAGGCCAACGGAGATCAGCAGAAAGCACTGGCCGGCTCCATCGCCGCGTTCGCGGGTCTGCTGTTGGAGAAGCCGGACGCCCGCCCCGACGCGATGCTCGCGCGGATCGCGCACAAACACGCCTCACTCGGCATCACCTCCGACCAGTACAAGATCGTCCACCGCCACCTCTTCGCCGCGATAGCCGAGGTACTCGGCGACGCGGTCACCGACGAGGTCGCCGCGGCCTGGGACGAGGTCTACTGGCTCATGGCCAACGCGCTGATCGCCGTCGAAACACGCCTCTACCAGGAGGCGGGCGCCACGGAGGGCGAGGTCTGGCAACGCATGCAGATTGCCGAGCGGCACCAGGAGACGCCCGATGTCGTCTCCTTCCTCCTGCGGCCCACCGACGGGCAGCCGACTGCCTCCTTCCGGCCGGGCCAGTACGTCAGTGTCCAGGTCGAACTGCCTGACGGCGCCCGGCAGATCCGCCAGTACAGCCTCTCCTCCGCCCCCGGCCGGCGGAATTGGCGCATCAGCGTCAAGCGCGTCCACGACATGGCGAGGCCGGACGGCGAGGTCTCGACGTGGCTCCACGACCACGCACAGCCGGGCGACGCGCTCACCGTGTCGGCGCCGTTCGGCGATCTGGTCCTGCCCGAGGGCAACGGCCCGCTCCTGCTGGCGTCCGCGGGGATCGGCAACACGCCCATGCTGGCCATGCTCGACCACCTGGCCTCCACCGGCTCCAACCGCCCTGTCATCGCCGTCCACGCCGACCGCTCCCCCGCCGACCACGCGCACCGCGCGGAGCAGCTCGACCTGGTGCGGGCACTGCCGAACGCCCGGCACCACCTGTGGTACGAGGTGCCCGGCGACCAGGCAACGGAGGCGGCGGCCGGCCAAGCCGACGTGAGCAGCCTGCAACTCCCGGCGGATCTGACCGCCTACCTGTGCGGGCCGCTGCCGTTCATGCGGGCGGTGCGCGGCGACCTGCTGCGGCACGGCGTGCCCGCCGAGAGCATCCACTACGAGGTCTTCGGCCCGGACCTCTGGCTGGGCCAGTAGAGCCGATCCCCAAGGCGGCAGGACCGGACCTGCGGACGCGGCCACCGCCCGCATGAACGGAGACCGCCTTCTCCGCAGCAACCGGAAACGATCGCACGAGAAAGCGGTGCACCTCGTATGAACGCCACTTCGGCGGCCGTGGCCGCCGCGGCCGTCTTCGTCTGGCTCGGGATGGTGCTGGCCATCTCCTTCCTGGAAGCACCGCTGAAGTTCCGGGCGCCCGGCGTGAGTGTCCGGCTCGGACTCGGCATCGGCCGCCTCGTCTTCCGCGCACTCAACCGCGCCGAGGCGGTCCTGGCCGTCGTGGTGGTCGTGGCGGTCGCCGCCGGCGGTCCCCCCATGGCGGTCCTGGTCCTGACGGTCTTCGCCGTCGCGCTGCTGGCGGTGCAGATCGCCGCGGTCCGACCCGTCCTGAACCGCCGCTCCGACCGGGTCCTGGCGGGAGAGGACGTCCCGCGCTCCCGCGCCCACCTGGCCTACGTCGCCTGCGAGTCGGTCAAGTTGGTCACGCTGGTCGCGCTGGGCACCGCCACCCTGGCCGCCTGAACGACGCCATCGCGGCCCATGAGGTGACGAGGAGGAACGGCGGTGCCGTCCCGGCGGGCGAGAACCGCTCACTCTGCCGATTCGTCCTCCGGCTCGAACGGCAGCCCCATCAGGGCGGGTTCGGCCCGTACAGCGGCCCTTTGGCTCTTCCCGAGCGACCCGCAACCAACGGGTCCAACGGGTCCAGAGGTCTCTCCCCCGGACGACCGGCACCGTCGGCCTACGCGGTGGAGACGGTACCCATCCGCAGATTCCAGCGCGCGTCCCGGCCGGTGAGCTGGAAGGCGGACAGCGGCGGAACGTCGATACGCCAGAACGACCGCTGCGGCGCTCCCAGCGCATGCACCACCGCAGCGCGCGCCACGGCCTGCTCGACCACGGCCACCGCCCGTCCGGTATCCGCCGGCAGCGCGACCAGCCAGCCCGCGATCCGGTGGCATACGTCCGCCACGGACTCGCCGCCGTGCGGGGCCGCTTCCGGATCCGACATCCAGGCAGCCGGCCCGGCACCGCCGTCGGCCGCCACCTCTCCGAGTGTCCGGCCCCGCCAGCCGCCCATGTCCATGTCCCGCAGCGCCGGTTCCACGACGACGGCGTCCCGTCCCAGGGCCTGCGCCGTCTGCCGGCACCGCTGTGACGGCGCCGTGTACCACGCTGCGGCCGCCGCAGGCAGGGCTCCGGCGACGGCCCGCGCCTCCCGCAGCGCCCGCTCGTCCAGGGGCGTGTCCGCGCCGAAGCGCGCATCGCGTTCCACCGTGGCGGCGGCACACAGCAGCGTGAGTCGTACGGTCATGAAGGCCCTTCCCCCGAGGTCGGTTCATCGTAGTGGGGTACGCCATGTTGGCCGAAGTTCGTATTACCCCTACCATCTGGGACGACAAGGACGACGGCGCCACGGAAGCCGGTGCAAGCCCGGCACGGTCGCGCCACTGTGTGCCACCCCTCCAGCCAGGCGAGGGTGGTGAGTCAGACCCAACGCTGTCGTCGAGTGCTCCACACGATGCGGGACGCGATGTTCCCGAGGAGGTCTCGCCATGGCGCAGTCCACTGCCGCCCCCACCCCCACCACCCAGACCCTCACGCCGCTGCCGCTGCGGACGATCGCCCCCTGGGCCGTCTTCTTCGGTGTCCTGATGCTGGTCCTGCTGTACTTCGTCGGCGCCGAACAGGGCGCCACCGCACTCGTCTCCGGTGAGGGCGTGCACGAGTGGGTGCACGACGCCCGCCACCTTCTCGGCTTCCCCTGCCACTGACGGGCTCCTCATCCATGAACTCCGTCACCGTACGCACCCTGCTGGTGCGCGGCATGCTCGCCGGCGTCGCCGCCGGCGTGCTCGCCTTCGTCTTCGCCTACCTGGTCGGGGAAGGCCCCGTCGACGCGGCCATCGCGTTCGAAGAGACCAACTCCCATGAACACGGCGGCGAGGAACTCGTCAGCCGCTCACTCCAGTCGACGGCCGGACTCGCCACCGGAGTCCTCGTCTTCGGCATCGCCATCGGCGGGGTCGCGGCACTCGCGTTCTGTTTCGCACTCGGGCGGATCGGCCGGTTCGGCGCGCGGGCGACGGCCGGCCTCACCGCGCTCGCCGGGTTCCTCCTGGCCTATCTCGTACCGATCCTCAAGTACCCGGCGAACCCGCCCGCCGTCGGCAACCCGGACACCATCGGCAAACGGACCATCCTGTTCGTCCTGATGATCGCTCTGAGTGTGCTGCTGGGCATCGCGGCCATCCTGCTGGGCCGCAGGCTCGCCCCGGCCTGGGGCAACTGGAACGCCTCCATCGCCGCCGGCGTCGCCTTCGTCGCGGCCATCGCGGTCGCGATGGTCGTCCTGCCGAACGGGGACAACACCCCCAAGGGCTTCCCGGCGACCGCCCTTTGGGAGTTCCGCCTCGCCTCGATCGGCGTCCAGGCCGTGCTGTGGGCGGCGTTCGGGCTGCTCTTCGGCTTCCTGTCCGAACGCGTCCTGGAACCACAGCCCGCACGGGGCCGGATCTCCACACTGGCCCTCTGAGCCGACAGACAAACACGGCGGGGTCTACCGGGGGCGCGCCCGGTGGACCCCGCCGTTTCTGCTTGCCTTACCTGCATACGGTGCCGGTCGGCCGGTGGCGCTCGATGGTCTTGGTCATGTCTTGGTCTTGGTCTTGAAGACGGTGACCTTGTGAACTTCGGTCACAGGAAGGTGATCTGACGGCTGTTACGGCGCGCTCGGGGCGGGGCTCGGGCCTATGCCCCGCAGTTGCTGAATCGTCCCGCCGAGCTTGGTGCGGAACTGCTCCAGCATCTCTGGCTCCTTCGCGCTGACGATCCAGCGCGAGCCGACCAGGTACTTGCCCCCGTAGCCGGCGGCGGAGTCCAGCCAGGACTGTTTGTACTCCTCCGCCGGGAAGGTGGTGATGAGGTAGTCGACCTTCTCCGTGTGGCAGAGGCCCTGGCGCAGTTCGTCCGCGTCGATACGGATCTTGGGCTTGCAGCCAGTCAGGTTGGCGATCACCTCGACCTTCGCCGGTGCCACGACACCGGCCGCGGGGGCGGCGGAGATCGTCGACGGATCGCCGGGAGCCGAAACGTCTTCCTCACCGCCGCTGCAGGCGGTGACCAAGGGCAGCAGGGCCACGCTCGCGGCGAGCGTGGCGCCGCGTATCAGGCGGGCTGCGGGCAGGGTCCGACCGGTGCGACCTCGCTGCGGCTGCTGTGGCACGTGCCTCTCCGTATCCGGTGCAAGGTGCCTGCCCGCGTTGGGCGGCCAGGCGTACGACTGACAAGGGGTACGGGTGAACGCCGATGCCCGTTCACCCCGTATGTCAATGACGTCGCCCCGCCGTAGCCCGCCGGATGAGCAGGTCTTGTGGACCACGTCGTTCGCCTGGAAGCGGATCCGCCCCGGGGCCGACGGCCACCCCCAGACGACCCCGACCGGATCGAGACCACGGCACGGTACGCGGCGGAGGTGGGACTGGAGGTCTGGTTCTCACCGTTCCCCTGCGAGCTGACGAACGCCGAGATGCTGCCGCTTTCGCCGACTGCGCCGAACGGGCGGGGCGGCCGCGATACGGCACCTGTCCCACTCAAGATCGGCCAGTAGGCTCATGTCCATGGATGCGCTCCTACCGTTCCTGATCTTGATCGGTGGCCTTGCCGCAGTTCTGGGTCTCTTCGCCTGGCTGGCATCACGAATTCGCCGCCGCGGTCTCGCAGGCGGGGCCATGAGTGCAGCCCTGGCCTCCTACGAGGAGGCGTTCCGCATCACCGCTCATGAATCTCACGTCGAGATCCGAGCTCAAGCAGAACGCAAGGCGCCGGTCCTGTCGCCTGACGATCACTGGGGGCGAAACCCCGGCGAAGCCGATCAGGCCCGAGCAGAAGCTCGTCGGCCGATGCAGCGCCCTCGCCGCTCACGACGGGCCCTTGGCCGCTGGATCGACCGTCTGAGGTCTGGTCGCTGATCCCCCGTCCGGCTCGCCGCAGTACTGGCAGAAGTTGGGGACAGGTTCCGCGTCGTCCGTCTTCGCCTTTTGTCAGGCCATGGGGCGACCTGGCGTTGACGACGCAAGGTTCGGGTGCGGGGCGTTGCGCAGAACGTGAGCAGCCTGGCGGCGTCGGCTGCGTGGGCAGTACTGGTCCCAGAAGTCGCGGTAGCCCTGGGCGCGCAGGGTTCCGGGCCGTCCTCGACGGCGAGATCGCGTTCTTCGTCGGCGCCCTCTGCTCAACCGGCGGGGAACCGTGGCCCCCACCCGCAACCTGCGGACGCTCGCGCCCTGCCGGCTACCCCGATCGAACCAGCCATTTACTGCTCGCCGACCGGGGGTTGACGGGCGAGGAACTCGGCGAACGCCTCCGACTGCTTCGGGTCCATATACCCCTGCCGCCCGCTGCGAGCCCGGTCCTCCAGCCACTCGAGCCACCCGGCACCGCGCAACTCGGCCACCACCACCCGGCCCCGGGTGAACCTGGTCCGCTTCGGCAGGCGCCACCCCCGACCGCGAGGTGGCCGAGGGCCGATCACGGGGAGGCCTCCGTGCCGGCCTTCGGCGGCCTCGATCCCACGGCACGCAGGGCCAGTTCGGCGAGGAGGACCGTGGACGCGGTCGCCAGGCACAGGAGCCATTGGGCCGCGGTCAGCGGGACCGTTCCGAAGACGGCGCGTGCCCACGGCAGGTGGACGGCGACCACCTGCACGCAGAGAACTCCGGCCAGGCACAGCCAGAGGGTCCGGTTGCGGAACTGGTGGCGGCCCAGCAGAGGGCCGTTGTCCGCGCGGGCGTTGAGCGCGTTGAACAGCTGATACAGGACGAACGTGGTGAACGCCATGGTCAGGGCCGTGTCCGTACCCACGGACGGACGGGTGAGAGCCAACAGGCCCACGGTGCCCAGCGCCATGACCGCGCCCGCCCGCACGATGGCCCAGAGCCGGCGGGCGTCCAGGATGCGTTCCCGCGGATCGCGGGGCGGGTGGCGCATCACGTCGTCGCGGGCCGGGTCGACGGCCAGCGCCATCGCGGGCGGGCCGTCCATGATGATGTTGATCCACAGCAGTTGGGCCGCGGTGAGCGGGGCGGGCAGTCCGGCCAGCGAAGCACCCAGCAGAGTCAGGATCGCGCCGATGTTGGTGGCCAGCTGGAAGCGGACGAACTTGACGATGTTGTCGTAGATGGCACGTCCCTCGCGGACGGCTCGCACGATGGTGGAGAAGTCGTCGTCGGTGAGGACCATGTCGGCCGCTTCCTTGGCGACGTCCGTGCCGGTGACACCCATGGCGACGCCGATGTGGGCGGCCCGCAGCGCGGCGGCGTCGTTGACCCCGTCACCGGTCATGGCGACGATGTGGCCGCGGCTCGACAGCGCCCGTACGATCACGGCCTTGTGCTCGGGGGCGACGCGGGCGAACACGCCGATGTCGTCGACGCGGGAGGAGAGTTGGTCCACGCTCATCCGGTCCAGCTCGGCGCCGGTCACGACGTCGCCGCCGATCCCGATCTCCCGAGCGACGGCCGCCGCGGTGTCCGCGTGGTCACCGGTGATCATCTTCACGGCGACGCCCGCCGACCGGCACAGCGCCATCGCCTCCCGTGCCTGCGGACGGGGCGGATCGGCGATCCCGGCGATCGCCACCAGGGTCAGTCCGGGCAGCGCGGCCGGAGCGAACGTGGTCGGCCGGCGCTCCATCACGGCGGTGGCCGCGCCCAGGACCCGCAGCCCTGTCCCTCCGAGTCGGGCGGTCACGGCAAGTACCTCACGCCTGTGCCGGTCGTCGAGGGGTCGTACGCCTTCCTCGGTGAGGACGTGGGTGCACAGGTCCAGCAGAACGTCCACCGCGCCCTTGACGTGGACGCGGGTACGGCCGTCGGGTTCCGTGTGGAAGGTGGCCATGTACCTCGTGGCCGCGTCGAAGGGCAGCTCGCCGACGCGGGGCTGCCGTGCCCGCAGGCTGTCGGCATCCTCGCCCGCCTTCTCCGCCAGCACCACCAGCGCCGCCTCCGTCGGGTCGCCGATGAAGTCCCCGTCGTTCAGCCGCGCGTCATTGCACAGGGCGAACGGCAGCACCGCCGCCCGCAGGTCGCCGGCGCGAGCCCGGTGTCCGGTACCGGACCTCTGGATGACGCCCGCCGTCCGGTAGCCCTCGCCCGTGACGTCGTAGAGCCTTCCGGCGGTCCACAGGGCCCGTGCGGTCATCTCGTTGAGGGTCAGCGTGCCGGTCTTGTCGCTGCACACGACGGTCGCCGAGCCGAGTGACTCCACGGACGCCAGTCGTTTCACGATGGCTCCGCGCTGCGCCATGCGGTACACGCCGAGTGCCAGGGTGAGGGCGAGAACGGCGGGCAGTCCTTCGGGGATCGCGGCGACGGCCAGGGCAACGGCCCGCAGTGCGATGTCCGACAGGGTCTCGCCTCGTAACAGCGCGGTGAGGGCGTAGGCGACGACCGCGACGCCGCTCAGCACGGCGAGACGCCGGCCGAGGCTGTCCAGCTGGACCTGGAGCGGGCTGGGCGGCTCGGCGTCGGTGCGCAACGCCTCGGCGATCGTGCCGAGTTCGGTGTGCATACCGGTGGCTGTGACGACCATCTCGGCCCGCCCCCGGGTCAGGGCGGTGTTCATGAACAGCACGCTGGTGCGCTCGGCGAGCGGCACCGGAGTGTCCCCGGCCGGGTCGACGGCCGTCACGCTCTTGGCGACGGGCTGGGACTCGCCGGTCAGGGCGGCCTCGGCGACCTCGACCGATTCCGCCACGGTCAGGCGGCCGTCGGCCGGTACCCGGTCGCCGGCCTCCAGCACCACCACGTCCCCGGGCACGAGCGTGACCGCCTCCACCACCTGTTCCCCGCCGTCGCGACGGACCCGCGCGGTGGGCACCAGCATGCGGCGCAGGGCCTCCAGGCTGCGTTCCGCGCGCCGCTCCTGCAGATAGCCGAGAACGGCGTTGATCTGCAGAACGACGGTGATCACCACGGCATCCCTGATGTCGCCGATGGCGCCCGCCACCACGGCGGCCAGCAACAGAATGCCGATCAGCCAGTTGCGGAACTGGTCCAGGAACTTCAACCACTCCGGCCGCCGGGCCGGCTCGGCCAGCCGGTTCGCTCCGTGGACCGCGGTGCGCTCGGAGACCTCCACCGTGCTCAGTCCGCGGTCCGGGTCGACGCCGAGCCGGGCGGCGACCTGTGGCGACGTCAGTCGGTCGGCGTCCGCCGGCCTCGCGGAGTGCTCCGTGCCGGGAACCGTGCGCGCCGGGCCGTCGGCAGCCTGCGTGCTCACCGTCGCTCCCTGCCGTGGACCACGGCGACGGGGCAGTGGGCGTGCCGCAGGGCCGTCTGCGCGACCGAGCCCGGCAGCAGGCCCGCGCCGCCTCCCCAGCCGTGTGCCCCCACCACGACCAGTTGCGCGTCGGCGCTCGCCTCGACCACCGCTCGGTGGGGCCGGCCCCGGACCCACCGGTGGTGCACCGTGACCTCGGGGTACTTCCGCTGGAGTTCGGACACGGTCCCGGCGAGCCCGCGCTTGCGCAGGGCCACCAGCTCCACACCGCGCGCCGCGGCTTCGGCGAAGGCGAACTCGGCCGTCTCGCGGGCCGTCTGCGCGGCCTCGTCGGCCAGCAGAACGGGGCCGGTCGGATCCGGCCTTCCCCGCACCACCAGCACCGGGCATCGGCCGTGGGCGGCCACCTGCCCGGCGACCGAGCCGTGCAGCAGGCCGTTGGACCAGCCGGGCCGGCCGCTGCCGACCACGGTGAGCGACGCGCCGCGCGACTCGGTCTCCAGCACTGCCCCGGGCTCCCCGACGAGGACCTCGTGCGTGATCACCACGTGTGGCGCGGCGCGGCGGGCCCGCCGCTCGGCCTCGGTCAACGTGCCGCTCACCGACGCGCTGGTGTCGGCCCCGCCCGGATCCCATGGCGGCACTCCGTCAGGCACGGAACCGAAGGTCCACTCGAAGGCGTGCGCCAACTGGAGGCGCACTCCGCGCCGATCCGCTTCCCGCGCCGCGACCTCCACCGCGACCAGGCTCGACGTCGAGCCGTCCACTCCCACCACGACCTGGCCGCTCATGACAGCACTCCCCTCTCCAGCCATGCCCTCAGGCTCCCCCCGCCCGCGGCACCCGGGCAGGGGCCGGACGGACCCCACGGGCGCGCCGTCCGGCCCCTCCCCGGGCGTCGTACGGCGGCCACGCCGGAGGCGGGAAAGGATGCGTACGCGCGACTGCGGCCTGACCTTCATCCGTCGCGCCGACACGAGGGTGCGCCATGACCGGGCCGACAGTCGTCGGACTCGACGGCTCTCCCGCGAGCGTGACGGCCGCGGGGTGGGCCGCCGGCGAGGCCGTGGAACGGCACGTGCCCGTGCTCCTCTTCCACTCCTGGGCCGGCCGGCCGCTCTACGTCCCCATCGCGCAGGAGGCCTTCAGCAAGCAGCGGTCCTCACGCTCGGCGGCACGCTTCGATGCGCACAGGCCCGTCCACGCGGTGCCGGCCGCCGTCTGTCGGTACCGCGCGGACCGGCTTTCACGCTGCCGCTCGTCGGGCGCCCGTGCCAGGGGCCGAACGGCCCCGTTGCGCTCGTCGATCGGCTCTGCACGCGCTCGGCCGCGCCGCGGTTCAGGAGGTTCGGTAGTCGCTCGCCGTGAGCACCTCCGCCACCGGGCGCCGGGGCAGGACTCGGACGCAGGGCGGGTACCCGAGACGAAGGATCATCTGCGGGAACTCCCCCGCGCTCAGTGTCCTGCGCATCTGTGCCCGTAGTTGCGGGACTTCGAGGGGTTGGGTGTGGAAGGCCGCCATGACCCCGTGGGACGCCGCGTGCAACAGGATCCGCTCGAGAGCCTGGCCGCTCCGCAGCCAGTCGGACCGGCTGTCGCGCTCCGTGCTCAGCACGAGGGCCAGGCCGGTCCGCGCCGGCCATCGCCTGGGCGGTGACGGGAACATGCGGGTGAGGCCTGCGTAGTCCCGTCCGGCGAACGGCGTGCTGTCCGGATGCGTGACGTCGGCGTCGACGGGAACCCCGTCGGTCTGCCGCCGAGCGAGCCGCCAGGTCCAGCGGGCCTGCTCGGCGACGTGTTCCGGATCGGTCCGGTGGCGGCCCCTGCCCGGCACCGCGCGCGTGGGCGGGCGGGCCGGTCACACACCGGCCGGGTCTCACACCGGCACCGGCACGACTGCCACCGGGCAGTCCGCGTGGTGCAGCAGCGTGTGGCTCACCAGGCCGAGCTGGAGCCCGAAGCGGCCCTGCCTGCGCCGCGCCCCGACGATCACGAGGTCGGCGGCGGCCGAGCGGTTCAGGAGCACCTTGCGGGCCGTTCCTTCGACCGTCGTGCGGTGCACGCGGACACCGGGGTGGTCGGCCATCGCGTCGTGGAGCAGCGCGTCGAGCAGGGCGGACGCCCGCTCCTCGTGATCGTGCGCCGGGTCCCCGGCCTGCGCGGGACGGTCGGTGCTCTCGTGGGCGGGGCAGCGCCAGGTCCGTACGACGTCGAGGGCGCATCCGCGTGCCTCGGCCTCGCGGAAGGCGAACCGCACCGCCTCGCCGCCCGTGGCGGGCTCCCCGGCACCCAGCAGGATCCGCCCGTGGGTGCCGGCCAGGCCGGCCTTGTCACCGCGGACCACGATCACCGGACAGTGCGCGCGGGCCGCCACGGCCAGGCCGACCGAGCCGAGCAACAGTCCCTTCAGCTCACCGCGGCCACGCGATCCCGTCACCAGGACGGAGGCGTTGTCGCCCTCGTGCAGGAGAGCGGACGCCGCTTCCTCGGGGACGATCTCGGTGGAGACCTTCACCTCGGGGTTGCGCCGTCCGGCACGCTCTGCCGCGGACGCCACGACGTGTTCCGCCGGCATCCGTTCGGACGGACGTTCTACGCCGGTCCAGGGTGCCGCTCCGTCGTAGCGCTCCCAGCGGGACCCGTGCACCAGCCGCAGCGGCAGACCGCGCCGGGCCGCCTCGTCCACCGCCCAGTCGACCGCCTGGAGACTCGCATCCGACCCGTCGACACCTACGACCAGGGGAAGCTGCATCGTCCCCACCGCCTTTCGTCGGAGTGCGGTGTTGGTTTCGGCGCAAGCGCCCACCGTCACCGTCCCACCTGCGGCCCGGCGCCACGAGGGGCGGTTCGGCCCTCGCCGGGGACGTTCGTCCCATGCCGACGCCTGTCGGCAGGAGCAACCCCGCGAAGCCGTTCGCCGTCATGGTGGCCGATCTCGGCGAGTCGGCCACTCGTGCGCGGAGCGCAGCGCAGCCGCCGATGCGTGGTCCCCGTCGGAGCGGGGTGCGTCAGGCGGCGGGCACGACGAGGACCGGGCAGTGCGAGCGGTGCAGCAGCGTGTGCGCGACCGGGCCCAGCTGCGGACCGAGCCGGCTGGTGCGGCGGTGGGCGCCGATGACCACGACGGCGGCCTCGCGCGTCGCCTCCAGGAGCGCGTGTGCGGGGGCGGTGCGCACGGTGCGGCTCTCGACGCCGACCTCGGGGTGCTGCTCCCGCAGTCGGGCCATGGTGAAGCGCGGCACGGCCTCCTCGTCCCGCTCCTCTTGGGCCAGTTGCTCCTGGCCGGGGCTCGTGGCCGGTACCAGCGAGGGCAGTTCCGGGGTGATGTGCCGGTGGGTCCAGGAGTGCAGGACCCGCAGTCGCGCACCGCGCCGCTCCGCCTCCTCGAAGGCGTAGGCCGCCGCGTCCGCGTCCCACTCGTTCTCCAGGCCGAGCAGCACGTCACGGTCTCCCCCGTCACACCGGTTGCCGCCCCGTACCACCAGCAGCGGGCCGTGCAGGTGCGCGGCCAGTCGCAGGCTCACCGAGCCGAACAGCAGGCCCGTGAGCCCGCCGAACCCCCGGGTCCCCACGACGGTGAGCACCGCGTCCTCGCTCTCGCGCTCCAGCGCCCGTACGGCGCCGCCCTCCGCGGCCGCGGTCACCACCGGCAGGCCGGGATGACGCTCGGCGACCCGTGCGACGGCGGACGCGAGTACCGGCCCGGCCTCGTCCCGGTCGGGCACGGCGTACACGACGCGCAGGCCGGCCCCGCGACGCGCCGCCTCGTCCGCGGCCCAGTCCAGCGCACGCACCGCGACCAGTGAACCGTCCATTCCGACGACCACGTGTTGGTGTGTCATTGTCCTGCTTCCCTTCTGGCGGCTCCGCAGACGATGCTCGTCCTCTCCACCCGCCCGGGGCAGGGTCCGCGAGAACCCTTCGGCGCGCCGAACGGCCCCTTGCCTCAGGGCCGTTCGGTCCCCGACCCGACAGGGTCGAGGCAGGTGGGGATGGACGGACGGCAAGGGTCGGCTCGGTGACGGACGGTCAGGAGGTCGACGGCAACACCGACGAGGTACGCCACGGTGACCTGCGGTGCCTCCGTCGGCCGGAGAAGAACGCTTGTGTCGGGCGCGACGGCGGGCTACTCCACCGTGACGGCCCCGCTCCCCTCGTTCTCCCGCCTCACCGGGAGCGCCGGGGCCGCGGCTCCGTATCGAGTTCCAGGGACTGGGCGCGACGCGGGGAGGCGGCGCCTTCCGGGCCGTAGCCGAGGCGGATGAGTATCTGCGCATGGCCGGTGTGGTCGGGGTTCAGGGAGCGGCGCAGGTCGGGCCACTCCAGCGCCTGGTGCAGCAGGGACGCGCGCAGGCCGTGGGCGGTGGCGACGAGCCAGACGTGCTGGAGTGCCTGGCCGGCGCCCAGCCAGTCGGTCCGGCGGTCGTGCTCGGTGTTCAGCACAGCGACGACCGGGGCCGCCTCGAACGGCTGGGCGGGGAGCAGCTCGGCATGCCGCTGTGCGGTGAAATCACGCAGGGGCAAGTACTCGCGGGCGTCCTGGGGGCCGAGCGCGGCCCGTGGGAGTCCCCTGTCGGGGGCCGGGCCCAGCTCCTGGTGCACCCAGCGGCGGCTCTCCGTCGCGCGGTCGGCGTCGAGGCGGTTGCGTTGCTCCGCCTCTGCAGTCAGCCGCAGGAGACGGCGCGTCTCGGCAGTCTCGGGGAAACCGAGCCACGCGCCGTCCGAGCGGGCCGCCGCGACGAGTTGCTCACGCACGTGCGCAGGCAGTGGTCTGTCCGAGAACGGCAGTCGACTGCTGTGCCTGCGCCGGATCGCCTCGTAGAGGCCGGCATACGGCTGTTCCCGAGGCCCGTACGGGTGCTCGGCAGGGTGCACGGTGGCGAACAGGCCGGGATCCTGTGGACAGGGCAGGAGGTGTGTCTCGGCCCGCAGGCCGAAGTGGGCGAGCGCCACGCGGAGGTTGAGGACACACGCCCCCACCGAGAGGTGCAGCGCGCGGGCGGTCGGGTCCGTGTACCGCAGGCCTCGGACCGGAGCGACGCGCACCTGGAGGGTGCCGGTTTCGGCCTCCAGACGGAAGCGCCACGGCTGGGCGTTGTGGATCGAGGGCGCGGCGACGGCGGCCGAGACACAACTCTCCAGGATCGCGGCGTCAAGGGATGTGCTGTTCATGATGCCCTCCTCGCACGCCGGCACCGGACGGCTGGTGGCGTCCTTCGAGCATGGGCTCTCGGCCTCGGCGTGTTGAGGGGTCGACGGTCCCCCTCCGGGGCCGGTCTGCCCCGTCCTTCCGGACAAGTGGCCCCCGATGCCGTCCTGGTCGGCCCATGTCGCAGCGCGCTGTCGGCCGTCACCGTCGGAAGTGTCACGACGACCAGGAGGAGGTGCGGACCGATGAGCGGTGGCAAGCGCGCGAAGAAGCCGCTGTGGCGATGGCGGAGCAACCCGTTGCGGCGGCGCGACGACATGATCGAGGCCTGGATCGTGCTGGTCGTGTGGGCGATCATCGTAGTGGGCGGCACATTCGCCGGCTTTCTGGCGGCGCATGCCGCCGAAGGCGTGTTCGCCCGACAGCGCGCCGACCGGCACTCCGTGCGGGCCGTGCTTCTCGACGATGTCCCGCAGTCGGGTTCCGCGGCCCGGGCATCGGTTGGCCGGGCCATGGCGAAGGTCCGCTGGACGGCCTCCGACGGTTCCACGCGTACCGGGACGACCCTGGTGGACACCGACCTGAAGGCCGGATCCAGGATCGTGGTCTGGCAGAACGACCGGGGCGAATTCGTCGCCGAGCCGCCGAGTCCGACGGAGGCGGCTCTCGAGGCGAGTCTCCTCGGCATCGCGGCCGCCCTCGCCCTCGCCGGCACCGCTTTCGGCGCGGGGACCCTCGCACGGTGGCGGCTCGACCAGCGGCGCATCGACGGGTGGGGCAAGGAGTGGGATCTGGTGGGCCCGCAGTGGGGTCACAAGACCGGTTGACGCCCGGTCGGGCCCTGCGCCTCGAGGCTGTCGGCGCCGCCGGGGCTCGTCGCCCCGGCACATTGCCCATGCCGGTTCGCCCGCTTGCCCGTGCAGGACCGGCCCGGAGCGCGTTCCAATGGAAGAGAGCACGGCTTGCCGCTCCGAGCAGCAGGCACGTGCGCGCAGGGAGGTGGCGCATGCGCTTCGAGGACCGTAGGGACGCCGGGCGCCACCTGGCCCGGCGGCTGGAGCACCTCCGGGGCGAGAACGTGGTGGTGGTCGGGCTGCCACGGGGCGGGGTGCCGGTGGCGTACGAAGTGGCCCGGGGCCTCGACGCGCCGCTGGACGTGCTCGTGGTGCGCAAGCTGGGCGTGCCGTGGCAGCCGGAGCTGGCGTTCGGCGCGATCGGCGAGCAGGGCGTACGCGTCCTCAACCAGGACGTGATCGGCGAGGCCCGGTTGGACGAAGCCGATCAGGAGACCGTCGAGCAGGCCGAGCGGGCCGAACTGGAACGGCGCATACGCCGCTACCGTGCCGGGCGGGCACCCGTGCCCCTGACGGGGCGGACCGTGGTGGTCGTGGACGACGGGCTGGCCACCGGCGCCACCGCCCAGGCCGCCTGCCGGGTCGTACGGAACCGGGGTGCGGCCCGGATCGTCCTTGCCGTTCCGGTCGGGCCGGAACGGACTCTGCCGACCCTGCACGCCGTGGCCGACCAGGTCGTCTGTCTGCAGGTCCGCCGCCACTTCGGCTCCGTCGGCGCCTGGTACCACGACTTCACGCAGACCGGTGACGCCGAGCTCACCGCGCTGCTGGCCCGGGCCGCCGATCGCACCAGGGCGGCGGCGCCCTCGTACCCTCCCGATCCCGAGCGGCCGCTGCCCGACCGCGAGGTCACGGTACCCGCCGACCGGGTGCGGCTGGCAGCCCGGCTCGTGCTCCCCGACACGGCCCAGGCCGTGGTGGCGTTCGCGCACGGCAGCGGCAGCGGCCGGCACAGCCCCCGCAACAGGTACGTCGCCACGACCCTCAACCGTGCCGGCCTGGGAACCCTGCTGCTCGACCTGCTCACCGAGGACGAGGAGCACGACCCGCACAACGTCTTCGACATCCTCCTGCTGGCCCGGCGCCTGCGGGCCGCAGCGGACTGGCTGCGCCGGGAAACCGCCCTGCCCGTGGGCTACTTCGGCGCGAGCACGGGCGCGGGGGCCGCGCTGGAAGCCGCGGCCGACGACGACATCCGGGCCGTCGTGTCCCGGGGCGGCCGCCCCGACCTGGCCGACCCGGCGGCCCTTGCCCGGGTACGGGCTCCGACCCTGCTCATCGTCGGCAGCCGTGACACCCGGGTACTCAGCCTCAACCGGCTCGCCGCCGACCGGATGCACTGCGAGCACCGTCTCGCCGTCGTCCCCGACGCCACCCACCTCTTCCCCGAGCCGGGCGCCCTTGCCACCGTCGCCGAACTGGCCCGGGACTGGTTCACCGCCCACCTCGCGCGGCCGGACTCGGCCCTGCCGCCACACAGGTCGGCGTGACGCATACGCAGGGCTCTCCTTCCCGCGCGTGCGTCAGCTCGGCGGCGATCCAGGTCGCGCACGGGCACAGGGGTCACCGGGTCGCCCTTCGGGGCAGCGAGGCGCGCACAGGGCCGACCGGTCGCGGGCCGGGGCCGAACGGCCCTAGCGGGGCGTTCACCGGCGCCGTTCGAATGGACTGACCGGGCGTCCCGCCGTCCCGTCGACCGGAGAACCAGCAGTGAGTGATGAATCCGTGCTGAAGCACGTCATGGCAGGCAGCAACGCCCCTGCGGTCTGCGCGGAGCCGCGCCGCCGCGTCGAGCTCGACAGCGGTGAGGCGCTGCGGCTGCTCGGCAGCGTGTCCCTGGGCAGGATCGTCTTCACCCGGCATGCGCTGCCGACCGTCCGCCCGGTCAACCACGTCCTGGACGGCGACGACATCGTCATCCGCACCCACGAGGGCGCGGCCCTGACCTCGCGCACCCGCCAGGCAGGCAGTCCGGGCGTCGTCGTCGCCTACGAGGCCGACGACATCGACCCGGACACGCACCTCGGCTGGAGCGTGGTGGTCACCGGTTACGCGCACCTGGTGACCGACGCGCGCGACCTGGCCCGCTGTCAAGGCATGCTGCGTCCGTGGGTGCACCAGACCATGGACCACGCCGTCCGCATCCGCCCCGACCTGGTCACCGGGTTCCTGCTCACCACTGCCGACGACATCGCACCTGCAGACGGCTGAGACCGTCGGCGCTCAGGAGGAGATCCCCACCCCGTGGACGGAGTGTCCGCCGACGAGTTCGCGCCCGGTGACCAGCTCCGGCTCGATGCGGACGAAGACCTCGTCCCACCAGGGCACCCAGGAGCGCGGGCCGGTCCGGACCAGCCGCTCGTGCTCGGTCGGGTCGGTCACGACCGATGCCGCCCCGGTGACGACGACGCTCCAGCCGGAGTGCGCGGCCGCGTCCACCTCGTCGGCCTCCAAGGCGACCACCGAGCCGTCGATCGCCCGCACCAGCTCGGAGGCCGCGGAGGTGCACAGCAGCACGGCGCCGTCGTGGTCCAGAGAGAAGTTGACCGGCAGTACCGCGGGCAGGGCCCGGCGGGTGTGAACGATGCGGCCGACGGGCACCTTGGCCAACAGCCGCAGGCACTCCTGCCGTTCGAGTTCGCGGAAACCGTCGTTCGCATACATCAGCCAGTCCGTCTTTCGCCTGGACCGCGGAACTGCGGTGAGAGTCCATCCTTCATCGAGGGAGCGCCGGGGGTGAGGGCCGTCGGGCCCTGCCCGGCCGGAGAACGGCCCCGCTCACGCCGTACCGCCCCGTCCGTACGGCCTCTGTGCCGTGCACGGGTGGGCGAGGGATGGTGAAAGGCAGGAGTCCCGCACGCCGGAAGGGGAACCGCCATGGTGCGACCGATCGTTGTCGGGGTCGACGGGTCCGCCGGCAGTCGTGCCGCGGTCGACTGGGCCGTGGGTGAGGCCTCGCTGCGCGGGCTGCCGCTCCGGGTCGTCCATGTGTCGTCACTGGGCGAGGCGGACGTGGCGTCGGTGTGGCCGTACCGCCGAGAGCCCGCACCCGACGCGCTCGTGAAGGCACTCGTGGAACGCCACCCGGAGCTCCGGGTCGAAGCCGTCGCCGGTACCGGGGCGACCGTCCCGGCGCTGCTCGCTCTCGGCGCGCGGGCCGACGTGATGGTGCTCGGCATGCGCGGCGCGGGGGGCTTCGCGGGACTGGCCGTCGGTTCGGTGGCGCACGGGGTCGCGGCCCTGGCCGGCGGACCTGTCGTGCTGGTGCCGGAGCCCGCCCTCGGGCGGGCCGGCGGCGGTGTCGCACTCGGCGTCGACGCGCACGTTCCCGCGGGTGCGGCCGTGGACTTCGCTTTCGACGCCGCCCGGACCCACGAGAGCGGGCTCCACGTCGTCCACGCGTGGCAACTGCCCTCGGCGGCGGCACGGTTGATGCCGTACTCGATGCCCGAGGAGGACCGCG
The DNA here is from genome assembly GCF_001279775.1 of Streptomyces sp. MMG1533. Taxonomy (GTDB): domain Bacteria; phylum Actinomycetota; class Actinomycetes; order Streptomycetales; family Streptomycetaceae; genus Streptomyces. The sequence goes on along the minus strand of NZ_LGDG01000253.1, from coordinate 16,659 downwards.
GCGCCCTGGAGGACCAGGAGGTCCAGCGCCTGTCGGACGTGCTGCGGCCGTGGCGGGAGAAGTATCCGCAGGTACGCGTTCTCGAAGACGTGCGCCTGAACAGCCCGTCGGCCGCCCTGGTGCGGGCCTCCGCCTCCGCCGCGCTGCTCGTGGTGGGGCGCGGCGGCGCGGGCCTCGGTCCCACCGCGCACGCGGTGCTGGACCATGCCGGTTGCCCGGTGGCCGTGATTCCCTAGCCGACCGTCAGATCCGGCCGGACCAGGGTGCCCGACGTGCCGTGGACGATCGCGTACGCCGCGTCGAGGGCGCCGATCGCGGCCAGGCCTCCGGTGCGTTCGACGAACCGGGCGGCGGCCTCGGCCTTGGGCCCCATCGAGCCGTCGGGGTAGCCGCCGCGGCGCAGGTCGGCGGGGGTGGCGTCGAGGACGGGTTGCTGGTCGGGCGTGCCATAGCCGGTGTAGACGTTCGGGACGTCGGTGAGGATGAGCAGGAAGTCGGCCTTGAGGTCCTCGGCGAGCCGGGCCGCGGCCAGGTCCTTGTCGAGCAGGGCGTCCGCCCCGGTCAGGGCGCCGGTGTCGCGGTCGGCGGTGACGGGGACTCCGCCCCCACCGCCGCAGACGACCAGCGTGCCGCTGTTCAGCAGCTCGTGGATCGTCTCGGTCTCCAGGATCCGCTCGGGTGCCGGGGACGGGACGACGCGCCGCCAGCCCTTGGCGTCCCGGGCGATGTGCCAGCCGCGTTTGCGGGCGAGGGAGCGGGCCATGTCCCTGGAGTACGCCTGGCCGACGAACTTCGTGGGCCGGGCGAATGCCGGGTCGTCGGCTCGTACGAGGGTGTGGGTGACGAGCGTGACGATCCGGTGTCCGGGGAGGACGTCGTGCAGGGTGCAGGCCAGCAGTGAGCCGATCATGCCCTGGGTCTGGGCACCGAGCAGGTCCAGCGGACAGGGGGCGCTCAGCGCCGGGTCGGACACGCTCTCGCCGGCGAGCAGGCCGATCTGGGGCCCGTTGCCGTGGGTGACGACGAGTTCGTTCTCGTGGGCCAGGGCGGCCAGGGCGATGGCCACCCGGTCGACGTTCGCCCGTTGGACGGCGGCGTCGGGGTGCTCGCCCCGGTGCAGCAGGGCATTGCCGCCGAGGGCGACGACTATGCGCATGGTTCAGACCTCCGCAGTCCGGTGCCGATGGTGCTCCGAGATCGATCCTGCTGCGCGTTGATCGCCGTGGTCAGCCGCCACAGGTCCCCGGCCGGGGTCGAAGGTCCCGATGCTCCGGCCCGATCGGCCCAGGTGCCCCCGCCGTCGTCACAGGTCGACGGGGCCGGCGCCCCGATGGCCGGGCAGCAGCGGCGCGCACAGCGCGGGCGGTGATCAGATCGTGCACGTCGCGGTCGGTGAGCGGGGCGAGGCGGGCCTCGTGGGGCGGATCTCCACGGTGCTCGCGTCGGCCAGAAGTGCGTGGGTCACCCGTGCGCGGTGGGCGGACCGTGTCATGGCGGCTTCCTCTCGCTGGGTGGCGCTTCCACGGTCCGACCCTCTGAGCGCGACCGCAGGGCAGTCCGGGGCCCGGCTCCGGGGCCGTTCGGCATCGGTCCGAGAGCGCTACGGGTCAGTCCCGAGCGTGGCGGATCAGTGAGCGCCCACGGGTGCAGCGGCACCGGGGAGGGCAGCCAGCACGTCGAAGGCCTCGCTCAGCCCGACGGCCCGCAGAACGCGCAGCAGGCGCGGACTGTCGGCCACCAGGCGTACCCGTCCACCGCGCTCGTCGGCGCGATTGCGGGCCCGGCACAGGACGGCCAGCCCGCTGCAGTCGATGAAGTCCACCGCGCGCAGGTCCACGACCAGCTCGGGGCACGGCCCGGAGGTGAGGACGTCGAGGCGGGTGCCGATCACCGGGGCCGTGAGGAGGTCGATCTCGCCGAGCGGTTCCACCACCGTGACCCCATCGACCTGGCGTTCCCGCAGGTGGCATGGGGAGTGGACGTGGTTCTCTCGCATGCCTTCAGAAAAACGGGACCTCGGTCACACCCGGAAGGGGCACCCGGCCCCATCGGCCACGTCGAACGGCCCGGCTTCAGGAGGGAACGTCGGACACGTGGGGCCGCCTGCCGAGCGGTGCCGGACGGGACGGTCCCGCTGGTGCCCGCGGCCAAGCGCCCGTCGCCAGGTTCGTCGGCCGGGCCTCGGCGCGGTGGCTCCACCTGCTCCGCCCCCGGTGATCCGGCCGACCCGCCCACGGCAGGGCCGGCCGGTCCCAGAACAGGGACCGGCCGACCCTGCCGCCGCGAACAGCCGCCCCGCGAAGCTGAGTTCACCACTCAAGGAGGTCTGACATCATGCTCCGCACCGTCATCGCCGGTCTGAACGGTTCACCCGAGAGCCTCGCCGCCGCCGACTGGGCCGCCCGCGAAGCCCTGCTCCGTGAAGAGCCGCTGCGTCTCGTCCACGCCTGGCAGGCGCAGCCCCTCGTCCTCGCACCGCTCGCCGGGGTCTACGCCCCGCCGCCCGGATCCGAGCCCGAGCGCCAGTGGGCGGAGCGGATGTCATGCGAGGTCGTGGCCGGCCTGGCACGCCGTCACCCCGAGCTGCCGGTCACCGCCGACCAGGTAGCCGAACAGCCGGTCCCCGCCCTCCTGGAAGCCGCTCGCGAGGCCGAACTGCTGGTGCTGGGCTCCCGGGGGCTGGGCGGCCTCGGCGGATTCCTGGTCGGTTCCGTGGCCTTCGCGGTGCTGGCCCGTGCGGAGCGGCCGGTCGTGCTCGTCCGGGCCAAGGAGCGTCAGGACGAGCCACGGCCCGACGCCACGGGAACACCGACCACCTCCGCGCCGTACGGCGACGTCGTACTCGGCCTGGACCTGCGCAAGCCGGCCGACCCGGTGATCGAGTTCGCCTTCGACGCAGCGGCGCGGCGGGGTGCGCCCCTGCGTGTCGTCCACGGCTGGAGCGTCCCGCCGTTCTACGAGTACGGCACCGCGAGCGGCCCCGAGGCGACCTCCGTTCTTGCGGCCCTGGAGCGGAACCGGCTGGCCGAGGTGCTCGGGCCGTGGCAGGAGAAGTTCCCCGGCGTCGAGGTGAGCCCGCAGCCCGTGATCGGCGGGGCCGGCCGCCACCTGGTGGACGTGTCCCGCGACGCGAGCCTCGTGGTCGTGGGCAGCAGGATCCGCCGCTCGCCGGTCGGCTCGCACATCGGCGCCGTGACACATGCGGTACTGCACCACGCGAAGGCACCGGTCGCGGTGGTGCCGCACGGCTGACGGCCCGCGGGGGCCTCTACGGGTTTCGTACCCGTAGAGGCCCCCGCCCGCGTCTGCGGCACGATCCGCCGGCCAGTCCCTGGCGGCACCGCGTCAGCGGCGCCGCATCGTCTCCAGCGCCTCCCTCAGCACATGGGGATCGCGCTGCCCCTTGTAGACCCCGGGCGGTCGACGGTCGAGGCCGAGGAGTTCGGCGACGGCGGTCCATGCGGTGCGCACCGAGTACTCGACGGTGAAGACCACGTCGTCGGGAACCTCGGCGAACTGCCCGATGAACGCGAGGTTCACGGACCTCCTCGGCACGACCAGCGGCCGGTCGCCGTGCCGACGGGCGAGGAACTGGCTGGTGATGTACGGCATCAGGCAGGGCACCACGGTGGAGGTGGCCAGCACCCGTTCCCTCAGGTCCTGCTCGAACCGCAGGTGGTGCAGCACCTCTTCGAGGATCTCCGCGCCCGAGCACTCGGTCATGGGCTTGTCGACATGGTTGCCCGGCCGGTCGGGGAACAGGGCGTAGCCCCACCAGACGGAGACGCCCTCGGGCTGGTCCGGGTACACCGGCTGGTGGTTGGCGACGATGGTGAGCAGCCAGTTGGAGGCGGTGAAGGTCATGAGGCCGCCCCTGCCGGTCGCCCGGCCGCTGAACCGCTCCAGCGCGTCGAGGAAGGCGGGGTCCCGGGCGGTGACGGTGAAGGACTCCCACTGGGACTCGCCGACGTGCTTGTCGAAGACCTCCGGGTCGCCGAAGTCGTCGCGGCCCCGGGCCAGCCGGTGCCAGAGGAGCCACGCGTCCGACGTCCGGGGCGGACGTGGGGGCGGGGCGGTGTGCGAGCCGAGGGTGGTGGCATCGGTCATGGAGCCGTTGGTGACCAGCACGAGGTCCTCGGGTGCCACCTGGATCCCCTCGTCGTGTCCGTCACGGGCGAGGAGGATGCGCTCGACCGTGGTGTCCGGCCCCGCCGTGATCACCAGATCCCGTATCCGACAGCCGGTGTGGAAGGCCACGCCCCGTTCCCGCAGCCAGCTCTCCAGCGGGCGGACGATCGAGTCGTACTGGTTGTAGCGGGTCCGCTGGATCCCCGACATCGCGGCGAAGCCGGGGAAGAGGTGGATGAAGCGCTTGAGGTACCGGCGGAACTCGATCGCGCTGTGCCACGGCTGGAAGGCGAAGGTGGTGGACCACATGTACCAGAAGTTGGTGGTGAAGAATTGCTCGCCGAAACAGTCGGTGATGCGCCGGCCGTCCAGCTTGGACTCGGGGGTCACCAGGCACCTGGCGAGGTCCAGCCGGTCGTGCTCGGAGAACCCCATCGACCGTACGTCCATGATCTCCCCGTCGGCGCCGACGAGGCGTGCCGCGTCGTCCCAGCCGAACTCCTCGTACGCGGCGCGGATGTCCTCCGTCACCGATACCGACGGGTCGTCGAGGGAGGGGATGTGCGACAGCAGGTCGTACGTGCAGCGGAACTCCGCCTCGAACATCCGCCCGCCGCGCATGGTGTAGCCGCTCTCCGGCGTCCCGCCCGCGTCCAGGCTGCCGCCCGTCTGCCGGTGCTCCTCGAAGAGGTGGATGTCCGCCCCTTCGAATCCGCCCTCGCGGATCAGGAACGCCGCCGCGGCCATGGCCGCGATGCCGCTCCCCACCAGATATGCCTTCGCCATCACACGTCTCCTCGCTGCGTCCGCCCGTGACCGGGAACTGCGGACTCCACGGTTTCCCGTGGTCGTGACCGGCGTCAGTGGGCCTTTGGGCACCAGGGGCCGGTCCGACCGGCCCCGATCGGACCGGCGCGGCGCCTCGACGCGGTGGGGTGGCCGCCCGGCAGGCCCCCACCGTGCCATTGGGCCCCAGGGGAAAGCCCGGACTGTGGTCCGTTCGGCCCTGGTGGCAGGTCCGTACGGCGCTGTTCCGGCGGTACGCCCGCCCGCGAAGGTGTCGTGCACGGGTCGGCGCCCTTGGTGGCCGGTCCGGCCGTTTCCGCTGCCGACCCCCGAACCCGGGGTGCGCGCGACCCCGTACAAGAGGAGGCCCGCCGTGGAGCTGGCGCTGGCTCAGGAGACCGTGGCCCGATGGCAGTTCGGCATCACGACCGTCTACCACTTCCTGTTCGTCCCGCTCACCATCAGCCTGGCCTTCCTCGTCGCGGGCCTGCAGACCGCCTGGGTGCGCACGGGCAAGGACAAGTACTTCAAGTCGACCCGCTTCTGGGGCAAGCTCTTCCTGATCAACGTCGCGATGGGCGTGGCCACCGGCATCGTGCAGGAGTTCCAGTTCGGCATGAACTGGTCCGACTACTCGCGCTTCGTCGGTGACGTCTTCGGGGCCCCGCTCGCCATGGAGGCGCTGCTCGCGTTCTTCTTCGAGTCCACCTTCATCGGGCTGTGGATCTTCGGCTGGGACAAGCTGCCCCGCAAGATCCACCTGGCGTGCATCTGGCTGGTGGCGATCGGCACCTTCCTGTCGGCGTACTTCATCCTGGCCGCCAACTCCTGGATGCAGCACCCGGTCGGATACGAGATCAACAAGGTCACCGGCCGCGCCGAGCTCAACGACATCGCGGCCGTGCTGTTCCAGAAGACCACCCTGGTCGTCGTCTTCCACACCCTCACCGCGGCCTTCCTCACCGGCGGCGCCTTCATGATCGGCATCGCCGCGTACCAGCTGCGCCGCGCGGGGCAGGCCGCGAAGCCGGACACTCCCGGCCGGATCGCCGCCATGCGCACCTCGCTCCGCCTCGGCCTGGTCACGGTCGTCATCGCCGGTCTCGGCACGGCGGTCAGCGGCGACGCGCTCGCCAAGGTGATGTACGAGCAGCAGCCCATGAAGATGGCCGCCGCCGAGGCCCTCTGGGAGACGGAGGAGTCGGCGCCCTTCTCCCTCTTCGCGTACGGCGACGTCGAGGAGGGCCGCAACACCGTCGAGGTCGAGATACCCGGGGTGCTGTCCTATCTCGCCAAGGGCGACTTCACCTCGGAGGTGCCCGGCATCAGCACCGTCGAGGCGCTGGAGAGGGCGAAGTACGGCGATCTCGCCGACGACTACAAGCCGAGCATCCCCACCGCCTACTGGTCGTTCCGCTGGATGATCGGCTTCGGTATGGCCTCCTTCACGATCGGCCTCGCCGGGCTGTGGCTGACCCGGAGGAAGCGGTGGCTGGCCGCCGACAGACGGCGCGGCGAGGACGAGGTCCCGCTGCTCATGCTCACCCCGAACCGTCAGCTGGGCCCGACCCTGAACACCTGGGCCTGGCAGCTCGCCGTCCTCACCATGGGCTTCCCGCTGGTCGCCAACTCCTTCGGCTGGATCTTCACCGAGATGGGCCGCCAGCCCTGGACCGTCTATGGACTGATGACGACCGCCGACGCCGTCTCGCCGAGCGTCTCCGTCGCCGAGCAGATCACCTCGCTGAGCGTCTTCACCGCCCTGTACGCCGTACTGGCCGTCGTCGAGGTGCGGTTGCTCGTCAAGTACGCCAAGGCGGGCCCCGTCGACGAACTGCCGCCGCCGGAGGTCCCCTCACTGCGCGGCCCGGCCGCCGGCGAGGACACCGACCGCCCGATGACCTTCGCCTACTGAGACCTACCGCGACCTACAGCGACCTACTGAGACCTTCCGAGACCTTCCGGAGAGACGGAGAGAGACACGGCCATGGAGTTGCACGATGTCTGGTTCGCCCTGATCGCCGTCCTGTGGATCGGCTACTTCTTCCTCGAGGGCTTCGACTTCGGGATCGGCATCCTCACCAAGCTGCTCGCCCGCGACGAGGCCGAGCGCCGGGTACTGATCAACACCGTCGGCCCGGTCTGGGACGGCAACGAGGTGTGGCTGCTCACCGCCGGCGGCGCCACCTTCGCCGCCTTCCCCGCCTGGTACGCCACCCTGTTCAGCGGCTTCTACCTGCCGCTGCTGGCGATCCTGGTCTGCCTGATCGTCCGTGTCGTCGCCTTCGAGTACCGCGGCAAGCGCGACGACGCCCAGTGGAAGCGCAACTGGGAGCACGCGCTGTTCTGGACCTCCCTGCTGCCCGCGTTCCTGTGGGGTGTGGCCTTCGCGGACATCGTCCGCGGTGTGAAGATCGACGCCGAGGGCGAGTACGCCGGTACGGTCCTCGACCTGCTCAACCCGTACGCCCTCCTCGGCGGCCTCGTCACACTCGCCCTGTTCACCTTCCACGGCGCGATGTTCGCGGCGCTCAAGACGCGCGGCGACATCCGCGACCGGGCCCGCACCATGGCCGGCCGGGCCGGCCTCGCCACCGCCGGACTCGCGCTGGTCTTCCTGTTGTGGACCCAGGGCAGCGGCGGCAACGCCCGCAGCCTCGTGGCGCTGATCCTCACCGTCGTCACGCTGCTCGGTGCGCTCGCCGCGAACCGGCAGGCCCGCGAGGGCTGGGCGTTCCTCCTCTCCGGTGTCACCGTGGCCGGGGCCGTCGCGATGCTCTTCCTCGCGCTCTACCCGGACGTGATGCCGTCCAGCCTGAACCCGGCATGGAGTCTGACGGTGAGCAACGCCTCCTCGTCGGCGTACACGCTGAAGGTCATGACCTGGGTGGCGGCGGTCATGACGCCTCTCGTGCTGCTCTACCAGAGCTGGACGTACTGGGTGTTCCGCAAGCGCATCGGTGTCGAGCACATCCCGGCCTGAAGCCGGTGACGCCGTGGCGTCCCCCAGCCCGAAAGGCACACACGCGATGAAACCCGTCGACCCGCGGCTGCTGCGCCACGCGCGTGCCACCCGGCTCTTCCTCGCCGCCTCCGTGGCCCTGGGCACGATCGGAGCGGGGCTGCTCGTGGTCCAGGCCGCGGTCATCGCCGAGGTGGTGGTGGGGGCCTTCGAAGACGGCCGCGGCCTTGCCTCTCTGCGAGGCCCTCTGCTCCTGCTGACCGCTGTGTCCGTCGGGCGGGCCGCGGTGGCCTGGCTCACCGAGTCCGCCGCGCACCGCGCCTCGGCGGCCGTGAAGTCGCAGCTGCGCGGGCGCCTGATGGAACACGCGACCGCGCTCGGACCGGACTTCGTGGCCGGGCAGCGCAGCGGCGAGCTCACCACACTCGCCACCCGTGGGGTGGACGCGCTCGACGACTACTTCGGACGGTACGTTCCGCAGTTGGCGTTGTCGGTCGTGGTCCCGGTCGTCGTGCTCGCGAGGATCGTGACCGCGGACTGGCTCTCGGCGGCGATCATCGCGGCGACGCTGCCGCTGATCCCGGTGTTCATGGTGCTGATCGGACTGGCCACGCAGGCACAGACGGACCGCCAGTGGCGGACCCTGTCCCGGCTCTCGCACCACTTCCTGGACGTGGTGGCGGGCCTGCCGACCCTGAAGGTCTTCGGACGGGCCAAGGCGCAGGCGGCAGCGATCCGGCGGATCACCGACGAGTACCGTCGGGCGACCCTGCGCACCCTGCGGATCGCCTTCGTCTCCTCCTTCGCCCTGGAACTGCTGTCCACGCTGTCCGTCGCACTCGTGGCCGTGAGCATCGGACTGCGGATGGTCGAGGGCGGGCTCGACCTGTACACCGGACTTCTGGTCCTGGTCCTGGCACCGGAGGCGTACGCCCCGATCCGGGCGGTGGGCGTCCACTACCACGCCAGTGTCGAAGGGCTCACCGCCGCCGGGAAGATCTTCGACGTCCTGGAGACCCCGCTCCCCCGGCGCGGTGACGCCGACGCACCCGACCTCTCCACCACCCCCATCACCGTCGACAACCTGACCGTGACCCACCCGGGCCGCGCCGCACCCGCCGTCGAGAACCTCTCCTTCACGGTCCGTCCCGGCGAGACGGTCGCCCTGACCGGCCCGTCGGGCGCCGGCAAGAGCAGCGTCCTGTCCGTCCTGCTCGGTTTCACCACCCCCGCTGCCGGGACCGTGACCATCGGCGACCGGAACCTGACGGACATCGCCCCCGAGCTGTGGCACCGCAGGATCGCCTGGGTCCCGCAGCACCCCCGTCTCATCGCCGGCACCGTCGCCGACAACGTCCGGCTCGCCCGGCCCGAGGCCACCGACGCCGACATACGCCAGGCCCTGCGCGACGCGAACGCCCTCGACCTCCCCGACGACCTCACCCTCGGCGAGAACGGCGTCGGCCTCTCCGCCGGCCAGCGCCAACGCGTCGCCCTCGCACGCGCCTTCCTCGCCGACCGCCCGCTCGTCCTCCTCGACGAACCGACCGCCCACCTCGACGCCGAGAACGAGTTCGCGATCGCCGACTCCGTCCGCCGCCTCGCCGCCACCCGCACGGTGCTGCTGACCTCCCACCGTCCGGCCCTGTCGGCCCTCGCGGACCGGTGTGTGGAACTCCGTGTCCCGAGCGCCGGTACGCGGAGCACGGGAACGTCGGCCGGGCCGGGGTCCAAGGGCCTTCCCGCCGGGGCATCGCGGCACCGGACGCAACCCGATGCTCCGGGCCGCGTTCCCAGCGCCTCGACGGGCTCCCCGCTGCGCCGACTCGTACGGATGGCCGTCACCGGGCACATCCGCACCCGGCTCGCCCTGGCGGTGCTGCTCGGCGCGCTCGCCCTCGGATGTGGCGTCGCGCTCATGAGCACGTCGGGCTGGCTGATCTCCCGCGCCTCCCAGCAGCCGCCGGTGCTGCACCTGATGGTCGCGGTGACCTGCGTACGGGCCTTCGGCATCGGGCGCAGCGTCCTGCGCTACGCCGAGCGGCTGGTGGCCCACGACGCCGTACTACGCGGCCTCGGCACGCTGCGCACAGCCGTCTACGGACGACTGGAGCGGTTGGCTCCGTCCGGACTGCGCCTGTACCGGAAGGGGGATCTGCTCTCCCGGTTCGTCACCGACGTCGACTCCGTGCAGGACCACCTCCTGCGCTTCCGCCTCCCGGCCGCGGCGGCTGCCCTGGTGGGAACGGCGGCCGCGGCGCTGCTGGGCGCGATGCTGCCCGCCGCCGGAGTCGTACTCGCCACCGGACTGCTGCTCGCAGGCGTGGGCGTGCCCCTGCTGACCGCGACCACCTCTCGGCGTACCGAACGCCGCCAGGCACCGGCCCGCGGCGAGCTGGCGACCACCGTCCTGGACGCACTGTCAGGAACCGCCGAGCTCACGGTGACCGGGGCACTGCCCCGCCAACTGGCCGCCGTAGGAGCCTGCGACCGCCGCCTGACCCGGATCGCCGCCCGCTCGGCCGCCACCGCGGGGCTCGGCTCCGGGCTCGTGGCCCTGCTCGCGGGGCTCACGACCACCGCCTGCGCAGCCGTGGGCGTCCAGGCCGTGGCGGCCGGCCGACTGGACGGGGTGCTGCTCGCCGTCCTGGTCCTCACCCCGCTCGCCGCGTTCGAGGCGGTCGCCGGGCTCCCCGCCGCCGCCCAGGTACGGCAGCGCAGCCGCCGTGCCGCGGAACGGGTCGTCGACGTCATCGACGCTCCCGAAGCGGTCCGCGAGCCCGGGCACCCGGCCGTTCTCCCCCAGCCGTCTCTGCCCCTTCGACTGCGCGGGCTGACCGCCATCTGGCCGGGCGGCCGCGAACCGGCGCTCAGCGGCATCGACCTGGACCTCTCCCCCGGGCGCAGGATCGCGATCGTCGGACCGAGCGGCTCCGGCAAGACCACCCTCGCCCACGTCCTGCTCCGCTTCCTCGACCCTGCGGCGGGTGCCTACACCCTCGCCGGGACCGACGCGACCAGCCTGGCCGGGGACGACGTACGACGTGTCGTGGGCCTGTGCGCCCAGGACGCGCACCTTTTCGACAGCACCCTCCGCGAGAACCTCCGTCTGGCGCGCCCCGACTGCACCGACGGGGATCTTTGGGCGGCGCTTGCCGCGGCCCGCCTCGACGCCTGGGTGCGGCAACTGCCCGCGGGCCTGGACACGCCGGTCGGCGAGCACGGCGCCAGGCTCTCCGGCGGGCAGCGCCAACGCCTCGCCCTGGCCCGCGCGTTGCTCGCCGACTTCCCGGTTCTCGTCCTCGACGAACCCGCCGAACACCTGGACCTGCCCACCGCCGACGCGTTGACGGCCGACCTCCTCGCGGCCACCCGGGGGCGTGCCACCGTGCTGATCACCCACCGGCTGGCGGGACTCGAGGACGTGGACGAGATCGTCGTCCTCGACCACGGCCGGGTCGTCCAGCGCGGCACCTGGACCGAACTCATGGCCGCACCCGGCCCGTTGCGGCGAACGGCCGAGCGGGAGCAGTCAGCCGGGCGGGAGCAGTCAGCCGAGGCGGCGCGAGCCGCCGCCTGAGCGCCTCCATCGCCCAGGAACAGGCGAGCGCGGCATGGTCCGTCTGCCGGCGCAGGCGGTCCTGGAGTCGGCCGACTTGGCGCACCCGCTGCCCACTCGACCGCCGAAGACGGGCCGACCAGAGCAGCCGCGAGGTGCCCGACGGCGCGTACGGAACGAGCGGCGGAGGCCGACCAGCACGGCGGTTCCGGCGTGAGACGGCACCATCCCGAGACGTCGCCGCCGTCCGCCCGTCGCGTGCCCCAACGATCCACCGAACCATGGACGTCCGCGACCGACCGGACGGCTGCCTTCCGCGCTTCAGCCCAACAGGCCCTGCGAAAGGGGCCGTTCAGCCCCACGGCTGCGGACCTTCGGCATCCGCCCGAGCACGTCCCGCGCGACCACAGTGAGGGGTGTCGGGCACCGGCCCGACAGCCTCCGATTCCCGAACGACTCCCGAACGACTCCGGAACGATTCCCGAAGGGATCACCATCATGGCCGTGCACGAGCACCCTCACCGGGGTCCGGGCTTCCACCTGCGTTCCCTGCGCGGGCACCGGACCGCGTCCACCTCTGGGACCGCCGTGTCGGCAAGCACCGACACGCACACACTGCGGGCCCGCTCCTTCGCCTCGCTGCGACTGTTGACCGGGTTCGCCTTCCTGTGGGCGTTCCTGGACAAGACCTTCGGCCTCGGCTACGCCACTCCGTCCGGCAAGGGCTGGATGGACGGCGGTTCCCCGACCAAGGGCTTCCTCAGCGGCGTCGCCGCCGGGCCCATGGAGTCCACCTTCCACGACTGGGCCGGGGCCGCATGGGCGGACTGGCTGTTCATGCTCGGTCTGCTCGGCATCGGGCTCGCCCTCGTCTCCGGTGTCGCACTGCGGCTCGCCGCGGTCGCCGGCACCGCGATGATGGCGCTGATGTGGGTCGCCGAGTGGCCGCCCGCCAAGCACCTTTCCGACGGCTCGGCCAGCATGTCCACGAACCCGTTCGTGGAATACCACGTGATCTACGCCGTCGTGCTGATCGCCCTGGCCGCCGCCGCGGCGGGCGACACCTGGGGCCTGGGCCGGTTCTGGGCCCGACTGCCGTTCGTCCGCGACCACCGTTCGCTGCTCTGACGGCGGGGAGCCGGAGGGAGCCACGGGCCCGCACCGGGGCCGTGGCTCCTCCCGCCATGCAGGAAGGCCGGCTCCCATGGGGCCGCTCGGCCCTATCCGGGGACTGCTCGGCCTCTCCGCTTCGTCTGTCCCACCCACCACACTGAAATCGAATCCGCATACGGATTCCCCGTGCTGATTCCATCCTCGGACCCAGGAGGCAGTCATCATGTCCCGCACCGTCATCGTCGGTCTCGACGGCTCGCCCGAGAGCCGGGCCGCCGCGGAATGGGCCGCCCGCGAGGCGATACTGCGTGGCATCACGCTGAAGCTGGTCAATGTCTGGGAACCGGTCCCCGAGCCCATGGCCCAGGCCCCGCTCCTGGGCGCCGAGACGCTGCAGCACTGGTCCCAGAGGATCCCCCGCGAGGCGGCCGAGGGTCTGCGGCTGCGCCACCCGGGCGTCGACGTCACCACCCAGCAGGTCGCCGGCCGGGCGGGCGAGGTGCTGCCGGACGCGGCCAAAGACGCCGAGCTGCTGGTGCTCGGCTCCCGGGGCCTCGGCGGCGTCGGCGGCTTCATGGTCGGTTCCGTCGGCCTGTCCGTCGTGGCCCACGCCGAGTGCCCCGTCGTCCTGGTCCGGGCCGGGGAGCAGGCCGCCGACGAACACATGAGGGACCCGGCCGGGATCCCGTCGGCCGCGGCCCCGTTCCAGCCCGTGGTCCTCGGCCTGGACACCGACAGCCCGCACGAGGCGCTGATCGAGTTCGCCTTCCGGGCCGCCGCCCGCCGGGCCACCGCCGTGCACGTCATCCACGGCTGGAACCTGCCGGCGTACTACACGTACCGGGTCGCCGCCGGCCTCGACCTTCACGAACCGGCGCTGCGCCAGGCCGCAGCCCTGGCCGAGGTCCTGCGGCCGTGGCGGGAGAAGTTCCCCGATGTCGACGTCGTCGAGGAATCGCACTTCAACAGCCCTGCCACCATGCTGGTCGAGGCGTCCCGCGAGGCCTCCCTCGTCGTCGTCGGCCGCCGCGTCCGCCGCAGCCCCTTCGGCGCCCACATCGGCCCCGTCACCCACGCCGTCCTGCATCACGCCACCGCCCCCGTCGCCGTCGTCCCGCACGACTGACCGTCCCCCGCGGGGAAGAAAGCAAGGGAGATGAGGAGCATGGAGCTTCCCGTGGTCGTCGGGGTGGACGGTTCCGAGGCGAGCCTGCACGCCGCGGACTGGGCGGCCGAGGAGGCCGCCCTGCACGGGGTGCCGCTGCGTGTGGTGTACGCCTCGCTGTGGGAGCGGTACGAAGGGCCCGCGCTCGCCCAGGGCCTCGGCAGGTCCTCGGAGCAGGTCCTGAACGACAGCATCGTCGGCTCGGCGGCCAAGCGGGCCCAGCGCCGCAATCCGGACCTGAAGATCACCACCGAGGTGCTGCCCGACGACTCGGTGAGCGCCCTGCTCCACGAGGGCCGCAACGCCTCCGTGCTGGTCGTCGCGTCCCGCGGACGCGGCGGCATCGCCGAGCGGCTGCTCGGCTCCGTCAGCCTCGCGGTCGCCGCCCGCGCCGACTGCCCGGTGGTCGTGTTGCGCGACGGACGCGAGCACCGGGGGCGCTCCGGGATCGGGCAGCGCGTCGTGCTCGGCGTGGGTGACGAGCCGGAATCGGCGACCGTGGAGTTCGCCTTCCAGGAGGCCGCCGACCGGTACGCCACCCTCCATGCCGTACGGGCCTGGCGGCGGCCCGCGCATCGGCCGGCCGCCCCACCTCCGACCGCCGGGGACCCCGCCCACCACTTCGTGCGACGCGCCGCACAGACCCTGGAGAACGCGCTGCGGGACGCCGCGGGGGAACACCCGTCCGTGCAGGTGCGCCGGCGGACCGTGGAAGGGTCCCCCCTTCAGGTGCTGATGGAGGCTTCGGCCACCGCCGATCTGCTGGTCGTCGGAGCCCGGCGGCACGGTGCGCGGTCCGGCCTCCAGTTGGGCCGGGTCGCCCATGGGGCGCTGCACCACTCGGCCTGCCCCGTCGCCGTCGTACCCCGACGGGCATGACTCGGCACAGAGGCTCTCCGAGTGATCCGGGACGTGGCGAAGGCTCGTCGACATGCTCCGTACCGGCCCGGTTGTACCAACTTTGATCGAACAGTGCGATTCCTCCTGTCGTGGGCAGGTACTCGATGCGACGCTGGAAGTGCCACACCGGGTGCACGGCGCTCGGTGGGCCCCGGCAGGGCCATGATCCGAGCGACCCGGGAGTCGAGATGCTCCGCGACCCGTCCGACGGTGCCGCCCTCGCCCGCCGCGTCCCGCCCCTCGACGACCACGACCAGCCGGGCGCCCCGCGCGCACACCTACTCCTGGAGTCGCACCACCCGCTCTATGACGCTCTCGACAACGTTCCCGGAGCCCTACATGCCCAAGGCCAAGCGCAAGGACCAGACCAGCAGCACTGTGCTGACCGACAAGGAACTGCGCACCCTGGATGCCCACTGGCGGGCCGCCAACTATCTGGCCGTCGGCCAGATCTACCTGCTCGCCAATCCCCTGCTCACCGAGCCGCTGCGGCCTGAGCACGTCAAACCGCGGCTGCTCGGGCACTGGGGCACCTCCCCCGGGCTCAACCTGGTCCACACCCACCTCAACCGCGTGATCAAGGCCCGCGGCCAGGACGCCCTGTGCGTCTGGGGCCCCGGGCACGGCGGCCCGGCCGTCCTGGCCAACGCGTGGCTGGAGGGCAGCTACAGCCAGACGTATCCGGACGTGAGCCGGGACGCGGCAGGCATGGGGCGGCTGTTCCGTCAGTTCTCGTTCCCGGGCGGGGTGCCCAGTCATGTCGCACCCGAGACGCCCGGCTCCATCCACGAGGGCGGCGAACTGGGCTACGCCCTGTCCCACGCCTACGGCGCCGCGCTGGACAACCCGGACCTGCTGGTCGCCTGTGTGATCGGCGACGGCGAGGCGGAGACCGGGCCGCTGGCCGCGTCCTGGCACTCCAACAAGTTCCTCGACCCCGTACACGACGGCGCCGTCCTTCCCATCCTGCATCTCAACGGCTACAAGATCGCCAACCCGACGGTGCTGTCCCGGATCCCCGAGTCCGAACTCGACGCACTGCTGCGGGGGTACGGGCACACCCCGATCCACGTCACCGGCGACGACCCGGACCAGGTGCACCGGGACATGGCCGCCGCGATGGACGACGCCCTGGACCGGATCGCCCGGATCCAGCACACGGCTCGCGAGGACGGCGTGGCCGAACGGCCGCACTGGCCCGTCATCGTGCTGCGCACCCCGAAGGGCTGGACGGGTCCCGCCGAGGTCGACGGAGTGCCGGTGGAGGGCACGTGGCGCGCCCACCAGGTCCCGCTGTCCGCCGTCCGCGACAACCCCGAGCATCTGCGGCAGCTGGAGGCCTGGCTGCGCTCGTACAAGCCGCAGGAGCTCTTCGACGAGGACGGCCGTCCCCGGGAGCAGGTCCTCGCCTGTGTCCCCGAGGGCGCCCGGCGCCTCGGTGCCACCCCGCACGCCAACGGCGGGCTGCTGCTGCGCGAGCTGCCCGTGCCACCGCTGGAGCGGTACGCGGTCGCCGTCGACAAGCCCGGCGCGACCCTGCACGAGCCCACCCGGGTCCTCGGCGACCTGCTCGAATCCGTCATGCGGGCCACCGGCGAGCGGCGCGACTTCCGCCTGGTCGGTCCGGACGAGACCGCCTCCAACCGGCTGCAGGCCGTCTTCGACGCCAGCGGAAAAGCCTGGCAGGCGCAGACGCTCCCGGTCGACGAACACCTCGACCGGCACGGCCGGGTGATGGAGATCCTCTCCGAACACACCTGCCAGGGCTGGCTGGAGGGCTACCTCCTGACCGGACGGCACGGGCTGTTCTCCTGCTACGAGGCCTTCGTCCACATCGTCGACTCGATGGTCAACCAGCACATCAAGTGGCTGCGCGTGACCCGCCGCCTGCCCTGGCGCGCCCCCATCGCCTCGCTCAACTACCTGCTCACCTCGCACGTGTGGCGCCAGGACCACAACGGCTTCTCCCACCAGGACCCCGGCTTCGTCGACCACGTCCTCAACAAGAGCCCCGAGGTCGTCCGGGTCTACCTGCCGCCGGACGCC
>NZ_LGDG01000252.1 GCF_001279775.1 Streptomyces sp. MMG1533 | reverse complement strand
GACGCCAACACCCTGCTGTCGGTGGCGGACCACGCCCTGCGCAGCCGGGACTACGTCAACGTGATCGTGGCCGGCAAGCAGCCCTGCTTCGACTGGCTGACCCTGGACCAGGCCCGCGCCCACTGCGCACGCGGCGCCGGCATCTGGGACTGGGCCGGCGCCGAGGACGGCGCCAGGG
Organism: Streptomyces sp. MMG1533; assembly: GCF_001279775.1. Taxonomy (GTDB): domain Bacteria; phylum Actinomycetota; class Actinomycetes; order Streptomycetales; family Streptomycetaceae; genus Streptomyces. The sequence goes on along the minus strand of NZ_LGDG01000252.1, from coordinate 32,618 downwards.
AACCCGACGTGGTGCTGGCCGGCGCGGGCGACGTCCCCACCCTGGAGGTGCTGGCCGCCGCACAACTGCTGCGCGCCCATCTGCCGGAGCTGGCCGTGCGGGTGGTCAACGTCGTCGACCTGGCCCGGCTGCTGCCCGCCGAGGAACATCCGCACGGCATGCCGGATGCGGAGTACGACGCCCTGTTCACCCGCGACAAGCCCGTCATCTTCGCCTATCACGGGTACCCGTGGCTGATCCACCGCCTCGCCTACCGCCGCACCGGCCACAAGAACCTGCACGTGCGCGGCTACAAGGAGATCGGCACCACCACCACGCCGTTCGACATGGTGGTCCGCAACGACCTCGACCGCTACCGCCTGGTGATGGACGTCATCGACCGCGTTCCCGGGCTCGCCGTCCGGGCCGCGCCCGTACGGCAGTTGATGGAGGACACCCGGCTGCGGCATCACACCTGGATCCGCGAGCACGGCACCGACCTGCCCGAAGTCGCCGACTGGACCTGGACGGCCTGAAGCACGGCTTGCAGAGGAGTTCACCGTCATGCTGCGGGACACAACGGCCGTGGTTCTGGACACCGACGGCGTCATCACCGACTCGGCCCGGGTACACGCCGCCGCATGGAAGACGGCCTTCGACGCGTTCCTGGAAAGCCGAGGGCCGGCCAGGCAGCGGCCCTTCGACGCGCGGGACGACTATCTGCGGTACGTCGACGGCAAGTCGCGCCTCGACGGGGCGCGGGCCTTTCTGGAGTCCCGTGGCCTGCGCCCCACCGAAGCCGAGGTCCAAGGCGTCGCCGCCGACAAGGAGCGCCTGTTCACCGAGCAGCTGCGCGAGCACGGCATCGACGCCTACCCCGGCACGGTCCGGCTGTTGCGCGCCCTGCGCGCGGCGGGGATCCCGCTGGCCGCCGCATCCGCCTCCCGCCACGCTCCCGAACTCATCGCACGTGCGGGAGTGCGGGACCTCTTCGACACGCTGGTGGACGGCGCCGAAGCAGCCCGCCTGGACCTGCCCGGCAAGCCCGACCCGGCCCTCTTCCTGGAGGCCGCCCGCCGACTCGGTGTGCCCCCCGACCGCACCGCCGTCGTCGAGGACGCCCTCGCGGGGGTCGAGGCCGGGCGGCGCGGCGGCTTCGGCCTGGTCGTCGGCGTGGACCGGGCCCGCACTCCGCAGACCCGCACCGCGCTGCTCGAGCACGGCGCGGACATCGTCGTCGACGACCTCGCCGATCTGCTCGCATCGGAGGACTGACACATGCGCGACGGGACCGGCCGGACCGACTGGGCCTGGGAGTACGAGGGGTACGACCCGGGGCAGGAGCGCCTGCGCGAGTCGCTGTGCGCCCTCGGCAACGGCTACTTCGTGACGCGCGGCGCGCTGCCCGAGTGTGCCGCCGACTCCGTCCACTACCCGGGCACGTACGCCGCGGGCTGCTACAACCGGCTCACCTCCGAGGTGGCGGGGCGGCAGGTCGAGAACGAGGACATGGTCAACCTGCCCAACTGGCTTCCGTTGCGCTTCCGTACGCCTTCGGGAGGCTGGCTCACCCCGGAGACCCACAAGCTCCTGGACCACCGCCAGAGCCTGGACCTCCGCTCCGGCACGCTCGATCGCACCCTGCGCTACGAGGACGAGGACGGCCGCCGCCTCGCCGTGCGCCAGCTCCGCCTCGTCCACATGGCGGATCCCCATCTGGCGCTGCTGCGCACCGAGTTCACGGCTGAGGGCTGGTCCGGGGAGCTGGAGGTCGAATCGGCGCTGGACGGTTCTGTCACCAACTCCGGCGTGGAACGCTACCGGTCGCTGGCCGACCGCCACCTGACGCACGTCCAGACGGGCACCTCGGCGGACGGCAACGCGGTGTGGCTGCGCTGCCGCACCAGCACGTCCGACATCAGGGTCGGGCTCGCCGCGCGTACCACGGTCGACGGCCCGGCCGAGGACGTGACGGCACACGAGAGCGAGCGGGCCGTACACCTGCTGCGGCTGTCCCTCGACGAGGGGCGGACCGTGACCATCGACAAGACGATCGCCCTGCACACCTCCCGCGACCCGGCGATCAGCGACCCGCTGCACGCCGCCGTCGACCGGGTGCGCCGCGCCCCCGGCACCGACGCGCTGCTCGCCTCCCATCGCACGGCCTGGCAACAGCTGTGGCGCAACGCCGAGTTGGACGTGCCGAACAGTGCGGGCCCGGTGCTGCGGCTGCACCTCTTCCACGTCCTGCAGACCCTCTCCCCGCACACCGCCGAGCTCGACGTGGGCGTTCCGGCCCGCGGCCTGCACGGCGAGGCCTATCGCGGGCACGTCTTCTGGGACGAGCTGTTCGTCCTGCCGTATCTGAACCTGCACTTCCCCGAGGTGTCTCGCGCTCTGCTGACGTACCGTCACCGGCGCCTGGAACAGGCTTGTCTCGCCGCCCGCGACGCCGGGCACAGCGGGGCGATGTATCCCTGGCAGAGCGGCAGCGACGGGCGTGAGGAGACCCAGCAGCTCCACCTCAACCCGCGTTCCGGCCGCTGGCTGCCGGACCACTCCCGGCTCCAGCACCACGTCGGGTCGGCGATCGCGTACAACGTGTGGCAGTACTGCGAGGCCACCGGCGACACCGAGTTCCTGCACACCAAGGGCGCCGAGATGCTGACGCAGATCGCCCGGTTCTGGGCCGGCCTCGCGGCCTACGACGAGACGCTCGGCCGCTATCGGATCCGTGGCGTCGTCGGCCCCGACGAGTACCACGAGGCCTACCCGGGCGCCGCGCGGCCGGGCCTCGACGACAACACGTACACCAACGTCACGGCCGCCTGGGTGCTCACCCGCACCCTTGACGTCCTGCGCGACCTGCCCGAACCACGCCGCCGGGACCTCTTCGAGCGTGCTGCCCTCGACTCCGGCGAGCTCGAAGCGTGGGAGGACGTCTCACGGAAGCTGTACGTGCCCTTCCACGGCGGCGTCATCAGCCAGTTCGAGGGATACGGCGAACTGGCCGAACTCGACTGGGCGGCGTACCGGGCCCGTTACGAGGACATCCGCCGCCTCGACCGGATCCTGGAGGCCGAGGGCGACACGGTCAACCGCTACCAGGCGTCCAAGCAGGCCGATGTCCTGATGCTCGGCTACCTGTTCTCGCAGTCCGAACTCCGGCAGCTCTTCGACCGGTTGGGGCACCGACTCGACGACGCCACATGGCAGCGCACCGTCGACTACTACCTGGCCCGCACCAGCCACGGCTCCACGCTCAGCAGCCTCGTCCACGGCTGGATCCTGGCCCGCGCCCGACGCACCGATGCCTGGGCCTACGTCCACGAGGCGCTGGCCGGTGACATCGCCGACCTGCAGGGCGGCACCACGGGCGAGGGCATCCACCTGGGTGCCATGGCGGGCACGCTGGACCTCGTACAGCGCGGGCTGACCGGGCTGGAGACCCGTGGCGGTGCGCTGTGCCTCCGCCCCGTACCCCTGCCGGAGCTGTCCGAGTACGGCTTCGCGATCCGCTACCGGGGGCACTGGGGCGTCCGACTGCGCTTGAGCGCGGGACAGTTGCAGGTCACGGTCCCCGACTCCGCGCAGTTTCCGATCGACATCGCGCTCGCCGACCGCAGCGTCACGGTGGCGCCCGGGGAGTCCTGCTCGCTCGTCCTCCCCGAGCGCTGACCGGTGGGCGACCGAGTCACGACCCGTAGTAGGCCATGCGCATCAGCTCCCGCATGTCGTCGAGCATCGGCATCCGCGGGTTGGCGGGCGCGCACTGGTCCTCGTAGGCGTTCATGGCCTGCTGGGGCAGGGAGTTGAGGAACTTCTGCTCGTCGACGCCGAGGGCCTGGAAGGTCGGTTCGATGCCGACGGCGTCACGCAGCCGTTCCACGGCGGCGGCCAGGGACTCGACGCCCTGCTCCGGGGTGGCGGCCGGCAGGCCCAGGGTGCGGGCGATGTCCTGGAAGCGTTCGGGGGCACGGTAGTTCTCGTACTTCGGCCAGCCCGTGAGCTTGCTGGGGACGGTGCCGTTGTAGCGGATGACGTGCGGCAGCAGGACCGCGTTCGTACGGCCGTGCGCGATGTGGAAGGTGGCGCCGAGGGTGTGCGACATGGCGTGCACGATGCCCAGGAAGGCGTTGCCGAAGGCCATGCCCGCGATGGTGCCGGCATTGTGCATCTTCTCCCGTGCCTCGGGGCTGTTCGCACGGTCGTTCACGGCCGGCTTGAGGTGGTCGAAGATGAGCCGGATGGCGTGCAGGGCGGGTCCGTCGGTGAAGTCGTTGGCGTAGACGGACACGTACGCCTCGATGGCGTGGGTGAGGGCGTCGAAGCCGCTGTCGGCGGCCAGTGCCCGCGGCAGTTCGGTGGTGAGCAGCGGGTCGACGATGGCCACGCTGGGGGTGAGGGCGTAGTCGGCGAGGGGGTACTTCTTGCCGGTGGCGGGGTCGGAGATGACGGCGAACGGGGTGACCTCCGCGCCGGTTCCCGAGGTGGTGGGGATGCACACCAGGCGGGCGCGTTCGCCGAGCACCGGGAAGCGGAAGGCGCGCTTGCGGATGTCGGAGAACTTCTGCCGCATGTCGGCGAAGTCGAGATCGTGTCCGGCGGCCTGCTGCTCGTACAGGAGCCACATCACCTTGGCCGCGTCCATCGGCGAACCACCGCCCAGCGCGATGATCGTGTCCGGGCGGAAGTCGTGCATCAGGCGCGCGCCGCGCCGGACGGAGTCGATGCTCGGCTCCGGTTCGACGTTGTCGATGACCTGGAGGGTGACCGGCTCGCTGCGGCGCTGGAGCACGCGGCTGATGCGGTCGACGAAGCCGAGGCCGGTCATGGTGGCGTCGGTGACGACGGTGACGCGGTGGACGTCGGGCATCGAGGCCAGATAGCGGATGGAGCCCGGCTCGAAGTAGATCTTCGGCGGGACCTTGAACCACTGCAGGTTGTTGTGCCGGGTCGTCAGCCGCTTGACGTTCAGCAGCTGCGTGGCGGAGACGTTGTTGGACACCGAGGTGCTCCCCCACGAACCGCAGCCCAGCGTCAGCGACGGCAGGAGGCTGTTGTAGATACCGCCGATGGCGCCTTGCGAGGAGGGCGCGTTGACGATGACCCGCACGGTCTTCATGCGCGTGCCGTAGGCCTCGGCCACCGCCGGCTCCTCGGTGTGGATGACGGAACTGTGGCCCTGGCCGTGGAAGGCGACCATGTCGGCTGCCAGGTCGAAGCCCTGGGCCTGTGAACCCGCGCGGAGCACGGTGAGCACGGGGCACAGCTTCTCGCGGGTCAACGGCTCGTCCGGGCCGACCCGTTCGGCCTCGACGAGGATGAGGGAGGTGCCGGCGGGCACGGTGAACCCGGCCTGGCGCGCGATCCACTCCGGGCTCTGGCCGACGGCCGCGGCGTTGACCTTGGGCTCACAGCCGCCCTTCGAGGCGTCGGCGGGGTTCACCGGGAACAGGTACGCCTCCAGCTTGCGCTTCTCCTCCGCGGTGGCCAGGTGGGCGTGCAGGGTGCGGAATTCGGCGAGCGCGGCGTCGTAGATCTCGTCGTCGAGGATGACGGCCTGCTCGGAGGCGCAGATCATGCCGTTGTCGAACGACTTGGACAGGACGAGGTCGTTGACCGCCCGGCGCAGCTTCGCGCTCCGGTGGACGTACGCCGGGACATTGCCGGCGCCGACGCCGAGGGCCGGCTTGCCCGCCGAGTAGGCGGCCTTGACCATGGCGTTGCCGCCGGTGGCGAGGATCAGCGAGACGCCCGGGTGGTGCATCAGCGTGCGGGTCGCCTCGACGGACGGCTCCTCGATCCACTGCACGCAGTGCTCGGGGGCGCCCGCGGCGACAGCCGCGTCCCGCACGATCCGGGCGGCCTCGGCGCTGCAGCGCTGCGCGGCGGGGTGGAAGGCGAAGACGACCGGATTGCGGGTCTTGAGCGCGATGAGCGCCTTGAAGATCGTGGTGGAGGTCGGGTTGGTGACCGGGGTGACCGCGCACACCACACCGACCGGCTCGGCGATCTCGACCATGTCGTCGATGTCGTCGCGGGCTATGACACCGACGGTCTTCATCCGGCCCATGCTGTGCGTGACGTGCTCGCACGCGAACATGTTCTTGGCGGCCTTGTCCTCGAAGATCCCGCGGCCGGTCTCCTCGACCGCGAGCAGCGCCAGCGCGGTGTGCTGGTCCAGGGCGGCGACCGAGGCCTTCTTCACGATGTGGTCGACCTGTTCCTGGGTCAGCGGCTCGTAGTCGGCCAGGGCCTTCAGTCCGTTGGCGACCAGCCGGTCGACCGCGATCGCGGTCTCGGAGGGGCCGCTCCGGGAGTCCGGCGCGGTGGCGGTCCGGTTGCGGTCGTCCTGACGGGCCGTGGAAAGACGGGCCATGGAAATACGCCTCCATCGTCGCGGTGCCGGGCCGGGAACTCCGCCGCCGGCTTGGAACTCCGGTCCTCGTGAAGAGAGCTCGTGCAGGGGCGGCACCGCGAGGGATCGGTACCGCTCCCATGACCACGGTCTCTCGGCGGGGCACTCGCGCCCCAGGTGCCGAGGGGTCCTCCCGGGGACCGACCGGCCCCCGGGATCCAGGGCCGGTCGGCCCCGTCGTCACCTGCTGTCGCTGCCCTCCGTGTCCGGGAGCGCGGCCCGGCCGGCCTCCAGGCGGGCGATCGGCACGCGGAACGGGGAGCAGGAGACGTAGTCCAGTCCCACGCCGTGGAAGAAGTGCACCGAGTCCGGGTCGCCGCCGTGCTCGCCGCACACCCCGATCTTCAGGTCGGGCCGGGCGGCGCGGCCCTCGGTGACGGCGATCTCCACGAGCCGGCCGACGCCTTCGCGGTCGATCGTCTCGAACGGGGAGACCTTGAAGATGCCCTGTTCCAGATAGGCGGAGAAGAACGCCGCCTCGACGTCGTCGCGGGAGAAACCCCAGGTGGTCTGAGTGAGGTCGTTGGTGCCGAAGGAGAAGAAGGCGGCCTCCTCGGCGATCCGGCCGGCCGTCAGCGCGGCCCTGGGCAGCTCGATCATCGTGCCGACCGGGCAGTCGACGGTGATGCCGGTCGCTTCGGAGACCTCGGCCAGGACCCGCTCCACCTCCGCGCGCACGATGTGGATTTCCTCGACCGTGTCGACCAGCGGCACCATGATCTCCGCCTTCGGGTCGCCGCCCGCCCGCCTGCGCTCGGCGACCGCCTCGGCGACGGCTCGTACCTGCATGGCGACCAGGCCGGGCACCACGAGGCCGAGCCGCACCCCGCGCAGGCCGAGCATCGGGTTCTCCTCGTGCATCCGGTTCACGGCCTCCAGCAGCTCCCCGTCGTGCGCGTCCGGAGCGTCGCCGTGCGCCTGGGTGGCGGCGACGCGGACGGCCAGTTCGGTGCGGTCGGGCAGGAACTCGTGCAGCGGCGGGTCGAGGAGACGGATCGTCACCGGAAGGCCGTCCATCGCGGCGAGGATTCCGACGAAGTCCTGGCGCTGGAGCGGCAGCAGGCCCTCCAGGGCGCGGTCGCGTTCGGCGTCCGTGCGGGCCAGGATCATCGCCTCGACCAGCTTGCGACGCTCACCCAGGAACATGTGCTCGGTACGGCACAGCCCGATGCCCTCGGCGCCGAAACGGCGGGCACGGGCGGCGTCCTCAGGCGTGTCGGCGTTGGCCCGGACCCCCAACTTCCTTACCGCATCGGCCTGTTGCATGGTGCGGGCGACGACGCCGACCAGCCCGGCCGACTCCTCGCCGGTCTCGAAGTACCGCATGACCTCCGAGTCGGCGAGCGGCACCGAGCCGAGCCGGACGGCGCCCTCGGAGCCGTCCACGGAGATGACCGTGCCCTCCTCGACGGTGACACCGTCGGCCGTGAACCGCCGCGCGACGGTATCGACGGTGATCTCCTCCGCTCCGCAGACACAGACCTTGCCCATGCCGCGGGCGACCACGGCCGCGTGGCTGGTCTTGCCTCCCCGGCTGGTCAGGACGGCCTGTGCGGCCACCATGCCGGGCAGGTCGTCGGGGTTGGTCTCCTGCCGGACCAGGACGACCTTCTCCCCGGCGGCGGCGCGCCGCACGGCCTCGGCCGAGTCGAACACCGCGACGCCGACAGCGGCGCCGGGCGAGGCCGGGATGCCGTGCGCGAGCGGGGCACCCAGACCGGTGGTGTCGAAGCGCGGGAACATCAGCCGGGCGAGCCCTTCACCGCTCACCCGAGCCAGCGCCTCGTCCGGGGTGATCAGGTTCTCCTCGACCAGTTCGGCGGCGATGGCGAACGCGGCCTCGGCGGTCCGCTTGCCGACGCGGGTCTGGAGCATCCACAGCCTGCCGCGTTCGACGGTGAACTCGATGTCGCACAGGTCGCGGTAGTGGTGCTCCAGCGTCTGCATGTGCCCGCGCAACTGCCGGTACGACTCCGGGTCGAGCCGTTCCAGTTCGTCCAGCGCGACGGTGTTGCGGATGCCGGCGACGACGTCCTCGCCCTGGGCGTTGGTCAGATAGTCGCCGTAGACGCCGGGGCGGCCGGTGGCCGGGTCGCGGGTGAAGGCGACGCCGCTGCCGGAGTCGGAGCCCCGGTTGCCGAAGACCATCATCTGGATGTTGACGGCGGTGCCCAGGTCGTCGGGGATGTGCTCGCGCCTGCGGTAGACGCGGGCGCGTTCGCCGTTCCAGGACGCGAAGACGGCGTGGACGGCCCGGCGCAGCTGCTCGGCCGGGTCCTGCGGGAAGTCCTCGCCGGTCTCCCGGCGGATCAACTGCTGGTACGTCTCGACCAGTCCGGCCAGATCGGCCGCGTCGAGGTGCAGGTCGTCCGGGGCGTTGCGCGCCGTCTTGAGGGCGGCGAGGGCGTTCTCGAAGAGCGCTCCGTCGACGCCCATCACCGTACTGCCGAACATCTGGAGGAGACGGCGGTACGAGTCCCAGGCGAAGCGGTCCTGTCCCGAGACCTTGGCCAGGCCGAGTACGGACTCGTCGGTCAGGCCGATGTCCAGGATCGTGTCCATCATGCCGGGCATGGAGAACCTCGCCCCGGAGCGCACGGAGAGCAGCAGCGGGTCGTCGGGCTGTCCGAGCCGGCGCCCGGCGGTCCGTTCCAGGGCCGCCAGGCGCCCGGCGATCTCCTGCTGAAGGCCCTCCGGCTCGGTGCCGGAGGCCAGGAAGGCCCGGCAGGCCTCCGTGGTGACGGTGAATCCGGGCGGGACGGGCAGGCCCATCCGGGTCATCTCGGCGAGGTTGGCACCCTTGCCGCCGAGGACGCCGGCCATGTCCCGGCCGCCTTCCGTGAAGTCGTACACGTAACGGGGCATGGTCTGGTTCCTCTTCCTCTTCGGTGGGGGCGGTTCACATCTCGAAGACGACGCGTGCCTCGACGTCCCCGCGCAGCACGTCCGCGATGGACTCGTTGACGGTGTCCAGGGAACGGGTCTGGCGGATGACCTCGGTGCGGCCCGCGGCGTGCAGCCGGAACACCTCGTCGAGGTCCTGGCGGGTGCCGACGATGGAGCCGATGACGGAGGTGCCGTTCAGCACCGTGTCGAAGATCGGGACCTGGATGGTGCCGCCCGCGGGCAGCGCAACCATGATCAGCTTGCCGCCGCGCCGCAGACCGCGGTAGACGGCGGCGAAGGCCTGCTCGTTCACCGCGAGCGCGACGGCGGAGTGTGCGCCGCCATGCTGCTTGAGCACCTCGGCCGGGTCCTCCTTGCGGGCGTCGATGAGGATGTCCGCGCCGAGCCGCCGGGCGAGCTCCAGTTTCTCGTCGGTGACGTCGATGGCCGCGACGGTGGCGCCCGCGATCTTCGCGTACTGCACGGCCAGGTGACCGAGACCGCCGATGCCGGAGATCGCCACCAGCTGGGTGGGCGCGGCACCGGCGACCTTGAGCGCCTTGTAGGTGGTGACGCCTGCGCAGGTCAGCGGGGCCGAGGCGAGCATCTTCTCGGCGTACCCGCCGTCACAGCCGTACCCGGTGTTGACCTGCTGCTCGCACAGCGTCTCCCAGCCGGACAGGCAGTGCTCGCAGTGCCCGCACGCCCAGCCGAGCCAGGGCACGGCCACCCGCCGGCCGACCGCCAGTCGGGTGACGCCCGCGCCGAGTTCCTCGACGATGCCGACGCCCTCGTGGCCGGGGATCAGCGGCAGGGTCGGCTTGACCGGCCAGTCGCCGTGCGCCGCGTGGATGTCGGTGTGGCACAGGCCGGAGGCCTCGACCCGGACCAGGACCTGCCCCGGGCCGGGGACGGGGTCGGGGCGCTCCTCGATGACCAGGGGCTCACCGAAGGCGCGGACGACTGCTGCTTTCATGGCGGGGCTCTCCTCAGCGGCTGGTGGTGCGTCGCGCGGTGGTGCGGGTCCGGTGTCGCGGTGCGCCGGAGTCACGGGATTCCGGCGCTTCGGGACCAGGTTCCGTCAGGTGGCGCCGATGCGCGCAGGTTCCGGACGTCCCCCGCGGGTGGGCCGGTCGGCCCTCAGTCATGCGGCACGACGGCGACGGGCGCGGCGGCGTGGTGGATCACGCCGTGGGTGACGGGTCCGATGCGCATGCCGAGGGCCGGCCGGTGCGTCCTGCGGCCGACGACCACGAGAGCGGCATGCCGGGCTGCCTGAAGCACGACCTCCGCGGCGGACGCGAGGTCGACCGTCCGAACCACCTTGACCTGGGGATACCTCGTCTGCCAGGGCTCGAGGGCTGCCGAGAGTTCCCGGTCGACCCGGGCCTCCATGCCGCCGTCCTCGTCGCCCATCCGCACGGCTGCGGGGTTGTACGCGAAGACCGGGGGCCGGCTCCAGGCGTGTACGGCTCGCAGGGTGGCACCGCGGGCGGCAGCGGCGGTGAAGGCGAACCGGAGCAGCTCCTCTGCTGGCTCGTCCCGGTCCTGGAGCGCGACGACGACGTCGCCGTCCTCCTGCGCCGCGGCTTCGGTGTGCTCGACGGCCTCCGTGGCCAGGGTCTTGTCGGCCCGTACCAGCACCACGGGAACGTTCGCGCGGGCAAGGACGTGCTGGCCGATGGATCCGAGGAGGAAACCGGTGACGGCACCGTGCCCACGCGAGCCCAGCACCAGCATGCCGGCGCCTTCGGCCCGCTCCAGCAATGCCCGGGTCGCCAGGGCGGCCACCTGCTCCACGGTGATCGGCAGCTGCGGATACCGGGCCACGAGTTCTTCCCTGGCCTCGTTCAGCATCTGCTGCGCCCACTGCTTCTGGGCTTCCGACTCCTGAGCCGACGGCACGTCGACCGGCCGCCAGATCCAGGCGGTGACCAGGTGCAACGGCAGCGCGCGCCGCTGTGCCTCACGCGCGGCCCACTCTGCGGCCGCCCGGCTCTCGGGAGAGCCGTCGAAGCCGACGACGATGGGGGAAAGCATGCGGGGTACCTCCGTATCCACTCGCGTCCGATACGAGGGCCGTCGCCGCATGCGTCCAGGCCCCCGGGGGAACGGTGGGTCGCCGGGGTGCCTCATCTCTCCCCGCGCGCAGTCACCGGCTCCCCCTCTTCATGCATCGTCTCGACGCGCGGGTCGGCGGGCACAGGGGCCGCAGGGCCCCTGTGCCCGCCGACCGGCCCCGGATCGCGGCCCTCTCGGCCCCGACGGCCCGCCCGGTCCTCGGCACCGGGCCGAACGTCCCCCCGCTCGCCCCCGTACGGCCCATGGCCGCCCCGCTCCCCCGGCAGCAGGCTGACAGCGCAACCGGACGACACCGACCTGGAGGACGAGCGACATGACCGTGCGCGTGGGGATCAACGGCTTCGGACGCATCGGGCGCAACTACCTGCGCTGTGTGCTGGAGCGCGCGGAATCAGCGGCCGGCACGTCGGTCGAGGTGGTGGCGGTCAACGACCTCACCTCCCCGGCGGCACTCGCCCATCTGCTGGAGTACGACTCGACCTACGGCAGGCTGCGCCGCACGGTCGGGCACGACGACACCTCGATCACCGTCGACGGCCACCGCATCGCCGTGACCGCCGAGCGCGACCCCGCCGCCCTGGACTGGGCCGGCCTGGGCGTGGACGTCGTGATCGAGTCCACCGGACGCTTCCGCAGCCGCGAGGACGCCGGACTGCACCTGAAGGGCGGGGCCCGCAAGGTGCTGCTGTCCGTGCCGGGCAAGGGCGTCGACGCCACGGTCGTCATGGGCGTCAACGAGGGCACGTACGACCCGGACAACGACCACGTCGTCTCGAACGCCTCGTGCACCACCAACTGTGTGGCGCCGATGGTCAAGGTCCTCGACGACGCCTTCGGCATCGACAAGGGCCTGATGACGACCATTCACGGCTACACCAACGACCAGGTCGTCCTGGACGGCCCGCACAAGGACCCGCGCCGCGGCCGCACCGCCGCCGTGAACATCATCCCGACCAGCACCGGAGCGGCCCGCGCCGTGGGCGAGGTGCTGCCGGAGCTGGCCGGCACCCTCGACGGCCTCGCCGTGCGTGTACCCGTCGAGGACGGCTCCCTCACCGACCTGACCGTCGTACTCGACCGGGAGGTGACCGCCGACGAGATCAACTCCGCCTTCCGGGAGGCCGCCGACGGGCCCCTGAAGGGTGTCCTGCGGGTGTCCGACGCCCCGATCGTCTCGCGCGACGTCGTCGGCGATCCCGCCTCCTGCGTCTTCGACGCCCCGCTCACGCAGGCCCACGGAAACCTGGTGAAGGTCTTCGGCTGGTACGACAACGAGTGGGGGTACACCAACCGGCTGCTCGACCTCACCGAGTACGTCGTCGCCCGGTTCCCGGAGCGTTAGGCGGACGCACGGCTTCCTGACCCCGTTCCACCGCGTCTCCCCGGCCCGATAGCGTGACGTCGATAGACGATCCGTGTCCTGCCGTCGGCAGGGCGAGGCCAGTGTGGAGGAATCAGCGGTGGAGAGCTCCGGGCACGAGCGCGTTCGATTGCCGCAACTGAGGCTGGACGAGCTGCTGGAGGAGCTGCAGGCCAGGCTCGACGCGGCCCGCGGTACCCGCGACCGGGTGCACAGCCTGCTGGAAGCCGTGCTGGCGGTGGGCCGTGAACTGGACCTGGAGCACGTGCTGCGCAGCATCGTGGAGGCCGCGGCGGTCCTGGTCGACGCCCAGTACGCGGCACTCGGCGTCATCAGACCGGACGGGAAGCTGCTGTCGGAGTTCCTGACGGTCGGTGTCACCGAGGAGCAGATCGCCGAGATCGGCCCCTTCCCGGCCGGGCACGGCATCCTGGGCGAATTGATCCGGCATCCGCAGCCGCTGCGGCTGGAGAAGCTCTCCGACCACGCCGCCTCGCACGGTTTTCCGCCCCACCACCCGCCGATGAACACCTTCCTCGGAGTACCGATCCGGGTCCGCGACCACGTGTTCGGCAACCTGTATCTCACCGAGAAGCGCGGCGGCGCCCAGTTCGACGACGAGGACGAGTCGGTCCTGTCCACGCTTGCCGTGGCGGCCGGTGTGGCCATCGACAACGCCCGGCTGTACGAGGAATCCACACAGCGTGAGCGCTGGCTGCGCGCGAGCGGTGAGATCACCCACACCCTGATGTCCGGCAGGCCGCGCACCGAGGTCCTGGCGGTGATCGCCGAGCGGGCCCGGGAGATCGCCGGTGCCGAACTCGCGGTGATGGCCGTGCCGATGGCGAACAACGACGCCTTGGCCGTGGAGCTGGCCATCGGCGATCAGGCTCAGGAGCACAACGGCCTGGTACTGCCGGTCGAGGGCAGCCTGATCGGCGCGGCGTTCTCCGCCGCCGAACCCGTGACGAGCGTGGATGTCACGTCCGACGAGCGGATTACGGCGGGGCCGCCGCGGTTCGCGGGGCTCGGGCCCGCGGTGGCGGTCCCGATCGGGACGGGTGACGGTGTCCGCGGTGTGCTGCTGCTGGTTCGCTCCGCCGACCGCACCGTCTTCTCCGAGGCCGAGACGAAGCCGCTGGTCGGCTTCGCCGGGCAGGCGGCGGTCGCCATGGAGCTCGCCGAGCGGCGCGCCGACGCCGAACAGATCGCCCTGCTCGCCGACCGCGACCGGATCGCCCGGGACCTGCACGATCTGGCCATCCAGCGGCTCTTCGCGACCGGCATGACGCTGCAGAGCGCGGGCCGCCTCATCGACCATCCCGACGCGTCGGAGCGGGTTCTGCGCGCGGTCGACGACCTGGACGAGACCATCAAGATCATCCGGTCGACGATCTTCGGGCTGCGCGCGCGTGAGACCAGTGGCAGGGAGACCCTGCGGTCCCGGGCGACCCGGACCGCCGGGGAGGCAGCTCCCCTGCTGGGCTTCGCCGCCGGCCTGCGGATGGAAGGCCTGCTGGACACCAACGTGCCCCCGGAGATAGCCGATCACGTGGTGGCCGTGCTGTCCGAGGCGCTCACCAACGTCGGCCGGCACGCCCGCGCGACCCGGGCGGACGTGGCCTTGAAGACGGACGGCGTCGAGGTGATCCTCACCGTCGCGGACGACGGCGTCGGCGTCCCGGCCGAGGGGCGGCGCAGCGGTCTGCGCAACCTGGCCGAGCGAGCCGAGCAGCTGGGCGGATCATTCGAACTGACCTGCCCGCCCGGCGGCGGTACCACGTTGGTCTGGCGTGCCCCGGTCGATGGGCGCTGACGTACCCCGAGCGTCGTCGTTCGTGAACAGCTCCAGTGGTTGATCGCCGAACGCGTCGGAGGCGCTGACCACCGGCTCCGGAGGCCGAGAACAAGCGGGCCGGCAACCCGGACACACCCGTCGGCGTGCGCACTGCGCTTGTTCTCGGCGGAACCGATGCCCCCACCTGACGGGGTACTCGGCGCGGCAGTCTGCGATCGAGCGGCTGACCAAGGTCTACAACGACAAGGCCAACGCCCCGCGTCAGCAAGCGGACCTCGAACGCGGGGCGCCGGGTTCGGTCAGGCCGGTGATCGCTGGAGGCGAAGCGTGGCGCCCTGCCTCCTTCGTCTCCAGCGACGACCCCGAGAAGCTGCTGCTCATCGTCCTCGGCCTGCCCCTGGTGATCGCCGGACCCGCCCAGCAGCTGCAGGTGTCCGCCGCCGGCGCGTTCCTGGTCGGCGTCGCCCTGTCCGGCGAGGCCGCCGACGGCGCCCACAGCCTCCGTGCAGCGCTGCGGGACCTGTTCGCCGCGCGTGTTCTTCGTCTTCCACGGCCCGCACACCGACCCCGCCGGCATCCTGCCCGTCCTGCGGCCCGCCCTCGCCCTGGCCGCCGTCACACCGCCACGAAGATCACCACCGGCTACTGGGCCGCGCACCGCGCCGGGATCGGCCCCAAAGGCCGCCGGCACGCCGGAGGCCCCCTGGTCGCCCGCAGGGAATTCTCCGTCGTCATCGCCAGGCCCGTCGTCATCGCCAGGCCCGTCGTCATCGCGGGGCCCGCCGTCACGGCCGGCATCGAGCCCTCCCCTCGGGCCACTGGCCACCGCCTACGTCCTGATCCTCGTCATCGTGGCCCCCTCACTGCCCGCTCCACCGAACCCCTGGCCACCACTCGTACGCGAAACGGTCTCGGACGACGACGGGGCGGGCGGCCTGCCTCGACGCGACCGGTGACCGAACGACACACAGGTTTTCGGTCGTCACGAGCGAGCCGCGGAACAGGGCACGTCGGCCTTGCCCCCGGCCCCGCCGGCCCGCGCGCGGCCGGGTCGGCACCCGGCACGGTTGATCGATGCAGGACCGGAGGCCCTGGAGGCCGACCCGGGCGAGAAGTGTTCCTGCCGGAAACCGGCAAGGTTCTGCCCGTCAATGTGCGCGCCAAGGACCTGCCAACGCCGCGTAAAGAACGTGTAGGGTTCCTCGCGGTGTGCCGGGAAGCCTGGTCGGCGGTTTGAGGACAACTCTCTTCGCAGATCGGGGCTCAGGTCATGGTGCTCGTCATGGTCTTCGGGGTGGCACTGCTCGTCGCGGTGCTGCTGTCAGGTCTGGCCGCCCGGACCGTATTGTCTACGTCCCTCCTCTTCCTGGTCGGCGGCGTACTCGTCAGTGACGGCTTCCTCGATCTGATCCACATCACACCGGACAGCGAGATCGTGTCCGTCACCGCCGACCTGGCGCTGTTCGCGGTGCTGTTCACCGACGGCATGCACGTCTCCTTCCCGAAGCTGCGCGCGAACTGGCGCACCCCGGCCCGCGCGCTCGGGCTCGGCATGCCGCTGGCGTTCCTCGGCATGGCGTTGATCACGCACTACCTGGTGGGGCTGGACTGGACGACGTCCCTCCTCGTCGGTGCCGTGCTCGCGCCCACTGACCCGGTGTTCGCCTCGGCCATCGTCGGACGCAAGGAAGTCCCGGCGAAGCTACGGCAGTTGCTGAACGTGGAGAGCGGCATCAACGACGGGCTCGCCCTGCCCGTCGTCCTCATCCTGATCACCGCCGCCGGACCGACGTCCGGGCACGCCGAGGCCGACCTCGGGAAGATCGCACTGGAACTGGTTCTCGGCCTCGTGTTCGGCGTCATGCTCCCGTTCGTGGTGATCGAGCTCGTACGGTTCCGGCACCTGGGCGCCGAGCCCAAACTGCAGCCGCTGCTGCCGCTGGGCGTCGGCGTGATCCTGTACGCCACTTGCCACCTCACACACGCCAACCCCTACCTCGCCGCGTTCTCCGCAGGCGCGGTCCTGACGGCCCGCTCGCCGCAGGCGCAGGAGGCGTTCGAGCCGCTCGGGGAGGCGCTGGCGGAGCTGGCCAAGTTCGCAGCCCTGCTGGTGTTCGGCGCGCTGCTGACGCCGCAGCTTTTCGGTGACCTGTCCTTCGGCGGCTACGTGGCGGTCGTCCTCGCGATCGTGCTGATCCGCCCGGCCTCGCTGCTGCTCTCCCTGCTCGGCACCAGCTTCACCCGGCAGGAGAAGCTGGTGGCGGCCTGGTTCGGACCGAAGGGCTTCGCCTCCGTGGTGTACGGACTTCTGGTGCTGCAGGCCGGGATCCCGCAGGGCGAGGGGGCATTCACGCTGATCGCCGTGTGCATCGCCTTCTCGATCGTGGCGCACAGCTCCACCGACGTGCCGATCGCCCGCCTCTTCCACGTCGAGGACCTCGCCGGCCCGCCCGGCAGAATCCCGGCACCCCGCGCTGTCAAGGAGACCGACCATGTCGGCACCTGAACTCGCCGAGCCGTACCCGTCCGTGTGCACCGACGAAGACACCACCGACGCAGCCCGGCTGCCGACCGAGCAGAAGCTGCCCGCGCCGCCGGCCGCCGACCGCGTCGGGCAGCCGTACGGCTCGTACCGCGTACCCGACTACGCGCTGGAGCGGGCGCGGTGATCGCCGCCCGCCTGCTGGAACGACTCATCGGAGGATCGTGAACGACTGGCAGAGCTGGGCGGCGATCATCGTCTTCCTCGCCACGTACAGCCTGATCATCAGCGAGAAGATCCACCGCGTGGGCGCAGCCCTGGGCGGCGCCGCGCTGATGCTGGCGATCGGGGCGACCGATGACGAGTCGGCCTTCTACTCCGAGCACAGCGGCGTCGACTGGAACGTCATCTTCCTGCTCATGGGCATGATGATGATCGTCGGCGTGCTCAAGAAAACCGGCATGTTCGAATATCTGGCCATCTGGTCCGTCAAACGGGCACGTGCCAAGCCCTTCCGGGTCATGGTCATGCTCGTCGTGATCACCGCCGCGGCCTCCGCGCTGCTCGACAACGTCACCACGGTCCTGCTGATCGCCCCGGTCACCCTGCTGGTCTGCGAGCGCCTCAGGCTGCCCGCCGCCCCGTTCCTGATCGCCGAGGTGTTCGCGTCGAACATCGGCGGTATGGCCACCCTGGTCGGCGACCCGCCGAACATCATCATCGCCAGCCGGGCGGGCCTGACCTTCAACGACTTCCTGGTCCACCTGGCCCCACTGTCCGTGTTCCTGGTCGTGGTGCTCGTCGCCCTGTGCCGCTTCCTGTTCCACAAGGCGTTCGTCTACGACGAGACACGCGCCGAAGAAGTCATGGCGCTGGAGGAGAAGGAGGCCATCAAGGATCCCAAGCTGCTCGTCCAGGGGCTCGTGGTGCTCACTCTCGTCGTCGTCGGCTTCGTGCTCCACCCAGTCCTGCACTACGCACCCAGCGTCGTCGCCCTGCTCGGCGCCGGCCTGCTCATCGCGCTCTCCACCGTGGAGACCGGCGAGGTCCTCCGTGAGGTCGAGTGGCCCACCCTCGCCTTCTTCGCCGGGCTGTTCATCATGATCGGCGGCTTGATCGAAACCGGCGTGATCGGCGAGATCTCCGAGTCCCTCGCCGACGCCATCGGCGACAACGAACTAGGCGGCTCCATGCTGCTGCTCAGCGCCTCGGCCGTGCTGTCCGGCATCGTGGACAACATCCCCTACGTCGCCACCATGGCCCCGATCACCGCCGACCTCGTGCAGTCGATGGGCGGCTCGGCCCACCACGTCATGTGGTGGGCCCTGGCCATCGGCGCGGACCTCGGCGGCAACGCGACGGCAATCGGCGCGAGCGCCAACGTCGTCGTACTCGGTATCGCCGAGCGCAACCGGCAGCCCATCTCCTTCTGGCAGTTCACCAAGTACGGCCTGGTCGTCACGGTCGTCACGGTGGCGCTGTCGGCGCTGTACGTGTGGCTGCGCTACTTCACGCTCGCCTGACCCGGAGGAGACGCACAGCATCCTGTCCTCTGCCCCCAGGCCACGCACGGCGTCCCGCAGCCGGGGTACCTGGTCGTGTGCGGGTTGGAAGTTCGGTCTGGATGGTCATGGTGTCCTCACTGGGCTGCGCCGGTCATCAGGTGTGATGCCGGGGCGAACCCGGCCGGGGGCCGCGGGGTTTGGGCAGCGTGCGAACGGGGTGGAGTCGCGCCAGCGCATCCTCGTCGCCGCGGTCATCGAACACAGACTCGACCTGGCTGACGGCCGTCGACCTGCCCGGCGAGGAGACCGGCACACCGCTGGAGCTGGTCACCGTGATGGCGTTCAAGACCCTGTTCCCGACCTGGGCCAGGACGACGTCCACACCCTCACCACCTACGCCGTCGCCGGCGCCGACGGCCTGTTCGTACACCGCGATCGGGGTTGGCGATCAGGTGGCGGGGCCGGCCGCGCGGTTGATCGCCGTCTCCACGGCGCCGATCCGGTCGGCGAGCAACCCGAGGGTGGCCACGGCGCGGACGAGGGGATCGTCGTCCGGTCCGCCCAGCGTCTGGGTGCGCACGTACGCTGCCTTCAACTCGGCCCAGCGGGCTGCCTGTTCGTCGGTCAGCGTGCCGCGCAGCTCGGCCAGTTTCAGCAGGTTGGACTCGGCGCCGGTGGTGAGGGTCTGGGCCTCGGCCGTGTAGTGGTCGTCGATCAGCGCGGTCAGTTCGGTGTCGTTCATGACCGGCTGGATGCGCTGAGCGATCTTGTTCATGTTGCGGTAGGAGCCCTGGAGTCGGAAGGGCGGCTCGCAGCGGGTGGCGTCGGACTGGGCGGCCGAGGCGATGTAGGCGGCGTTCACCGCCAGGACTGTTTCGCGTGCCGCCAGCAGGTGGCGCAGTACGGCCAGGATGCGCTCCAGCTCGGCGGGCGCGTACGGGTGGGCCGGCCGGTCGGCGCGGGCCGTCGAGCCGTCCTCGGCCAGGCGGAGCAGCAGCTCCAGGTCGGTGCGGTCGCGACCGGCGAGCGGGGCGAGGACCGGGTTGGCGGTGAGGGCGTTCTCGACGAAGCTGAGCGCGAAGGCGTGTTCCTTCCCGGTCAGGACGTCGCCGAGGTTCCACACGTCGGCGCGGTTGGCGAGCATGTCGGGCACGCGGAAGGGGCTGCCGGACTCGGTGTACGGGTTGCCCGCCATGCAGACCGCGAACCTCTTGCCGCGCAGGTCGTACGTTCGTGGTTCACCGTCCCGTACGCCCTCCATGCGGCGGGTGGCGTCACACAGCGGGATGAACCTCTGCAGCAGTTCGGGCGAGGTGTGCTGGATGTCGTCCAGGTACAGGAGGGTGTTGTTGCCCGCCTCCAGCGCGAAGTTGATCCTCTCGATCTCCTGACGGGCGGTCGCGTTCGGGGCCTCGGCCGGGTCGAGTGAGGTGGCGGCGTGGCCGAGTGCGGGGCCGTTGACCTTCACCAGGATCAGGCCGAGGCGGTCGGCGACGTACTCCATGAGGGTCGTCTTGCCGTAACCGGGCGGGGAGATGAGCAGGAGCAGGCCGCCGGTGTCGGTGCGTTTCGTCTCGCCCGTGGTGCCGAGCTGCTTGGCGAGGCTGTCGCCGACCAGGGGGAGATACACCTCGTCGATGAGCC
This sequence comes from Streptomyces sp. MMG1533, assembly GCF_001279775.1. GTDB lineage: Bacteria > Actinomycetota > Actinomycetes > Streptomycetales > Streptomycetaceae > Streptomyces. The sequence continues at coordinate 12,461 of NZ_LGDG01000252.1, read as the reverse complement.
TGCTGCGGACGAACGCCGACATCACGCGCGGCCGGTACTCGTCCAGGCGGACGCGTGTGCGCTCGGCGGCCGTCAACGCCGTACGGCGACGCTGATAGGCACGGTGAGCCGGGACTTCGTGGGCGCGGAACGCCCTTGTGCGGGCCAGGAGTTCGTCGACGCGGATCGTGAGCGTACGGCCGCTGAGGCGCGGATGGCTGCCGAGCAGCCCCTCGACCCTCTCGGTCAGCGGCGCGTCGGACTCGTGGCGGACCAGGTCCGGGCAGAGCTCGGCCGCCACCGCCTCGGCCAGGTCGCCGGGGGTGATGTCGGTGCCGGTGGCGGAGGTGTACGACGTCAGCCACACCTCGACGAGTTGCTTGCGGGCAGCCAGGTCGCAGAGAGCGGCGAGGTCGTCGTCGTACGCCGAAGTTCCCACCGTACGGCGGAACTTGTCGAGCAGCGTGCGGGTGCCGGCGGCGATGACGAAGCCGTCGGGGCCGGTGGTGAGCTCCTCGAAGAGGTACTCGGCGGCACCTTGTCCGCCGATCGCCTCCCCCAGCTCCCGTTGCAGGTCGAGGATTGCGGGCGCCAGGCCGAAGGTGTCCCTCGCCCGGGCCATGGACAGCGCACGCCGGGTCCAGTTCTCGCGCTCCTCGGCTGTCGTTCCGTGTGCCCAGAACACCTGGGCGGTGGCGCGGACGGCGGGCTCGTGGCGCAGCAGGCCCGCCGTGTCGTACAGGCGCAGGAGTGCGCCGAGGATGGCGGCCGCGTCGTGGTCGTGGACGCCGCGCTCGTAGCCCTCGTCGTACGCCGTCTCCGCGGCCTGCCTCACGAGCGCGGCCAGGTCGGCCTCGGCCAGGGCCGCCGGGCCGTGTTCGTCCAGCAGGCGGGCGGCGAGGTGTTCGGCACGGTAGACCTCGGGCGACTCCGAGGGCAGCGGGCGGTGCCAATAGGGACGGGTGTCGGCGAAGTCGGGGTCCGTGACCGGGGAGCGGTAGTCGGTGCCGGTGAGTGCGAAGGCGAGGGTGTCGCCGTGCGGGACCAGGGCGAGGTCCAGGGGCTGGGTGTTGACGGCGAACCGGTGGGTGCCGAGGCGGATGGTGCGGCCGTCGTCGGTGTACAGGTCGGTGCGGTCGCGCAGCGCGCGCAGGGCCTCCTGGCGGGCGGACTTGAGGCGGCCGTCCAGTTCCTCCGCCCTTACCTGGTCGCCGAGTTCGCGCAGGTCGTCGGCGATGCGGCGGACCTTGGCGGGCAACGGATCGGAGGTGAAGTACGTGGCGACGGCGTCCGTGTCGGCGAGCGTGGCGGCACGTCGGGCGACCGTCTGCAGGACCCGGGTCGCCGATTCGGCGAGGCGCTCGGCGCGGCGGACGCGGGCGTCGACGAGGGTCTGCTTGCGGGCGGAGAACGCCTCGTGGATCTCGTCGCGCTTGTCCGCGAGCTCGCCGAGGAAGTCGTCGAACTCCGCGAACCGGGACTCCAGGTTCTCCAACTGAACAAGTATGCGCCCGAGTTGAGCGTCGCACGCGTCCGGGCTGTCGGCGGCCGCGAGGGCGCCGGTGACCGCCTGGCCGAGCAGGGTGAACTCGGCGGCGAACTCGGCGCGGCCCTCGCGGTCGAGGAGTGCTCGGCGGCGGCCGTCGAGGGTGGCGCGGGCACGGTTGACGCCGCCGAGGACCTCGGCGATGCGCTCCAGGATGGCGGTGCGGACGGTGGCGTCGCCGATGTCGAGTCCGGCGACGACCTCGGTCACCGTGCGCAGCCCGTCGGCGAGTTCGTCGAGGCGGACGGCGAGGGGCGCGGCCTCGGCGACGGTGGCGATCGCGTCGCCGTCCGCGACGAGTTGCTCGATGTCGGTCCGGTACTCGGTGAAGGCGTCCTCGCGGGCGAGGTGGGTGACCGCCCGCTGACCGAAGGTGGCGAGGTCGGCCTCGACGTCCGCGGCGAGCTCGTCGATGCGGGCTGTGTCCGCGTACCGCAGGTCCTTGAGGGTGAGCAGGTGGCCCTGGGCGTGCCGGAGTTCGGTCAGTCCGGCCACCCAGGCGGCGGCGCTGCGCGGGGCCTCGCCGCGCAGGCGCCGTACGACCGCGGCCACCTGGGCAGCTGCCTCGGTGAGTGCGTGGGCGGCCTGGCGGGTGAGGGCCTGGACGGTCTCGAACTCGGCCAGCACCCGCTCGGCGGTGGCCCGCACCTGCATGAGCGGTTCGTGCAGGTCACCGAGTTCGGGGTCGCCCAGCCAGTGGTAGGAGTCGGCGGCCCGGACGCATGCGGCCGCCAGCGCGTCGTACACCTCGCTCGTCGAGGTCGTCTCGGCCACGGCGCGCGTGATGGACAGACAGTCGGAGATGCCGCGCACGAGGTCGGCGTTGCCGACGCGGGCCAGCGGGCCGGCGCCGACGGGCTGGGCGGCGGCGTGGGTGTCGGAGACGTACGGGGAGTTCCACAGCTGAACGGGGTGCACGCGCTGCGGCTCGTCACTGTCGGCGCGCAACACGACGAGGGAGCCGTCGTCGAAGAGCGCCCAGCCGTGGCAGGAGAGCGGGGTCGCGACCTCCTTGCGGATCATGTTGTACGGCAGCAGCAGGCTGCGGCCCTCCACCCGCGCGTGGAAGGCGAACAGGACGTCCTCGCCGTTCGGGGAGCGGACCGCGCGCTCGAACTCCAGGTCCCCTGTGTCGATGCCGTCGAACGTCTTGTACTCCCCGGTGGCCAGGCAGTAGCCGCCGGGGAAGACGATGCCCTGGTCCTCGGGCAGGCGGCGGCAGGCCCGGCCGATGCCGTCGAGGCGGACAACCGTCCTGGTGAGGGTGTTGAAGACCAGGTAGCGGCGGACTTCCTCCTTGTAAGGGAGGATGTCCAACAGGATCAGGGCGCCCACACGCGCGTACGCGATGTCCGCGTCGACGAGGGACTGCAGCGGCTCGTCGACGGGCTCGGCGTAAATGCCCTCACCGGTCTCGGTGTTGTCCTCGACCTTGACGGTCAGCGTCCCTGCGAGCGTCTCGACGAAGACCTCGCCCTCGATGGAGACGTGCGGGTGGCGGCCGAGGACGTGGTCCTCACGGGTCGCCGGAATCCACTCGAAGTCGTGGGAGGGCGGGAAGACGTGGTCGCGGTCGCCGCGCGCATCGAGGAAGGTGGCCTGTCCGTCCTCGGCCGGCGCCCAGCGCAGGACGCGGATGTCGCCGGCCTTCTCGCCGGTCTGGAACACGGCGAGCAGCTTGCCGTCGATCCTGCGGAGTTGCAGAAGGTGGGCCTGGCGGTAGTAGCGGTAGAGGGCGGCGAACTCGCGGACGAAGGCAGGATCGTCGAGCAGTCCGGGCACGGCGTCGTCGGGAAGCCGGTTCAGATCGCGGTCGTGCAGTGCGAGGACGTCGCCGACGGCCGTCTCGGGCTTGAGGCCGAGGAAGACGTTGTGGCCGAAGAGCAGGACGTCGCCGACGGAGACGATGTCGCGGGGCACGCAGGTGTGCTCGGTGCGCAGCCGCTCGGTGCCGACGAGGTCCAGCCGGGTGGAACCGAACTCCTCGGTGCGGCGGGCGTTGAGTGCCTCGGCGCGGCGGGCGAGCTCGGCGGCCTGCACGGCCAGGCGGTCGCGCAGCACTTCGTACGTGCCGGTGTCCAGGCCGGTGGTCATGGGATCCCTCTCGGAGAGTCAGGAAGCGTGGCCGGGAGCTGCCGTCCCCTGTGCGGCAGCTCCCGGCCACCGGCCACCGGCCATCAGAGCCTGGCGCTGCCGTTGACCGCAGCGAGCGACGTGTCACTGAGGCCCAACTCGCCTGCCTTGTCCAGAAGTTGCTGGAGCTGTCCGGTGTTCGCGCCGCCGCTCTTCATCAGCTTCATCAGTAGGGCGGAGACGGTCAGGTTCTGCACGTCGGCCGTGGAGACCGATCCGAGGACACGGCTGAGGTCGTCGGCGAAACCGGCGGTGCCGTCCAGCCAGGGCTTCGCCAGCGCCTGGGCGGTCTCGGAGTGCTGCATGAAACCGTCGAAACCCTTGCCGAGCGCGATGGAGGACACCAGGCGGTCGAGGAAGACCGACTCCCCGCCGACGATGTTGATGTCGGCGTTCTCCAGGCCGGTGGCGAGGACCGTGGCCTGTGCCTCGGCGACCTGCCGCTGCACGTCGAGGCCCGCGAGCCGGATGTCCTTCTCGGCCTCCAGTCGCAGCCGGTACTCCTCGTGACCGCGGGACGCGTCGTCCAGCGCGGCCATCGCGGCGGCCTTCTCGGTGAGTCCGGCGGCCTCCGCCTTCAGCTTCTCGCCGACGCCCTCGGCCTCGGCCAGCGCCTTCGCCCTGGCGCCCTCCGCCTCCGCACGGCCGGCCTTCTCGATGACCCCGGCCTCCTTGTCCCGGACCTGAACGGCCGCGAGTCCCTCGGCGGCGGCCTCCGCCTGGACGCCCTCGGCGAGCCGCAGCCTGGCCTGCGCGTCGAGGTCGGCGCTCTTCAACCGGGCCTCGGCAAGGGTGACTTCCTCGGCGGCACGGTGGACGGCGGCCTGCTCGGCGGCCTCAGCGGCCTTGATGCCCTTGACAAGGTGTTCCTGCGCCTCGGCCTCGGCGGCGATGACCACCCCCTGCCGCTGCCGCTCCGCCTCCTCCACCGCACGCAGCGTCTTGATGGACTCCTCCTGCTCGGCGACCGTCCGGTCCACCGCGACCCGCTCGCGGATGACCTCGGCGATCTCCCGCTTCTCCGCCTCGACCTCCTTCTCGGCGGCGATCCGCGTCAGCTGCGTCTCCCGGTCGCGGGCGATGACTTCGAGGAGGCGGTCCTTCTCGATGCGCTCGTTCTCGATGGCGATGACCCGCTCGCGGTTCTTCTGCGCGACGGCGATCTCACGGGCCTGGTTCTCCCGCTGGACACCGAGCTGCTCCTCGGTACGCAGGAACGCACCTTGGGCCCCCAGCCGCTCCTCCTCCACCACCCGTGCCGTCTCGGCCTCCTCCCTGGCCCGTACGGTGTCGATCTCCCGCCGCTGCTTGATCTCGGCGTCGGCCTGCCGGCGCTCCAGCTCCAGGATGACCTCGCGGGCGTCGACGTTCTGCCGGGTGATCTCCTTCTCCTCGGTGCGCTGGGCCTCGTTGGTGCGCACGTGCTCCACGGCCGTCAACTCGGTGATCTTCCGGATGCCCTGGGCGTCGAGGACGTTGGCCGGGTCGAGCTGGGTCAGCGGCGTCTGCTCCAGGTAGTCGATCGCCGCGTCCTCCAGGTGGTAGCCGTTGAGGTCGACGCCGATGACCTCGATGATCCGGTACCGCAGCTCCTCGCGCTTGGTGTACAGGTCGGTGAAGTCCAGCTGCTTGCCGACGGTCTTGAGCGCCTCGGAGAACTTCGCGTGGAACAGCTCCTGCAGTGTGTCCCGGTCGCTGGCCCGTGCCGTACCTACGGCCTGGGCGACCTTGATGACGTCCTCGACGGTCTTGTTGACCTTCACGAAGAACGAGATCCGGATGTCCGCACGGATGTTGTCCCGGCAGATCAGCCCCTCCTTGCCGGCCCGCATGATCTCGATGGTCTTCACCGAGATGTCCATCACCTCGGCCTTGTGCAGCACCGGCAGCACGACCTGCCCCGTGAAGGTCACATCGACCTTGCGCATCTTGGACACGATCAGCGCCTTGCCCTGCTCCACCTTGCGGAACAACCGGGCGACGACGAGTACGACGAGCAGGCAGACGGCGACGAGCGCGCCGATGCCCGCGATCATGACAACCATGGCATACGTCCTTCAGGCGTAAGGAAGTTGAGCGTGAGGATGCGAGGCCGGAGATGAGGTCCGGCAGCGGCGCGGATCAGGCGGCGTGGTCCCGCAGGTGAGGCGAGGCGTCGCGCGGCACACCCTCGGAGGGATCCCGGCTGCCGACAGCCCGTAGCGCGGTGGCGTCGCGCGTGCGGGCCTCGCTCGGTGCGGACAGCCCCGGTTCGTCAGGGAAGAGGCGGTGCAGCGCTCGCACGATCAGGCAGGTCGCGGCCCAGGCCACGAACAGCGCCCCCACTGGTACGACCAGGCGCAGCAGCCCGACGGCAGGTCCCGCAGGGGCGAACACGGCAAGCACCAGCGCCGCACCGACGCTCAAGGACCAGGCGAAGGCCGTCAGCAGGGAGAGAGCGACCGCCACGGGCACCCCGCCCATGCGCCACCCCCGCAGATCCATGTCCGCGTCGAAGCTGTCGACGTCGGCCACGCCCACGGCGGCCAGGAGCCAGAAGCACACGACCACGACGAGGGCCGCGGTCAGCAGGATCGTGGGCAGGCCCGTGGCCGCTGTCAGAAACGTCCACATCTCCCGGTCCCCCTCTCCACCGCGGCGCGCATCAGCCGGCTCCGACGGTGCACGACTCCCCTCCGGGTTCCGGTGCCGGGCACCTGCCGGTGTCCGGCACCGGAACCATCCGCCGTGCTCCCCGCGAGCCATGGTGCATGGCCGGATCCCTTCCGCGCATTGCCGGTTCCCGGCAATGTTCATTAGGGTTTGCATGCCGGTGGCCGCCAAGAATCCGTCACCAGCGCGTCAAGAATCCGGGGGACGACGTGGCGGACCGGGAGATTCCCGAGCAGTATCTCGACGGCTACGGCCACATCCTGGCCGAGGTCTCGGCCACCGGGCGGCGCCTCACCCGGGACGAGATCGCCTCCCGCCGTGCCCTGGGAGAACAGGCCGCGGAAGCCGGTCACGGACTGCGCGCCCTCATCAGCGCCCACCTCACCGCCGCCCGCGCGAGTTGGCCCGGCACACCCGGCTCCGCCGACGGCGCGCTCGCCGCCGTGCAGCAGGTCGTCGACGCCTTCGCCGAGGGCTACGAACGCGCCCAGCGTATGGCCGTACGCCAGGAGGAGGCAGCGCGCCGGGAGTTCATCGACGACCTCCTCTACGGCCGCAGCGACCTCGGCCGCCTCGCCGAGCGTGCGGAACGCTTCGGCCTGCGTCTCTCCCACGCACACGCCGTCGCCGTCGCCCAGGGACCGACCGCCTATGACGAGGGCGCCGCGGTGCCCCGGCAGGTGGAGCGAGCCCTCATAGCCCGCTTCGGCGACCGCAGCGTCCTGCTCACCACCAAGGACGGCCGACTGCTGTGCATCGCCCCGGGCCACCAGGACGAGGTGCTCGCCCACTTCGCCAAGCAGGCGCACGCCGCGACCGACGGCGGACGCGTCGCCATCGGCCGCCCCCAGCCCGGCCCCGGAGGCGTCGTCCAGTCCTACGAGGAGGCCCTGGGCGTCCTCGAACTGGCCGAGCGCCTAGACCTCGACGACCCGGTCCTGCGCGCCGCCGACCTGCTCGTCTACCCCGTCCTGACCCGCGACCGCCAGGCCATGGCCGACCTCGTCCTCGACACCCTCGGCCCGCTCACCACCGCCCGCGGCGGCGCCCAGCCCCTCCTCGACACCCTCACCGCGTACTTCGACTCCGGCTGCGTCGCCGCCGAGGCCGCCCGCCGCCTCACCCTCAGCGTGCGTGCCCTGACCTACCGCCTGGAACGCATCCACAAGCTCACCGGCGCCAACCCGGCCGACCCGGCCCACCGCTACATGCTCCAGACCGCGGTCATCGGCGCGCGGCTGTTGGACTGGCCCGCCAAGGACCTCTGACATTCGGCCGCTGCCACGGTGACGACAGCGCGTGCGCCCCGGGCAGGGCGTCGGCCAGGCGTTCACCCCCGGCATGGCCGACGCCCTGCCCGGCGGCGTCAACCGAGGGCGATCGCGAAGATGTGCAGGGTGTTCTGGCCCGCTCCCACCTGTGTACTGATGGCGGGCAGGGTCACGTATGCGGGCGTCTTGCCCTCCCGCAGGGTCACCGTGCTGCCGTACACGCCGACCTTGCGGACAGTCCGGCCGGTTCGGGTGTTGAGGTACGCGGGGCTGGCGACCAGTCCGCCTCCCTTGGCCGGTCTGTTGTCCCACCAGTCGGCGAAGGCCAGGGTGAACTCCTGTGTGGTGCCGTCGGTGTAGGTCACGGTGGCGAGGTCCGAGGCCAGCCCGTTGGTGGCGGTGCCCAGGAAGCCGAGCTTGGTGCCCGAACCGGTGAGTGGGACGGTCTGGCCGCCGGCGACGATGTCGTCCCGCGCGCCGCCGCCTGTGGTGGGCCAGGTGAACGTCACGCCGTCGTACGTCACCGTGCCGCCCGACACGACGCCCTGTTCGGCGAGGGCCTGCGCGGACAGGCTGCGTCCGGCTCCGTCGATGTCGGCCAGGGTGTGGTCGGTGTCGTCGCTGACGGCGGTGTTGTTGCGCGCCTCGCTCAACGTGGCGTAGGGCACCGAGACCCGCAGCATCGTGCTGTCGTCCGTCTTGGCACCGCCGTAGACGGCTCGTACGGACAGGTCATGAGGGCCGGGGCTGCCGTCCGTGGGGACCGTGACCTTCCAGGTGACCTCGGCCGTCGCGCCCGGTGCGATGCGGTCGAACCGGGTGGGTGTGGTGGCCTCGGCCGTCCAGCCCTCGGGTGCGGTGAGCTCGACCACCGTGTCACGCATGGCCGTTGAGCCGCCGTTGGCGTATGTGGCCTTGACGGTGGTGCTCTGGCCGGGACGGAGCGTCCGGTCGGTGTCCAGGGTGAGCGGGTGGTGCACGGTGATGACGGCCGATCCGGTGACGCCGTCCACGGTCGCGCTGATCGTGGCCACACCGTTGCCGACCGCCGTGACGAGTCCGTCGCGGCTGACGGTGGCCACGGACGGATCGCTGCTGCGGTAGCTCACCCTCGCCTTCCTCAGGTTCCCCAGGAAGGAGCCGTCGTTGTTGACGGCTTCGACCACATGGTCGGCCTTCACGTCGAGGTTCCGGCCGGGCTGGCGGGCCGGGTCCGTGTCGTCCTTGATCCAGCGGTTGCGGCCGGTGAGGTCGATGGTGTCGCCGACGTCGTAGGCGACGGCCTCCGGCTGCACGGTCACGTAACGGACGCGCTCGGAGAGCCTGCCGTGCACGCCGACCGTGGCGGAGCCGCTGACGGCCGACGCATCGGGGCCGACCTCGAACCGGTACCTGCCGTTGTAGACGGCCTGCTTGGCGGCCTCGCCGTCCCAGAACGCCAGATCGGGGACATTGACCCGCAGGGTGATGTGCTGCGTCTGCCCCGGGGCGAGTACACGCGTCTTCTGGAAGCCCGCAAGCCGCTTCCTGGGCAGTTCCCGGCCGTCGACCTCGAAGGGGGTGGCGGCGTAGAGCTGGGCCACGGTCGATCCGGCCACGGAGCCGGTGTTGGTCACGTCGACGCCGACCTTCACCGTTCCGTCGGCGGACACGGACCTGCGGTCCGCCTTGATGTTCGTGTAGGCGAAGTCCGTGTAGCTCAGGCCGTACCCGAAGGGATAGGTGGGTGTCCCGGTGAAGTACTGGTAGGTCCGCCCGAGTCCGCCGGTGTCACCGGCGCTCAGGCCGTAGTCGGAGATGTCGGGCAGCTGCGAGTCGTCCTTGTACCAGGTGAAGTTGAGCCGGCCGCTCGGATTGTGGCGGCCGAAGAGGACATCGGCGAGGGCATCCCCCTGGCTCTGCCCGTTGTATCCGGAGAAGAGGACGGCCGGCACTCTTTCGCGAACGCCCTCCAGCTCCATCGGCCGGCTGGACTGAATGCTCAGTACGGTCCTGGGGTTGCCCAGGTCCGCGACCTGGTCGAACAACGAGCCGTAGTTGCCGGGCATCTTCAGGTCGGCGTAGTCCTGGCCCTCGTCGGCCACGGAGGCATCCGTTCCGACGGCCACCACGACGAGGTCGGCGTCCTTGATGTCCGCACGCGTCTGCTCGGCGAGCACTGCCGCGCCCGACGCGGTGGTGGACGTGCCCGCGGCGTCGTACACGATCTGCACGTCCGCATTGGCCGCCTTCGCCTGGGCGGTGATGCCGGCGACCGTGCTCGTCTTCACGGACGGATCGCCCGAGTAACCGCCCAGCGTCACCTTGTCCGCGAGGTCCCCGACGATCACCACCTTCTTCAACTGTGCTGCGTTCACCGGGAGGAGGGGCTTGTCGGTACCGGACACCTCGTCGTTCTGCAGCAGAACGAGGGCGTTGTCGGCGACCTTCCGGGCGAGTTCCCGGTGATCCTGCGATTCGATGACGTCCTTGCCGATGCCCGTGTAGGGCACCTTCTCCGGCGCGTCGAACTCGCCCGTCCGCATCCGCACGGTGAACAGGTGGACCAGGGCGTTGTCGACGACGCCCTCGCTGAGGACGCCGGCCTCGATGGCCTCGCGCAGGTTCGGGGCCGTGGCCTCCTGGCCGGTGCAGTTGATGTGGGTGCCGGACCGCAGCGCGTACGCCTGACCGCCCGCGGCGCCGGAGACGCGTTGCCCGGTCTCCGTGTGGGTCCAGGTGGCCTGCGCACCCTTGTTGTCGGTGGTCCAGCCGGGCGGCGCCCACTCGTGGCCCTGGGGGAAGGACTGGTAGGTGGTGCCGACCGCGTCGCAGTCGGAGGTGATGTATCCGTCGAAGCCGTAGGTGCGCCCGGCGATCTGGTTGGTGGTGTAGGTGTTGGCGGCCGACGGCGTGCCGTTGATGGCGTTGTAGGACGTCATCAGGCCGGAGACGCGGGACTTCTCGATCAGGCTCTTGAACTGCGACGTGTAGTAGTCGTGCAGGTCGTTGTCGGTCGTGTCCGAGCTGACGCCCATCCGGTCCTGCTCGACGTTGTTGAGGGCGTAGTGCTTGGCTGTCGCGGCCACCTTCAGATACTTGCTGCGCGGCTCACCGTCCGCCGTCTGGTCCTGGTATCCGTTGACGTACGCGCCCGCCAGTTCGGCGACCATGTACGGGTCCTCGCCGAACGCCTCGTCCGTACGGCCCCAGCGGGGGTCACGGTCCATGTTCACGGTGGGCGCCCAGAAGGTCAGCGACCCGTAGTTGTCGGGCGACACGCCGATGTTGTTCTGGCCGGTGCCCCACAGCGACTTGTCCAGGAAACCGCGCACCTCGTCGGAGATCGCGGTCGACGCCTGGTACATCAGGTCCCGGTCCCAGGTCATCGCCGCGGCGAAGTTGGTGGAAAAGCTGGTGGCGTGCACGCCACCGGACGCCGGTCCGTCGTTGACGTTGGCGCCGAGCCGGTTGACGCCGTGCTGGCCCTCGTTCCAATAGGTGTACTGCTGCACACCCAGGCGCGGGATCGCCGGAGCGCTGTTGGTGTGCAACTGCAGTGCCTTCTCGGCGAGCGTCATCCGGGACACCAGGTCCGCGGCGCGCTCCTCGAAGGAGTAGCGCGTGTCGCGGTAGAGGGGAGGCATGCTTCCCTGTACGGCGGCGGTGAGGGCGGTGGTGGTCGGAGCCGTTGCCGCCGCGGTGCCGAGCAGGCTGAGGCAGCACAGCCCCGTGGCCAGCGTGCGGCGGATCCTCGGCGGGCGGGCCGTGCGGAGCGGTCTTGTCTTTCGAGGCACTGGGGTGACTCTCCTTCGTACGAGGTGTACGGAGGCCGTCCGGTGCCGTGGCGCGAAAGCGGCACCGGACGGCGGGCGCTCAGGTGCCGATGTTGGGCTGGGGCCCGGAGTACTGCTTCAAGAGAGCCGGGACGTTGCTCGCGGGGTCGAGGGTGTAGCTGTAGTAGCTGCTCGGGTTGAAGGTGGTGCCGTTGGTCTTCTGGTCACCCGTGCAGTTGACGACGACGCTCCCCGTCTGGGTCAGCGACGCCGCTGTGGTGTCGTAGGTGTACGGGTCGTTCACGTTGTCGTAGTAGCTGTTCTCGATGACCGTCTTCGACGCGCCACGCGAGAGGTTGCCGTACGAGGTGATGTTCTGCAGGTAGTTGTTGTACAGGTGCGCGAGGGCAACGTTGTCGATGCTGGGGTTGCGCTGGTTGGTGTCGTGGATCCAGTTGTGGTGGATGGTCATGCGGGCGGTGACGTTGTCGGTCCATCCGATACCGAAGGCCTTGTTGACCTCGCCGAGGTTGTTCCAGGACACGGTGAGGTAGCTGGTGTCCTTGCGGCTGTCGATGAGCCCGTCGTTCATCCGCTGAATCGTGTTGTGGTCGATCCAGATGTGGTCGGCGGTGTCCATCTGGATGCCGTCGTAGTCGTACAGCTTGTCGTCGGGGTCGTCGTCGGCCATCCGCGTGTCACGGATGGTCAGGTTGCGGATGATCACGTTGTGGACCCCGGTGCCGAGGTTGAAACCGCCGTTGACGATCTGGCCCGAGGTGCCGACGCCCACGATGGTCTTGTCGGACTTCAACGGGATCTCGTAGCCGTAGGTGGGCACCGTGATGGCGCCGGAGACCTTGATGACGTACGGAGCGTCGGCGGACGCATACTTCAGCAGGTCGGCGTAGGTCGTGACGGTGACCGTGGTGCCCGCCGCGCCGCCGGTCGTGCCGCCCCCGGTGGCGGCGAACCCGTCGGCCGTGTTCGACCAGGACCGGCCGCTCACCGGCGTGAACGCCCACAGCTTGTTGGTGTTGGCGGTGCAGGTTTCCTGGATGACCGGGTTGCCCGCGGTGGTGCTCGCGTTGAGGTCGCTGAGGCACAGACCGCTGCTGACGCTCA
>NZ_LGDG01000251.1 GCF_001279775.1 Streptomyces sp. MMG1533 | reverse complement strand
TCGCGTGAACTCCGCGTCGCGTGAACTCCGCGTCGCGTGAACTCCGCGTCGCGTGAACTCCGCGTCGCGTGAACTCCGCGTCGCGTGAACTCCGCGTCGGCCCGCCCCAAGCGTCGGCCCGCCCCAAGCGTCGGCCCGCCCCAAGCGTCGGCCCGCCCCAAGCCTCGGCCCGCCCAAGCCTCGACCTGCCCCAAGCCTCGGCCCGCCCAAGCCTCGGCCTGAACTAAGCGTCGGCGTGGACGAGTTCGATGTCGTGGTCGTCGACGCCACCGCCGGAGACCGTCACCGAGGCGGCCCGCGGCGCGTAGCCCGTCGCGATGACCGTGTACGCGCCGCTGTCCAGGTCGGAGAAGGCGTACGCCCCGTCGTGACCGGTGGTGGCCGTGGCGACCACGTTGCCCGCGGCGTCCACCAGGGTCACCAGCGCGTCGCTGAGCGGGGCGCCCGCTCCGCGTACCGTGCCCCGCACCTGCGCGCCCGGCCGCAGCTCGACCTCGATCCGGGTGATCCCGGTGCCGCCGATCTCGACGGGCAGGGCCAGCGGACGGTGCTTGGGGGAGTTGACCGCCAGGGTCACGGTCCCCGGCACCAGGTCGGTGATGGTGAACTCGCCCAGGGCATCGGTGCGTCCGGTCGCCAGGACGTCCCCGCGGACGTCGGTCACGATGACCACGGCCTCCGCGACCGGGGCCCCGCTGTCGGCGGACAGCACCACGCCGGCGAGGCCGCTGGTGCCGCTCAGCAGGATGTCGTACGGGACCGGCGCGTCACCGGCGACGACGATCGTCGACGCCTGGGGCTGATAGCCGTCGGCGGAGGCGATCAGGACGTACGATCCGGCGCCGGGCGCGTCCACGCCGTACGAACCGTCGCTTCGCGAGACCGACCGGCCGAGTTGCCTTCCGCCGAGGGAGATCAGTGTCACCGCGGCTGCGGCTACGGGGACGCGTTCGGCCCCGAGGACGTGCCCGCTGACCGGGATGCCGCCGCCGACGGAGCCGGTGAGCGAGCGGCTCGAGCCGTCGTCCTCGGTGTTCGCGACGGAGGCGAGCGCCCCCGCACGCTCCGCTGCCACGCCGACGGCCTGTGCGGTCTGCGCGGTCTGCGCGGACTGTGTGGTCTGTGCGGTCTGTGCGGCAGCGACCGGCACGGCGGACGGCGTCCGAGGACCTTCGACAGCCGGGACCCCGGCACCACCGATCTCGCCCGCCTCGTCCGCCTCGCCCGCCCGCCGACGCGGAATGAACGCGGCCAGGGCGAAGGCCAGCAGGGCCGCGCCGCCGCCGAGGGCGAGGACGGTCTTGAAGCCGTTCTCGGAGGGCAGGGCGACCGAGCCGAGGTTGGTGGTCATCTGGGCCAGGATGACGCCGGCGACGGCGCTCGCGACCGACGTACCGATGGACCGCATCAGGGTGTTGAGGCTGTTCGCGGCGCCGGTCTGGGACGGCGGCACGGCGCCCATGATGAGCGCGGGCATCGCGCCGTAGGTGAAGCCGATACCGGTGCCGATGACGCAGGAGACCAGCACGAACTGCCAGACCTCGTCCATCAGCAGGATCTGCAGGCCGTAGCCGGCGGCCACGATCAGGGCGCCGACCATCAGGCTCACCTTCGGGCCCTTGGCCTTGGACAGGGTCGCGGAGACCGGGGCGATGACCATCATCACCAGGCCGCTGGGGGCCATGACCAGGCCGGCGGTGAGCAGCGACTTGCCCAGACCGTAGCCGGTCGCCTCAGGCAACTGCAGGAGCTGAGGAAGGACCAGGGACATCGCGAACATGCCGAAGCCGAGCGCGATCGACGCGAGGTTGGTGAACAGCACCTGGCGGCGGGCGGTGGTGCGCAGGTCGACCAGCGGCTGCTCCGTGCGCAGCTCCCACCAGCCCCACACCAGCAGGACCACGACGGTCGCCGCGAAGAGACCGAGGATCGTGCCGCTGCTCCAACCCCAGTCGCCGCCCTTGGAGATGGCCAGCAGCAGGCAGACCAGGCCGGCCGCCATGCCGAGGCCGCCGACCAGGTCGAAGCGGCCGCCGGTGCGGACCTTGGACTCGGGCACGAGGAGCAGGACCAGCAGGAGGGCGACGGCGCCCATGGCGGCCGAGCTCCAGAACAGCATGTGCCAGTCGAAGTTGTCGGCGATCAGCGCGGCGGCGGGCAGGCCGAGGGCGGCGCCGACACCTAGGGAGGCGCTCATCATGGCGGTGGCGGAACCGAGCCGTTCGGCGGGCAGTTCGTCGCGCATGATGCTGATGCCGAGCGGGATCACACCGCCGGCCATGCCCTGCAGGACGCGTCCGACGATCATCGGGGTCAGGGAGTCGCTGAGGGCGGCGGTGATCGAGCCGGCCACCAGCAGGACCAGGCTCAGCAGCAGCATGCGGCGCTTGCCGTACATGTCACCGAGCCGCCCCATCATCGGGACGGCGACGGCGGCGGCGAGCAGCGTGGCGGTGACGGCCCAGGCGGTGTCCGAGGCCGGGGCGTTCAGGAGCTGGGGGAGCTCCGGGACGATCGGGATGACCAGGGTCTGCATCAGCGAGACGACGATGCCGCCGAAGGCGAGGACCGCCACGACGGTGTTGGCCCTGGGGGCCGTGACCTCTCCGTCGTCGGCGGGGCGGGGGAGGGCGTGGGACATGGGTCGAGCCTCCGGGTGGGGTTGGGGGCAGCGCGACATGTCCAAGCTAAGTCAGTTGATTGACTTAAGCAAGCATGGTCGGTTTTTGGGGATGAGTGGTGAAGGAATTGAGTGCTGGGACGGCCGGCGGTGTGTTCTACGTCGGCTGGGGTTCGGAAGCCGTCTCCGCCGCCGGGGGTTGATCGTCTTCTGCGGGGCTTGCTTGCGCCTGAAGAATCTGGATGACCGCTTCGGTGTCCTCGAGCGACATGTAGTCGTGGAGTACGGCGCGGAAGGCGTCGTCGCCGAGGGCGGTTCGCTGGATGTTGAGCCAATAGAGGTCCTTGCTGAGCGGGATTCTCATGGATATGTGCATGAGCAAGGCCTGGACGTTGTAGCGAAGCCCTTGTTCCGGCTGTTGCTGTTGCGTGCGCAGGACCCCTAGTTGCCCGATCGTGCTGGCGATTCCGGCACGGTTGCCGAGTTCTTCGGCTATGGCGAGGGACTTGCGGTAGTGGAGTTCGGCTTCCTCGAGGTCTCCCCGCTGCTGCGCGATGGTGCCGAGCTGGTGATACGAACCGGAGATTCCGGTCTGGTTGCCGAGTTCTTTCTCGATGGCGAGGGAGTTGCGGTAGTGGCGTTCGGCCTCGTCGGAGTTCCCGCGCGCCTGCGCGACGATGCCGAGGTGGTGATAGGAGACGGCGATTTCCGCGCGGTCGTCGATTTCTTCCTTGATGGCGAGGGAGTTGCGGTAGTGGCGTTCGGCCTCGTCGAAGCTCCCGCGGTCCTCCGCAATCCTGCCGAGTTGGTGGTATGAAACAGCGATTCCCGCCTGGTTGTCGAGTTCTTCCTCGATGGCGAGGGACTTGCGATGGTGGCGTTCGGCTTCTGCGTAGTGTCCGCGCTCCTGCGCGACGATGCCGAGGTAGTGATAGGTGGAGGCGATTCCGACGCGGTCGTCGATCTCTTCCCTGATGGGGAGCGAGTCGAGGTAGTGGCGTTCGGCTTCGTCGTAGTCCCCTCGCTGCTCTGCAATGGTGCCGAGCCGTTGGATATGGGCGGCGGCCTCCCTGGAACGAGGCGGGAACCAGGTCAGACTCTCCTCGACGAGGCGCTTCTCCCAAGCCCAAGCTCCCCGGGTGTGCAGATGCTCACATACGAACCACGTGGCCGCGAGCGCCTCGTCCAGTTCACCGGCCTGGTGATGATGGTGACGGGCTTCCACGGCTTGGACGATGTCGGCAGAAATTTCCTGGGGCCATACGGTGACGCGCCAGCGCCAGTAGGCGGCAGCCCGGCGATGAGCGGTGGTGAGGTCGTCGGTACCGGCGCGCTGCTGAAGGGCGTCGGCGGTCCACCGGTGTACCACGAGGCCCGTAGGCGGATCCTCGGGCTTGTCGTGCGGCGCGAAGGCAGGAGAGACGAGCCCCAGCTCCGACAACAACCGGAGCGCCTCTTTGAAGGCGGTGTTCGGTTCGACTGGCGGGCGGGAGGCCTCCTGCTTGTCTCGCGCGTACTGATCGACCGTCGCCCGGGGCAAGCCCCAGTTGTCCTGCGCCGTGGCTCCCGCAGCGCGCGCTTTCTCGATCTGCACGCCCACGGCCTTGATGCGCTCCAACAAGGCCCGATCCAGCGCACGCACAGCCGTCGGCCCCGACAACTGCCAAGCCGCCCCCACCCAATCCACCGCAGTCCGATAAACAGCCAGCCCCTCCAGCAATCTCCGCGCCTCCGGCACCCCCTCCAACTGCGCCAGCAGCGTGTCGAGCAGCACGTCATCCACTGCCAGCGTCACGGTCTCGGCCAACGCCCGGTCCAGGTCACCCGCCACCCCGGCCAGCCACCCCCCGGGGTTGCGGATGCCGCGCCGGTCCAGCGCGTCCTCCAGCCGCTCGGCGATGTCCGGGAAGCGCGCCTCGCCGCCCCGTAACAGCGCGTCCAGGTACTCCAGCGCCCGCGGATGCCCGCCCACATCGGCGTAGGCACGCTGCTGTTCGGCCGGGTCGAGGGCGTCCAGCCCCGGCAGCCGCCACATCAGCTTGCGGGTCTCGGCGAAGGAAAGCGGGCCGAGGTGGTGCTGCAACAGCCGCCGGTGCCTGCGCTGGGGCAGGACGAAGGGATAGCGGCTGGTGACCACCAGCCGGGCCTCGGGGGCGGCGCCCGCCCAGGCCGAGAGGAAGTCGGCGAGCTCGGAGTCGGACAACTCCCAGCTCCCCTCCACCCGAGCGAGCAGATCCTCGGCGTTGTCCAGCACCAGCAGCAGCCGTACGCGAGGCAGCACGAGTTGCCGGATCAGCTCCCACCGCTCCCGCCAGGCCGGCTTGGCGTCGGTGAGGGCGGTCGCGACCTGACGTACGACATCGTCGTCGGGCAGCCCCGCGGACAGGCAATGGGCGAGCAGCCGTTGCCGCACCGTCTCCAGCACGGCATCCACCGTGGGGGCCGTGGCGGCCGACACAGGCACCACCAACCCCGCCTCCGTCCCCAGGTGATGGAGCAACTCGGCGGCCAGAGTCGATTTTCCGACACCCCCGATCCCATGCACGAGCACTCCGGCCCGCCGCGGATCCCGCAGAGCTCCGAGCAGCCGCCGCAACTCCGCGCGCCGCCCCACGAACTCCCCGACCTTGCGCACCGCCATGCCCTCTTGCAGCACCGGCTCCGCCATCGGCGCGACCCGCTCGGCCACCTGCCCGGCGTCGAACAACGGCAGCGGCGCTCCCGCAAGGAACAGCGAGGGCGTGGACCACTCCGGCCAGCCCGCGAACGGGTTCTCGGCAGGCAGGCGTCGCCGTGCGGCTTCCAGATCGCGACGCGCCCGGGAGATCGCCGCCAGCGGGAGCGGATGCTCCACTCTGGCCAGCTCCTCGTACACACGAGTCGCCAGATCGGTGGCGTAGGTGTCGGTGACCGCCTCCGTCATCGCCAGCACGGAGGGCACGCCCCGCGCCAGCAACTCCCGTGCCAGACCGGCACGCGCCTCGGCCGCGGCCTCGTCACCGGATGTGCCGTCGGACGAGCCGCCGTCCGCCTCACCCGCCTCCGGCGCCAACGCGGTGGAACACCCCGCCAACACCACCAACGGAACTCCGTGCCCCGTCGGCAACACCTCGTCCATGAAGCGGCCGGCGTCCACGGTGTCCACGCCACCGTCGTCGCTCTCCAGGTACAGCACGCCCGGCCCGGCATGACACGACAGATGCAGAACGTGGAACCGCTCCTCCAACAGCGCGGCGCGAATCTCGTGCACGCTGCCCCAGTTCAGCACCCGGACATACGCGCCCTGCCTGGCTCGCGCAGGATCCACGGCGTTCAGGATCCGCGCCAACTCCCTTTCATAGTCAAGGAGTTCACCCCTGCCATGCTCCGGACTGGCCACCACCGCCAGAATCCGCAGCGGCCCGGCCACCCGCACCGCCACCACCGGCGCGGTCTCCCTCTCGACCTTCCGATACAGCTCGACCTGCTCGGACAGCACCAACGGCCGCCCGTCCCCGGGCACGACCAGCGTCTCCCAAGGCAGGTCCCGCCACCGGGGCTCGTCCACCTGGAGCCCGATACGCAGGGGCGCGTGGCAGTCACGCGCCAGCGCCGCCACGCGCTTCAAGGCGCCCCCCACCTCACCGCCGGCGAACCGCTCACCCAGAGCCCGTCCTACGGCGCCCAGCGCGCCGTCCACCCCGCCGGACACCCGCGTCTCCTGGACCGCGGGCGCCTCCCGCGTGATGTGTCCGCCCCGCACCCGCTCCCGAGCCCGCCCCAGGCCCCAGAGCAGCTCCTCCAGCTGCTGGTCGGGCTCGGCACCGTCGAGCGAGGCCGCGGCCACCTCCGTGCCGCCGGCGGAGAACACCACCGAGTCGGCCCCGATCCGTAACTCCGCCTGGATCGGCCCGTCCGGCCGGTACGCCAGCCCGTCGGGTGCGACGACCTCACCGGTGCGGGCCGGCCTCGTCATCGACGGTCGCCCGCGTACCCCCTCGGCCAGTTCTCGTACCCGCTCCTCGTACTGCGCCGGCGTCGCCACCGTACGAAAGTCGACATACAGCCGCGAAACGACGAAGGGCGGGAGTTCCGCCTCCCCCCACAGCACCGGAATCACGCGCTGGCGTCCGTCCGCCGACGCCCCGATGGCAGCGGCGAACTCCTCGTCGCACCACTCGGACTCCACCCATTTCGGGCTCACCACGGCGACCAGGACATCGGCCCTCGCCAACCCGTCCTGCAGACGCGTGGCTATCCGCTGCCCCGGAACCATCTCCCATCCGGCGAGCCACACGTCGAGCCCCAGCCGCTCCAGGTTCTCCGCCAGCGCGACGGGCCACCGCCCGTCCCCGAACGCATAGGAGAGAAAGACATCGAACCGACCGTCTTCGGCCACACCGCACCCCCGTACACAGTGCCCCGGAACCGGAACCCCTGACAGTCGACCCCGAGGCACAGAATGCTAGAACCGCGGTCCGCCCCCGGCACCCGTATCGGCACGATTCGCCCTTCTGCCTTCGCCTCCCGCTTCGGCAACGGCGAAGACCGCTCAGGGCACACTGATCCCATGTCCACCCGCCGCAGACACTGCCCCGAATGCCGTCGTGAGATCGCTGTCGTCGCCGGCCGCTTCGCCCGGCACGACCCGCCCGGCGCGCGGGAGAGCGGCGAGCTCGTCTCGTGCCCCGGTTCCCGGCGGCAGGCGGAACTCGGAGCCGCGCAGCCGACGTTGGACGGGTACGCAGTGCCCGTCTTCCCCGGGCAGCTGCCCCTGTTCTAGGCGGGATTCACGCGAGGAAGACGTCCCGCTCGTCGGTGGAGAACATCTCGTACATTCGCCGCAACAGCGCCTTCCGCGCGGCCGGCACCCCTTCGGCCGCCCTCAGTTCCCGGCCACCGACTTCACCGCCACCGACACCGGCGCGGGCCCGCTGATCAGCTCCAGGGTCAGTCCGGCCGTCGCCGGGGAGTCCACCAACTCCGCCAGTACGGCGGCCACGTCGTCCCTCGGCACCGGGCCCCGGCCGGTGCGCGCCTCCAGTCGTACGAGACCGGTGCCGGCGTCGTTCGTCAGCGAACCGGGGCGCAGAATCGTCCAGTCCAGGGCGTCCAGACGGCTCACGTACGCGTCCGCCTCGCCCTTGGCGCGCAGGTAGACGTCGAAGACCTCGTCGCCCTCGTGCGCCGGATCCGCGCCCATGGACGACACGACCACGAAACGCCGTACACCCGCCCGGACCGCCGCGTCCGCGAACAGCACCGCCGCGGCCTTGTCCACCGAGTCCTTGCGGGCCACCCCGCTGCCCGGTCCCGCACCCGCCGCGAAGACCGCCGCGTCCGCGCCCTGCAGATACGCCGCGACCTCCTCGACCGAGGCCGATTCCAGATCCAGCAGGACCGGTTCGGCACCGGCCTCCCGCAGGTCGTCGCCCTGTTCGGCGCGACGGATGATCCCCGCGACCTCGTCTCCGCGCGCGGCGAGCAGCCGCTCCAGCCGCAGCGCGATCTGACCATGACCACCAGCGATGACAATGCGCATGCTTCCGACCGTACGCCCGCACAGCCGCATCCGCCGCACGACTCCGGCCACACCTCAGGGGCGTACGCGCGAGGCGAACCTCCCGGCGACCGCGCCCCTTACGACAACTGCCCCCGCCCCTGCCGAGGCAGCCCCAACTCCGCCGTCGCGGCCGTGTTGCAGTACTCCCGTACCGCGCTCGTCCGCGCCACCACACGCCCACGGTGCACCACGATCCGGCTGTACGCGAGCGAGAGCGCCCCCGCCAGCCCGTCACCGCGTACCGCGAGCAACTCGGCCGGGAATCCGGCCTCCACGCGTACCTCCGGCAGACCCAGCACCGCCCGGGCCGACGCACTCACCGCGTCGTAGGCCTCCTCGGGGCGCAGGCCGTAGCGGGAGGCCAACAGGTAGGCCGCCTCCAGCGGGTCACCGCGCCCCACGGGGTTCGAGACGTCCCTCAGCGCACCGCTTCCCGCCGCCACCCGCACTCCGGCCGCGCGCAGCAGCCGTACCGGGGCCGTGCCCCGCCGTTCGACGCCACCGCAACCGCCCTGCGGCAGGCACACCACCGCCACGCCGGCCGCCGCGAGCTGGTCCGCGGTGCGGGCCGCCACCTCGGCGGGCAGGCGCCCCAGGCCGCCGCACGGCGCGAGGGCCACTCCGGGGCGCAGTCCGCCGGCCATGGCCGCGAGCCGGGACAGGCGGGCCGGGTCGGTGGCGTCGGTGTGCAGGTCCACGGGGCAGCCGTGTTCGGAGGCGACATCCAGGACCGCCTGCACATAGCCCGTCGGATCGGGGTCGAGATCAGGACAGCCGCCCACCACGGAGGCTCCCATCTTCACCGCGTCCCGCAGCATCGCGAGTCCGTCGGCCCCGGCCACCCCGGTCAGCACCCTCGGCATCGCCACGGTCGTCAGCTCGGTGAGCCCGCGCAGCGCACGCCGTGCCTGCAATACGGCGGCCAGCGCGCCGAGCCCCTGGACGTCGCCCACGCGCACGTGAGCCCGCATGGCGGTGGCCCCGTGCCCGAGTTGCAGCAGGGCGGCCTCGGTGGCCCTGCGCTGGACATCCTCGGCGTCGTACGAGGCCGGCCCCTCGCCGTCGGCGGACAGCGCGGTGTCGCCGTGGGCGTGCGGCTCGGCCGGGGCCGGCAGGAGGAGATAGCCACCGAGGTCCAAGCGCGCGCCACGCGCGCGTGCCCCGCCCGCCGCGAGGCTGCCCGCCGTACCGACCGCCTCGATGCGCCCGCCGCCCAGCCGTACGTCCACGTTCCGGCCGTCGGTGAGCTGCGCCCCGCACAACAGGAGGGACGTCCCCTCGGACCGCTCGGACGCCGAACCCGACGAGGAGTGGGGCGGCTGCGGCTGGCTGTCGGGCATCACGCTCCAGGGGCTCGGGGGCTGGCCATCGGCGACATGGGGACAGGGGCATAGGGACGTGAGGAGGCAAGATCACGCAGAGTGAGTCGAGCCTAGGGTGACGACCCGCTCGCTCCGGGGAGGAGCGCAATAGTCGTACCGGTGTGGTCCGCCGTACGGGAGGGGCCTCCGAGGCCGCTGAGGGAACCGCGGATCGGGGTGCGACGGGGGCCGCGAAACGGATTTGGGTGAACGGCGGCCGAGCGTGTAATGTCTTCATCGCTCGCCCCAATAGCTCAGTCGGCAGAGCGTCTCCATGGTAAGGAGAAGGTCTACGGTTCGATTCCGTATTGGGGCTCTGGTGTGAGAGGTTCCCGCCGCCAGGCGGGGCCCGATCGCATCTCAGCGGTGTAGCTCAGTCGGTAGAGCAAGCGGCTCATAATCGCTGTGTCACCGGTTCAAGTCCGGTCACCGCTACTGACAGTAGCCGATTGTGGGGTCGGTCCTTCGATCGGCTACTCTTCTATGCGTTAATCGTCCCATCCGTTCGTCAAGGAGCACTCCTGTGGCTGCCACCGACGTCCGCCCGAAGATCACGCTGGCCTGCGTGGAGTGCAAGGAGCGGAACTACATCACCAAGAAGAACCGGCGTAACAACCCGGACCGACTGGAGATGAAGAAGCACTGCCCGCGTTGCAACGCGCACACCGCGCACCGCGAAACGCGATAAATCAGGCTCGTACGTGAGGCCGCCCCCGCAGTCGGGGGGCGGCCTCACGTCGTTTCGGTACAGCAGACTTCAGGAGGTGCCGAGCCATGGCGCTCGACCAGTCCTTCGTGGGGCGGAGCTACCCGCCCACCGACCCCTATGAAGTGGGCCGGGAGAAGATCCGTGAGTTCGCGGAGGCGGTGGGGGACGCCAACCCGGCGTACACGGATCCGGAGGCCGCCAAGGCGCTCGGTCACCCCGATGTGATCGCCCCGCCGACGTTCGTCTTCTCGATCACCTTCAAGGCGGCCGGGCAGGTCGTCCAGGACCCGCAGCTCGGCCTCGACTACAGCCGGGTGGTGCACGGCGACCAGAAGTTCGCCTACGTCCGCCCCGTGCGCGCCGGCGACCGGCTCACGGTCACCTCGACCATCGAGGCCGTCAAGTCCATGGCGGGCAACGACATCCTGGACATTCGCGGCGAGGTCCACGACGAGGCCGGCGAGCACGTCGTGACCGCCTGGACCAAGCTCGTGGCCCGCGCGGCCGAGGAGGCGTGAGCAGATGACGGCCAAGATCGCGTACACCGACGTCGAGGTCGGCACCGAGCTGCCCGCCCAGACCTTCTCCGTCACCCGTGCCACCCTCGTCCAGTACGCGGGCGCCTCCGGGGACTTCAACCCGATCCACTGGAACGAGAAGTTCGCCAAGCAGGTCGGGCTGCCGGACGTCATCGCGCACGGCATGTTCACCATGGCCGAGGCGATCCGCGTGGTCACCGACTGGGCCGGCGACCCGGGCTCGGTCGTCGAGTACGGCGTCCGCTTCACCAAGCCCGTCGTCGTCCCGAACGACGACCAGGGCGCCACCATCGAGGTCGGCGGCAAGGTCGCCGCCAAGCTCGACGACAACACGGTCCGCGTGGACCTCATCGCGACCAGCGCCGGGCAGAAGGTGCTGGGGATGTCGCGGGCGGTCGTGCGGCTGGCCTGAGGCTGGAGCAACAGTAAGGGGCGTCCTCCATTGCGGGGCGCCCCTTACGTATAGGCAGTCCCTTCTCGCTACGCATGGGTTGAAGTCCGGCACCCTTGACGTAGTTAGTGATTGAGTACTAACTTACTTGCATGGTCAGGATGAGCGCAGAAGAGAGGCGTGAGAGCGTCATCCGTGCGGCGACGGTCGAGTTCGCCCGTGGTGGGTACCACGGCACCTCGACCGAGGTGATCGCCAAGCGGGTCGGCGTCTCGCAGCCGTACCTCTTCCGGCTCTTCCCGGACAAGAAGGCGATCTTCCTCGCGGCGGCCGAGCGGTGCGTGGAGGACACGATCCGCACCTTCGGGGAGGCTGCCGAGGGGCTCGAGGGCGAAGATGCCCTGCATGCCATGGCGAACGCGTACACCAAGGTCATCGCGGAGCGGCCCGAACGGCTGATGATGCAGATGCAGATGTACGTCGCCGTGGCCGCCGCCGAGGAGGCCGGTGAGCACGAGTTCGGTGAGGCGGTGCGGGCCGGCTGGATGCGGCTGTGGGACACCGTCCACCTGCCGCTCGGTGCCGACGTCAACGAGACGACGACTTTCCTGGCGTACGGAATGCTCGTCAACTGCCTGGTGGCCATGGGCTTCCCGCCCGAGCACCGGGTCTGGGAAGGGCTCTATCCGTCGGCGCGGATCAAGGGCCGACTGGAGCACTAGGACACGAGATGGGCGTCATGGGCGCCTTTTCATGCGCACGAAAGTTAGTCATCAATAACTAACCGATCTTGGTGATCACCCATCGATCACTCTCTGGGGGAGAGATGTCACAGCAGGCCGCACGTCGCGGGGGAGCCGTCTGGGCCCTCGTCATCACCAGCGTCGCCGGGTTCATGGCGGCCCTCGACAACCTCGTCGTCACCACCGCCCTGCCCTCCATCCGCAAGGACCTCGGGGGAGCGCTGGACGACCTGGAATGGACGGTGAGCGCCTACACGCTCACCTTCGCCGTCTTCCTCATGTTCGGCGCGGCGCTCGGCGACCGCTTCGGCCGCCGCCGGCTCTTCATCATCGGCACGGCCGTCTTCACCGCAGCGTCCGCCGCCGCGGCCATGGCGCCCGGTATCGACTCCCTCATCGCGGCCCGCGCGGTCCAGGGTGTAGGCGCGGCGATCATGATGCCGTTGACGCTCACCCTCCTCACCGCAGCCGTGCCCGCCGCCAAGCGCGGGATGGCGTACGGCATCTGGGGCGCCGTCAACGGACTCGCCGTCGCCTCCGGTCCGCTCATCGGCGGCAGCCTCACCGAACACATCTCCTGGCAGTGGATCTTCTGGCTGAACGTCCCGCTGGGCATCGCCCTCCTGCCGCTGGCCCGCCTCCGCCTCGCCGAGTCCCACGGCACCGGCGCCCGGCTCGACATCCCCGGCACCCTGCTCGCCAGCGGCGGCCTCTTCGGGATCGTCTACGGCCTGGTCCGCAGCCCCGTCGACGGCTGGACCAGCCCTCTCGTCCTGACCGGTCTGTTCGCGGGCACCGCGCTGCTCGCCGGCTTCGTACACCACGGCATCCACAACAAGAACCCCATGCTGCCGATGAGGCTCTTCCGGTCCCGCGCCTTCACCGGCATCAACGTCGCGAGCCTGCTGATGTTCCTCGGGATGTTCGGCTCGATCTTCCTGCTCAGCCAGTACATGCAGGGCGTGCTCGGCTACTCGCCCACCGAGGCCGGCCTGCGCATGCTGCCCTGGACCGGCATGCCGATGCTCGTCGCCCCGATCGCCGGCATCCTCTCCGACCGCATCGGCGGCCGGCCCGTCGTCGCCGCCGGCCTCTTCTTCCAGGCTGCCGGCCTCGCCTGGATGGCCTCCGTGGTCACCGCCGACGCCTCCTACGGCGCCCAGTTGCCCGGCCTGATCATCAGCGGCATCGGTATGGCCCTGTTCTTCGCCCCCGCCTCCAGCTTGGTGATGTCCAGCGTCCGTGCCCACGAACAGGGCATCGCCTCCGGGGCCAACAACGCCCTGCGCGAGGTCGGTGGCGCGCTCGGCATCGCCGTCATGGCGTCGATCTTCTCCGCCCAGGGTGGCTACGAGAGCGGGCAGGCCTTCGTCGACGGGCTGCAGCCGGCGCTGGTGACCGGCGCCGCGGTGGTCGCCCTCGCCGGGGTTGCTGCGCTGCTGATTCCGCGACGGCGACCGGCGGCGCGGATCGAGGGCGCGTCGGCGCCGGTGCTGGAGACCGTGAGTTCCTGAACGGCACGCGCGCGTACGGCCCTGCCACCGAGGCGGGGCCGTACGCGCGCGTGGGCAGATCCAGGTACCCGGCGTCCCCAGTCACCCCACGCCCGTGCCGGCGCCTCCTGGGGGCTCCGCCCCCAGACCCCCGGCCTATGCCCACCCACCACCCGACTCGGTCGGCCGAGAGGTGGGCGTCGCCCTGGGGGCTGCGCCCCTGTGGGTGGGTGGGTGGGGGTTGGGGATGGCCTTTACGTACCGCCCGTGTCGGTGGGTCGAGAGGTGGGCGTCGCCTTGGGGGCTGTGCCCCTGTGGGCGGGGGGCTGAGGATGGCCTCTACCCACCACCACCCAACTCGACGGTTCGAGAGGTGGTGCGCTCGCCCGGCCGCCACCGGCGTCGCAAGGTGCACGGACCCGCACTCGCGTACGGCGGGAAGGGGACGTGTCGGGGGGGGTCCGCCCGCAGCGGTTGGCGCGTCAACGCGTTCGCCCCCGTAAGAAGCCGATTCCGCGCCGTTCCGAGGACGGACACCCCCCGACACGGCCCCGACCCCACCACAACACAAGGCGCAACGCGAACCCCCACCCAGCCCGCACGCCCGCACGCAACCGAAGCTGTCAGCCCCGTCTCGTACTCTTGAGCGCGTGCAGGAACTCCACGACGCCCCCCTCGCCCCCCTGACCACCTTCCGGCTGGGCGGTCCCGCGACCCGCCTGGTCACCGCGACGACCGACGCCGAGGTGGTCGCCGCCGTCCGCGAGGCCGACGAAAGCGGGACGCCCCTGCTGGTCATCGGCGGCGGATCGAACCTGGTCATCGGCGACAAGGGCTTCGCGGGCACCGCGCTCGTCATCGCCACGAAGGGCTTCGCCCTCGACGGCACCCGGCTCGAGCTGGCCGCCGGCGAGGTGTGGACCGACGCGGTCGCCCGCACCGTGGAGGCCGGACTCGCCGGCATCGAGTGCCTGGCCGGCATCCCCGGCTCCGCCGGCGCGACCCCCATCCAGAACGTGGGGGCGTACGGCCAGGAGGTCTCCTCGACGATCACCGAGGTGATCGCCTACGACCGGACCA
Organism: Streptomyces sp. MMG1533; assembly: GCF_001279775.1. GTDB lineage: Bacteria > Actinomycetota > Actinomycetes > Streptomycetales > Streptomycetaceae > Streptomyces. The sequence goes on along the minus strand of NZ_LGDG01000251.1, from coordinate 45,967 downwards.
CGCACGAGACGGTCACGATCCCGAACGCCGAGTGCGCCTTCTCGTACCGACACAGCCGCTTCAAGGCCGACCCCGAGCGATTCGTCGTCCTGCGCGTCCGCTTCGAGCTGGAGGACGCGAACGGACTGTCCGCTCCGGTCAAGTACGCCGAGACGGCCCGGGCCCTCGGCGTGGAACCCGGCGACCGCGTGCCCCTCGCCGACGCCCGCGAGACCGTCCTGAAGCTGCGCTCCGGCAAGGGCATGGTGCTGGACCCCGAGGACCACGACACCTGGTCGGCCGGATCCTTCTTCACCAACCCGATCCTCACCGAGGAGGAGTTCGCCGCGTTCCACACGCGCGTGCGGGAGCGACTCGGCGACGACGTGGAGCCGCCCGCGTACCCCGCGGGGGAGGGCCGCACCAAGACCTCCGCCGCCTGGCTGATCGACAAGGCGGGCTTCACCAAGGGGTACGGCACCGGCCCGGCCCGCATCTCCACCAAGCACACGCTCGCCCTCACCAACCGGGGTGCGGCGACCACCGAAGACCTCCTCACGCTGGCTCGCGAGGTGGTCACCGGCGTCCGCGACGCCTTCGGCGTCACGCTGGTCAACGAGCCGGTGACGGTCGGCGTCAGCCTGTAGCCCGCCAGGCGGCCCCGCCAGGCGGCCCCGCCGGGCGGCCCCGCCGCGCGGCCCCGTCAGCCGGCCAGCCAGTCGTCCACCCCCGCCAGCAGCTTCACCTTCGTGTCCTCGGGCGCCGCCGAGCCGCGAATGGACTGCCGGGCCAGTTCCGCCAGCTCCTGGTCCGTGAAGGCGTGGTGCAAGCGGGCGATCTCGTACTGGGCCGCCAGACGGGAGCCGAAGAGCAGCGGGTCGTCGGCACCCAGCGCCATCGGCACACCGGCCTCGAACAGCGTCCGCAGCGGGACGTCCTCCGGCTTCTCGTAGACGCCAAGGGCCACGTTCGACGCCGGGCACACCTCACACGTCACACCCCGGTCCGCCAGCCGCTTCAGCAGCCGCGGGTCCTCCGCCGCCCGGACACCGTGCCCCAGCCGGTTCGCATCCAGGTCGTCCAGGCAGTCCCGTACGGAGTACGGCCCCGTCAGCTCGCCCCCGTGGGGAGCCGACAGCAGACCGCCCTCCCGCGCGATGGCGAAGGCACGGTCGAAGTCCCTGGCCATGCCCCGGCGTTCGTCGTTGGACAACCCGAAGCCGACCACACCCCGGTCGGCGTACCGCACCGCCAGGCGGGCCAGCGTGCGCGCGTCCAGAGGGTGCTTCATACGGTTCGCGGCGACCAGGACGCGCATGCCGAGGCCGGTCTCGCGGGACGTCGTCTCCACCGCGTCCAGGATGACTTCGAGGGCCGGGATCAGTCCCCCCAACCTGGGCGCGTACGACGTCGGGTCAACCTGGATCTCCAGCCAGCCCGAGCCGTCGTTCAGGTCCTCCTCCGCGGCCTCCCGCACCAGGCGCCGAATGTCATCGGGCTCTCTGAGGCACGAGCGCGCCGCGTCGTACAGGCGTTGGAAGCGGAACCAGCCCCGCTCGTCCGTCGCTCGCAGCTTCGGCGGTTCCCCGCTGGTCAGGGCCTCGCTGAGCGCCTCGGGCAGGCGCACCCCGTACTTGTCGGCCAGCTCCAGCACGGTGGCGGGCCGCATCGAACCGGTGAAGTGCAGGTGCAGATGGGCTTTCGGCAGCTCAGAGACATCACGTACACGCTCCATCCCAGGATCCTGCCGTACGCCACCGCCGTCCCGGTAGCGCTTTCCCCTTTAGTGGTCTTGCTCGCACAAACAAACAGGGACCACCTCCGAAAATTCGGAGGTGGTCCCTGAGGCAGAACTACCGGGACGGAACTCAGTCCCGTGCCTCCGCCAGCAGCTTCTGGATCCGGCTGACACCCTCGACGAGGTCCTCGTCACCCAGGGCGTACGACAGCCGCAGATAGCCCGGCGTACCGAAGGCCTCGCCCGGGACGACCGCGACCTCGGCCTCCTCCAGGATCAGCGCGGCCAGCTCGACCGTGTCCTGCGGGCGCTTGCCACGGATCTCCTTGCCGAGCAGGCCCTTCACCGAGGGGTACGCGTAGAAGGCGCCCTCGGGCTCGGGGCAGAGCACGCCGTCGATCTCGTTGAGCATCCGCACGATGGTCTTGCGGCGGCGGTCGAAGGCCTCCCGCATCTTGGCGACGGCATCCAGGTCACCCGACACCGCGGCCAGGGCCGCGACCTGCGCCACGTTCGACACGTTCGACGTGGCGTGCGACTGGAGGTTCGTCGCGGCCTTGACCACGTCCTTCGGGCCGATGATCCATCCGACCCGCCAGCCCGTCATGGCGTACGTCTTCGCGACACCGTTGACCACGATGCACTTGTCCCGCAGCTCCGGCAGGATCGCGGGCAGGGACGTGAACTTCGCGTCGCCGTAGACGAGGTGCTCGTAGATCTCGTCCGTCATCACCCACAGGCCGTGCTCGACGGCCCAGCGGCCGATCGCCTCGGCGTCCTCGGCGCTGTAGACCGCGCCGGTCGGATTCGAGGGGGACACGAAGAGGACGACCTTCGTCTTCTCGGTGCGGGCCGCCTCCAGCTGCTCCACGCTGACGCGGTAGCCGGTCGTCTCGTCGGCGACGACGTCGACGGGGACACCGCCGGCCAGCCGGATCGACTCCGGGTACGTCGTCCAGTACGGCGCCGGGACGATGACCTCGTCGCCCGGGTCGAGGATCGCGGCGAAGGCCTCGTAGATGGCCTGCTTGCCGCCGTTGGTGACGAGGATCTGCGACGGGTCGACCTCGTAGTTCGAGTCGCGCAGCGTCTTCGCGGCGATCGCGGCCTTCAGCTCGGGCAGACCACCGGCCGGGGTGTAGCGGTGGTACTTCGGGTTCTTGCAGGCCTCGACGGCCGCCTCGACGATGTAGTCCGGGGTCGGGAAGTCGGGCTCACCGGCGCCGAAGCCGATCACCGGCCGCCCGGCGGCCTTCAGGGCCTTGGCCTTGGCATCCACGGCGAGGGTGGCGGACTCGGAGATCGCGCCGACTCGGGCGGAGACCCGGCGCGCGGTGGGAGGGGTTGCAGCGCTCATGGGGCCCATCGTTTCAGACCGGAAACCACCCCGGCACGCGGGTTTCACAGACTGAACATGTGCGGGCAAACCCCTGAACACCCGTCCGGATCCCGGCCGCGGCCAGGGCGATCTTCAGTCGATCTTCCGCCGTTCTTCCGTCCACAAGGCCCCTACGGGCGCTTTCTGTTCGACGAGGGGCCACAGAACACGTACACTCTCACCTCGTTGGCCTTCAGCGGGCTGCGCTCAATCGGTGCACACCGAGCACTCGGTCGAATGCGGTACGTTGGGGAACGCACAAAGGGTCGTAGCTCAATTGGTAGAGCACTGGTCTCCAAAACCAGCGGTTGGGGGTTCAAGTCCCTCCGGCCCTGCTACACACTCCTTCGCCAGGATGTGTGCGCATGTACGTACAGCAATGCACCGCCGTGCGGCTCAGACCGGGCGCGGCACGGCCACGACCCGGAATCAGGTGAGGACGAGTGACGGACGCCGTGGGCTCCATCGACATGCCTGATGCCGAGGACGAGGCGCCGGAGTCCAAGAAGAAGACTCGTAAGGGCGGAAAGCGTGCCAAGAAGGGCCCGCTGAAGCGCCTCGCTCTCTTCTATCGTCAGATTATCGCCGAGCTCCGCAAGGTCGTCTGGCCTACGCGGAGCCAGCTGACGACGTACACGACCGTCGTGATCGTCTTCGTCGTCATCATGATCGGGCTGGTCACCGTGATTGACTATGGACTCGACCATGCCGCCAAGTACGTCTTTGGCTGAGCCAAGAGCGAAGGGCGCCGTCACCGGCGCCCCTTTCGCGTGTTCCACCCCCATGTATCCAGGAAGAAGCAGCCACCGTGTCTGACCCGAACCTGAACGAGGCCGTCGAGCCGGACGAGTCCGTGGAAGACGAACTCGACATCGTCGAGGGCGCGGACGAGGATCTGGACGAGGTCGAGGCTGCCGACGCCGACGCTGGTGAGCCCGCCGAGGAAGCCGCCGTACACGTCGAGGACGAGTCCGCCGACGAAGGGGCAGCCGAGGACGAGGCCGTCGCCGAAGAGGAAGAGGAAGAGGAAGAGGACGTCGAGGAGGAGCCGGCCGAGCCGGTCGACCCCGTCGCCGCCCTGCGCGAGGAACTGCGCACCCTCCCCGGCGAGTGGTACGTCATCCACACGTACGCCGGTTACGAGAACCGCGTGAAGACCAACCTCGAACAGCGCGCCGTCTCGCTGAACGTCGAGGACTTCATCTTCCAGGCCGAGGTGCCCCAGGAAGAGGTCGCGCAGATCAAGAACGGCGAGCGCAAGACCATCCGTCAGAACAAGCTCCCCGGCTATGTGCTGGTGCGCATGGACCTGACGAACGAGTCCTGGGGCGTCGTCCGCAACACCCCCGGCGTGACCGGCTTCGTGGGCAACGCCTACGACCCGTACCCGCTGACCCTGGACGAGATCGTCAAGATGCTCGCCCCGGAGGCCGAGGAGAAGGCCGCCCGCGAGGCCGCCGAGGCCGAGGGCAAGCCGGCTCCGCAGCGCAAGGTCGAGGTCCAGGTGCTGGACTTCGAGGTCGGCGACTCGGTCACCGTCACCGACGGCCCGTTCGCCACGCTGCAGGCGACCATCAACGAGATCAACCCCGACTCGAAGAAGGTCAAGGGCCTCGTGGAGATCTTCGGCCGCGAGACGCCGGTCGAGCTCTCCTTCGACCAGATCCAGAAGAACTAGTTTTCTTTCTGGACCCACCGCGTCCGAGCAGGTCAGAGGGGCTGTCAGAAGCCCGTCTGACCTGCTCGGTTTTTGGCCGCGCATCTATACCCGTTATCGTTGTGCGGTATGCCTTCATCCGGGACGCGACCCGGGTGGAGGTAGACCCGAATCGAAAGGACCCGGAGAGCCATGCCTCCCAAGAAGAAGAAGGTCACGGGGCTCATCAAGCTCCAGATCCAGGCCGGTGCCGCCAACCCGGCTCCGCCGGTCGGCCCCGCGCTGGGTCAGCACGGCGTCAACATCATGGAGTTCTGCAAGGCCTACAACGCCGCGACCGAGTCGCAGCGTGGCTGGGTGATCCCGGTGGAGATCACGGTCTACGAGGACCGTTCCTTCACCTTCATCACCAAGACGCCGCCGGCCGCCAAGATGATCCTCAAGGCCGCGGGCATCGAGAAGGGCTCCGGCGAGCCGCACAAGACCAAGGTCGCCAAGATCACCCAGGCGCAGGTCCGCGAGATCGCCACGACCAAGCTCCCCGACCTCAACGCCAACGACCTGGACGCCGCCGCGAAGATCATCGCCGGTACCGCGCGTTCCATGGGCGTCACGGTCGAGGGCTGAGCCCAACCCCCGCAGAAGAAGTGGCAGGGCCTGCTCGGCCCGTACCACGACTCCTCAGAACACATCAGGAGCAGTAGTGAGCAAGCGCAGCAAGTCTCTCCGCGCTGCGGACGCCAAGATCGACCGGGAAAAGCTGTACGCCCCGCTCGAGGCCGTCCGTCTCGCCAAGGAGACCTCCACGACCAAGTTCGACGGCACCGTCGAGGTCGCCTTCCGTCTGGGTGTCGACCCGCGCAAGGCCGACCAGATGGTCCGTGGCACCGTGAACCTCCCGCACGGCACCGGTAAGACCGCCCGGGTCCTGGTCTTCGCGACCGGTGACCGTGCCGAGGCCGCACTCGCCGCGGGCGCCGACATCGTCGGCTCCGACGAGCTCATCGACGAGGTGTCGAAGGGCCGTCTGGACTTCGACGCCGTCGTCGCCACCCCGGACCTCATGGGCAAGGTCGGCCGCCTCGGCCGCGTGCTCGGTCCCCGTGGTCTCATGCCGAACCCCAAGACCGGCACCGTCACCCCGGACGTCGTCAAGGCTGTCAACGACATCAAGGGCGGCAAGATCGAGTTCCGCGTCGACAAGCACTCGAACCTGCACTTCATCATCGGCAAGGCGTCCTTCGACGACACCAAGCTGGTGGAGAACTACGGCGCGGCCCTGGAGGAGATCCTCCGTCTGAAGCCGTCCGCCGCCAAGGGTCGCTACATCAAGAAGGCCGCGATCAGCACCACGATCGGCCCCGGCATTCCGCTCGACCCGAACCGCACCCGCAACCTCCTCGTCGAGGAGGACCCGGCGGCGGTCTGAGCCTGACGGCTCGCCCAGTCGGCGACGGGCCCCGCACCTTCACGGTGCGGGGCCCGTTCCTGTGTGAGGGGGCCGTGCCCTGGGTTAGCGTGCGAACACGGCAATGGCCCAGGGGGACGTATGAAGTGGACGACGGGGCGCCGCTGCGCCTGCTCGGTCGCAGCGGCGGCCGCGCTGACGCCGCTGACCGCCTGTACCGCCTTCGAATCCTCCCCGAAGCCCGAGAAGGACCGCGCAGCGACCTCCGAGTTCTTCCCGGCCCTGCGCCTGGCCGAGCGGTCCACGGACCGGGCCGGGTCCGCCAGGGTGCGGTCCACGACGGTCATGGGCACCCAGCTGTCCGTCGAGGCCGACGGCGCCCTGGACTGGGGCGGCGCGCTCACCGGCACCCTGACCATCACGTACACCGGCGGCACGACGGCCGAGACGATGCGCGGCCTCGGCGTCACATCGATGGAGGCCCGCTATCTGTCCGACGCCTACTACGCGCGGATGGGCGACGCGTTCGCCGAGAAGGCCGACGGCAGGCACTGGCTCAAGTACGTCTACGAGGATCTCGAGGCGCTCGGCGGGGGTGGCGCGAACCTCGCGGACCAGATGCGGAACACCACCCCGAACCAGTCGGTCAAACTGCTCCTGGACTCCGAGGACGTCCGCAAGGTCGGCGCGGAGACGGTGAGCGGACAGGCCACCACGCACTACTCCGGCACGGTCGAGGTGGGCGACGTCGCCGACGCGGAGCTGAGAAGGCAGCTCGAAGGGGCCGGCGTGACCACGCAGACCGTCGACATCTGGGTCGACGACCGGGACCTCCTGGTCAAGAAGGTCGAGAAGGGCCGGACGGCCACCGGTGAGCTGACCCAGACCGCGTACTACAGCGACTACGGCGTGCGGGTCTCCGTACGGAAGCCTCCAGCCGACGACACCGAGGACTTCAAGGAGCTCCTGGAGAAGTAGGGCGGGGTCGGCAACACCCCCTGAGTCACAGGGAATTCACGAGCCCGCTCGCGTCCCTCCGCGCGCCGCCGGGCGACAGGTGCCGGGCTCGCCGCGCTGCTCCTTGCCGCCGGTGTGGTGGGTTGCGGGAAGGAGTCGGAGGAGTCGCCGAGGATGACCCCGGCGGCGGCAGTCGCCGAGGCGGCGAAGAACACGGACGACATCACGTCCTTCCGCCACCGGATGACCGGCAGGGTCCCGGAGCAGGGCCGGGTCAGGGCCGAGGCCGCGATGCGCATGAAGCCCACCGTCGCCATGAGCATGAAGATGGCGGCGCTCGACCAAGGGGGCGGCGACCGCGTCGCGGAGATCCGGTTCGTCGACAAGGTCATGTACATGGGCGGGGGAGCCGCGGCCGCCGAGGAGGTGGACGGCAAGAGCTGGATCAGGTTCGACATGGCGACGCTGGGCGGCGGCGCGGCCGACAACAACTCCTACGGTGCACTGCCCCGCCAGGCCGAAGGGGACCCGGCCACCCAGTCCACCATCCTGAACGGCTCCAAGGACCTTCAGGAGGTCGGCACCGAGACGGTCGACGGCACCCGGACCACGCACTACAAGGGCACGGTCCCGGCCGCGACCTGCGTGCCGCTCGTGACTCGGCGAAGGACGAGGCGAGCCGCGAGCGACTGATCAAGGGCCTCGACCAGTTCATGGCGCTGGGCGTCGACGAGGCCACGATGGACATGTGGATCGACGGCGACGACCACACCAGGCAGTTCCGCATACGAGGCGACGCCGGCAAGGGCCCGCTCGACATGACCATCACGCTCCTCGACGTCAACGAGCCGGTAACGGTCACGGCCCCGCCGGCGCAGGACACCGTCGACATCGCCGAGATGATGGATTCCCTGGATTCCCTGGATCCCATGGAATCCCAGGAGGACGCGGCGGCCTGAGCCCCGTACGACCGGATTTGCTCGACGGCGATCCGGTCGCGTACTCTCCTACAGAAGCCAAAGACCGCTGGTCGTTGCCGTGTGCTCGTAAGAGGGTGCGGTGGCCGAAGGATCCGCTGAACTGCGGACGACCCGCGCAGGTGAATGTGGATGTGCTCCCGGAGTTCGCTGCTCTCGCTGTGAATGCCGGTCGAGCCACGCCCCGTGCGCCTGCGCCGGGGCGTTTCGTTTTCCCAGCCTCCTTTTGAGCGGTCGTCATCACCCGGAAGGAGGCCGACGCTCATGGCAAGGCCCGACAAGGCTGCCGCGGTAGCCGAGCTCGCGGAGCAGTTCCGCAGCTCGAACGCCGCCGTGCTGACCGAGTACCGGGGTCTCACCGTGGCGCAGCTCAAGACGCTGCGTCGTTCGCTCGGTGAGAACGCCCAGTACGCCGTGGTGAAGAACACGCTGACCAAGATTGCGGCCAACGAGGCCGGGATCTCTACGCTCGACGACCTGTTCAACGGTCCGACGGCGGTCGCCTTCGTCACCGGTGACCCGGTGGAGTCGGCGAAGGGTCTTCGTGACTTCGCCAAGGACAACCCGAACCTCGTCATCAAGGGCGGTGTCCTTGACGGCAAGGCGCTGTCCGCCGACGAGATCAAGAAGCTTGCGGACCTCGAGTCCCGCGAGGTTCTGCTCTCCAAGCTGGCGGGTGCCTTCAAGGGCAAGCAGACTCAGGCTGCGCAGCTCTTCCAGGCGCTTCCGTCGAAGCTCGTCCGCACCGTGGACGCTCTTCGCGCCAAGCAGGACGAGCAGGGCGGTGCCGAGTAATTCGGCTCGCACAGTGACCGCCGCCTGACGCGGTGGTCGACGCGGGCCGAACGTACGCCCGCCGACATGTACATCCGGCACCTGCCGAATTGAATGGAAGGATCGCCCAAAATGGCGACGAAGCTGTCCCAGGAAGAGCTGCTCGCGCAGTTCGAGAACCTCACCCTCATCGAGCTCTCCGAGTTCGTTAAGGCCTTCGAGGAGAAGTTCGACGTCACCGCCGCCGCCGCGGTCGCCGTTGCCGGTCCGGCCGGTCCGGCCGCCGCCGTCGAGGCCGCTGAGGAGCAGGACGAGTTCGACGTCATCCTCACCGGTGCCGGCGACAAGAAGATCCAGGTCATCAAGGTCGTGCGTGAGCTGACCTCCCTGGGTCTGAAGGAGGCCAAGGACCTCGTGGACGGCGCCCCGAAGCCCGTCGTCGAGAAGGTCGCCAAGGAGGCCGCCGAGAAGGCTGCCGAGGCCCTCAAGGGCGCCGGCGCCTCCGTCGAGGTCAAGTGACCCCACGGAGTCCGCAGGGACTCTTTGCAGGCTGACACAGTCCCTCTGAGAGGGCTGTAACGCTGACGCACCGAAGAGCGATCATCCATCCGGGTGGTCGCTCTTCGGCGTTCCGGGGAGCCGGGCGGCGGCTGCCTTGCACCGAGGTTCGTGCGGAGTATGGTGATCTTCGTCGTGTCTCCGGGCGCCCCCGGTGCAGGCTGCACGTGACGAGCGCAGCACCCGGTTCGGGCAAGGAGGGCCTTGACGAACCGCACGCAGCGCGCAATTCTCAGGACGCGTCGCCACAAGGATCCGAATCCGAGGCATGGATCGGCGACGAAGAGGGCAGTATCAACGTGCGTTGAGGACGTGGGCTTGCCGAAGGTGTTGAGAACAACGAGGGTCTCAAAAACCCGGACTGGACATCAGTGTGCCAAATGGCTACACTGACCCTTTGCGCTGCCTGTTAGCTGCCTCCTGCCCGTCACCAGGGGCATGCCCTCGCTTGAGCACCGACGATCAGACCGTCTCTGACCTGGCCTATTGAGCTGGAGAAGGAACCGTCTGTCTCTGTGTCCGGGAGAGGGACCGGTACGCGCGTAGTGAGTCCGAGCCCTCGGAAGGACCCCCTCTTGGCCGCCTCGCGCACTGCCTCGACCGCGAATACGAACAACGGCGCCAGCACCGCCCCGCTGCGCATCTCCTTTGCAAAGATCAAGGAGCCCCTCGAGGTTCCGAACCTTCTTGCGCTGCAAACCGAGAGCTTCGACTGGCTGCTCGGCAACGACGCGTGGAAGGCTCGTGTCGAGGCGGCTCTGGAGTCCGGTCAGGACGTCCCCACCAAGTCCGGTCTGGAGGAGATCTTCGAGGAGATCTCTCCGATCGAGGACTTCTCCGGGTCGATGTCGCTGACATTCCGCGACCACCGTTTCGAGCCGCCGAAGAACAGCATCGACGAGTGCAAGGACCGCGACTTCACGTACGCGGCCCCGCTCTTCGTCACCGCCGAGTTCACCAACAACGAGACCGGCGAGATCAAGTCCCAGACCGTCTTCATGGGCGACTTCCCGCTCATGACCGGCAAGGGCACCTTCGTCATCAACGGCACCGAGCGTGTCGTGGTGTCGCAGCTGGTCCGCTCGCCCGGCGTCTACTTCGACTCCTCCATCGACAAGACGTCCGACAAGGACATCTTCTCCGCCAAGATCATCCCGTCCCGGGGTGCCTGGCTGGAGATGGAGATCGACAAGCGCGACATGGTCGGTGTGCGCATCGACCGCAAGCGCAAGCAGTCCGTCACCGTCCTGCTCAAGGCTCTCGGCTGGACCACCGAGCAGATCCTCGAGGAGTTCGGCGAGTACGAGTCGATGCGCGCCACCCTGGAGAAGGACCACACCCAGGGCCAGGACGACGCGCTGCTCGACATCTACCGCAAGCTGCGTCCGGGCGAGCCCCCGACGCGTGAGGCCGCGCAGACCCTGCTCGAGAACCTCTACTTCAACCCCAAGCGCTACGACCTCGCCAAGGTCGGCCGCTACAAGGTCAACAAGAAGCTGGGTGGGGACGCTCCGCTGAACGCGGGTGTCCTGACCGTCGAGGACGTCATCTCGACGATCAAGTACCTGGTGAAGCTGCACGCCGGCGAGACCGAGACGGCCGCCGACAACGGCACGACGATCGTCGTCGAGACCGACGACATCGACCACTTCGGCAACCGTCGTCTGCGCAGCGTCGGCGAGCTCATCCAGAACCAGGTCCGTACGGGTCTGGCGCGTATGGAGCGAGTCGTCCGCGAGCGCATGACGACTCAGGACGTCGAGGCGATCACGCCGCAGACCCTGATCAACATCCGGCCGGTCGTCGCCTCCATCAAGGAGTTCTTCGGCACCAGCCAGCTGTCGCAGTTCATGGACCAGAACAACCCGCTGTCGGGTCTCACCCACAAGCGCCGTCTGTCGGCTCTTGGCCCGGGTGGTCTCTCCCGTGAGCGGGCCGGCTTCGAGGTCCGTGACGTGCACCCGTCCCACTACGGCCGCATGTGCCCGATCGAGACCCCTGAAGGCCCGAACATCGGCCTGATCGGCTCGCTCGCCTCCTACGGCCGTGTCAACGCGTTCGGTTTCGTGGAGACGCCGTACCGCAAGGTCGTCGACGGCCAGGTCACCGACGAGGTCGACTACCTGACGGCCGACGAAGAGGACCGCTTCGTCATCGCGCAGGCCAACGCCGAGCTCAACGACGACCTGCGCTTCACCGAGAACCGCGTCCTGGTCCGCCGCCGTGGCGGCGAGGTCGACTACGTCCCCGGTGACGACGTGGACTACATGGACGTCTCGCCGCGCCAGATGGTGTCGGTCGCGACCGCCATGATCCCGTTCCTCGAGCACGACGACGCCAACCGTGCCCTCATGGGCGCGAACATGATGCGTCAGGCCGTGCCGCTCATCAAGTCCGAGTCCCCGCTCGTCGGCACCGGCATGGAGTATCGCTCCGCCGTCGACGCCGGCGACGTGGTCAAGGCCGAGAAGGCGGGTGTGGTCCAGGAGGTCTCCGCGGACTACATCACCACCGCCAACGACGACGGCACGTACATCACGTACCGCCTGGCCAAGTTCGCCCGCTCCAACCAGGGCACCTCGGTCAACCAGAAGGTCATCGTCAACGAGGGCGACCGGATCATCGAGGGCCAGGTCCTGGCCGACGGTCCGGCCACCGAGAACGGCGAGATGGCGCTGGGCAAGAACCTGCTCGTGGCGTTCATGCCGTGGGAGGGTCACAACTACGAGGACGCGATCATCCTGTCGCAGCGCCTCGTACAGGACGACGTCCTCTCCTCGATCCACATCGAGGAGCACGAGGTCGACGCCCGTGACACCAAGCTCGGCCCCGAGGAGATCACCCGGGACATCCCGAACGTCTCCGAGGAGGTCCTCGCCGACCTCGACGAGCGCGGCATCATCCGCATCGGTGCCGAGGTCGTCGCCGGCGACATCCTGGTCGGCAAGGTCACGCCCAAGGGTGAGACCGAGCTGACCCCGGAGGAGCGCCTGCTGCGTGCGATCTTCGGTGAGAAGGCCCGTGAGGTCCGTGACACCTCGCTGAAGGTGCCGCACGGCGAGATCGGCAAGGTCATCGGCGTCCGCGTCTTCGACCGCGAGGAGGGCGACGAGCTTCCCCCCGGTGTGAACCAGCTGGTGCGCGTGTACGTGGCGCAGAAGCGCAAGATCACCGACGGTGACAAGCTCGCCGGCCGTCACGGCAACAAGGGCGTCATCTCCAAGATCCTGCCCATCGAGGACATGCCGTTCCTCGAGGACGGGACCCCGGTCGACATCATCCTGAACCCGCTGGGTGTGCCGTCCCGAATGAACCCGGGACAGGTCCTGGAGATCCACCTCGGCTGGCTCGCCAGCCGCGGCTGGGACGTCTCCGGGCTCGGCGAGGACTGGGCGCAGCGCCTCCAGGTGATCGGTGCCGACCAGGTCGACCCGGGCACGAACGTCGCGACGCCCGTCTTCGACGGTGCGCGTGAGGACGAGCTCGCGGGTCTGCTGAACCACACCATCCCGAACCGCGACGGCGAGCGCATGGTGCAGCCGACCGGTAAGGCGAGGCTGTTCGACGGCCGCTCCGGCGAGCCGTTCCCGGACCCGATCTCCATCGGGTACATGTACATCCTCAAGCTGCACCACCTGGTCGACGACAAGCTGCACGCCCGGTCGACCGGCCCGTACTCGATGATCACCCAGCAGCCGCTGGGTGGTAAGGCCCAGTTCGGTGGCCAGCGCTTCGGTGAGATGGAGGTGTGGGCGCTGGAGGCATACGGCGCCGCTTACGCCCTCCAGGAGCTGCTGACCATCAAGTCCGACGACGTCACCGGCCGCGTGAAGGTCTACGAGGCCATCGTCAAGGGCGAGAACATTCCCGAGCCCGGCATCCCCGAGTCCTTCAAGGTGCTCATCAAGGAGATGCAGTCCCTGTGCCTCAACGTGGAGGTGCTGTCCTCGGACGGCATGTCCATCGAGATGCGCGACACCGACGAGGACGTCTTCCGCGCTGCGGAGGAGCTTGGCATCGACCTGTCCCGGCGTGAGCCGAGCAGCGTCGAAGAGGTCTGACGGGAGTTCGGAGGCCTTCGTCATGAAGGCCTCCGGCCCCAGGACCCCCGTATCAGACCCCATGACTTACAACCCTGAGAGGGATTGACGCATAGTGCTCGACGTCAACTTCTTCGACGAGCTCCGGATCGGTCTGGCAACCGCTGACGACATCCGTCAGTGGAGCCACGGCGAGGTCAAGAAGCCCGAGACGATCAACTACCGCACGCTCAAGCCCGAAAAGGACGGACTCTTCTGCGAGAAGATCTTCGGTCCGACCCGGGACTGGGAGTGCTACTGCGGCAAGTACAAGCGCGTCCGCTTCAAGGGCATCATCTGTGAGCGCTGTGGCGTCGAGGTCACGCGCGCCAAGGTGCGCCGTGAGCGGATGGGCCACATCGAGCTCGCCGCGCCCGTCACGCACATCTGGTACTTCAAGGGCGTTCCGTCGCGGCTGGGCTACCTGCTCGACCTCGCCCCGAAGGACCTGGAGAAGGTCATCTACTTCGCGGCGTACATGATCACGTACGTCGACGAGGAGCGCCGCACCCGCGACCTGCCCTCCCTGGAGGCGCACGTCTCCGTCGAGCGGCAGCAGGTCGAGAACCGTCGCGACTCCGACCTGGAGGCCCGCGCCAAGAAGCTCGAGACCGACCTGGCCGAGCTGGAGGCCGAGGGCGCCAAGGCCGACGTGCGCCGCAAGGTGCGCGAAGGTGCCGAGCGGGAGATGAAGCAGCTGCGCGACCGTTCGCAGCGCGAGATCGACCGTCTCGACGAGGTGTGGACCCGGTTCAAGAACCTCAAGGTCCAGGACCTCGAGGGCGACGAGCTGCTCTACCGCGAGCTGCGTGACCGCTTCGGCACGTACTTCGACGGTTCGATGGGTGCCGCGGCGCTGCAGAAGCGCCTGGAGTCCTTCGACCTCGACGAGGAGGCCGAGCGTCTCCGCGAGATCATCCGTACCGGCAAGGGCCAGAAGAAGACCCGCGCCCTGAAGCGGCTGAAGGTCGTGTCTGCGTTCCTGCAGACCTCCAACAGCCCCAAGGGCATGGTTCTCGACTGCGTCCCGGTCATCCCGCCGGACCTTCGCCCGATGGTGCAGCTGGACGGTGGCCGCTTCGCGACCTCCGACCTGAACGACCTGTACCGCCGTGTGATCAACCGGAACAACCGTCTGAAGCGGCTTCTCGACCTCGGTGCGCCCGAGATCATCGTGAACAACGAGAAGCGCATGCTTCAGGAGGCCGTCGACGCGCTCTTCGACAACGGCCGTCGTGGTCGCCCGGTCACGGGCCCCGGCAACCGTCCGCTGAAGTCGCTGTCCGACATGCTCAAGGGCAAGCAGGGTCGATTCCGTCAGAACCTGCTCGGCAAGCGTGTGGACTACTCCGCGCGTTCCGTGATCGTCGTCGGTCCGCAGCTGAAGCTGCACCAGTGCGGTCTGCCGAAGGCGATGGCGCTGGAGCTCTTCAAGCCGTTCGTGATGAAGCGCCTGGTCGACCTGAACCACGCGCAGAACATCAAGAGCGCCAAGCGCATGGTGGAGCGCGGCCGCACGGTCGTGTACGACGTCCTCGAAGAGGTCATCGCCGAGCACCCGGTTCTGCTGAACCGTGCTCCCACCCTGCACCGCCTCGGCATCCAGGCCTTCGAGCCGCAGCTGGTCGAGGGCAAGGCCATCCAGATCCACCCGCTCGTCTGCACCGCGTTCAACGCGGACTTCGACGGTGACCAGATGGCCGTGCACCTTCCGCTGTCCGCGGAGGCGCAGGCCGAGGCCCGCATCCTGATGCTGTCCTCGAACAACATCCTCAAGCCCGCCGACGGCCGTCCGGTGACGATGCCGACCCAGGACATGGTCCTCGGTCTGTTCTTCCTCACCACCGACGGCGAACTGCGTGACACCAAGGGCGAGGGCCGGTCCTTCGGCTCCACGGCCGAGGCGATCATGGCGTTCGACGCCGGCGAGCTCGCGCTGCAGTCGCCGATCGACATCCGCTTCCCGGTGGGCACCATCCCGCCGCGTGGCTGGACGCCGCCGGTGCGCGAGGAGGGCGAGCCCGAGTGGCAGCAGGGGGACACGTTCCGCCTGCGCACCACCCTGGGCCGCGCGCTCTTCAACGAGCTGCTGCCCGAGGACTACCCGTTCGTCGACTACTCGGTGGGCAAGAAGCAGCTCTCCGAGATCGTCAACGACCTCGCCGAGCGCTACCCCAAGGTCATCGTGGCGGCGACGCTCGACAACCTGAAGGCGGCCGGCTTCTACTGGGCGACCCGTTCCGGTGTCACCGTGGCCATCTCCGACGTCGTCGTTCCCGAGGCGAAGAAGGAGATCGTCAAGGGCTACGAGGCGCTGGACGAGAAGGTCCAGAAGCAGTACGAGCGCGGTCTGATCACCAAGGAAGAGCGCACGCAGGAGCTCATCGCGATCTGGACCAAGGCGACCAACGAGGTCGCCGAGGCGATGAACGCGAACTTCCCCAAGACGAACCCCATCTTCATGATGGTTGACTCGGGTGCCCGAGGAAACATGATGCAGATGCGGCAGATCGCCGGTATGCGCGGTCTGGTGTCGAACGCGAAGAACGAGACCATCCCGCGTCCGATCAAGGCGTCCTTCCGTGAGGGCCTGTCCGTGCTGGAGTACTTCATCTCCACGCACGGTGCCCGTAAGGGTCTGGCGGACACCGCCCTGCGTACCGCCGACTCGGGTTACCTGACCCGTCGTCTGGTGGACGTCTCGCAGGACGTCATCATCCGCGAGGAGGACTGTGGCACCGAGCGCGGTCTGAAGCTGCGGATCGCCAACCTCGGCGCCGACGGGGTGCTGCGCAAGACGGACGACGTCGAGACCAGCGTCTACGCCCGCATGCTCGCCGAGGACGTCGTCATCGACGGCAAGGTGATCGCGCCCGCCAACGTCGACCTCGGCGATGTCCTCATCGACCAGCTGGTGCGTCACGGTGTCGAGGAGGTCAAGACCCGTTCGATCCTGACCTGCGAGTCCCACGTCGGCACCTGCGCCATGTGCTACGGCCGTTCGCTGGCCACCGGCAAGCTGGTCGACATCGGTGAGGCGGTCGGCATCATCGCCGCCCAGTCCATCGGTGAGCCCGGTACCCAGCTGACGATGCGTACCTTCCACACCGGTGGTGTGGCCGGTGACGACATCACCCAGGGTCTGCCCCGTGTCGTCGAGCTCTTCGAGGCTCGTACGCCGAAGGGTGTCGCCCCGATCTCCGAGGCCAACGGCCGCGTCCGGATCGAGGAGACCGAGAAGACCAAGAAGATCGTCGTCACCCCGGACGACGGCAGCGACGAGACGGCGTTCCCGATCTCGAAGCGTGCCCGACTCCTGGTCAGCGAGGGCGAGCACGTCGAGGTGGGCCAGAAGCTCACCGTGGGTGCCACCAACCCGCACGACGTGCTGCGCATCCTGGGCCAGCGTGCCGTCCAGGTCCACCTGGTCGGCGAGGTCCAGAAGGTCTACAACTCGCAGGGTGTGTCGATCCACGACAAGCACATCGAGATCATCATCCGGCAGATGCTCCGCCGCGTGACGATCATCGAGTCCGGCGACGCCGAGCTGCTGCCCGGCGAGCTGGTCGAGCGCTCGAAGTTCGAGACCGAGAACCGTCGTGTGGTCCAGGAGGGCGGTCACCCGGCCTCCGGTCGTCCGCAGCTGATGGGTATCACCAAGGCCTCGCTGGCGACCGAGTCGTGGCTGTCGGCGGCGTCGTTCCAGGAGACGACCAGGGTCCTCACGGACGCGGCGATCAACGCCAAGTCCGACTCCCTGATCGGCCTCAAGGAGAACGTCATCATCGGTAAGCTCATCCCGGCCGGTACGGGTCTGTCCCGCTACCGCAACATCCGGGTCGAGCCGACCGAGGAGGCCAAGGCCGCGATGTACTCGGCCGTCGGCTACGACGACATCGACTACTCGCCGTTCGGCACGGGCTCCGGCCAGGCCGTTCCGCTGGAGGACTACGACTACGGTCCGTACAACCAGTAAGCGAGCAGCTTGAGTTGAGGGGCGGCCACCTTTCGGGGTGGCCGCCCTTCGGCGTGTCCGGCGACGCGGTCTGTGCCGGAAATGCCGGTTCGGCGCATCATGGAGGGACCTCGGGGATCGGGGAGGTGCTCGGTGTCGAATCCGTCGTGGCAACCCTGGCAGCCTGGACAGGGCGTTCCGCAGCCCTGGCAGGGGCACAGCAGCCCGTCCATGCTCGCCTCGCACGCCGATCGGGAACGTGCCGTCGACGTGCTCAGAGCGGGCTACGGAGAGGGGCGGCTGGACAAGGGCGAGTTCGATCAGCGGGTGGCGCGGGCCTACGCGGCCCGTACGGTCGGGGAGCTGGCGTTGGTGGTCGCCGACCTGCCTCAGGGGCCGGTGCCGCAGCCGGCGGGCGCTGTGGTCGTGCCGGGGACGTTTCTGCCTCAGCCGCGGCCCAGGGCGAACGGGAAGGCGGTCGGCTCGGCGCTCTGCGGTCTGCTCTGTCTGCCCACGTTCGGGCTCACGGGCATCCCGGCGGTGGTTCTGGGGCACTCGGCACGTGCGGAGATCCAGCGCACGGGGGAGAGTGGTGACGGGCTCGCACTGACCGGTCTGGTGCTTGGCTGGCTGTACACCGCGGCCTGGGCCGTCGTACTGACACTGCTGCTCGCGGTGGGCCTCGTGTCCGGCTGAGGCGCTCAGAGCGGCGCGTGCGGCTTCCGTGGGGCGGCGTTTCGAAG
Source organism: Streptomyces sp. MMG1533 (assembly GCF_001279775.1). Taxonomy (GTDB): domain Bacteria; phylum Actinomycetota; class Actinomycetes; order Streptomycetales; family Streptomycetaceae; genus Streptomyces. Next base: position 27,764 of record NZ_LGDG01000251.1, on the reverse strand, counting down.
ATCGGGAATCGGCGCCGGGGAATGCCGGGGATCGACGATTCGAAGATCACGGACGGTGCGCGGGTATGACATGCATCGCTTGGGTATGCGGGCGGACCCCATTTGTTTTGACCGCAGCGTATGAGCTAGGTACGCTCAGACCTTGTGCCTGGGGTGTGCCCTGGCTCTCGTGCGTGCCTTCAACCGCACATAGGGAGCCGTCACTGGCCACCGTAATCTGCGCTCTTTCTGCCTGGCGGCGAGGGTCTGCAGCATTCGACACACCCGACCGCGTGGGTCGGCGACGTTCCAGGTTAGCTTCACCATTCGGCACACAGAAACCGGAGAAGTAGTGCCTACGATCCAGCAGCTGGTCCGGAAGGGCCGGCAGGACAAGGTCGAGAAGAACAAGACGCCCGCACTCGAGGGTTCCCCTCAGCGTCGCGGCGTCTGCACGCGCGTGTTCACGACCACCCCGAAGAAGCCGAACTCGGCCCTGCGTAAGGTCGCGCGTGTGCGTCTGACCAGCGGGATCGAGGTCACCGCTTACATTCCGGGTGAGGGACACAACCTGCAGGAGCACTCCATCGTGCTCGTGCGCGGCGGCCGTGTGAAGGACCTGCCCGGTGTTCGCTACAAGATCATCCGCGGTTCGCTCGACACCCAGGGTGTCAAGAACCGCAAGCAGGCCCGCAGCCGCTACGGCGCCAAGAAGGAGAAGTAGAAATGCCTCGTAAGGGCCCCGCCCCGAAGCGCCCGGTCATCATCGACCCGGTCTACGGTTCTCCTCTGGTGACCTCCCTCATCAACAAGGTGCTGCTGAACGGCAAGCGCTCCACCGCCGAGCGCATCGTGTACGGCGCCATGGAGGGCCTGCGCGAGAAGACCAGCAATGACCCGGTCATCACGCTGAAGCGCGCGCTGGAGAACATCAAGCCGACCCTCGAGGTCAAGTCCCGCCGTGTCGGTGGTGCGACGTACCAGGTTCCGATCGAGGTCAAGCCCGGTCGCGCCAACACGCTCGCGCTGCGCTGGCTGGTCGGTTACTCCCGCGCCCGTCGCGAGAAGACCATGACCGAGCGTCTGCTCAACGAGCTTCTCGACGCCTCCAACGGCCTTGGTGCCGCTGTGAAGAAGCGCGAGGACACCCACAAGATGGCCGAGTCCAACAAGGCCTTCGCGCACTACCGCTGGTAGTCGCTACCCACATCGAGACCGAGAGAAGACGAAAGCCTTATGGCTACCACTTCACTTGACCTGGCCAAGGTCCGCAACATCGGGATCATGGCCCACATCGACGCGGGCAAGACGACCACCACTGAGCGGATCCTGTTCTACACCGGCGTTTCGTACAAGATCGGTGAGGTCCACGACGGCGCTGCCACGATGGACTGGATGGAGCAGGAGCAGGAGCGTGGCATCACGATCACGTCTGCTGCGACCACCTGTCACTGGCCGTTGGAAGACAACGACTACACCATCAACATCATCGACACCCCGGGTCACGTCGACTTCACCGTCGAGGTGGAGCGTTCCCTGCGTGTGCTCGACGGTGCCGTGACGGTGTTCGACGGTGTCGCCGGTGTTGAGCCGCAGTCCGAGACGGTGTGGCGTCAGGCCGACCGTTACGGCGTGCCGCGCATCTGCTTCGTGAACAAGCTGGACCGTACCGGCGCCGAGTTCCACCGCTGTGTGGACATGATCTCGGACCGCCTGGGCGCCCAGCCGCTCGTCATGCAGCTTCCGATCGGCGCCGAGGCCGACTTCAAGGGCGTCGTGGACCTGGTCCGCATGAAGGCGCTCGTGTGGTCCGCCGAGGCCGCCAAGGGCGAGATGTACGACGTCGTCGACATCCCGGCCACGCACACCGAGGCTGCCGAGGAGTACCGCGGCAAGCTGATCGAGGGCGTCGCCGAGAACGACGAAGAGATCATGGAGCTGTACCTGGAGGGCGTCGAGCCCACCGAGGAGCAGCTGTACGCCGCGATCCGTCGCATCACCATCGCCTCCGGCAAGTCCAACGACACCACGGTCACCCCGGTGTTCTGTGGCACCGCGTTCAAGAACAAGGGTGTCCAGCCCCTGCTCGACGCGGTCGTGCGTTACCTGCCGACCCCGCTCGACGTCGAGGCCATCGAGGGCCACGACGTGAAGGACCCCGAGCTGGTCGTCAAGCGCAAGCCGTCCGTGGACGAGCCGCTGTCCGCCCTCGCGTTCAAGATCATGAGCGACCCGCACCTGGGCAAGCTCACCTTCGTCCGGGTCTACTCGGGCCGCCTGGAGTCCGGCACCGCCGTGCTGAACTCCGTCAAGGGCAAGAAGGAGCGCATCGGCAAGATCTACCGCATGCACGCGAACAAGCGTGAGGAGATCGAGGCGGTGGGCGCCGGCGACATCATCGCCGTGATGGGTCTGAAGCAGACCACGACCGGTGAGACGCTGTGCGACGACAAGCAGCCGGTGATCCTGGAGTCCATGGACTTCCCGGCGCCGGTCATCCAGGTCGCCATCGAGCCCAAGTCCAAGGGTGACCAGGAGAAGCTGGGTGTCGCCATCCAGCGTCTCGCGGAGGAGGACCCCTCCTTCCAGGTTCACTCGGACGAGGAGACCGGCCAGACCATCATCGGTGGTATGGGCGAGCTGCACCTCGAGGTGCTGGTCGACCGTATGCGCCGTGAGTTCAAGGTCGAGGCCAACGTTGGTAAGCCGCAGGTCGCCTACCGTGAGACGATCCGCAAGGCCGTCGAGCGCGTGGACTACACCCACAAGAAGCAGACCGGTGGTACCGGTCAGTTCGCCAAGGTGCAGATCGCGATCGAGCCCATCACCGAGGCCGACGGTCCGGCGTACGAGTTCGTGAACAAGGTCACCGGTGGCCGTATCCCGCGGGAGTACATCCCGTCGGTCGACGCCGGTGCGCAGGAGGCCATGCAGTTCGGCATCCTCGCCGGCTACGAGATGACCGGCGTGCGCGTCACCCTGATCGACGGTGGCTACCACGAGGTCGACTCCTCCGAGCTGGCGTTCAAGATCGCCGGTTCGCAGGCCTTCAAGGAGGCCGCGCGCAAGGCCAGCCCCGTACTGCTCGAGCCGATGATGGCCGTCGAGGTCACCACGCCCGAGGACTACATGGGTGAGGTCATCGGCGACATCAACTCCCGCCGTGGTCAGATCCAGGCCATGGAGGAGCGTGCCGGTGCCCGTGTCGTGAAGGGCCTCGTGCCCCTCTCGGAGATGTTCGGCTACGTCGGCGACCTCCGCAGCAAGACCTCGGGTCGCGCAAGCTACTCGATGCAGTTCGACTCCTACGCCGAGGTTCCCCGGAACGTCGCCGAGGAGATCATCGCGAAGGCCAAGGGCGAGTAACACACCCCGTTCACACGCTTTAGGCTTGACACCGACCGCCGGGGCTCACCCGGCAAGGGAAAACCCCGGCGGGCGGCATCCCAGCAAAGATCACCCTGGCGCCGATGAGCAAGGCGTACCAGAACCACTCCACAGGAGGACCCAGTGGCGAAGGCGAAGTTCGAGCGGACTAAGCCGCACGTCAACATCGGCACCATCGGTCACATCGACCACGGTAAGACGACCCTCACGGCCGCCATTACCAAGGTGCTGCACGACGCGTACCCCGACCTGAACGAGGCCTCGGCCTTCGACCAGATCGACAAGGCTCCTGAGGAGCGCCAGCGCGGTATCACGATCTCCATCGCGCACGTCGAGTACCAGACGGAGACGCGTCACTACGCCCACGTCGACTGCCCCGGTCACGCGGACTACATCAAGAACATGATCACGGGTGCGGCGCAGATGGACGGCGCCATCCTCGTGGTCGCCGCCACCGACGGCCCGATGCCGCAGACCAAGGAGCACGTGCTCCTGGCCCGCCAGGTCGGCGTTCCGTACATCGTTGTCGCCCTGAACAAGGCCGACATGGTGGACGACGAGGAGATCCTGGAGCTCGTCGAGCTCGAGGTTCGTGAGCTCCTCTCCGAGTACGAGTTCCCGGGCGACGACCTGCCGGTCGTCAAGGTCTCGGCGCTCAAGGCGCTCGAGGGCGACAAGGAGTGGGGCCAGTCGGTCCTGGACCTGATGGCCGCCGTCGACGAGGCGATCCCGACCCCCGAGCGTGACGTCGACAAGCCGTTCCTCATGCCCGTCGAGGACGTCTTCACGATCACCGGTCGCGGTACGGTCGTCACCGGCCGTATCGAGCGTGGTGTCCTGAAGGTCAACGAGACCGTTGACATCATCGGCATCAAGCAGGAGAAGACCACCACCACGGTCACCGGTATCGAGATGTTCCGCAAGCTGCTCGACGAGGGCCAGGCCGGTGAGAACGTCGGTCTGCTGCTCCGCGGCATCAAGCGCGAGGACGTCGAGCGCGGCCAGGTCATCATCAAGCCCGGCTCGGTCACCCCGCACACGGAGTTCGAGGCCCAGGCGTACATCCTGTCCAAGGACGAGGGTGGCCGTCACACGCCGTTCTTCAACAACTACCGTCCGCAGTTCTACTTCCGTACGACGGACGTGACCGGCGTCGTGACCCTCCCCGAGGGCACCGAGATGGTCATGCCGGGTGACAACACCGAGATGAAGGTGGAGCTCATCCAGCCCGTCGCCATGGAAGAGGGCCTGAAGTTCGCCATCCGTGAGGGTGGCCGGACCGTGGGCGCCGGCCAGGTCACCAAGATCAACAAGTAAGTCCGTTGATCTGACCTGGTAGCTCCAGCCGCGAGCACCTGAAGGGGCCCGTACGACTTCGGTCGTACGGGCCTCTTCGCTGTGTGCGGGGCCCTACGCGGGATCCGGTGCCGTTTGCGGGCCGAGTGCCAGGCAGACGAAGACGGCCGTCCGGACGATGACGCCGCCGAGCAGGGCGGCCAGGAAACCGTCGACATGGACGCCGTAGTCCATGTCGGAGCCGAGCCAGGAGACGAGGAGCCAGATCAGCGTGTCCTGGACGACGCCGATCGCGCCGAAGACCAGCAGCGCGATCGGGGGAGCGTTGCGCACGCTGCTCGGATAGGTGTGGATCAGCTGGTTCACGATGAGGAAGACGGCAACCGGGAGGAGCAGCTCCATCGGCGGCGAGTGGAGAACCAGTGAGACGCCGGGGAGCAGGGCGACGGCGAGGGCTGCCCCGAGGAAGGTGCCGAGTATGCGTCTTCGCTTGTACATGGGCGCGATCACGAGGTTCGGCCGCCGGGTGTGACAAGAGGTCGGGCCGACCGGTGTGGCCATCGGCGTCACTGGATGTGCTGCAGATGCGGATGGTCGTACGACCTCGTGCAGACGTAGAGCTGCAGGGCGTGGTCCCGGCCGATGCGGAGCTCCGTGGCCTGCGCCGGGCTGCGGAACATCGGGCCGGGACGGCCGGCGTCCTCGACCGGTCGCCAGCTCGTGCTGCCGCCGTCCCACTCGCTGCTGTCCAGGGTGAGCAGGGGCCGTACGGCCGAGCCGCAGTCGGGGCAGGCCATGGGGAACGGGTCGGTGTAGCTCCAGGGGGCGTGGCCGGCGACCTTGCAGCCCGGGGCGACGCCGAGGTCGTACTGGTAGACCAGTCCCCGCTCGTCCTCCCATGCCTCGATCCGGTCCGCCAGTTCCTCGGGCAGCTCGTGCGGGGCCGGGTACTCGGTGACCGTCTCGGGGTGCAGTACGCACGGTTCGGGGAGGTAGCGGTCGCGGCCGAGGACGGGGGTCCGCGGGGCCGGGATCGGGTTGGCCGTCTCGGCGGCAGTGCGCCAGCGGAGTCGGGTGCGGGGCATGTGGCCCTCGTGGTCGAACGGGCACCACAGGAGTTGCAGGAGGTCGGTGCCGTCGGGGCGGGGGAGTCCGGGGACGTCCGCGGCGTGGAGCTGGGCGACGGGCAGCATGGGGAGAGGTCCGTCGAGGGGGATCCGCGTGGCCTGCTCGATGCGGTCGACGACCGTGCGTTCCTCCGGGGTCAGCAGCGGGGTGCCCTCCTCGCGCGGCCGGCTCCACGCCTCGCGCAGGATCCGCCGTCGCAGCCGTACGTCCTCGGGGGCGTGGCCGAGCTGCGAGGGGCCGCCGTGGTCCGGGCAGGTGGGCCACGGCTCCCTGGCCGGCCACAGCAGCGGTCCGCCGATCGAGCTGTCCGCCGCGGTGGGGGTGCCGGCACGGGGGTGCAGCCGTACGGTCGTGCGGGCCAGGGGCGCGAGCTCGGGGAAGTGGGCGGTCACGTCGACCGGGCGGGGCGGGGTGGTGCGGGGCATGAGGGCGAGGCTATGCGCTGAACGTCGGTTGCGCGCGGGGGAGTTGTCGATGAGCGTCGGATGAAGCGTTGTGGAACGCCGAGGGGCGCGTGGGTGAGGTTTCGGGCAACTCCGCGTCGCCGGTGGCACGGAATGTTCTTGTCTGTTCCCTGTGGGGTGGTTGTGGCGGTCGTAGCGTGAGCGGCGGCCGGGAGCCGCCCGGCCGGAGATTTCCCGGGTTTCCCATGAGGACGGACTGACTGGTGCCGATGCGTGGCGCGGACGGCAGAACGACGATCCCGATGCGGGTGACGGGCCTGGGCGGCGGGCTGCAGCAGCCGCTCCCCCCGCTCGCCGTGCCCGGTCGGAGACCGCCGCAGCCCGTCGGGGCGGGCCGCCACGCCGCCGTACGGGAGCGGGTGGGCCGTCGGCTGTACGCCATCGACGGCATCCGTCTCCTCGCCGCCCTGATGGTCGCCGTGCATCACTACGCCGGCACCGACCGCGTCAACCGGCCGGGCAACGCGATCTGGGACCGGCCGGTGTCCGACATCATGCCCACGGTGTTCCGCTTCGCCTCCTACGGCTGGATCGGCGTCGAGATCTTCTTCGTGATCAGCGGCTTCGTGATCTGCATGTCGTGCTGGGGGCGCACCCCGCGGCAGTTCTTCGTGTCCCGGGTGATCCGGCTGTACCCGGCGTACTGGTTCGCGATCCTGTTCACGACGGCCGTGCTGGTGGCCGTACCGGGTGTGTGGGAGCGGCTGCGCCTGCGCGAGGTACTGCTCAACCTCACGATGCTGCAGTCCGGTTCGGGCGTGGCCAACGTCGACGGCGTGTACTGGACGCTCTGGTCCGAGCTGCGTTTCTACCTGCTGTTCGTGGTGGTGGTCGCCACCGGGCTGACGTATCGCAAGGTCGTGGTCTTCTGCTGCGTGTGGGGTGCGGCGGCGATGCTCGCACCGGTGTCCGGCTTCCGTCTGCTGGAGCTGGCCGCCAACCCGGAGGGCGCCTGGTACTTCATCGCGGGGCTCGCGCTGTACCTCATGTACCGGTTCGGCCAGGACCTGCTGCTGTGGGGCATCCTCGGCATGGCGTGGCTGATGGGCCAGTCGGAGCTCGGGCACCGGATCGACGAGGTCGAACATGTGTCGGGGTGGCGGGGGAGCGTGCTGATCTTCACGGTGTTTCTGCTGGCGATGGTCGCGATCGCGCTCGGCGCCACGGACCGGGTGCGGTGGAGGTGGCTGGTGACGGCGGGCGCGCTGACGTATCCGCTGTATCTGACCCACTACGTGGCCGGCACGACGGTCATCAACCGGTTGCGGGACACGATGGACGCGCGGTTGCTGGTGGTGCTCGTGATCTCCGGGTTCCTGGTACTGAGTTGGCTGGTGCACCGGTTTGTGGAGCGGCCGGTGGCGGAGGCGTTGAAGCGCGGGCTGGACACGTCGTTCGCGCGGCTGCGGAATGCGGGGCAGGCAGGCTGAGGGCCGCACCGTGGGGCAACTCGCCTCCGCATAGGTTGACTTCATGGGACTCCTCGACAAGCTGACCGGAACCAAGCACCCCGATGACGGTGTCGCCCCGCGCGCGGCCGAGGAGGTGCGGGCAGCCCTGCTCGGCGTCAACCGGTCCGATGTGCCGTACGTCATCCGCGAGGGTGCCCCGGAGGGCGCCGACCTGGTGGCCCAGTGGCGGATGGCGGAGCCCGCCTGGCAGGCCGTCTTCGTCGAGTCGCAACTGTCTCGCGCCGTCCGGATCAGCATGCGCCTGGTCGAGGAGGACCATGAGGTGCGCGTCCTCGAAGAAGGGTGGGAGGTCACCAGGGTCGGGAATCCGCCGACGCTCAAGATTTCAGGGGCGTACTCGCGCGGGCCCGACAGGACCGTCTCCCGCCGCTCCACGATCGAACGCGGGGACAGCGGTCGCCTCGAAGCGACGGAGACCTTCCGCTTCGACGCCGCGGAGCTGCGGAACCCCCTGCAGAACGCGGTCCTCAAGGCGGGCTGGACCTGGCGCGGAGTGGTCTTCGGCAAGCTGTGATCGTCGTCGTGCCGCCGGGCGTCGTGGGCTGCGTCCGTCGCGGCCGTCACGTCGCGCGGTTCGTCCCGTTTGCCCCGATCGGCCCCGCGCTCTGCCCGCTGGACCCGGCCGGGTCCGCCGCCCGCGGGGGCCCTTGGTTTGACCTGCGTCACTCCCGGGGTATTGTCTCCGGCTCGATTGGCCAGGCCGCTGCCCCATATGGCAGACTGTCGGAGTTGCTCGGTCGAGTGTTGATGCTGCGCGCCTCCCGCCGGGAGGACCGGAAGCGAGTCCCACAGTACTCGTCGCCCCAACTGCCACATGGCAGCGCTGGGGCGGACGTACGGGAATCTTTCGGGAAGTGTCAGTGCAGCGCCGGCCAGGCACCCGGTGGGTCTTCGCCCCTGGTCGTGCTTTCCAGCAGGGAAGTTCCAGAGATGGGACCTCTGTGTCAGTGACAGCGCGACACACCCGACCGCGTGGGTCGGAGGAGCGAAGTGTTCGGAACACCGGGTTCCAGAGCGTTAAACGAGAGACAGGACTACTAGTAGCCATGGCGGGACAGAAGATCCGCATCCGGCTCAAGGCCTACGACCACGAGGTCATCGATTCCTCGGCGAAGAAGATCGTCGAGACGGTGACGCGTACTGGTGCGTCGGTCGCGGGCCCGGTGCCGCTGCCCACTGAGAAGAACGTGTACTGCGTCATCAAGTCGCCGCACAAGTACAAGGACTCGCGCGAGCACTTCGAGATGCGCACGCACAAGCGCCTGATCGACATCCTCGACCCGACCCCCAAGACCGTTGACTCTCTGATGCGACTCGACCTCCCGGCCGGTGTCGACATCGAGATCAAGCTCTGAGGCCGGTGATCTGAAGATGGCTAAGCAGATCAAGGGCATCCTGGGCGAGAAGCTCGGCATGACGCAGGTGTGGGACGAGAACAACCGCGTTGTTCCCGTCACCGTCGTCAAGGCCGGCCCCAACGTCGTGACCCAGGTCCGTACGAATGACTCCGACGGCTACGAGTCGGTCCAGATCGCCTTCGGCGAGATCGACCCGCGCAAGGTGAACAAGCCCCTCAAGGGTCACTTCGCCAAGGCCGACGTCACTCCCCGCCGCCACCTCGTCGAGATCCGTACCGCTGACGCCAGCGAGTACACCCTCGGCCAGGAGATCACCGCCGAGGTGTTCGAGGCCGGCATCAAGGTCGACGTGACCGGCAAGAGCAAGGGCAAGGGCTTCGCCGGTGTCATGAAGCGTCACAACTTCAAGGGCCTCGGCGCCGGTCACGGCACCCAGCGCAAGCACCGCTCTCCCGGCTCCATCGGTGGCTGCGCCACCCCGGGCCGCGTGTTCAAGGGCCTCCGCATGGCGGGTCGCATGGGCAACGAGCGGGTCACCACCCAGAACCTGACCGTCCACGCCGTTGACGCGGAGAAGGGTCTGCTGCTCATCAAGGGCGCGGTTCCCGGTCCGAACGGCGGCCTCGTCCTGGTCCGCACCGCGGCCAAGGGGGCCTGAGGTACCGATGAGCACTGTTGACATCCTTTCGCCTGCAGGCGAGAAGACCGGTAGCGTCGAGCTCCCCGCGGAGATCTTCGGCGTGGAGAAGATCAGCATCCCGCTGATCCACCAGGTCGTCGTCGCGCAGAACGCTGCTGCCCGCCAGGGCACGCACAAGACCAAGCGTCGCGGTGAAGTCCGTGGTGGCGGTAAGAAGCCTTACCGCCAGAAGGGCACCGGCCGTGCGCGCCAGGGTTCGACCCGCGCGCCGCAGTTCGCCGGCGGTGGCGTCGTCCACGGCCCGCAGCCGCGTGACTACTCGCAGCGGACCCCGAAGAAGATGAAGGCCGCGGCCCTGCGCCACGCCCTCACCGACCGGGCCCGCCACAACCGCATCCACGTCGTCTCCGGCGTCATCGAGGGTGAGAACCCGTCGACGAAGGCCGCTCGGACGCTGTTCGGCAAGATCTCGGAGCGCAAGAACCTGCTCCTGGTCGTCGACCGCGCCGACGAGGCCGCGTGGCTCTCCGCCCGCAACCTGCCCCAGGTCCACATCCTGGAGCCGGGCCAGCTGAACACGTACGACGTGATCGTCTCCGACGACGTGGTCTTCACCCAGGCCGCTTTCGAGTCCTTCGTGTCCGGCCCGCAGGCCACCGACACCGAAGGGAGCGAAGCCTGATGGCTACGCGTCACCCGAGCATCGCCTCGAAGGCCGCCAAGGCCGCCAAGGCCGCGCGCGTCGCCAAGGCGCGTCGCCACGAGGCCGAGGGCAAGAACACCGTCGTCACCCCGGTGAGCAAGTCGTTCACGGACCCCCGTGACATCCTGCTCAAGCCGGTCGTGTCCGAGAAGAGCTACGCGCTTCTCGACGAGGGCAAGTACACGTTCATCGTCGCCCCGGGCGCCAACAAGACCCAGATCAAGCAGGCCGTCCAGGCGGTCTTCTCGGTCAAGGTCACCGGGGTCAACACGATCAACCGCATCGGCAAGCGCAAGCGCACCAAGACCGGTTTCGGTCAGCGTGCCGGCTCCAAGCGCGCGATCGTGACCCTCGCTGAGGGCGACCGTATCGACATCTTCGGCGGTCCGACCGCGTAAGCGGGTCGGATCGTCCGATATCGGACGAGGACTGAGAAATGGGAATCCGCAAGTACAAGCCGACTACGCCGGGCCGTCGTGGCTCCAGCGTCGCCGACTTCGTCGAGGTCACGCGGTCCACGCCGGAGAAGTCGCTGGTCCGCCCTCTGCACAGCAAGGGCGGCCGTAACAACGCCGGTCGTGTGACCGTTCGCCACCAGGGTGGCGGACACAAGCGCGCCTACCGAGTGATCGACTTCCGTCGTCACGACAAGGACGGCGTGCCGGCGAAGGTCGCGCACATCGAGTACGACCCCAACCGCACCGCGCGCATCGCGCTGCTGCACTACGCCGACGGCGAGAAGCGCTACATCCTCGCCCCGCGCAACCTGCAGCAGGGTGACCGCGTCGAGAACGGTCCCGGGGCCGACATCAAGCCGGGCAACAACCTGGCGCTGCGCAACATCCCGGTCGGTACCACGATCCACGCGATCGAGATCCGTCCCGGTGGCGGCGCCAAGTTCGCCCGCTCCGCCGGTGCCTCGGTGCAGCTGCTGGCGAAGGAGGGCACGATGGCCCACCTTCGTATGCCCTCCGGTGAGATCCGCCTGGTCGACCAGCGCTGCCGCGCCACGGTCGGCGAGGTCGGCAACGCCGAGCAGAGCAACATCAACTGGGGCAAGGCCGGTCGTAAGCGCTGGCTGGGCGTCCGCCCGACCGTTCGCGGTGTGGCGATGAACCCGGTTGACCACCCGCACGGTGGTGGTGAGGGCAAGACCTCCGGTGGTCGCCACCCGGTCTCCCCGTGGGGTCAGAAGGAGGGTCGTACTCGTTCGCCGAAGAAGGCTTCGAACAAGTACATCGTCCGCCGCCGCAAGACGAACAAGAAGCGCTAGGAGCGGGTTTAGATGCCGCGCAGTCTCAAGAAGGGGCCCTTCGTCGACGACCACCTGATCAAGAAGGTGGATGTCCAGAACGAAGCCGGCACCAAGAACGTCATCAAGACCTGGTCCCGTCGCTCGATGATCGTCCCGGCCATGCTGGGCCACACGATCGCGGTGCACAACGGCAAGACCCACATTCCGGTGTTTGTCACCGAGTCGATGGTCGGCCACAAGCTCGGCGAGTTCTCGCCGACGCGCACCTTCCGGGGTCACGTCAAGGACGACCGGAAGTCGAAGCGCCGCTAACGCGGGGTGGAATGACCATGACAGACACTGGAAGGACAACCATGGAAGCCAGGGCCCAGGCGCGGTACATCCGCGTCACGCCCATGAAGGCCCGCCGCGTGGTGGACCTTATCCGTGGCATGGACGCCACGGAGGCTCAGGCGGTCCTGCGTTTCACCCCGCAGGCCGCGAGCGTGCCGGTCGGCAAGGTGCTTGACAGCGCCATCGCCAACGCCGCGCACAACTACGACCACACCGATGTCGACAGCCTTGTCATCTCCGAGGCGTACGTCGACGAGGGTCCGACCCTGAAGCGGTTCCGTCCGCGTGCTCAGGGCCGTGCCTACCGGATCCGCAAGCGGACCAGCCACATCACCGTGGTCGTCAGCAGCAAGGAAGGAACCCGGTAATGGGCCAGAAGGTTAACCCGCATGGGTTCCGGCTCGGCATCACCACGGACTTCAAGTCCCGTTGGTACGCCGACAAGCTGTACAAGGACTACGTCAAGGAAGACGTCGCCATCCGTCGGATGATGACGTCCGGCATGGAGCGCGCCGGCATCTCGAAGGTGGAGATCGAGCGCACCCGTGACCGCGTCCGTGTGGACATCCACACGGCCCGTCCGGGCATCGTCATCGGCCGCCGTGGCGCCGAGGCCGACCGCATCCGCGGTGACCTCGAGAAGCTCACGGGCAAGCAGGTCCAGCTGAACATCCTCGAGGTCAAGAGCCCCGAGACCGACGCTCAGCTGGTTGCCCAGGCCGTCGCCGAGCAGCTCTCCTCCCGTGTCTCCTTCCGTCGCGCCATGCGTAAGAGCATGCAGGGCACGATGAAGGCCGGCGCCAAGGGCATCAAGATCCAGTGCGGTGGCCGCCTCGGTGGCGCCGAGATGTCCCGCTCGGAGTTCTACCGCGAGGGCCGTGTGCCCCTGCACACGCTCCGCGCGAACGTGGACTACGGCTTCTTCGAGGCCAAGACGACCTTCGGCCGCATCGGTGTGAAGGTCTGGATCTACAAGGGCGACGTCAAGAACATCGCCGAGGTCCGTGCCGAGAACGCTGCGGCCCGTGCGGGTAACCGCCCGGCCCGCGGTGGTGCCGACCGCCCGGCCCGTGGTGGCCGCGGTGGTGGCGAGCGGCGCGGTCGCAAGCCGCAGCAGGCTGCCGGTGCCGAGGCCCCCAAGGCCGAGGCTCCCGCCGCCGCTCCGGCTGAGAGCACCGGAACGGAGGCCTGACCGAAATGCTGATCCCCCGTAGGGTCAAGCACCGCAAGCAGCACCACCCGAAGCGTCGTGGTCAGGCCAAGGGCGGTACGACGGTTGCGTTCGGCGAGTACGGCATCCAGGCCCTCACGCCGGCGTACGTGACCAACCGCCAGATCGAGGCGGCCCGTATCGCGATGACCCGCCACATCAAGCGTGGTGGCAAGGTCTGGATCAACATCTACCCGGACCGCCCGCTCACGAAGAAGCCTGCCGAGACCCGCATGGGTTCCGGTAAGGGTTCGCCGGAGTGGTGGATCGCGAACGTGCACCCGGGCCGGGTCATGTTCGAGCTGTCCTACCCCAACGAGAAGATCGCCCGTGAGGCCCTGACTCGCGCAGCCCACAAGCTGCCGATGAAGTGCCGGATCGTCAAGCGCGAGGCAGGTGAAGCGTGATGTCGGCCGGTACCAAGGCGTCCGAGCTGCGCGAACTGGGTGACGAGGAGCTTCTGGCGAAGCTTCGCGAAGCCAAGGAAGAGCTGTTCAACCTCCGCTTCCAGGCGGCGACGGGTCAGCTCGAGAACCACGGTCGGCTGAAGGCCGTCCGTAAGGACATCGCGCGGATCTACACCCTGATGCGTGAGCGCGAGCTGGGCATCGAGACGGTGGAGAGCGCCTGATGAGTGAGAGCAACGTGACTGAGCAGACTGCAGAGGCCCGCGGCTTCCGCAAGACCCGCGAGGGTCTCGTCGTCAGCGACAAGATGGACAAGACCGTCGTCGTCGCCGTCGAGGACCGCGTCAAGCACGCGCTGTACGGCAAGGTCATCCGCCGTACGAACAAGCTCAAGGCGCACGACGAGCAGAACGCTGCGGGCGTCGGCGACCGCGTCCTCCTCATGGAGACGCGTCCGCTGTCCGCGACGAAGCGCTGGCGCATCGTCGAGATCCTCGAGAAGGCCAAGTAATTTCCTGCGGGGCAAACCCCGCAGGTCAGTTCCGCCAGGCTCGGCGAGCTCCGTAAGTCACTTACGGAGCTCGCCGGGAACCGGCAGACAAACAGGAGATAGACGTGATCCAGCAGGAGTCGCGACTGCGTGTCGCCGACAACACTGGTGCGAAGGAAATCCTTTGCATCCGTGTGCTCGGTGGCTCCGGTCGCCGCTACGCGGGCATCGGTGACGTCATCGTCGCCACCGTCAAGGACGCGATCCCCGGTGGCAACGTGAAGAAGGGTGACGTCGTCAAGGCGGTCATCGTTCGCACCGTCAAGGAGCGCCGCCGTCCGGACGGCTCGTACATCCGCTTCGACGAGAACGCCGCCGTCATTCTGAAGAACGACGGCGACCCTCGCGGCACCCGTATCTTCGGCCCCGTCGGCCGTGAGCTGCGCGAGAAGAAGTTCATGAAGATCATCTCGCTCGCGCCGGAGGTGCTGTAAGCATGAAGATCAAGAAGGGCGACCTGGTCCAGGTCATCACCGGTAAGGACAAGGGCAAGCAGGGCAAGGTCATCGCGGCCTTCCCCCGCGAGGACCGTGTCCTGGTCGAGGGTGTCAACCGGGTCAAGAAGCACACCAAGGCCGGCCCGACCGCCAAGGGTTCGCAGGCCGGTGGCATCGTCACGACCGAGGCGCCGATCCACGTCTCCAACGTCCAGCTGGTCGTTGAGAAGGACGGCAACAAGGTCGTCACGCGTGTCGGTTACCGCTTCGACGATGAGGGCAACAAGGTTCGCGTTGCCAAGCGGACGGGTGAGGACATCTGATGGCTACCACCACCACTCCGCGTCTGAAGACGAAGTACCGCGAGGAGATCGCGGGCAAGCTGCGTGACGAGTTCAAGTACGAGAACGTCATGCAGATCCCCGGTCTCGTCAAGATCGTGGTCAACATGGGTGTCGGCGACGCCGCCCGTGACTCGAAGCTCATGGACGGTGCCGTCCGTGACCTGACCACCATCACCGGTCAGAAGCCGGCCATCACCAAGGCCCGCAAGTCCATCGCGCAGTTCAAGCTGCGTGAGGGTCAGCCGATCGGTGCCCACGTCACGCTTCGTGGCGACCGCATGTGGGAGTTCCTGGACCGCACCCTGTCGCTCGCGCTGCCGCGCATCCGCGACTTCCGCGGCCTGTCTCCCAAGCAGTTCGACGGTCGTGGCAACTACACCTTCGGTCTCACCGAGCAGGTCATGTTCCACGAGATCGACCAGGACAAGATCGACCGCGTCCGGGGTATGGACATCACCGTGGTCACCACGGCGACCAACGACGCTGAGGGCCGCGCGCTCCTTCGTCACCTCGGCTTCCCCTTCAAGGAGGCGTGAGCGAGATGGCGAAGAAGGCTCTGATTGCCAAGGCTGCTCGTAAGCCCAAGTTCGGCGTACGTGGCTACACGCGCTGCCAGCGCTGTGGTCGTCCGCACTCCGTGTACCGCAAGTTCGGCCTGTGCCGCGTCTGCCTTCGTGAGATGGCTCACCGTGGCGAGCTGCCGGGCGTGACCAAGAGCTCCTGGTAATCCCCCAAATCAGGGATTTCCGGAGCTCTCGGTAAGCAATGGGCGTGTCAGGCGCCCACCCCTTCATGGCTTAGGCTTGGAGGGTTGGGCGCCTGATGGTCGCCCGTACGACTTACTACGCCGTAGGTCCACCGCGCCGCACCCGCCCCGTCTCGGATCGGGGAGAGGGATGGCGCACCAGGAAACCCCGGCGAGAGAGGCCGAAGGCCAATTCATGACCATGACTGATCCGATCGCAGACATGCTTACGCGTCTGCGGAACGCGAACTCGGCATACCACGACTCCGTGACGATGCCGGCATCGAAGATCAAGTCGCACATTGCGGAGATCCTCCAGCAGGAGGGCTTCATCACGGGCTGGAAGATCGAGGACGCCGAGGTCGGCAAGAACCTCGTCCTCGAGCTGAAGTTCGGCCCGAACCGTGAGCGCTCCATCGCGGGCATCAAGCGGATCTCCAAGCCCGGTCTCCGGGTTTACGCGAAGTCCACCAACCTGCCGAAGGTGCTCGGCGGCCTCGGCGTGGCGATCATCTCCACGTCGCACGGGCTCCTCACCGACAAGCAGGCCGGCAAGAAGGGCGTGGGTGGGGAAGTCCTCGCCTACGTCTGGTAGCGGAAGGGAACGGAGGAAACAGCTATGTCGCGTATTGGCAAGCTCCCCATCACGGTTCCCGCCGGCGTGGACGTCACCATCGACGGCCGTACGGTCTCGGTCAAGGGCCCCAAGGGTTCCTTGAGCCACACCGTCGCTGCGCCGATCGACATCGCCAAGGGTGAGGATGGCGTACTCAACGTCACCCGCCCCAACGACGAGCGTCAGAACAAGGCCCTGCACGGCCTGTCCCGCACGCTGGTGGCGAACATGATCACCGGCGTGACCCAGGGTTACGTGAAGAAGCTCGAGATCAGCGGTGTCGGTTACCGCGTACAGGCCAAGGGATCGAACCTCGAGTTCGCTCTGGGCTACAGCCACCCGATCACCGTCGAGGCGCCCGAGGGAATCACCTTCAAGGTGGAGACCCCGACCCGCTTCCAGGTCGAGGGCATCGACAAGCAGAAGGTCGGCGAGGTTGCGGCCAACATCCGCAAGCTGCGCAAGCCCGACCCGTACAAGGCCAAGGGCGTCAAGTACGAGGGCGAAGTCATCCGCCGCAAGGTCGGAAAGGCGGGTAAGTAAGCCATGGCATACGGACAGAAGATCCTCAAGGGCGACGCCTACAAGCGCGCCGCGATCAAGCGCCGCCACATCCGGATCCGCAAGTCGATCAACGGTACGGCGGAGCGTCCTCGTCTGGTCGTGACCCGCTCGAACCGCCACATCGTGGCCCAGGTGATCGACGACCTCAAGGGTCACACCCTTGCGTCGGCGTCCACCCTGGACACCTCGATCCGCGGTGCGGAGGGCGACAAGTCCGCGCAGGCCAAGCAGGTCGGCGCCCTGGTCGCCGAGCGCGCCAAGGCCGCCGGTGTCGAGGCTGTCGTATTCGACCGTGGTGGCAACCAGTACGCCGGGCGCATTGCTGCCCTGGCGGACGCCGCCCGCGAAGCCGGACTGAAGTTCTGAGCCGGTTCCGTAGCTAGCGGAAACAGAGAGAGGTAATTCCAATGGCTGGACCCCAGCGCCGCGGTGGCGGTGCCGGTGGCGGCGAGCGGCGGGACCGGAAGGGCCGTGACGGCGGCGCAGCTGCCGCCGAGAAGACCGCTTACGTTGAGCGCGTCGTCGCGATCAACCGTGTCGCCAAGGTTGTGAAGGGTGGTCGTCGCTTCAGCTTCACCGCGCTGGTCGTGGTGGGCGACGGTGACGGCACCGTGGGTGTCGGTTACGGCAAGGCCAAGGAGGTGCCGGCCGCCATCGCCAAGGGTGTTGAGGAGGCCAAGAAGCACTTCTTCAAGGTCCCCCGTATCCAGGGCACCATCCCGCACCCGATTCAGGGTGAGAAGGCTGCCGGCGTCGTGCTGCTCAAGCCCGCGTCCCCGGGTACCGGTGTTATTGCCGGTGGTCCGGTGCGTGCCGTGCTCGAGTGCGCCGGTATCCACGACATCCTGTCGAAGTCGCTCGGCTCCGACAACGCGATCAACATCGTGCACGCCACCGTGGCGGCCCTCAAGGGCCTGCAGCGTCCCGAGGAGGTCGCGGCCCGCCGTGGCCTGCCCCTCGAGGACGTCGCCCCCGCGGCTCTGCTGCGTGCACGTGCGGGAGCGGGTGCGTAATGGCTCGCCTCAAGGTCACGCAGACGAAGTCGTACATCGGCAGCAAGCAGAACCACCGTGACACTCTGCGGTCCCTTGGTCTCAAGGGGATCAACACCGTGGTCGTCAAGGAGGACCGCCCCGAGTTCCGCGGAATGGTGCACACCGTCCGCCACCTCGTGACGGTCGAGGAGGTCGACTGATCATGGCGGAGAACAACCCGCTCAAGATCCACAACCTCCGTCCCGCCCCGGGCGCCAAGACCGCCAAGACCCGTGTCGGTCGTGGTGAGGCGTCGAAGGGTAAGACGGCAGGTCGTGGTACCAAGGGCACGAAGGCCCGCTACCAGGTTCCGGAGCGCTTCGAGGGTGGCCAGATGCCCCTCCACATGCGTCTTCCGAAGCTGAAGGGCTTCAAGAACCCGTTCAAGACCGAGTTCCAGGTCGTGAACCTCGACAAGCTGGCCGCGCTGTACCCGGAGGGTGGCGAGGTCACCGTCGAGGGTCTCGTCGCCAAGGGTGCCGTTCGCAAGAACAGCCTCGTCAAGGTCCTCGGCCAGGGCGAGGTCTCCGTGGCGCTGCAGGTGACGGTCGACGCCGTCTCCGGCTCCGCCAAGGAGAAGATCACCGCCGCCGGCGGTACCGTCACCGAGCTCGTCTGAACACCTCAGGCGTCTTGATGACTTGAGCGATCCCGACCGGGGATACCCCACAAATGGGGTATCCCCGGTCGGTCGTTCCAAGGGGGCAGTCTCGCGGGTAAGGTGGCCTGCACTGCCAACTTTTACTGAGTGCTTCTTGTGAGGCACTCTGAGCGGCAGTTGACCGTTAGCTAAGTCGTCCCTATTAGTCGAACCTCAAGACCGTCACCCTTGACGCAGTAGCGCGGGGGTCGCAGGAGGCACCGTGCTCACCGCGTTCGCCCGGGCGTTCAAGACGCCCGACCTGCGCAAGAAGCTGCTCTTCACGCTGGCCATCATCGTGGTGTACCGGATCGGTACCCATATCCCGATCCCCGGCGTCGACTACAAGTCCGTTCAGCAGTGCGTCGACGAGGCGTCCGCGAACCAGGGCCCCCTCGGTTTGATCAACATGTTCAGCGGTGGGGCGCTGCTGCAGATCACCATCTTCGCGCTCGGGATCATGCCGTACATCACGGCGAGCATCATCCTGCAGCTGCTGACCGTGGTGATCCCGCGCCTGGAAGCCCTCAAGAAGGAGGGCCAGGCCGGTACCGCGAAGATCACGCAGTACACCCGCTATCTGACCGTGGCGCTTGCCATCCTCCAGGGCACCGGCCTCGTCGCCACCGCCCGCAGCGGCGCCCTGTTCCAGGGTTGCACCGCCGCGTCGACCATCGTCCCGGACCGTGCGATCTTCAGCACTGTCGTCATGGTCATCACCATGACCGCCGGTACGGCCGTCGTCATGTGGCTCGGTGAGCTCATCACCGACCGCGGCATCGGCAACGGCATGTCGATCCTGATGTTCATCTCGATCGCAGCCACCTTCCCGTCCGCCCTGTGGGCCATCAAGCAGCAGGGCACGCTGGCCGACGGCTGGATCGAGTTCGGCACCGTCATCCTCGTCGGCCTGGTCATGGTCGGCCTGGTGGTCTTCGTCGAGCAGGCGCAGCGTCGTATCCCGGTGCAGTACGCGAAGCGGATGATCGGCCGCCGTTCCTACGGTGGTACGTCCACGTACATCCCGCTGAAGGTGAACCAGGCGGGTGTGATTCCCGTCATCTTCGCGTCGTCGCTGCTCTACATTCCGGCGCTGATCGTTCAGTTCTCCAATTCCCAGGCGGGCTGGGCGACCTGGATCACGCGGAACCTCGCGGACACGGGGGCGCCCGCACACATCACGGTCTACTTCTTCCTGATTGTCTTCTTCGCCTTCTTCTACGTGGCCATCTCCTTCAACCCCGAAGAAGTCGCCGACAACATGAAGAAGTATGGTGGGTTCATCCCGGGCATCCGGGCTGGCCGACCGACCGCTGAGTACCTTTCTTACGTGCTCAACCGGATCACCTGGCCGGGTTCGCTGTATCTGGGCCTGATTGCTCTCGTCCCGACGATGGCGTTGGCAGGTTTTGAGGCAAACCAGAACTTCCCGTTCGGCGGGACCAGCATCCTGATCATCGTGGGTGTGGGTCTTGAGACGGTGAAGCAGATCGAGAGCCAGCTCCAGCAGCGCAATTACGAAGGGTTCCTCCGCTGATGCGAATCGTCCTCGTCGGGCCGCCTGGCGCCGGAAAGGGAACGCAGGCCACACGCCTCGCCGAGAAACTGCGTGTCCCGCACATCTCCACGGGCGACCTGTTCCGCGCCAACATCAGCCAGCAGACGGACCTGGGCAAACTCGCGAAGTCCTACATGGACGCCGGCAACCTCGTCCCCGACGAGGTCACCATCGCGATGGCCAAGGACCGCATGGAGCAGCCGGACGCCGTGAACGGCTTCCTGCTGGACGGCTTCCCGCGGAACGTCTCGCAGGCCGAGGCGCTGGACGAGCTGCTGCAGACCGAGGGCATCAAGCTGGACGCGGTGCTGGACCTGGAGGCCCCCGAGGAGGAGGTCGTCAAGCGGATCGCCGGCCGGCGCATCTGCCGTAACGACTCCTCGCACGTCTTCCACGTGTCGTACAAGAAGCCGACCAAGGAAGGCGTCTGCGACGTCTGCGGCGGCGAGCTGTACCAGCGCGACGACGACTCCGAGGCCACGGTCCGCACCCGGCTCGAGGTCTACCACACGCAGACCGAGCCGATCATCGACTACTACAAGGCCCAGGGCCTTGTGACCACGGTCTCCGCGATGGGGAAGGTGGCGGACGTCACGGACCGGGCCATGTCGGCGCTGCCCGGTTCGTAACAGCTTGCAAAGGAAGGCAGCGGCCCCCGGCGGGGGCCGCTGCCTTGTTTCTTGGGGACCCCGAAAGTGCTCTGCCGAGGAGGTATGGCCATCAAGCTCACACAGTTGCCACGGTCCGACGATTCCACCGAGCGGGAGCAGCCGTCGCTGCTCCGCCGCAGGAGTCGCAGCCTGGCGGTCGCCGTGGTCGCCGTGGTCGCCGCAGTCATCGGGGTGTCGTTGGCCCTGACGGGCGGTGGCCCGGAAGGGCAGTCCGAGGCCTCGGACGTGGTGGCCCGTCCGGACCAGTCCCCGCCGCGCGAGCTGATAGCCGCAGGGCAGGTCGCCGTCTCGGCGTACTACACGACGAAGCTCGTGCAGCAGCCGGACGGGGATGCGGTGAACGCGCGTGAGTGGAGTCTGTACAACGCCGCGACCAAGCGGTACGAGAAGACCGACTGGGCCTGGCTCGATGTCGCTCCCGGGATGAAGACGGCCGCGGTGCTGGAGGGCGATCTGCCCGTCAACCGCATAGGCCTGATGAATCTGTCGACGGGCAAGGTCCAGCGCTGGATCGAGGTCGACAAGGGCGTTGGCGGTGTGCAGTTCTCGCCGGACGGCGAGCGCCTGGTGGCGACGACGTACAGCCACCACCCGGACGGCCTCTTCCAGGACGCGCCGGTGCATGTGGAGGGCGCGTCGGAGGGTGGCGATGGTCAGGAGATGCCGGGGCCGAAGCAGAGCCGTACCGGCTTCTATGTCATCGATGTCGACTCCGGCCAGGCGGAATTCAGTGAGCGGCCGGCCAAGAAGGACAGTCTTGCGGCCATGGCCGGCACCGGGCGTCAGGACTTCAGCTGGAGCCGTGACGGCGAGATGCTGTGGGAGCAGAGGCTCGACCAGCCGGGCAGGAACTACTACGACGTGAACGGCAGACTGAAGTCGCTTCCGCAGCAGAAGACTGATCTGATCTTTCCGCCGGTGGCTACGTCCCCGGACGGAAAACTTGTGACTGGCGGCTTCGCGGGGGGTAAGGACGGCCAGATCGTTTCCGCGGTTCTGGACGCGAAGACCGCCAAGCAGAGCGCAGTCGTACCCGGACAGCAGCTTCTCGCGTGGGCGGACAACACCCACCTCATCGCCTGGCGGTGTGACCCCAGCCAGTGCAAACCCGGCAAGGGTGAGTTCCGCAACCAGCTGATCCTGGTCAGCCTGGACGGCGACAAGGTGACTCCGCTCTCGGGCTTCCGTAAAGCCGATGGCGACTACGTCGGCCGCTGGACCCCGGTCTTCACCAAGCGCTGACCGTCTCTGCGGTCCCAGGCGGATGTGCACCTGGGACCGGCCACACTGAGACGCTGTTGTCCTTCCGGGCTTGAGGACTGTGTTTCCGCTGGTCAGGCATAGGCTGGTGACCCTGTGGGAGTGGTGACCTGTCGTGTCGCCGTTCCTGTGGAGGTCGTGGATGCCGTCGGTCGTGGGGCTGCTTGAACAGCGCGAGCTCGTTGCTCGGCGTCGGGTGGACGAGCTGCGGGAGGAGGCTGACTATCAGCGCATCCTCACCGTGCTCGGGGACCGGCACCGGCTCCATCAAGGGCCGCTGGCCTGCCAGGAGTTGGCCGTGATGTTCGGCATGGACGCGGTGCCGGCCAAGGCGGAGGCGCTGCGGTCGAAGGCGAAACGCCTGGTCGCACGGGGCTGGCCGGCCGAGCGGCAGCCGGGCCGGTTCACCCTCGCCCAGGGTGTGGCCGGGCAAGGTGGCGCGTCGTGAGCAGGGGCATCGACCAGTAGACCATCGCCTCGGCGCTGGTGGTGCGGCGTTCGAAGTCGCGCACCAGACTGCGGGTGCGCATCAGGTGGGCGAAGAACCGCTCGACGATCCACCGCTTGGGCAGCACCACGAAGCCGCGCATGTCGTCGCTGCGTTTGACGGTCGCCAGGACCAGAGCGAACGCGGCCAGGCAGTGCTCGACGAGGCTGCCGGTGTAGCCGCCGTCAGCCCAGACCAGTTCCAGCCGGTGGTGCACATCGGCGACCTGCCCGAGCAGCACGTGGGCGGCGGTACGGTCGCCGGTGTCCGCAGCGGTGACCATCACACCCGGCAGCAGACCGCGCGTGTCGACCACGACGTGCCGCTTGCGCCCGTTGACGAGTTTCCCGCCGTCGAAGCCCCGGCTGTCAGCCCTGACCACCGCGTCCGCCTTGACCGACTGCGAGTCGATCACACCGGCCGTCGCTGCCGCGTCACGGCCCAGCGTTTCGCGGACCTGTCCGCGCAGCCGGTCGTGGAACTACCTGACCAGGCCGTATCGCGCCATCGGCGGAAGAACGCATACACCCGGTCCCAGGGCGGGAAGTCCGCGGGCATGGCCCGCCACTTGATGCCGTTGTCCACGAGATACCGGATCGCATCCAGTATCGCCCGGTGACAGTACGCCTCCGGCTGACCGCCCCGGCCCCGAAGCCAGGCCGGCACCGGCACCCATGGCGGACGTAGCGCGCCGTGGTGTCGTGAGGGGAGACGATCGCCGAGGAGGAGGGCGGTAGCCCGCCGTCGTCGGCGGTGCGCCAGCGCAGGCGGCCTGCCGCGTCGCGGTAGTAGTTCTGCACGACGATCTGCCGCAGGGCCTCGGCCTGCGGGCCGGGCCGGTAGCCCGGTTCGTGCTGGTGGAGGAGTTCCAGCAGCCGGCAGGCGTCGTCGCCGGCGGCGAGGATCCTGGTCTTGGGCCGGGTGGGGTTCTTGCCCAGGCGGACCGGACGGCCGTAGCGGCGCCCCCACTCCTCATCGACCAGGCCGACCAGCAGGTGCTCGGCCGTGCGGGCGACTTCTGCCGGCGCGGCACGGACGGCCTCGGTGACCAGTTCCAGCCGGGTCGGGTTGCGTACCGCGGCCAGGACGTGGGTGGAGTCGGTGCGCTGCGCGATGCGCTCGCGTACGAGTCCGGCCTCCTTCAGGCGGGCGAGCGCCAGATCGAGAAGTCGGTCGGCGCGATCGTCCTGGGCGAGGCGCTCACGGACGTCAGCCAGCACACTGTGGTGGAAACCGGGATCGTCCAGCTCCATGGCCGGCGCGTACTTGAAATCGATGCGGCAGCGGACCGCTTCCGCCGGCGAAGTCCTCGTCGTGCCACAGCCCGTCCAACCGGTCCCGCACCCACATCGCCGTCGTACCGTCCGGGTTGCTCGCTCGCGCGATCTGCGCGGTCAGAGAAGGGACTTGCTCACCGGAACGGGAACGGAGGGGCAACGCACACCCCAACAGCCACATCGGCCTGCGGAACAGCACCGAGCATGCCCGTTGATCACGTCGTTGTACCGGGAAACTCCAAGATCCCCGACAGAGTCAAGGCAAGAGCTCCGGCCGGTGCAGACGAATTGATTGATCGTCTGCACCGGCCGGAGCTTCTGGCGCACCGTCTCACTGTCGAGGTCTCCGTAGAGACCTCACACCTCTCGGTGCCGAACGGGCCTACTCGTCGAAGTACCAGTTCGAGCGGACGCAGTTGCCATTGCCGTTCCAGCAGATGGCCAGACCGTGCGAGACGTTGCCTATCATGTCGTAGCCATTGTCGGACCGGTCGCAGCCGGCGTCTCCGCCGTCCTCTTCCTTGATGACCCAAACCAGGCCGGTGCCACTGCTGTTGAGTCTCTCCAGGTACCCCGTGACGCCGTAGCCATCAGCCAGTTTGTCGCAGACCGTGATGTCGTCACCATCGTCGTTGAACGTCACCGTGCCCCGGTTGCTGTACCAGAGGGGCCCCTCGTCGTCGGCCATGGCGGGCGAGGCTGCGGCAAGGCCGATCAGAGCGGCGGCGGCACCGGCCGAGGCCAGGCGGGACAGAGTTCTCTTGATCACTTAATACCCCCGTTTTTGCGGACCGTGTATCCGGTCCGGAGTGTATGGAGCTGAGTGGTGGCACCCGACATCGCCAGGTGGTAACTGCGAGGCTAGAATGGCCAGTTGGGTTCGTCAACGACTTTTGTTGTTGAAGGTGCGGGTGTGACTGGAGCCGCGGTGACCTTGGCGGGCCGACCGGGGGCCGGCCGCGCTAGGCCTGTCCGGGGTGGCCGTCACCCCGGCTTCGGCTCGCGTGGACGCGTATCGTGGCGGGGGTAGACGTAAAACCCGCGGCAGGAGGCGGCAGCCCAGATGGTGCAGATCAAGACCCCCGACCAGATCGCCAAGATGCGTGAGGCGGGGCTGGTCGTCGCCGCCATCCACGCGGCCACGCGGGAGGCCGCCGTGCCGGGGGCGTCCACGAAGGACCTGGACGAGGTCGCGCGCAAGGTGCTCGCCGAGCACGGGGCGAAGTCGAACTTCCTGGGGTACGGCGGGTTCCCGGCGACGATCTGCACCTCCGTGAACGAGGTCGTGGTCCATGGCATCCCGTCCGAGGACGTGGTCCTCAAGGACGGCGACATCATCTCCATCGACTGCGGCGCGATCGTCGACGGCTGGCACGGTGACGCCGCCTACACGGCCTTCGTGGGGTCCGGTCACGCTCCGGAGCTCCTTGAGCTGTCCCGGGTGACGGAAGAGTCCATGTGGGCCGGGATCGCGGCGATGAAGCAGGGCAGCCGGCTCGTGGACGTCTCCCGGGCCATCGAGACGTACATCCGCCGCCAGCCGAAGCCGGGCGGCGGTAAGTACGGGATCATCGAGGACTACGGCGGCCACGGCATCGGCACCGAGATGCACATGGACCCGCACCTGCTGAACTACGTCGACCGCAAGCGGGGCAAGGGGCCGAAGCTGGTCCCCGGCTTCTGCCTCGCGATCGAGCCGATGGTCTCGCTGGGGACGCCCAAGACCGACGTGCTCGAGGACGACTGGACGGTCATCACGACCGACGGCACATGGTCCTCGCACTGGGAGCACTCGGTGGCGCTGACCGAGGCTGGGCCGTTGGTGCTGACGGCGCCTGACGGGGGCAAGGCGAAGCTTGCCGAGTACGGGATCACGGCTGCTCCGGACCCGCTCGCTTAATGATCTCTGCTATGGGGCACACTTCCTCGATTCGTCTTTCCGGGTGCGCTGTCGTAGACTGACTCGTCGGCTCTCGTGCACCCGCATGTCCGCATGCGCCCGTAAGGGACGCAAAGGGAGTCGATCAAGGTAGTCGATTCGAAGGGCGAAGCGTGGCCAAGAAGCAAGGTGCCATCGAGATCGAGGGCACTGTCGTCGAGTCTCTGCCGAACGCCATGTTCAAGGTCGAGCTCCAGAACGGCCACCAGGTCCTGGCACACATCAGCGGCAAGATGCGTATGCACTACATCCGTATCCTCCCTGACGACCGGGTCGTGGTGGAGCTGTCTCCGTACGACCTGACGCGTGGCCGGATCGTCTACCGGTACAAGTAGATCTTGCCTTTGCCCCGTTTCGGCGGGGTGGTGGCACTGACCCGGAGAACCTCACCCCATGAAGGTCAAGCCGAGCGTCAAGAAGATCTGCGACAAGTGCAGGGTGATCCGCCGTCACGGTCGGGTCATGGTCATCTGCGAGAACCCGCGCCACAAGCAGCGCCAGGGCTGACGCACGACCTATCCCTCTGCATCGATATCGCAGAGATTCGCGCGACGCGAGCTGAACATGTTCATACGCAGGACCCAGGGATCACGAGTGATCGCCTGACACCCCCGGTTCGGAGGCCGGGGACCCAGTTCGTACCTGGTACGGCGGCTGGGGTTCGGTTCTGTGGAAGACCTCCGAAGATCAACTGGAGCCATTGAATGGCACGCGTTTCCGGTGTTGACATCCCGCGCGAAAAGCGTGTGGAGGTCGCCCTGACCTACGTGTTCGGCATCGGCCGGACCCTTTCCCAGCTCACGCTGGCCGAGACCGGCATCGACCCGAACACCCGGGTTCGCGACCTCTCCGAGGAGCAGCTGGTCGCGATCCGCGAGTACGTCGACAACAACATCAAGACCGAGGGTGACCTCCGTCGCGAGGTCCAGGCCGACATCCGCCGCAAGGTGGAGATCGGTTGCTACCAGGGTCTCCGTCACCGTCGCGGTCTGCCTGTCCGCGGTCAGCGCACCAGCACGAACGCCCGCACCCGCAAGGGCCCGCGTCGCGCCATCGCCGGTAAGAAGAAGCCGGGCAAGAAGTAGTCCTCAGCGGACGCTCATCAGCGGTCTTCGCTGTAGGACCGACCACCTCCCGTAGGAGTTATAGATGCCCCCCAAGGGTCGTCAGGGCGCTGCCAAGAAGGTGCGCCGCAAGGAAAAGAAGAACGTCGCTCACGGCCACGCGCACATCAAGAGCACGTTCAACAACACGATCGTCTCGATCACGGACCCCTCGGGCAACGTGATCTCCTGGGCCTCCGCCGGCCACGTCGGCTTCAAGGGCTCGCGCAAGTCCACCCCCTTCGCCGCGCAGATGGCCGCCGAGTCGGCCGCCCGCCGCGCGCAGGAGCACGGCATGCGCAAGGTTGACGTGTTCGTCAAGGGTCCCGGCTCCGGCCGTGAGACCGCGATCCGCTCCCTCCAGGCCACCGGCCTCGAGGTCGGCTCGATCCAGGACGTCACGCCGACCCCGCACAACGGCTGCCGTCCGCCCAAGCGCCGCCGCGTCTGAGGCTCGGTTGTCTTGAGGTTGCGGGCGGTACGGCTCTTCGGAGGCGTGCCGCCCGTACCCTTGCAGAAGCAGCAACATCGGGCTGACACCCGGTGAGCAGGGCGTCAAATAGCGGGCGCCCCTGACTGAAGGATCGCAACATGCTGATTGCTCAGCGTCCCTCGTTGACCGAAGAGGTCGTCGACGAGTTCCGCTCCCGGTTCGTGATCGAGCCGCTGGAGCCGGGCTTCGGCTACACCCTCGGCAACTCCCTGCGTCGTACGCTCCTCTCCTCGATCCCCGGCGCTGCTGTCACCAGCATCCGGATCGACGGCGTTCTGCACGAGTTCACCACCGTGCCGGGCGTCAAGGAGGACGTCACCGACCTGATCCTCAACATCAAGCAGCTGGTCGTCTCCTCGGAGCACGACGAGCCGGTCGTGATGTACCTGCGCAAGCAGGGCCCGGGTCTGGTCA
>NZ_LGDG01000250.1 GCF_001279775.1 Streptomyces sp. MMG1533 | reverse complement strand
ACCCCCAACCGCCCCTGCATTCCCCGGCCCCGACGGGCCCCGGTGGCGGGCGGCGTCGGGTCGCCGTCATCGTCGGCTCCGTCCTCGCCGCCCTCCTGGTGATCGGCGGCGGCACCTTCGCTCTGGTGGGCGGCGAGGACGGCCCCGATCCCGTACAGGGCAAGGGCGGCGGCGACGGGACCGTGTCGGCGTCGCCGAAGCCCACCACTACCAAGGGCACGGAACTGTTCCAGGTGGCCCCGCCCGAGGTGGTCGGGGACGAGTACGTCCAGACGCCCGGTGCCTGGGTCACGTCCCGCTACTTCGCCTCCGGCGCGAAGAACGCCGTCACCGGCTACGACGTGGCGACGGGCAAGCCGGCCTGGACGGTCGACCTGTCCGGCGGCCTGTGCGGAGCCTCCCGGGACATCACCGAAAGCGGCCTGGTCGCCGTCGTGTTCCACGCGACGAAGGACTCGCAGAAGAGCAAGTGCTCACGCTTCGCGGTGATCGACGTGAACAAGGGCACCAAGGTGTGGGAGAAGCCGATCGAGGACGAGAGCATCAGCCTCGGCCTCGGCCTGAACGTCGCCATCAGCGACACGGTCGCCGCGGCGGGCTGGCCCGGCGGATCGGCCGCGTTCCAGGTGGCCGGCGGTACGCCGGTGTGGGACGCCCCGGCGAAGGGGTGCACCCAGGAGGAACACCTGGGCGGACGGCAGTTGCTGACCCTCTCGTACTGCGAGACCTCCTCGGGCATGCGCTTCCGCATCGGGGAACGCGACCAGAAGACCGGAGAGGCGACCTGGAAGTACGAGGTGCCGAAGGCCAGGGGAGCCTTCCTCGTCTCCAGCGACCCGCTGGTGCTCGGCCTCGTCCAGAGCGAGGACGGCCTCGACGCGGAACAGCTGGTGACCGTCTCCGACCAGGGCAAGGTGCAGTCCACCATCGAACTCGGGGACGACTACGTCGCCGGCTGCGGCGAATCCGGCACCTGCAACGCCACGGTCGTCGCCGGCCACACCGCCTACCTCGGCAGCGACCCCCACAACTACACCGACCCCAACCACATCACCGCCTTCGACCTGACCACCGGCAAGCCCACCCGCACCTTCGAGGCCGCGGACGAATCGACCTGGGTCCCCCTCCACGCCGACGGCGACGCCCTCATCGCCATCCAGGAGGCCGAGCCCACGACACCGGCCCGCGTCCTGCGCCTCGACCCCGGCACCGGCACCGGCACCGGCACCGGCACCGGAAAGTCCACCAAGTTGCTGGAGACGCCCAACGAACTCGGCGTCAACAGCCTGCTCCACTCGATGATCGCCCCGGACGCCAAGAACCCCATGCTCTACGAGAACGGCCGCCTCTTCCTGCACAGCATCAGCGGCTACTTCGAAGACGACCCCGACGCCGACCCCATGACGATGGCGTACACGACCTGGTGAGGGACGCTGAAAGTGGCGTAGAGCGACAGGGGCCGCCCACCCGACAGGGGTGTGCGGCCCCTCCCGCTACGCCCAGGTGATCAACCGCTTCGGCTGTTCCAGGATCGCCGCCACGTCCGCCAGGACCTTGGAGCCCAACTCCCCGTCCACCAGGCGGTGGTCGAAGGACAGGGCCAGGGTCGTGACCTGGCGGGGCTTCACCTTGCCCTTGTGGACCCAGGGCTGGAGCCTGATCGCGCCGATCGCGAGGATCGCGGACTCGCCCGGGTTGAGGATCGGCGTGCCGGTGTCGACGCCGAAGACGCCGACGTTGGTGATGGTCACGGTGCCGCCCTGCATGGCGGCGGGGGACGTCTTGCCTTCCCTCGCCGTCGACACCAGCTCGCCCAGGGACTCCGCCAGCTGCGGCAGGGTCTTGGCGTGGGCGTCCTTGATGTTCGGGACGATCAGACCGCGCGGGGTCGCGGCCGCGATGCCCAGGTTGACGTAGTGCTTGAGCACGATCTCCTGGTTGGCCTCGTCCCAGGACGCGTTGACGTCCGGGTTGCGCCTGATCGCGACCAGCAGGGCCTTGGCGACCAGCAGCAGCGGGTTGACCCGCAGACCCTGCATCCCGTGCTTCTCGGGGGCCCGCTTGATCTCCTCGACCAGCTTCATCGTGCGGGTCACGTCGACCGTCACGAACTCCGTGACATGCGGGGCGGTGAAGGCCGAGCCGACCATCGCCGCGGCCGTCGCCTTGCGGACGCCCTTCACCGGGACGCGGGTCTCGCGGGTGGTGTCGTACGTCGCGACAGGGGCCGGCGCGGGGGCCGCTGCCGGAGCCTGCGTCACCGGCTCGGGCGCCGGAGGCGTCGCCACCGCCGCGTGCACGTCCTCACGGGTGATGATGCCGTCCGGGCCGGACGGGACCACCGTCGCCAGATCCACGCCCAGGTCCTTCGCCAGCTTGCGCACCGGGGGCTTGGCGAGGGGCCGCTGCTGCGGTGGCGCAGCAGACGCGGCAGAACTGTGCCCGTTCAGCTCCGTCTGGATCGCCGTCGACGCCTCCTGGGCCGGGATCTCCGGGCCCTTGCGGGGGCGGCGCTTGGTGGAGGAGGCCGCCACGCCGTAGCCCACCAGGACCGGCTGGCGGCCCGAGCCCGCCGACTTGGGCTCCTCGGCCTTCGCTTGGGCAGGTTCCGGCGCCTCCACAGGAGCCGTGCCCCCACCCGACACGTCGACCGCGATGATCGACGTGCCCACGTCGACCGTGGTGCCCTCGGCGAAGTGCAGTTCCCGTACGACTCCGTCGTACGGGATCGGCAGTTCCACCGCCGCCTTCGCCGTCTCGACCTCGCACACCACCTGGCCGTCGGTGACCGTGTCGCCGGGCTGGACGTACCACTTGAGGATCTCGGCCTCGGTGAGCCCCTCGCCCACGTCCGGCATCTTGAACTCGCGTACGGACGCTTCCGTCATCGTCGTCACGACCCTCTCCTCAGTACGCCAGGGCACGGTCGACGGCGTCGAGTACCCGGTCCAGACCCGGCAGGTACTCCTCCTCCAGACGGGCCGGCGGATACGGGGCGTGATAGCCGCCGACCCGCAGCACCGGGGCTTCCAGGTGGTAGAAGCAGCGCTCGGTGATCCGGGCGGCGATCTCCGCGCCCGAGCCGAAGAACACCGGTGCCTCGTGGACCACCACCAGGCGGCGGGTCTTCTCCACCGAGCTCTGGATCGAGTCGAAGTCCAGTGGGGACACCGAGCGCAGGTCCAGGACCTCCAGGGACTTGCCCTCCTCGGCGGCCGCGTCGGCGACCTCCTTGCAGAGCTTCACCATCGGGCCGTAGGCGGCGAGGGTCAGGTCGGTGCCCTCGCGGACGACCTGCGCCTTGTGCAACGGGCCGGGGATCGCCTCCGTGTTCACCTCGCCCTTGTCCCAGTAGCGGCGCTTGGGCTCGAAGAAGATCACCGGGTCGTCGCTCTGGATGGCCTGCTGCATCATCCAGTAGGCGTCCGACGGGTTCGACGGGGAGACCACCTTCAGGCCCGCCACATGGGCGAACAGCGCCTCCGGGGACTCCGAGTGGTGCTCCACCGCGCCGATGCCGCCGCCGTACGGGATACGGACGACCACCGGCATCTTGACCTTGCCCAGCGAGCGCGCGTGCATCTTCGCCAGCTGCGTGACGATCTGGTCGTACGCCGGGAAGACGAAGCCGTCGAACTGGATCTCCACCACCGGGCGGTAGCCGCGCAGGGCGAGACCGATCGCCGTGCCCACGATGCCGGACTCGGCGAGGGGGGTGTCGATGACCCGGCTCTCACCGAAGTCCTTCTGCAGTCCGTCCGTCACGCGGAAGACGCCGCCGAGCTTGCCGACGTCCTCGCCCATGATGAGGACCTTGGGGTCCGCGTCCAGGGCCGTGCGCAGCGATTCGTTGATCGCCTTCGCCAGGGCCATGTTCTTGACTGTCGTGGAAGTCATCGTCTCGGCCATCTCAGTTGCCCCCCTCTGCCTCGGCGAACGACGCCTGGTAGGCGGCGAACTGCGCCCGCTCCTCGTCCACCAGCGCATGCCCGTCCGCGTACGCGTGCTCGAAGATGGCGAAGTGGTCCGGGTCCGGCATGGAACGGACCGCTTCGCGCACTCGCCTGCCCAACGCCTCGCTCTCGGCTTCCAGTTCCGCGAAAAATCCCTCGTCCGCGTGGTTTGAGGCCTCCAGGAAACGGCGAAGGCGCAGGATCGGGTCCTTCGCCTCCCAGGCGGCCCGCTCGTCGTCGTGGCGGTAGCGGGTGGGGTCGTCGGAGGTGGTGTGGGCGCCCATCCGGTACGTGTACGCCTCGACGAGCGTCGGGCCCTCGCCGCTGCGGGCGCGCTCCAGCGCCCACTTGGTGACGGCCAGGCACGCGAGGACGTCGTTGCCGTCGACGCGGACGCCCGGGAAGCCGTAGCCCTGTGCGCGCTGGTAGAGCGGGACGCGGGTCTGCTTCTCGGTGGGCTCGGAGATCGCCCACTGGTTGTTCTGGCAGAAGAACACCACGGGCGCGTTGTAGACCGCGGAGAAGGTGAAGGACTCCGCGACGTCACCCTGGCTGGAGGCGCCGTCGCCGAAGTAGGCGATGACCGCCGAGTCCGCGCCGTCCTTGGCCACGCCCATCGCGTAGCCGGTGGCGTGCAGGGTCTGCGAGCCGATGACGATCGTGTAGAGGTGGAAGTTGTTGCCGTTCGGGTCCCAGCCGCCGTTGTTCACGCCGCGGAACATGCCGAGCAGGTTGGCGGGGTCCACCCCGCGGCACCAGGCGACGCCGTGCTCGCGGTAGGTGGGGAAGACGTAGTCGTCGTCCCGCAGGGCCCGGCCGGAGCCGATCTGGGCGGCCTCCTGGCCGAGCAGCGACGCCCACAGGCCCAGCTCGCCCTGGCGCTGCAGGGAGGTGGCCTCGGCGTCGAAGCGGCGGGTGAGCACCATGTCGCGGTACAGGCCGCGGAGCTCGTCGGGGGTGATGCCGGCGACGAACTTGTCGTACTCGGAGTTCTTGACGCGCTTGCCCTCGGGCGTCAGCAGCTGGACGAGCTCGGGCTCGCCGCTTGGCGATTTCTTTGCGGTCGGGCGCTTGCCGGCCGTGCTTTTCGTACCGGTCGTACCTGCGCTGCGTCGCGGTGTGCGCGCGGCAGTGCTCTCCACGGTCACGTGTGCTCCTCCGTCGGTCCGGCTACCCGGGTTCGCCGGGTGCCAGTGCGGCTCACCTGTGGCCCTCCGGACGCACGGGGTGGGTGCGGCTCGTTCGGGAACAGGCGTGACAGGTGCCCCGGCGAGCGCCCTGCAGTAGGCACGTTACCCAGTGCTCCACATTTCTGTGAAACCCCTTCTGACCTGCGTTTTTGCTTGGATTTCCAAGTAAAACCGCGAAATCGGGAACAGTTCCTGGTCACAGCCTTGCAGGGGGCCGGAACAACGGCACGTTATCTCGGTGACCCAGCTCACGGGAAGAGTCTCCCTGGGGCGGACCTCAGGGGCGTGTGTGACACCGACCGCGTGCGCGAAGACTGAAAAATCAGGGTATTTCTCATCGACGACCAGGAGGCCGTCCGGCGCGGCGTCCACGAGCTCCTGTCGGTCGGGGCGGACATGGAGGCGGCCGGCGAGGCCGGTACGGCGGCCGACGCGCTGGTAGGGATTCCGGCCACCCGGCCCGACGTCGCGGTGCTCGACGTACGGGTCCCGGACGGCAGCGGGGGCGCCCGGAGGGGCTTGGGGACCTGCCCTCCGGCGCGCTCTCATCTCCGGGAACCACGGGTACCACCGGGCGGGCGCCGTGAGCGTGGTCGCGTACGGCTCCGGTGGGTCGAGCCGCGGTCCGGCACCGTCCACTCGACCGGCGACGGTCTGGAAAGCCACTTCGAGCACATCCCGTGATCGAAAGCGACTTTCTGTGACAACTCCCAGCTCAGGGGCCTGAATTGTGCCCTAGCATCTGGCAGCGTGCCGCACTCTTGTGTACCACCCCTCGTGCCCCACGCGCCCCCGCTGGGCGCCCTCCTCCGCCAGTACGCCGCCGGGTCCGCCCTCACCTGCGAGCCCGTCGACCAGGGGCTACTCAACCGCGGTTACCGGCTCTGGACGACCCGCGGCCGCTACTTCCTCAAGCACCACTTCGACCCCGAGACCGCCGCCCCCGCCGCGATCGCCCGCCAGCACCGGGCGACCGAGTCCCTCGCCGCCCTGGGCGTCCCGGTCGCACCCCCGCTGCCCGGCCGCGACGGGCGTACGGTCGCGGTCGTCGGCGGCCACGCCTACGCACTGCACCCCTGGATCGACGGCAGGCACCGCCACGGCGGCCAGCTCACCACCGCCCAGTGCGGACGGCTCGGGGCGCTCCTGGGGATCGTGCACGCGAGCCTGGAGAGCGTGATGCGGACGTACGCGCGGGCGCGCGGGGAGTCGTCCGAGGCACCGGAGCCGGCGGGACCGGCCGACAGCCCCGACCCCGCCGACACCTTCGCCCTCATCGACGACCTGCTCGTCCACGTACGCCGCCACCGCCCCGCGGACTCCTTCGACGAACTGGCCCGGCACCGTCTCCTGGAGCGGCGCGCGCTCCTGGAACAGCACGCCGACCGGCGTCCGCGGCGCGGCGGTTCGGTGGGCTGGGTGCACGGCGACTTCCACCCGTTCAACCTGCTCTACAGGGGGGACGCCCCCGCCGCGATCGTCGACTGGGACCGGCTCGGCGTGAAGCCCCGAGCGGAGGAGGCCGTACGCGCCGCCGCGATCTTCTTCGTACGGCCCGCGGGGGCACTCGACCTGCCGAAGGTACGGGCCTACGCGCGCGCGTACCGGCGTACGACCGGCGCCACGCCCTCCGAACTCGCGGCGGCCGTGCACCGCGTGTGGTGGGAGCGCCTCAACGACTTCTGGATGCTGCGCTGGCACTACGAACGCGGCGACACCCGAGCCGACCCCCAGTTCCCGGCGGCCTCGGCGCTCGCGGTGTGGTGGACGCGGGAGTACGACACGGTGTGCGACGCGTTCGCGGACTGAGGCCCCGAGAGGGCCGCAAACCGGCACGCGCGCGTACAGCCCGTTTCCGGGTGCACGCGCGCGTGGATGCCGCTGCGGTCGGCCTCAGATCAGCCCCCGGTGGTTCCGCCGTTGCCCGTGACGCCCCCGACGGTCTCGCCCGTCGGGTCCGAAGTCGTCGGCTCGTCCGTCGGCTCGGTGGTCGTCGGCTCGTCCGTCGGCTCGGTGGTCGTCGGTTCGTCCGTCGGCTCGTCCGTCGGCTGCTGGGTGGCCGACTGCGACGGCGTGTACGAGGGCGTGTACGACGGCGTGTAGCCCGAGCCGCCGGTGTTGGTGCCGTCGTCCGTGGACGTGTCGGTGGGCTCTTCGGTGGGCTCTTCGGTCGGCGACTCGCTGGCCGTCTGATCGTCGGTGGTCTGCGAGGTGGTCGGCGACTTCGTGGTGTCCGCGCCCCCGCCGTTCCCGTCACCGCCGTTGAGCGCGAGTGCGACGCCCGCCGCGATGGCGATCACCGCGAGCACGGCGAGGATCCACAGCTTGCCGCGGCCGCCGCTCCGGTTGCCGTGTCCCTCGAAGCCGCCGTCGTCCCCGCCGCCGTAGCGGTTGGGCAGGATCGGCTGCGGGATCTGCGTGGTGCCGGAGGAGTCGCCGCCGGGGTGCGGCAGCACGGCCGTGCCGGCCATGCCCGCCATGCCCGCCGCCGGGGTGTGGCGGCCGTCGTGCATGTCGACGGGCCCGGTGTTCCAGGTGCCGGTGTGGCCGCCCTGCTCGTACAGCATCTGCAGGCCGTACTGGATCAGCCCGCGCATCTCCTCGGCCGTCTGGAAACGGTCGTCCGGCTCCTTGGCCAGCGAGCGCATGACAAGGCCGTCGAGCTCCGGCGGGACCGCGTCGGAGACCTCGGACGGAGGCGTCGGGATGTCCTGGACGTGCTGGTAGACGACCGACAGCGGGGTCTCGCCGGTGAACGGCGGGCGCAGCGCGAGGAGTTCGTAGAGCAGGCAGCCCGTCGCGTACAGGTCGGAGCGGTGGTCGACGGCCTTGCCGAGGGCCTGCTCCGGGGAGAGGTACTGCGGGGTGCCCATGACCATGCCGGTCTGCGTCATGGTCGACTGCGCGCCGTGCAGGGCGCGGGCGATGCCGAAGTCCATCACCTTCACGGCGCCGCTGTGCGTGATGATGACGTTGGCCGGCTTGATGTCGCGGTGCACGATGCCGTGCTGGTGCGAGTAGGCGAGCGCCTCCAGGACCCCGGAGACGATGATCAGGGCCTGCTCGGGGCCGGGCGCCTCGGCGTTGAGGAGCAGGTCGCGGATCGTGCGCCCCTCGACGATCTCCATCACGATGTACGGGACGGACTGGCCGCCCACGAAGTCCTCGCCGGAGTCGTACACGGCGACGATCGCGTGGTGGTTGAGGCCGGCCACCGACTGGGCCTCGCGCGTGAAGCGGGCCTTGGAGACGGGGTCCTCGGCAAGGTCGGCACGCAGCAGCTTGACCGCCACGGTGCGTCCGAGGCGTACGTCCTCGGCCGCGAACACCTCGGCCATGCCGCCCCGGCCGAGTCTGCGGGTCAGCCGATATCGGCCGTCCCCGACCAGTCCGCCGTTACCCCACATTTCCGGCGCGTCTGACATTCCGCCGCCAGTCGCCTCGGGGTCGGACGGGCCCTGAGCGCGCTGCTGCTGTGCCATCAGTCCTCGCCGTCGTTTCTGCCCGCGGTGCGCGCGGTGTTGTTACGGTCTCCGTCGGCCACGCTACAGCCTCCGCGCAAGCCTCCGGTCCGGGAAGACCCCGGGGACCGGCCCGCGACAGACCGGCCATCAAACCTGTAGTACGTGCAGGCGTGCAAATTCTGTGTACCGGCCGTACGCCCGCTGTAACGCTTGCGCGACCTTTCTTTCGCGTACGGTCACGGAACGGGCACCGCGCTTGACGTGTCAGTGGCCTCCGGCAGACTTGGCCGGGAATAGCACTTTGGATCAATGGCACGCACGGCGCCTGAAGGCCTACGGGGGACGCAGAGACATGAGCCAGGACGGCGCACAGGGCCGGTACGCGGGGCGGGCGCTCGCCGGCGGCCGCTATCAGCTGCGCGACTTGCTCGGCGAAGGCGGCATGGCCTCGGTGCACCTCGCGTACGACGCCGTGCTCGACCGCCAGGTCGCGATCAAGACTCTGCACACCGAGCTGGGCCGGGAACAGGCCTTCCGCGAGCGCTTCCGCCGCGAGGCCCAGGCCGTGGCCAAGCTCACGCACACCAATATCGTCTCGGTCTTCGACACGGGCGAGGACGATCTGGACGGCTCGACGATGCCGTACATCGTCATGGAGTACGTCGAGGGCCGGCCGCTCGGCTCGGTGCTGAACGAGGACGTGCGGCAGTACGGCGCGATGCCCGCCGACAAGGCGCTGAAGATCACCGCGGACGTGCTCGCCGCGCTGGAGATCAGCCACGAGATGGGCCTGGTCCACCGGGACATCAAGCCGGGCAACGTGATGATGACCAAGCGCGGCGTCATCAAGGTGATGGACTTCGGCATCGCCCGCGCCATGCAGTCCGGCGTCACCTCGATGACGCAGACCGGCATGGTCGTCGGCACCCCGCAGTACCTGTCGCCGGAGCAGGCGCTGGGCCGGGGCGTCGACGCCCGTTCCGACCTCTACTCCGTCGGCATCATGCTGTTCCAACTGGTCACCGGCCGGCTGCCGTTCGACGCGGACTCGCCGCTGGCGATCGCGTACGCGCACGTGCAGGAGGAGCCGGTCGCTCCTTCGTCGATCAACCGCGCCCTGCCGCCGTCGGTGGACGCGCTGGTCGCCCGCGCGCTGAAGAAGAACCCGAACGAGCGCTTCCCGAGCGCCGAGGCCATGCGCGACGAGTGCCTGCGGGTGGCCGCGTCCTTCCAGGCCGCCGCGCCGAGCATCGTCCCGGGCGCGCCGACGCAGAGCGGCGCGGGCGTCGGCTCCGCCG
This sequence comes from Streptomyces sp. MMG1533, assembly GCF_001279775.1. Taxonomy (GTDB): domain Bacteria; phylum Actinomycetota; class Actinomycetes; order Streptomycetales; family Streptomycetaceae; genus Streptomyces. The sequence continues at coordinate 50,882 of NZ_LGDG01000250.1, read as the reverse complement.
TGTTCCCACCTGTCGACCAGGCGACGCCGGGGCCCATGGGCAACGTACAGACGCCGTACCAGCAGGCTCCGACGCCGAATCCGTACGGCACCCCGCAGCCGGCGCCTTCTCCGGCGTACGGCTATCCGCAGCAGGCCGGCTACCAGACGCCGGGCCCGGCCGGCTATGCGCCGCAGCAGCACCCGTCGACCCCGCCGCCGTACAACCTCACGCCCCAGACCGCCTCGACGGCGTCCTCAGGCGGCGGCAAGGGAAACAGGCCGGTGATCATCGGCTCGATCGTGGTCTCGCTGGTCGCGGTCGGCGGGCTGATCGCGGCGCTGATGATGAACAGCGGCGGCGGAAGCGCCGACCCGAACGCCAGCGGCAGCCCCAGCGCGTCGACGTCGACCAAGGTGGCGGGCTACCGCGGGCCGGACACGTCGAAGACCATCGAGAAGACCGAGTGCACGGAGCCGGAGGAGTCGTACAACGACCCCGACCAGGTGCGGATGCCGGACTTCACGTTCAAGAACTGGGACTCGGTCCTCGCCTGTCTCCAGGCCGCCGGATGGCAGTACGACCCGACCCGCGTGGACGAGAACACCTACGGCGAGGACACGGTGATGAAGCAGTACCCCACGGCGGGGACGGACTTCGACCCGAAGAACCCGCCGGAGATGCAGTTCGACATCTCCACGGGCAACCCGGCGTCGTGAAGTGAACACCTGAAGCGAACGCCTGACGTGAAATCGTGAAGCGACATCGTGAAGTGAAATCGTGAAGGAAAGGGCCCGGCAGCTTCGGCTGCCGGGCCCTTTTCGTCAGTGGTCGGGGTGCCGGGCTTACAGGTACGGGCCGCCCGAACGGCCGCCCGTGCGCAGGTCGTCGCCCTCCTCGTGGCCGCCCACGCCCGGCGGGAGGGCGCGGCGCATCTGCTCCAGTTGGGCCCGCGCGGCCATCTGCTGGGCGAACAAGGTGGTCTGGATCCCGTGGAAGAGCCCTTCCAGCCAGCCGACCAACTGGGCCTGCGCGATGCGCAGTTCCGCGTCGCTCGGGGTCGCCTCGTCCGCGAACGGCAGGGACAGCCGCTCCAGCTCCTCGACGAGCTCCGGGGCCAGCCCGTCCTCCAGCTCCTTCACCGAGCTGGAGTGGATCTCCTTGAGCCGGGCCCGGCTCGCCTCGTCCAGGGGAGCCGCGCGCACCTCTTCGAGCAGCTGCTTGATCATGCTCCCGATCCGCATGACCTTCGCCGGCTGCTCGACCATCTCCGTCACGGGAACCTCGCGGGAGTCCTCGTCGCCTCCGCCGCCGAGAGCCATTCCGTCCTGCCCTACGACCAGGATCTGGGGGTTCTCCGGCGACCGTTCGTTCCTCGGCATCTCCATGCCGCCATTCTCTCGCACCCGTACACCTCATCACCGTGGTGCCCCCGGTAAGGGCTGATCCACCGTTTACGGGGGCATGTGCCTCGCCATCGATCTTCTGGAGCAGCCTGGAATGCCGGTATTGCGGGTGAATGTCAGTCTTGGTCCGTGACTTCATGGCTGCGATCGCTGCGCGTGACGGGGGTGCTCGTCGCGGCGGTCGTGATGGCGTACGGGGGTGAGTCGTCGTACGCCGCCGAGTCGTCGCCGACGGCCACAGCGTCGGCATCGGGATCGGCGTCCGCATCCGATACCGATACCGCATCCGATTCCGATTCCGGTTCCGATTCCGCACCCGGTCCCGCACGTGCCTCCGCCTCGCCCTCTCGGTCCCCCTCCGCCTCCGCCGCCGAGCCCTCCCGGGCGGGGAGCCGGCCGGGTGAGGGGCGCCAGCGGCCCGGGCGGCCGGACGAGGCGGCGGAGGCGGAACCGGTGGACACGGATCCGGCGGTGCCGGAGGACGAGGGTGCGGCGGACGAGGACGAGGACGCTGCCGCGGACACCGACCTCGACAGTGGGACGGACGGCGACCCCACCGCCGTACCGGAACCGCCGCGCGAGACCGCTGCCGTGCCCCCCGCACACCCGCAGCGGCCCGCGAGGGGGACCGTGGCCCGCCCCGCCGAGCCCAGGCTGCCGATCCTGCCGCTCGGCAGCGGGCTGATCCTCGTCGGGCTCGGCCTGGGCCTCGCCTTCGTGGCACTCAGGGTGCGGCGGAGGGTGTCGTAGAGGGCGCCTCCTGCCTCTCTGCCCCCTGCCTCTTGCCTCCTGCCGCGTGGAGGGCCTCCTACGGCGTGACGAGCAGGACCTTTCCGATGTGGCCGCTCTCCTCCACGACCCGGTGCGCGGCGGCCGCGTCGCTCATCGGGAGCTCGCGGTCGACGATCGGGCGCACGTGACCGGCGTCGATCAGCGGCCAGACGTGCTCGCGTACGGCCGCGACGATCGCCGCCTTCTCGCCCAGCGGGCGGGCACGCAGCGAGGTCGCGCTGATGGCGGCCCGCTTGCCCAGGAGCATGCCGATGTTCAGCTCGCCCTTGATGCCGCCCTGCATGCCGATGATCGCGAGCCGGCCGTTGACGGCGAGGGCCCTGACGTTGCGGTCGAGGTACTTGGCGCCCATGTTGTCGAGGATGACGTCGGCGCCGGCCCCGTCAGTGGCCTTCTTGACCTCTTCGACGAAGTCCTGGTCGCGGTAGTTGACCAGGATGTCGGCGCCCAGCTCGGCGCAGCGTTCCAGCTTCTCCGCGGTGCCCGCCGTGACGGCGACCTTGGCGCCCACGGCCTTGGCGAGCTGGATCGCCATGGTGCCGATGCCGCTGGAGCCGCCGTGCACGAGCAGGGTCTCGCCGGGGCGCAGGTGGGCGATCATGAAGACGTTCGACCAGACCGTGGACACCACCTCGGGGAGCGCCGCGGCCTGCTTGAGGTCGACGCCCTTGGGCAGGGGCAGCAGCTGGCCGGCCGGGACGGCGACCTTCTCGGCGTAACCGCCGCCCGCGAGCAGTGCGCACACCTCGTCGCCCACGTTCCAACCGGAGACGCCGGGGCCGACCTCGGTGATCCGTCCGGAGCACTCCAGGCCGGGGTGGCGGGAGGCGCCGGGCGGCGGGTCGTAGAAGCCCTGCCGCTGCAGTATGTCGGCGCGGTTGACGGCGCTGGCCGCCACCTCGACCAGTACCTCGCCCTCGCCGGGCACGGGATCCGGGACCTCGTCCCACACCAGCGCCTCGGGCCCACCAGGTTCGGGAATCGTGATCGCATGCATGCAGGGGACGCTACCCCTCGGTCCCCGGTCGGACCCTCGTCGGTCCTTGGACCGATCCCCTGAGAATTCCCTGTGCGGCGGCGATGAGTTTGCGCGACCGTAAAGGTCTCCCCATGCGTAACCCGAGTACGCGGAAGGACACCCCCATGAGCCAGCACACGTCCGGCCTGGCCATCGAGACCGCAGGCCTGGTGAAGACGTTCGGCGAGACACGGGCCGTCGACGGAGTCGACCTCGCGGTGCCGGCCGGCACGGTCTACGGCGTCCTCGGCCCGAACGGCGCCGGAAAGACGACCACGGTGAAGATGCTCGCCACCCTGCTACGACCGGACGGCGGCGAGGCCCATGTCTTCGGGCACGACGTCGTACGGGACGCCGACGAGGTCCGCAGCCGGGTCAGCCTGACCGGCCAGTACGCCTCCGTGGACGAGGACCTCACCGGCACCGAGAACCTGGTCCTGCTGGGGCGGCTGCTCGGTCACCACAAGAAGGCCGCGCGGGAGCGGGCCGCGCAGCTGCTGGAGGCCTTCGGCCTCACGGACGCGGCCGGGAAGCAGGTCAAGCACTACTCCGGCGGCATGCGGCGCCGTATCGACATCGCCGCCTCCATCCTCAACACCCCCGAGCTGCTCTTCCTGGACGAGCCGACGACCGGTCTCGACCCGCGCAGCCGCAACCAGGTGTGGGACATCGTGCGCGCGGTCGTCGCCCAGGGCACCACCGTGCTGCTGACCACGCAGTACCTGGACGAGGCCGATCAGCTGGCGTCCCGGATCGCGGTCATCGACCAGGGCAAGGTGATCGCCGAGGGCACCAAGGGCGAGCTGAAGGCGTCCGTGGGCGCCGGTTCGGTACATCTGCGGCTGCGCGATCCCGCGCAGCGGCCGCAGGCCGAGGAGGTGCTGCGGCTGGCTCTGGACGCGGACGTGCAGCTGGAGCCGGATCCGGTGGCCCTGACGGCCCGTGTCGGGGGCGGGGCGGCGAACGGGCAGGGCGCGGCCGAGCAGGCGGCCCGCGCGCTCGCCGAACTGGCCCGCACCGGGGTCGTCGTCGACAACTTCTCCTTGGGCCAGCCCAGCCTGGACGAGGTCTTCCTCGCCCTCACCGGACATGACACGAAGGCCAACGACACCACGAGCGAGGTGGCGGCATGAGCACCGCGACGACAACCGAGAGCAAGGACCTCGCCCCGGTCAGCGCCGAATCCCTCGCCGCGCTGCTCGTCACCGGTGAGCGGCCGCCGCGCCCGAGCGCCCTGTCGGCCTCGCTGACCTTCGGCTGGCGGGCCATCCTCAAGATCAAGCACGTGCCCGAGCAGCTCTTCGACGTCACCGCGTTCCCGATCATGATGGTGCTGATGTACACGTACCTGTTCGGGGGCGCCCTGGCCGGGTCCCCGAAGGAGTACATCCAGTTCCTGCTGCCGGGCATCCTCGTGATGTCGGTCGTGATGATCACGATGTACACCGGCGTCTCGGTCAACACCGACATCGAGAAGGGCGTCTTCGACCGGTTCCGCACCCTGCCGATCTGGCGGCCTTCGGTGATGGTCGGCTATCTCCTCGGCGACGCCCTGCGCTACACGATCGCCTCCGTCGTGATGCTCACGGTCGGCATGATCCTCGGCTACCGCCCGGACGGCGGGGTCGGCGGCGTGCTCGCCGGGATCGCGCTGCTGGTCCTGTTCTCGTTCGCGTTCTCGTGGATCTGGACGATGTTCGGGCTGCTGCTGCGCACCGAGAAGTCCGTGATGGGCGTCAGCATGATGGTGATCTTCCCGCTCACCTTCCTGTCCAACGTCTTCGTCGACCCGAAGACCATGCCGGGCTGGCTGCAGGCGTTCGTCAACAACAGCCCGGTGACCCATCTGGCGTCGGCGGTGCGCGGCCTGATGGCGGGCGACTGGCCGGCCGCCGAGGTCGCCTGGGCGCTGGGCTGGGCGGGCCTGTTCGTGGCTATCTTCGGGCCGATCACGATGCGGCTGTACAACCGCAAGTAGCCGGACCCTGCACTGTGATCAGTCCTGGGGCAGCGGGCGGACGTCGGGGGCGATCTGCGTGCCCGGCGTCGCCCGCACGATCGTGATCAGCCGGTCCGTCAGCTGCAGCGTACCGACGGCCACATCGTCGTATCCGAGCACCCGGTGCCCGCGTACGACGCTCACCACCAGGTCGACCGTCTCCTTCGGGCGCTTGCCCACCTCGGCCTTTATGACCGGCCGTTCGATGATGTCGAGTCCGCTGCCCTGCTGGATCAGGTCCTCCATCACCATGCCGGCCGCGGGGCTCAGCACGGACAGGCCCAGCAGCCGCCCGGCGGCGCTGGCGCTGGTGATCACCGCGTCGGCGCCGGACTGCTTCAGCAGCGGGGCGTTCTCCTCCTCCCGCACCGCGGCCACGATCTTGGCGCCCTTGTTGAGCTGCCGGGCCGTCAGCGTCACGAGGACGGCCGTGTCGTCGCGCTGGGTCGCGATGATGATCTTCCGGGCCCGGTGTACCTCGGCCCGCATCAGGACGTCGCTGCGCGTCGCGTCCCCGACGACCCCGGCATACCCGTCCGCGGTCGCCGCCTCGATCACCTTGGAGCTGGGGTCGACCACGACGACCTGCTCCTTCTTGAGCCCCGTCGCGCAGACGGTCTGGATCGCCGAGCGTCCCTTGGTGCCGAAGCCGATGACGACGGTGTGGTCGCGCAAGGTGGACCTCCAGCGGTTGAGTCGCCACTCCTCACGCGTGCGTTCGGTGAGGACCTCGAGCGTGGTGCCGACCAGGATGATCAGGAACAGCACGCGCATCGGCGTGATGACGAAGATGTTGGTCAGCCGGGCGGCGTCACTGACCGGGGTGATGTCGCCGTAGCCGGTGGTGGAGAGGGTGACGGTCGCGTAATAGCAGGCGTCGAGGAAGTCGACGGAGCCGTCGGAGTTGTCGTTGTAGCCGTCGTGGTCGGCGTAGACGATCACCGCGGTGGCCATGAGCAGGAACAGGGCCATGAGCACCCTCTTGGCGACCTGCCGGAACGGGTGCTCGACCACCTTCCGGGGGAGCAGCACCCGATGGGTCACGAGATGTTCGTCCGCCTGGCGGGCGATCGCGTCCTGGCCCGGAAGTTTCACGTGAAACACACCCCGATCCCGGCCGTGGCCCAGGGCAGGTCGAGCAGTTCCGTCTCCTGACCGGGCCGCACCCCGCCCGGAGGTACGACGGCGAGAGCGTCGGCCGCCGCGATGCCCCGCAGCATCGCCGGGCCGTTGTAGTGCAGCGGCCCGGCACTGTCACCGCGCAGGACCACGGGGATGAGCCGGGTGTCGTGCGGATGCCCGTGCGCCTCGTCCCGCAGCGGCAGCGTGTACGGCTCCGGGGCGGGGCGTGCCGCCAGGGTGCGCAGCAGCGGTTCGGCGAGCGTGAGCAGGCCGGAGACGGCCGCGAGGGGGTTTCCGGGCAGGCCGACGAGGTGCTGGTTCTCCTTGGTGCGGGCCAGCAGCATGGGGTGGCCGGGGCGCACCTTGACACCGTCGACCAGGAGTTCGGCACCGATGCGCCGAAGGGTGGGGTGCACGTGGTCGACGGGGCCGGAGGCGGTGCCGCCGGTGGTGACGATCAGGTCGGCGGCGGAGGTGGTGATCGCCTTGTGGAGTGCCTTGGCGTCGTCGCCGAGCCGGCGTACGGCGGTGACCTCGGCTCCGAGGGCCCGCAGCCAGGGCGGGAGCATGGGGCCGAGCGCGTCCCGGATCAGCCCGTCGTGCGGCTTGCCCTCGGTGAGCAACTCGTCGCCCAGGACGAGGACTTCGACGCGGGGACGGGGCACGGCGGTGACGGTGTCGTATCCGGCGGCCGCGGCGAGGCCGAGCACCGCCGGGGTGACGAGGGTGCCGGCCGGGAGGAGCTGGTCGCCGCTGCGGCACTCCTGTCCGCGCGGGCGGATGTCCTGGCCGTGCACGATCTCGCGCGTGGTGTGGAGGTGGCCCTTGTCGTCGGTGCGGCCGTGCTCGCTGCGCAGGACGGCGGTGGTGTCGAGGGGAATCCGGGCGCCGGTGGCGATCCGGACGCCCTCGCCGTCGGTGAGCCGCTCGGGCTCCGCGTGTCCGGCCAGCACGCCCTCGTCCCGTACGGCCCAGGGGCCGGGACCGGCGACCGCCCAGCCGTCCATCGCGGAGGTGTCGAAGGAGGGCAGGTCGGTGAGGGCGGCGAGGGGGGCGGCCAGGGTGAGGCCGAGGGCGTCGTCGAGGGCGACGGAGACGGGAGCGCGGCGGCCCCCGGAGCGGGCCGCGCGGGCCGCGATCGCCCGGGCCTCGGGCCAGGGGGTGGCCCGGTGGCGGGGGGTCGGTTGGTGGGACGCGTCGGGCCGGCCGGCCTGCGGGGCGGGTGCGGGCACGTGATCACCGGCGATGTGGCCGTTGCCTTCCTTCACGAGGGCGAGCACCTCCTCGACGTCGAAGTCCTCGGCGTCCTCGGCGTCCTCACCGGTCCGGGCGGCGCGGGCGGTCATCCGGCGTCCGGGCGGGTGTCGGGCGTGGCGTCGGGGGCCACGTCCGGCTTGGTGTCGGCGGTGTCCTCGTCGGCCCAGCGGAGGGCGAGGGCGGCCGCCTTGCGGGACGCCTCGGCCACCGCCTCGGGGCCTCCCCCGGCCTGCGCGGCCGCGTAGCCGACGAGGAAGGTGGTCAGCGGTGCCGCGGGCCTCGCCACACCGTGGGCGGCGTCACGGGCGAGGTCGAGCAGCACACCGGTGTCGACGTCGAGGTCGATGCCCAGCTCGTCCTTGACTGCGGAAATCCATTCATCCAACACGTGCCCATGCTCCCTGATACGTGCCCTGGCGGCGGCGATGTCGTCCCAGGTGTCGCAGTCGAAGGACGCGACGGGGTCCGGGACACGAGTGAGGTCGAGACCGGCGGTGAGCCTACGCAGGGCCAGCCCCGTAGTGCCGCCCTGCCCGCTGCTGAGGGCGGTCAGCTCGCGGCGCAGTGCGGGCGCGCGGTACGCGGCCACCAGCGGCTGGTCACGGCCGTCGGCGTCGGTGAGCAGCACGCCGTCGGCGCCGGTCGCCCGCAGGGCGGTCAGCAGCCGCCGTACCGTCGCCTCGCCGAGGAACGGCAGGTCGGCGGAGAGTACGACGACCTGCTCGGCCGTGGTGTGTCGCAGCCCGGCGTCCAGTGCGGCCACCGGCCCGCCGCCGGGCGGGTCCTCACGCGCCCAGGTCACGGGCCGCGCGGTCGGCCGGGGATCGGCGACGACGACGGTGGTGCGCGCGTCGGCGCAGGCGGCCAGCACCCGGTCGAGCAGCGCCCGCCCGCCCACACGCACGCCGGGCTTGTCGGCACCCCCGAGCCGCCGGGCGGCACCGCCGGCGAGTACGACGGCGTCGTACGCGGCGGCGGGGGGCGGTTCGCTGACGGTCACCCCCCGAGTATGCGTGCCGCCGTGATCACAGGGAACGCGGGGGAAGCCGCGCAATCACCGCGTGATCAGAGTGTGCGCAGCAGGACCGAGGGTTGTTCCACGCAGTCCGCCACGTACCGCAGGAAGCCTCCCGCCGTGCCGCCGTCGCACACGCGGTGGTCGAAGGTGAGCGACAGCTGGACGACCTGACGCACGGCCAGCTCGCCCTCGTGCACCCACGGCTTGGGGACGATGCGGCCGACGCCGAGCATGGCCGCCTCGGGGTGGTTGATGATCGGCGTGGAGCCGTCGACGCCGAACACTCCGTAGTTGTTCAGCGTGAAGGTGCCGCCGGTGAGTTCCCGGGGGGTGAGGGTGCCCACGCGGGCCGACTCGGTCAGCCTGGCGAACTCCGCGGTGAGCGACTCGGCGTCCCGCGTGTGCGCGTCGCGTACGACGGGCACGACGAGTCCCCGCTCGGTCTGCGCGGCGAACCCGAGGTGCACGGCGTCCAGCCGGACTATCTCCCTGGCCTCCATGTCGACGGTGGAGTTGAGCTCGGGGTGGCGGGCCAGGGCGGCGGTGCAGATGCGGGCCAGGAGGGCGAGGAGGGAGATCTTCGGCCCGCCCGCCGCGTTCATCGCCGTCCGCGCCCGCATCAGTTCGGTGGCGTCGGCGTCCACCCAGCAGGTGGCGTCCGGGATCTCGCGCCGGCTGCGGGAGAGCTTGTCGGCGACGGTGCCTCGGATGCCCTTGAGGGGGATGCGGGTGGCTCCGGCGGTTGCCGCGGAGGGGGCCGGGGTGGCGGTGGTGGTCGGCGCCGCGGGCGGGTGGGCCTCTGCGGCCGGCGCTGTCGTACGCCCCTGGGCCGCTGCGGCCCGCAGCGCGTACTCCACGTCCGCCCGCAGGATCAGCCCGTCGGGGCCGGAGCCGTTCAGCTCCTTGAGGTCGAGGCCGTTCTCACGCGCCAGGCGGCGCACCAGTGGCGAGATCACCGCGACCGGGCCGTCCGCCACCTCGGGGGCGCTGCCCTGCCCGTTCGCCGCTTCGGGCACCGGGTCCGGCTGCCCCGGCCGCACCCTGCGCCTGCGCGCGGGCGCCTGAGAGGTGCCATAACCCACCAGCACGTTCCCCGAGCCCTCGGTCTCCCCGCCCGAGGCCGCCGCACCCACGGCGACCGTGATCAGCGGAGCCCCGACGGGCAGTTCCGTGCCCTCCTCGCCGAAGCGGGCGGTGACGACACCGCCGTAGGGGCAGGGCACCTCGACCATCGCCTTGGCCGTCTCGACCTCGACGACCGGCTGGTCGACGGCGACGAGGTCTCCGACCTCGACGAGCCAACGGACGATTCCCGCTTCGGTGAGCCCCTCCCCGAGGTCGGGAAGCCTGAACTCCAGACTGTGCATTTCAGAAGCGTGTGCCATCAGCCCTCGGCCTCCCATTGCAGACGCCCCACGGCGTCCAGGATCCGGTCCACGCCGGGCAGGTGGTGACGCTCCAGCATCGGCGGCGGGTAGGGGATGTCGAACCCGGCCACGCGCAGCACCGGCGCCTCCAGATGGTGGAAGCAGCGCTCCGTGACACGGGCCGCGATCTCCCCGCCCGGGCCGCCGAACCCGCCCGACTCGTGTACGACGACCGCTCGTCCGGTCCGCCGTACCGAGGCGCAGACCGTCTCGTCGTCGAACGGCACCAGGGAGCGCAGGTCGACGACTTCGAGGTCCCAGCCCTCGTCCCGGGCCGCCTCGGCGGCTTCGAGGCAGACGGGCACGGACGGCCCGTACGTGATGAGTGTGGCGCTCCGGCCAGAGCGCCGCACCACCGCGCGGCCTATCGGTTCAACGGTCTGCGGATCGTCCGGGTTCCAGGAGTCCTTGGACCAGTACAGGCGCTTGGGTTCGAGGAAGACGACCGGGTCGTCGGAGGCGATGGCGGCGCGCAGCAGCCCGTAGGCGTCGGCGACCGTGGCGGGCGTGACGACATGGAGCCCGGGAGTCGCCATGTAGTACGCCTCGGACGAGTCGCTGTGGTGCTCGACGCCACCGATGCCGCCGCCGTAGGGGACGCGGATGGTGAGCGGGAGCGGCATCGTGCCGCGGGTGCGGTTGCGCATCCTCGACACATGGCTGATCAGCTGCTCGAACGCCGGGTAGGCGAACGCGTCGAACTGCATCTCCACGACCGGGCGCAGCCCGTACATCGCCATGCCGACGGCCGTGCCGAGGATGCCGGCCTCGGCCAGCGGGGTGTCCGTGCAGCGGTCCTCGCCGAACTCCTTGGCGAGGCCGTCGGTGACCCGGAAGACACCACCGAGGGTGCCGACGTCCTCGCCCATGACGTGCACGGCCGGGTCGGCGGCCATGGCATCGCGCATCGCGCGCGTGAGGGCCTGCGCCATGGTGGCCGGTTTGAGGGCGACGGTGGTCATCGGTGCGCCCCTTCCTGTTCCGCCGCCAGCTCGGCACGCAACTGGGCCTGCTGCTCGCGCAGCTGCGGGGTGGGCTCGGCGTACACGTGGGCGAACAGGTCCATGCGGTCCAGGAGCGGGTCCTGGTTCATGCGCTCGCGCAGGTCGGCGGCCATGGTCTCGGCGGCCTCGCGGGCTGCCTGGATGCCGCTGTCGTCGATCAGGCCGCGTTCGCCGAGCTCGTGCTCCAGGAGGGCGATCGGGTCGTGTCCGCGCCAGGTCTCGACCTCGGCGTCGCCGCGGTAGCGGGTCGCGTCGTCGGCGTTGGTGTGCGCCTCCACCCGGTAGGTGACGGCCTCGACCAGGGTGGGGCCGCCTCCCTCGCGCGCGTGCCGTACGGCGTCGGCGAGCACCTCGTGCACGGCGACGGCGTCGTTGCCGTCCACCAGGCGGCCGGGCATGCCGTAGCCGACGGCCTTGTGGGCCAGCGACGGGGCCGCGGTCTGCTTGGCGAGCGGGACGGAGATCGCGAAGCCGTTGTTCTGGACGAGGAAGACGACCGGGGCCTGCCAGACGGCGGCGAAGTTCAGCGCCTCGTGGAAGTCGCCCTCGCTGGTGCCGCCGTCGCCGACCATCGCCAGCGCGACCACGTCGTCGCCCTTGAGGCGGGCGGCGTGCGCGAGGCCGACGGCGTGCGGGAGCTGGGTGGCGAGCGGGGTGCACAGGGGGGCGACGCGGTGCTCGCGCGGGTCGTAGCCGGTGTGCCAGTCGCCGCGCAGGAGGGTGAGGGCCTGGACGGGGTCCACACCGCGGGCGATGACGGCGAGGGTGTCGCGGTAGCTGGGGAAGAGCCAGTCCCGCTCCTCGAGGACCAGCGCGGCGGCGACCTCGCAGGCCTCCTGGCCGGTGCTGGACGGGTAGACCGCCAGGCGGCCCTGCTTGGTGAGGGCGGTGGCCTGTGCGTTGTAGCGGCGGCCTCGCACCAGTTCGGCGTACAGCCGGCGCAGCAGCCCGGGATCGGCCTGGGCGGCCGCCTCCGTGCCGAGGACGCGGTACGGACGCGCGTCGGGCAGCAGCGGCGCGGGATCCGTGCGGGGCTGCCAGGCGGGCGGCGGGGTCGGCTTGTACCCGCCCCGCTGCTCCATGACCGTCATGACGGCACCTCCTCGTGGGAGCGGCTTCAGGCGCGCCAGGGGTGTGATGCGCGCCTCACCTACCGATTGTTCGGTCGTCGGCACATTTTGGCTACAGGCACCCTCAGGCTGTGGACAATCGGTTCTGCACAACCTGAAATGAACGCAGTACGTCCATGGTAGAGAGGCGGGGGGACATGGCATCTGAACAAATGGCCGAGAGCCCGGAAGGCAGCGGCCCCCTGCCGCCCGCGCGCCCGCTCGACGCCATCGATCTGGACATCCTGCAGATGCTCCAGGCGGACGGCCGCGCGTCCATAAGGTCGGTGGCCGAACGGGTCCATGTCTCGCGCGCCAACGCCTACGCACGTATCAACCGCCTCATCGAGGACGGCGTCATCCGCGGCTTCGGGGCCCGCGTCAACCACGAACGCGCAGGTCAGGGCACTTCGGCTTATATCACCCTGAAGATCGTCCAGAACTCCTGGCGCACGGTGCGCGAACAGCTCAGACAGCTGCCCGGCGCCTCCCACATCGCCCTGGTGGGCGGCGACTTCGACGTGCTGCTCCTGGTGCACACGTCCGACAACCGGGCCCTGCGGGAGCTGGTGCTGACCCGGCTCCAGGCGATCCCCGAGGTGCTCAGTACCCGCACGCTGCTGGTGTTCGAGGAGGAGGACCTGGAGCCGCAGGGCTGAATCTCAGGCTTCTCGCAGCCCCGAGAAGACCAACTGCGCCACCGCGTCGGAGACTTCCCGCTCGTTCATGCCCCGCCCGTCCGGCCGGTACCACTCCACTATGGAGTTGATCATCCCGAAGACCAGCCGCGTCGCGAGCCGCACCTCCACGTCGCCGCGCACGTCCCCGTCGGCGGCGGCCGCCTTCAGGAGCTCGGCGACCTGGTGGTCGAAGTCGCGGCGGCGCTCCAGGGCCCACCGCTCGGTGCCGGTGTTGCCGCGCACGCGCAGCAGCAGGGTCACGTACGGCAGCTCGGCGATGAGCACCTCGACCATGCGCCGCACGACGTACTCCAGGCGCCCGGCGGCAGGCCCCACGCGCGCGTGCTCCTCGTCGAGGATCCCGAAGAGGCCGTCCAGCGCCCGGCTGACGGCGCGGCGCAGCAGCTCCTCCTTGCCGGAGACGTGGTGGTAGATCGACGACTTGGAGATGCCGGCCGCCTTGGAGAGGTGCTCCATGGAGGTGCCGTCGTAGCCGCGTTCGTTGAAGACCTGGACGGCGACGGACAGCAGCGTCTCCGGCGTGTACGTGTCGCGCTTGGCGGTGGTCATGAGGTGCTGCCCTCCCGCTTGTCGGTGGCGTACGCGTGGCGGTACAGCGCGAGGGACGGCGCGTAGCGCCCCGAGGGGTCGCGCAGGTGCAGGTCGTCGAGGAGGGCGTAGGCCCAGTTGCGGCCGAGCCGGCGGCTCCACTCGAAGGGACCCAGAGGGTAGTTGACCCCGAGGCGCATCGCGGTGTCGATGTCCTCCTCGGTGGCCACGCCCTTGGCGACGGCGTCGTGCGCCAGGTCGACGATGCGCGCGACCGTGCGCGCCACGATCATGCCGGGGACGTCACCGATGACGCTGACCTGCTTGCCGAGTGCCTGGAAGAGGCCGACGGCCTCGGCGAGGGTCGGCTGGGAGGTGTCCTGGGAGGCGGACAGGGCGATGCGGGTGGCGCGGCGGTAGTCGAGCGCGAGGTCGAAGTAGACGACGTCGCGGAACTCGACCGAGGTCTGCCCGTCGGCGAGGGCCAGCTGGCCGCCGCTCGGCAGCACCAGGCGGGTGCCGTGGTCCTCGTCGTCCTCGCGGACCGGGATGCCCGCCTCGCGGATCAGGGCGAGCAGCTCGGAGGCGGGGCCCAGGTCGCCCTCGACGACGACGTACGCCGGCGGCTGGGCCGGTTCCGCGGTGTGCGGCTCGGGACGGTCGGCGTCCTCGGCGTGGTCGTACCAGCCGTGTCCGGTCTTGCGTCCGAGCCTGCCCGACTCGACCAGGCGGCGCTGGGCGAGCGACGGCGTGAAGCGCACGTCCTGGAAGAAGGCCTGCCACACGGAGTGCGTGACCGACTCGTTGACGTCCTGACCGATGAGGTCGGTGAGTTCGAAGGCGCCCATCTTGAAGCCGCCGCACTCGCGCAGGACCGCGTCGATCGTGGCGGGTTCGGCGCCCTGGGCCTCGTAGACCGCGAAGGCCTCCGCGTAGAAGGGCCGCGCGATGCGGTTGACGATGAAGCCCGGGGTGTCGGCGCAGGCCACGGGAGTCTTGCCCCAGGCGCGGGCCATCTCGTACGCGCGCGTGGCCGACGAGACGTCGGTCGCGAACCCGGAGACGACCTCCACGAGGGGGAGCAGCGGGGCGGGGTTGAAGAAGTGCAGGCCCACCAGGCGGCCCGGGTTGCGCAGGGCGCCGCCGATGGCCGTCACCGACAGGGACGAGGTGTTGGTGGCGAGCAGACAGTCCTCGCCGACGACGTCCTCCAGCGCGCGGAACAACTCCTGCTTGACGTCCAGCCGCTCCAGGACGGCCTCGACGACCAGGGCGCAGTCCGCGAGGTCGGCGAGGTTCTGCGCGGGCAGCAGGCGGGCACGTGCCGCGTCCCGGTCGGCGCCGCCGAGCCGGTCCTTCTCGACGAGCCGGTCGAGGCGCGCGGCGATCGCGTCGGCCGCCTCCTGGGCCCGGCCGGGAGCGGCGTCGTACAGCCGTACGGAATGGCCGGCCACCAGCGCGACCTGGGCGATGCCCTGGCCCATGGTGCCGGTGCCGACGACGGCCACGGGGCTGCTGAGGTCGAGTGCTGTCATGTGCGCGATCCTCCCGCACGGGGTTTTCCACAGATGCGGCGGACCCCCTTGTCCCGACCGATCGTTCGGTTACTCTAACTCTCACTGGCCCACCCGTCACCCGCCACCACCCAGACCGAGGCGCTTCGCGCCGCACCTCTCGATTTCCTGCCCATGTTTCTGCCCAGGTCATGAGCTCGACGAAGAGTTCTTGAGACGAGGAGTTGGTCCCGCATGGCCGCCGAACTCACCGCGCACGATCTGATCGCCAAGCACCGGCCTACCCTCGACCAGGCGCTGGAAGCGATCCGCACACGCGCGTACTGGTCCCCGCACCCCGAACACCCCAAGGCCTACGGCGAGAACGGCAGCCTGGACATGGCGGCGGGCAAGGCCGCCTTCGACACCCTCCTGGGCACCCGCCTCGACCTCGGTCAGCCCGGCACGGACGACTGGGTGGGCGGCGAGGTCTCGCCCTACGGCATCGAGCTCGGGGTGAGCTACCCGCACGCGGACGTCGACGAGCTGCTGCCCGCCATGAAGGCCGGCCAGAAGGCCTGGCGGGACGCGGGCGCGGAAATGCGCGCGGTGGTGTGTCTGGAGATCCTCAAGCGGATCAGCGACCGGACGCACGAGTTCGCGCACGCGGTCATGCACACCTCCGGCCAGGCCTTCATGATGGCGTTCCAGGCGGGTGGCCCGCACGCGCAGGACCGCGGCCTGGAGGCGGTGGCGTACGCGTACGTGGAACAGGTCCGCACGCCCGACACGGCGGAGTGGACCAAGCCGCAGGGCAAGCGCGACCCGCTGGCGCTCACCAAGCAGTTCACGCCGGTCCCGCGCGGGATCGCGCTGGTCATCGGCTGCAACACCTTCCCGACGTGGAACGGCTATCCGGGCCTGTTCGCCTCCCTCGCCACCGGCAACGCGGTCCTGGTGAAGCCCCACCCGCGCGCGGTACTGCCGCTCGCGCTCACCGTGCAGGTCGCGCGCCAGGTCCTCGCCGAGGCCGGCTTCGACCCGAACCTCGTGGCGCTGGCCGCCGAGCGTCCCGGCGAGGGCGTCGCCAAGACCCTGGCCACCCGCCCCGAGATCCGGATCATCGACTACACCGGCTCGACGGCCTTCGGCGACTGGCTGGAGGCCAACGCCCGCCAGGCGCAGGTGTACACGGAGAAGGCCGGCGTCAACACGGTGATGGTCCACTCCACGGACGACTACAAGGGGATGTTGTCCAACCTGGCCTTCTCGCTGTCCCTGTACAGCGGCCAGATGTGCACGACTCCGCAGAACCTCCTGATCCCCAGGGACGGCATCCGCACCGAAGAGGGCCCCAGGACCTTCGACGAGGTGGTCGCCGACCTCGCCCGCTCGGTCGACGGCCTGCTCGGTGACGACACGCGCGCGAACGCCCTGCTCGGCGCGATCGTCAACCCGGACGTCAAGGCCCGCCTGGAGGCCGCGGCCGGTCTCGGCGAAGTCGCCCTCGCCTCGCGGGAGGTGAGCAACCCGGAGTTCCCCGGAGCGGTCGTGCGCACTCCCGTCATCGTGAAGCTGGACGGCGCGCGGAAATACTGGGAGGGCGCCGACGACGAAGCCGCCTACATGAGCGAGTGCTTCGGGCCCGTCTCCTTCGCCGTCGCGATCGACTCGGCGTCCGACGCGGTGGAGCTGCTGCGGCGCACGATCCGCGAGAAGGGCGCGATGACGGTCGGCGCGTACACCACCGACGAGGAGGTCGATCAGGCCGTGCGGGAGGTCTGCCTGGAGGAGGCGGCCCAGCTGTCGCTGAACCTCACGGGCGGGGTGTACGTCAACCAGACGGCCGCCTTCTCCGACTTCCACGGCTCGGGCGGCAACCCGGCGGCCAACGCGGCGCTCACCGACGGGGCGTTCGTGGCGAACCGCTTCCGGGTGGTCGAGGTGCGCCGCGAAGCCTAGGGGCTAGCCGATCGCGCCCCCGGTGGCGCTCCAGTGGTACAGCGTCATGGCCACGCTGGTCGCGAGGTTGTAGCTGGAGACCTGGGGGCGCATCGGCAGCGCCACCAAGTGGTCGGCACGCGCGCGTAGTTCGGCCGACAGCCCGCTGCGTTCCGAGCCGAAGGCGAGGATCGCGTCGTCCGGGAGCTTGGTGCCGCGGATGTCCTCGCCCTCCGGGTCCAGAGCGAACACCGGTCCCGGCGGCAGCTCCTGCACCGTCAACCGTTCCACGGCGGTCGCGAAGTGCAGCCCGGCGCCGCCGCGTACGACCGTGGGATGCCAGGGGTCGAGCGTTCCGGTGGTGACCACTGCGGTCGCGCCGAAGCCGGCGGCCAGCCGGATCACCGCCCCCGCGTTGCCCAGGTTGCGCGGGTTGTCGAGGACCACGACGGGCGCGGTGCGGGGGGTGTGCGCCAGCCTCTCAAGGTTGGCCGCGCGGGACGGACGTACGGCCAGGGCGGCGACCGCGGTGGGGTGCGGGCGTGGGACCAGACTCCGGTACACCGGCTCCGGCACCTGTGTCAGGAGCGCGTCCAGCGTGTCCCGTACGTCCGGCGCCAGCTCCTCGGCGAGGGCGAGCGCGGCGGCCCGGTCGACGGTGACCGCCACCGGGACCTCGGCGCCGAAGCGCAGCGCGTGCTTGAGGGCGTGGAAGCCGTCGAGGAGCACGGAGGTGTCGGCGAGCCGGTGCCAGACGTCGAGGGGATCGGGGGCACTCATGCCCTGAAGCCTACGGGCGCGTCGCCCACGTCCCCCGCGTCCGTCGCGTCTTCCGCGCTCTCCGGGGCCCGCGGCTTCGGCAGCGTCGTACGGCCCGTGCCCGCGACCAGCCGTCCACGCGCGCGTGCCGCCCAGCCGCCGAGCCGGCGCAGGAACGACGTCGGCAGGAAGACCGCGTCGGCGGCGATCATCGCCAGCGAGAAGAACGGCAGCCCGAGAAGCACGGCGATCGCGGCGTGCTCGAACATCATGACCGCCAGCAGAACGTTCTTGACGCGCCGGTTGAAGAGCGTGAAGGGGAAGGCGACCTGCGCGACGACGGTGCCGTACGTCACCAGCATCACCATCGTGCCGCTGGCCGCCAGCACGTCGGCGAGCGCGGGCCACGGGGAGAAGTACTCGAGGTGCAGGGGGTAGTAGACGGCGGTGCCGTCCTGCCAGCGCGAGCCCTGGATCTTGTACCAGCCCGCCGTGGCGTAGATCAGACAGGCCTCGGCCATGATCACCAGGAGGGCGCCGTTGTGGACGATGTTGGCGACGACGTCGAGCAGGATCCGGGGTTCGCCGCTCCTCGCCCGGCGGCCTATGAGCCACCACAGGGCCTGCGCGAGCCAGACCGTCCAGAGCAGCAGCGGCACGAACTCCTCGCCGTCGAACAGCCGGCCCGACAGGGTCACCGCCGCCAGCGCCAGGCCGAGCACGCCCCACAGGGCCGGCCCGGCCCGGTCCGGAACGTGTTCCCCACGCGCGCGTGCCTCGCGGCCGGGCCGAGCCCGCCGCGCGTCCAGCGACCACACCTGGCCGCAACGCGTGAAAGCCAGGTAGATGCACATCAGGTGCAGGACGTTGTCGCCGCCGTCCCCCATGAAGATGCTGCGGTTCTGCAGCGAGAGCACGCCGACCATGAACAGCACGGACATCGTGCGGGTGCGCCAGCCCAGCAGCAGCAGAGCGCTCGTCAGGACGGCCAGCGCGTAGACGGTCTCGAACCAGAATCGGCCGTCGGACCACATCAGGGCCGAGAAGGCGCCGTTGTTCGAGACCAGCTGCTGGGCGAGGTCCCAGCTCCAGGGGCCGTCGGGGCCGTACATCTCCTCGCGGTGCGGAAACTCGCGCAGCAGGAACAGCAGCCAGGTCGCACTGAAGCCGATGCGGATCACGGCGGTCTGGTACGGGCCGAGGGCGGCCCCGGTGACACGGGCGATGGCGGAGGAGAAGCAGAGCGCGAAACGGTTCACTTCACGTACCCCTCGGCGCTGTCCGCCGGAATCGACCACCAGGCCAGCACCCGGTACACCGGCTGGTCCGACACCTTCTCCTCGCTCCACTCGGGCGGGCGAACATTGGTGGTGCGGGAACGGATCTGGACGAGATCGATCGTGCCGCCCTTCCCGGCCGCGTCCTCGCGCTCCAGTCGCAGCAGCACGATGCGCCGCAGATACGTCTCGGACAGGGAGCCGCGCAGGCCCACAGGCCGGTTCTCGCCGTCGTGCGTGGCGACGAAGAAGTCCCAGGCACGGCGCAGCTCGTTCTGCTGGGTGTGGCTCGGCAGCAGATTGCCGTCGATGGCCCGGCCGTCCTCGGCGGAGAGGTCGTACCAGCCGGTCATCCGCGTGCTGCCGTCCGCGCTGTCGATCTGAGCCCGGACCTGGACGGCGATGTTCTGCTGCAACGGGTTCGGCGCGAACAGCTTCCAGTTCTGCTCGAACTCCGGGTAGATCCAGTCGTCGATCGCCCTGCCGTGCTGCTTGGTCACCGTGTTCGAGGGCGCGACGTGCAGGAACACTATGCCTATGTGCACACAGACGGCCACGGCGACGACCGCGAGGGCCACGGCGGCGGCGATCTGGTAGCGCAGGGAGAGGGCAGCGACGCCTGTGCGAGCTTCGCGGGGTGCCTCGCGGGGCACCTCGCGGGGTGGAGGGTCGGCCGGTCGGCCGGTCGCCGGGGCCGGGTCGGGCCGGGAGCCCTGGGAAGCGGGTGGGTCGGCGGGCGCGGCGCCCGGCTCGACCTGCCCGTGCAGGGCGTTCGAGCCTCCGTCGTGCACGTCCATTCCGCCCCGTTTCCGATTCCGGTCCGTCTTCCGGCCGCCCTGCCGCCTGGCACTCGGCGCCTGCCGTCCGCCGCAGGCGCCGTACCACCCACGTGCCACCACGCCCGCGACGCTCGCACGGAACGGTACTCAGGCCCGCGCGCCCGGCACAGCCCCCACCGGCCCTTCCGCGAAGCCACCCCGGTTGTCCACAGGCGGAGCGCCCGGACGCCCGCAGGTTATCCACAGCGGTTGACACCTTACGGCGCCCGTCCCACCATGGAATCGCACGAACCGAACGATCGGTCGGGAGCAAGACCGGCAGAGCCCAGGTCGAGGGGGACCTCATGGCGACAGCAGCCGCGCACAGGACGGCGCGCACCCAGGCGTACGACGGCCAGGACGGCACAGAGGCCGGCGGCGACACCGCCGCGTACGAGAGGGCCTTCGACGCCGCCGTGGCCGCCGACGAGCGCGTCGAGCCACGCGACTGGATGCCCGACGCCTACCGCGCGACGCTCGTCCGGCAGATCGCGCAGCACGCCCACTCCGAGATCATCGGCATGCAGCCGGAGGCGAACTGGATCACACGCGCGCCCTCACTGCGCCGCAAGGCCATCCTGATGGCCAAGGTCCAGGACGAGGCCGGGCACGGGCTCTACCTCTACAGCGCGGCAGAGACCCTCGGCACCGGCCGCGACGAACTGCTCGACAAGCTCCACACCGGACGCCAGAAGTACTCCTCCATCTTCAACTACCCGACGCTGACCTGGGCGGACGTCGGCGCGATCGGCTGGCTGGTGGACGGCGCCGCGATCACCAACCAGGTGCCCCTGTGCCGCTGCTCGTACGGCCCTTACGCGCGCGCGATGGTCCGTGTCTGCAAGGAGGAGTCCTTCCACCAGCGCCAGGGGTACGAACTGCTGCTGGCCCTCAGCCGCGGCACCCCCGAGCAGCACGCGATGGCGCAGGACGCGGTGGACCGCTGGTGGTGGCCGTCCCTGATGATGTTCGGCCCGCCCGACGACGAGTCCGCGCACTCCGCGCAGTCGATGGCATGGAAGATCAAGCGCCATTCGAACGACGAGCTGCGTCAGCGCTTCGTCGACATCTGCGTCCCCCAGGCCGAGTCCCTGGGCCTCACACTCCCCGACCCGGACCTGACGTGGAACGAGGAACGGGGGCACCACGACTTCGGCCCGATCGACTGGACGGAGTTCTGGGACGTCCTCAAGGGCAACGGCCCTTGCAACGAACAGCGGATCACGCAGCGCAGGCGGGCCCACGAGGAGGGCACCTGGGTGCGGGAGGCGGCCTCGGCGTACGCGGCGAAGCACGGTGCCGGAAGGGGAGTGGAGCAGGCATGACGAACACCGACTGGCCCCTGTGGGAGGTTTTCGTGCGCTCTCGTCGCGGCCTCTCGCACACCCACGCCGGCAGCCTGCACGCGCCGGACGCGGAGCTCGCCCTGCGCAATGCCCGTGATCTGTACACCCGGCGTGGCGAGGGCGTCTCGATCTGGGTCGTCCCGTCGTCCGCGATCACCGCGTCCTCGCCCGACGAGAAGGACCCGTTCTTCGAGCCGTCCGCCGACAAGCCGTACCGGCACCCGACGTTCTACGAGATCCCGGAGGGGGTGAAGCACCTGTGACCGCGGATGTGAGCGTGAACTCCGCCGCCCTCGCCCTCGGCGACGACGCCTTGGTGCTCTCCCACCGTCTCGGGGAGTGGGCGGGCCACGCCCCCGTCCTCGAAGAAGAAGTGGCCCTCGCCAACATCGCGCTGGACCTCCTCGGCCAGGCCCGGGTGCTGCTGTCGCTGGCCGGCGACGAGGACGAACTGGCGTATCTGCGCGAGGAGCGCGCCTTCACCAACCTCCAGCTGGTGGAACAGCCCAACGGCGACTTCGCCCACACCATCGCCCGCCAGCTGTACTTCTCCACCTACCAGCACCTGCTCTACGCCGAACTGGCCGCCGGGGAAAGCCTGTTCGCCCCGCTTGCCGCGAAGGCTGTCAAGGAGGTCGCCTACCACCGCGATCACGCCGAACAGTGGACCCTGCGGCTCGGCGACGGCACGGACGTCAGCCATGAGCGGATGCAGCGGGCGTGCGAGACGCTGTGGCGGTTCACCGGGGAGATGTTCCGGCCCGTGGCAGGGGTGGACGCCGACTGGGCGGGGATGGAGTCGACTTGGTCCGAGTCCGTCGAAGACATCCTGCGCCGCGCCACCCTCACCGTCCCCGAAGGCCCGCGGTCCGGGGCATGGACGGCCGGGGCGGGCCGTCAGGGCCTGCACACCGAGTCCTTCGGGCGGATGCTCGCCGAGATGCAGCATCTGCACCGCAGCCACCCGGGGGCGTCATGGTGACGACCACTCCGCTGGAGGCGGAGCTCCTGAAGGTGGCCGGTGCCGTACCCGACCCCGAACTGCCCGTGCTCACCCTCCAGGAGCTCGGCGTCCTGCGCGCGGTGCACGTCCACGGTCCCGACTCGGTGGAGGTCGAGCTGACTCCGACGTACACCGGCTGCCCGGCCGTCGAGGCGATGTCCCTGGACATAGAGCGGGTGCTGCACGAACACGGCATACGAGACGTCACCGTGCGCACGGTTCTCGCGCCGGCCTGGTCGACGGACGACATCACGGACGAAGGGCGGCGCAAACTCCAGGAGTTCGGCATCGCCCCGCCGCGCACGGGGCGGGCAGCCGGCCCGGTCGGCCTGCAGCTGGGGCCCACCCGCACGCTCGCTCCGGAAGCCGAAGAGGCCGCCGACCCCGTCCGCTGCCCGCACTGCGGCTCCGCCGACACCGAGCTGCTCAGCCGTTTCTCCTCCACCGCCTGCAAGGCGCTGCGCCGGTGCCTGTCGTGCCGTGAACCCTTCGACCACTTCAAGGAGTTGTGATGGCCCGCTTCCACGCGCTCCCCGTGGCCGCGGTCGACCGGCTCACCGACGACTCCGTGGCCCTGACCTTCACCGTGCCCGAGGATCTGCGCGAGGAGTACCGGCACGCCCCCGGCCAGCATCTCGCCCTGCGGCGCACGGTGGACGGTACGGAGATCCGGCGCACCTACTCGATCTGCTCCCCGGCACCGGCGCCGGACGGCGAGGGGCCCCGCACCCTGCGCGTCGGAGTGCGGCTGGTCGACGGCGGCGCCTTCTCGACGTACGCGCTGAAGGAGATCAACATCGGCGACGAGCTGGAGGTGATGACCCCGGCGGGCCGCTTCACCCTCGAACCGGCGCCCGGTCTGTACGCGGCGATCGTCGGCGGCAGCGGCATCACCCCGGTGCTGTCGATCGTGGCGACGCTGCTGGCGCGCGAGCCGGAGGCCCGGTTCTGTCTGATACGCAGCGACCGCACGTCCGCCTCGACGATGTTCCTGGAGGAGGTCGCCGACCTGAAGGACCGCTATCCGCAGCGGCTGCACCTGGCGACTGTGCTGTCCCGGGAGGAGCAGCAGGCGGGTCTGCCGTCCGGGCGGCTCGACAAGGAGCGGCTCGGCGGGCTGCTTCCGGCACTGCTGCCCGTGGAGGACGTGGCGGGGTGGTTCCTGTGCGGGCCGTTCGGGCTGGTGCAGGGGGCCGAGAGAGCACTGCGGGAGCTCGGCGTTTCCCGCACCCGCATCCACGAGGAGATCTTCCATGTGGACGCCGCGCCCGTGACCACCGCGCCCGTGACGGCTCCCGCACACAGCACGGTGACCGCCCGGCTCGACGGCCGCGGTGGAAGCTGGCCGGTCCAGCAGGGCGAGTCGCTCCTGGAGGCGGTTCTGCGCAACCGGGCCGACGCGCCCTACGCCTGCAAGGGCGGGGTGTGCGGGACCTGCCGGGCCTTCCTGGTCTCCGGCGAGGTGCGCATGGACCGCAACTTCGCGCTGGAGCCGGAGGAGACGGAGGCGGGATATGTGCTGGCGTGCCAGTCGCATCCGGTGACCGAGCGGGTGGAGCTGGACTTCGACAGGTGAGGGGCTGAGAAGCGCCCGGCGTTCCCCAGCTGGTCCTCGGCAGCCCGTTCCCTTCTTCTAGAACCTGTTCTATCTTGACGGACCGTCAGATCGGCGGCCCGGCGGAAGGACAGGACCGTGGACTTCACCTTCACCGAGGAGCAGGAGGCGGCAGCCGAGGCGGCGCGGGGGGTGTTCGCCGGGGTCGCCCCGGACGCGGTGCCCAGTCCCGCGCTCACCGCGGGCGCCGTCGCGGACGACTTCGACCGTGCGCTGTGGGCGAGGCTCGCCGACGCGGACCTGTTGAGCCTGCTGCTGGACCCGGAGTTCGGCGGCGCGGGACTGGACGCCGTCGCCCTGTGCCTGGTGCTGCGCGAGGCGGCAAAGGTGCTGGCACGGGTGCCACTGCTGGAGAGCAGCGCCGCGCTGGCCGCCGTACAGGCCTTCGGCGGCGAGGAGTTGAAGGCCGGCCTGGCGGCGCGGGCGGGCCGCGGGGAGGTCGTCCTGACCGTCGCCGCGAGCGGCCGCACCGGCCACGACCCGGCCGAACTCGCGGTGACCGCACGGCAGGAGGGCGAGGTGTGGGTGCTGGACGGAGTACAGACGGCGGTGCCGTGGGTGTACGGCGCCGACTTCGTCCTCGTCCCCGCACACACGGCCGCCGACCGGACCCTGCTCGCCCTGGTCCCCCGGGTGCACGCGGGAGTCGGGCTCGCCGAGCAGATCTCCACGACCGGTGAGCGGCTGGGCGAACTGCGCCTGGACGCCGTACGGATCGCGGACCGGGACGTCATCGACGCCGACGGCGCGTGGGAGTGGCTGCGGGACCTGCTGGCCACCGGGACGTGTGCGCTGGCGCTCGGTCTGGGGGAGCGAGTGCTGCGGATGACCAGTGAATACACCGGCAAGCGAGAGCAGTTCGGGTTCCCGGTGGCCACGTTCCAGGCCGTCGCCGTGCAGGCCGCCGACCGCTACATCGACCTGCGGGCCATGGAGGTCACACTGTGGCAGGCCGCGTGGCGGATCGCCTCGGGAGCGCCGGGCGCGCTGCCCGCGTCCGGTGACGTGGCCGTCGCCAAGATCTGGGCGTCGGAGGGCGTGCGTCGGGTCGTGCAGACGGCGCAGCACCTGCACGGCGGGTTCGGCGCCGACGTGGACTACCCCCTGCACCGATACCACGCCTGGGCCAAGCACCTGGAACTGTCGCTCGGCCCGGCAGCGGCACACGAGGAGACCCTGGGTGACCTGCTGGCGGCCCACCCGCTGGCCTGAACCTCAGGACACGCCCCTCGGGAAGGGCTCCGCTCAGAGGACGAAGCCCGGCTGTCCCTCGTCGGTCACGACGGGGCGGCCCGCCGCTGCCCAGACCTGCATGCCGCCGTCGACGTTCACGGCGTCGATGCCCTGCTGGACGAGGTACATCGCGACCTGCGCCGAGCGCCCGCCCGAGCGGCAGATCACGTTGACCCGGCCGTCCTGCGGCGCGGCCTCGGTCAGCTCGCCGTACCGGGCGACGAAGTCACTGATGGGAATGTGCAGCGCCCCTTCGGCGTGACCCGCCTGCCACTCGTCGTCCTCACGGACGTCCAGCAGGAAGTCACTGTCCTTGAGGTCCGTGACCTCGATCGTGGGCACACCCGCTCCGAAATGCATGCCTCCGACGCTACCCGACGCCGGTACCGACGCGGACGGGGCCCAGGTGGGCCGACGGCCACAGCCTCAGGCCCCGCCCCGGGCCCTGACACCGCCCCGGGCCGCTACCCGAGCAGCTCCGCCAGCTCCGCCTCGCGTGCGGCGACGTCGGCCAGGAGCTTCTCGGCGACCTCTTCCAGAAGGCGGTCCGGGTCTTCCGGGGCCATCCGGAGCATCGAGCCGATCGCGCTCTCCTCCAGTTCCCGCGCGACCACGGTGAGCAGTTCCTTGCGCTGGGCGAGCCATTCGAGGCGGGCGTAGAGCTCCTCGCTGGGCGTCGGCCCCTGCTCCGGGGGCTTCGGCCCGGCGGCCCACTCCTCGGCCAGCTCGAGCAGAAGCGCCTCGTCGCCACGGGCGTAGGCGGCGTTGACCCGGGTGATGAACTCCTCGCGACGCCCCCGCTCGGTGTCGTCCTGGGCGAGGTCGGGGTGAGCCTTGCGGGCCAGCTCGCGGTAGCGCTTGCGGGCCTCCTCGCTGGGCCGCACCCGCTGCGGTGGCCGTACCGGCTGATCGGTGAGCATCGCCTCGGCCTCCGGGAACAGGCCCTCGCCGTCCATCCAGCCGTGGAAGAGCTCCTCGACACCGGGCATCGGCATGACCCGGGCCCGCGCCTCGTCCGCCTTGCGCAGGTCCTCGGGGTCACCGGTGCGGGCGGCCCGGGCCTCAGCGATCTGGGCGTCCAGCTCGTCGAGGCGGGTGTACATGGGGCCGAGCTTCTGGTGGTGCAGCCGAGAGAAGTTCTCGACCTCGATACGGAAGGTCTCGACCGCGATCTCGTACTCGATCAGCGCCTGCTCGGCGGCCCGTACGGCCCGTTCCAGCCGCTCCTCGGGCCGGGGCACACCGGCGTCCGGCGTCGGCCGGTCCTCACCGGCGACACCACCCTGCTCAGCTTCCGGGGTCGTCACCCGACCAGCGTAGGCCACGGCGACAGGAGCCCTCCGGGCACACCGTCTTCAGGGCCCCGGGGACACCGCGCCCAGCGCGTGCCAGGACGTCCCCGGCGCACGCCCTCCTCACACCCCGACCTCCGCCGCGATCCGCCCGGACCGCACCGCCGCCACCAGCTGCGCGTGGTCCGCCTCCGTGCGGTCGGCGTAGGCGACGGCGAACGCGGTGATCGCCTCGTCCAGTTCCTCGTTCTTGCCGCAGTAGCCGGCGATCAGGCGCGGGTCGGCGCTGTGGGCGTGGGCGCGGGCCAGGAGGGCGCCGGTCATCCGGCCGTAGTCGTCCAGCTGGTCGGCGGCGAGGGCGGCGGGGTCGACGCTGCCCTTGCGGTTGCGGAACTGCCGTACCTGGAACGGCAGTCCGGCGACCGAGGTCCAGCCCAGCAGGATGTCACTGACCACCTGCATGCGCTTCTGCCCCATGACCACCCGCCGACCCTCGTGTTCGGCCTTCGGCACCTCGAACCCGGCGCTCACCAGATGCGGCACCAACACGGAGGTGCGGGCCTCCTTGACCTGGAGGACGAGCGGTTCGCCCCGGTGGTCGAGGAGCAGGACGACGTACGACCGGGTGCCGACGCTGCCCGTGCCGACGACGCGGAACGCGACGTCGTGCACCGCGTGGCGGGCCAACAGGGGGAGGCGGTCCTCGGAGAGCGAGGTCAGGTACTCCTCCAGGGACACCGCCACCGCAGCGGCCTCCGCGTCCGGCACGCGCCGCAGCACCGGCGGGGCGTCCACGAAGCGGCGCCCGCCGTCCTCGGTCGGCTCCGTCGACTTCGCGGCGAAGCGCCCGCTGGTGTTGGCCCGCGCCTTCTCGGAGACCCGCTCCAGGGTGCCGAGCAGGTCGTGGGCGTCGGTGTGGGAGACCAGCTCCTCATCCGCGATGGCGTTCCACGCGTCCAGGACCGGGAGCTTGGCCAGCAGCCGCATGGTGCGACGGTAGGCACCCGTCGCGTCGTACGCCGCCTTGCGGCAGGTGTCCTCGTCGGCGCCCGCCTCACGGGCGGCGAGCACGAGGGAGGCGGCAAGCCGCTTGAGGTCCCACTCCCAGGGGCCGTTCACCGTCTCGTCGAAGTCGTTCAGATCGATGACCAGGCCACCGCGCGCGTCGCCGTACAGCCCGAAGTTGGCGGCGTGGGCGTCGCCGCAGATCTGGGCGCGGATCCTCGTCATGGGGGTGCGTGCCAGGTCGTACGCCATGAGGCCGGCCGAGCCGCGCAGGAAGGCGAAGGGCGTGGCCGCCATCCTGCCGACCCGTATCGGCGTGAGCCCGGGGATACGGCCCCTGCTGGACTCCTCGACCGCGCTCACCGCGTCGGGCCGTCCGCCGTCCAGGTCGAGGTCGGCGTGCGCACTGCGCGGAACGCTTCGCCGCAGCGCCTTGCCCTCCTCCTTGGGCGTGCCCTGGGCGGGCCCGACGGCGAAGCCGCGGACCAGGGGGAGCCGGCGGGTGCTCTCGGCACCAGCCGCCGCCTGCCGAACGGGGACCGCGTCCCCATCAACCGTCTCCGCACCGACCTCGGTCATGTCGACCGCCTCCCCCGCGCACGCACGAACATCAACTCGTGCCGACCGTACAGCCGGTGGCCGAAACGCGTCAGACCCTGTGGACAACTCCACAACTGTGGAAAACGCCGACAGCCCTCAGCACGCAAGCAGGACGGAGGCAGTGCACAGGCAGCACACAGAAAGCGCACACGCAGCGCACCGGCCGCACACCGTCAGCACCCGGTCGGCCGCTCCGACTCCGGCAGATGCTCCTTCGCCCACTCCCCGAGCAGCCGCAGCGCCGGCGCCAGCGCGGCCCCCGCCTCCGTCAGCCGGTACGACACCCGCAGCGGCGGCCCCTCGTCGACCTCGCGCACTACGAGATGTGCGGCACCCAGCTCGGTGAGGCGGTCGGAGAGCATGCGTTCGCTGATGCCGGGGACCGCCCTGCGCAGGTCGACGAAGTACGCGGGTCCGTTGACGAGGACGGACACGATCGGGCCGGTCCAGCGCTTTCCGAGCAGCTGGAAGACACGCGTGATGCCCTCGTCGACCCGCTTGCACGCCGCCGTGTCGTGACTCTGCTCGACCGCCATGCCCTCAGGTTACTACCTTTCCCAACGTGGATGAAAAAAAGTAAGTACCTGTGTTATCCATAGTCGAGTACGAATTACGAGTGCGGGTCACGAGCATCCGTCACGAGTACGTCGAGTACGTCCACCGCTCCCCTGGAGAACCCATGGCCACGCTCCTGCACATCGACTCCTCCGTCTTCTCCGCCGACGCCTCCGCATCACGCGCGGTCACGGACGCCTTCCGCAAGTCCTGGGAGGAGCAGCATCCCGAGGGCACGGTGATCTACCGCGACCTCGCCGCGAACCCCGTCCCGCACATCACCGCCGACGCCCACACCGCCGGCTTCGCCGATCCCGCCACGCACACCCCGGAGCAGGAGGCAGCCTTCTCCGCGCGCGTGCAGCTGATCGAGGAGCTGGAGCAGGCTGACGCGGTGCTGATCGGCGCCCCGATGTACAACTTCTCGATCCCGTCGACCCTCAAGGCCTGGCTGGACAACGTGGTCCTCATAGGCCGGACCGCCATGACCGAGGAATCGAAGGTCAAGGGCACCCCGGTCACCGTCGTCGCCAGCCGCGGCGGCTCCTACGCGCCGGGCACCCCGCGCGAAGGCTACGAGTACGTGCAGACCTACCTGAAGGCGATCTTCGCCGACACCCTCGCCGTGGACCTCCACTTCATCGTCCCGGAGCTCACGATGGCCCCGCAGAACCCGGCGATGGCCGAGCTGGTCCCGCTCTTCGAGGCCTCCCGCGAGCGCGCCCTCCAGGACGCGGCCGCCAAGGCCAAGGAAGTGGCCGAGCGCGTCGCGGCGTAAGCCTGTCGGCCGGGGTGGGGGCAGGCGTCCGCCCCCACCCCGGCGAATCCACCCCGGCGAACCCACGCCGCTTCCCCGACACCGCGAAACCGGCACCACGACGCCGACACCAGCGACACCGAAGCCGTACGGGGAAGGCGAGTGCCGCATCAACCGCGCCCGGCCACCGGCCCCACAGACCACCCCACCCCCACCCCCACCCGGTCTCCGAGCGCGCCGAGCGCGCCGAGCAAACCGGCCACCCAAACTCACCGCCCGCCCTCAGGCCCTCTCCTGCCGCAGGTCCCGCCCATTGTGCGAGTCTTCGCCAGAGCAACACGAGGGGCAGGCGATGACCGAGAGTGCGAAGGCGGCACCCCGTCGGCGGCACGCGCAGGCGAACCGGCGGCGCATTCTGGACACGGCGCGCGAGACGCTGAGCGCGGATCCCGAGACCACCATCGACGACATCGCCCGCGCTGCCGGGGTCGCCCGCCGCACCCTCTACGGCCACTTCGCCAGCCGGGAGGACCTCGTCACCGCCCTCGCCGACGACGCCGTGGAGTCGCTCCGGCAGGCCTTCGTCGACGAGCACAGCCCTGCCGAGCCCCCCGACCTGGCCCTGGCCCGCTACATCATGGCCGTCTGGGGCATCGGCGACCGCTTCCGCATGCTGATCGCGCTCGGCCGCCGCGACCTGGACGGCGACATCCGCGGCGCGCTGACCCCCGTACGGGATCTGGCCGGTGAACTGCTCGCGCAGGGGCAGCGGGACGGAGTGTTCGCCGACCACCTGCCCGCGCCGGTGCTGGCCCACGTACTGGAGTCGGTCGTCGTGTCGATGCTCGAGTCGATGGACGACGAGATGTGGGAGGGATCCGCCCCGGCCGCCGCCACGGCGGTGCTGCTGGCCGCCGGAAGGACCCGCCCCGAGGCGGAAGCCGCCCTGCGGCACCTGCGCGCGGACGGCTGCGTCACGTAGAACCACCGATACGGACGGCTGCGTCACATAGACCCGTCACGCAGAACCACAGAACGGCAGAACGGCAGGCCCCGACCGTGAGATACCTCACCGCCGGGCCCCTGCCACCACAACGAGAAACGGGCCCTCACCGTGACTTTCGTCACTGGTGAAGACCCGTTCCGTCGGTTCTTCGCTGTGCGCGAGGGGGGAGTTGAACCCCCACGCCCTTGCGGGCACTGGAACCTGAATCCAGCGCGTCTGCCTATTCCGCCACCCGCGCATTGGGTGTGTCCTCGGGCTCCGTTCCCCTTGGGGCCTGGCGCCTTCCGACACGCAGAACATTAGCACGCTGGACGGGGTGGGTTCACATCCCTTATGGCCGGGCAGCCGCCCACCAGCACACTCTGCGTCCGCCCGCCACCCCGCCCCCGATTTCCGCCGACTACGTATCAACGCCGACCGGTTCACGTATCAACCTCGTACCGGTCCCGGTCGTCTCCGCAGGAGCCGGTCCAGGTCCACAGCCCGGTGCGGGACACTGGTCTACGGCCGCCTCTACGATCCTTGGCAGGACTATGTCCGAGAAGAGTTCGAAGGAGAGCTCCGGAGGGAACTTCGGAGGCGTCGACACCCGTCGACCGGGCCGACAAGGGGAACCAGCCGATTCGACGGCGCGTGGATACGATCAGTAAGCAGTACCAGCAGCACGAGGCAAGGCAGCGCCCGCTCAGCGGGGCGCAGGACGGCAGCAGCATCGGAGGAGGTGCCCCATGGGAGTCCTGAAGAAGTTCGAGCAGCGTCTCGAAGGTCTGGTCAACGGCACCTTCGCCAAGGTGTTCAAGTCCGAGGTACAGCCCGTGGAGATCGCGGGAGCACTCCAGCGCGAGTGCGACAACAACGCGACCATCTGGAACCGCGACCGGACGGTCGTACCCAACGACTTCATCGTGGAGCTGAGCACGCCGGACTTCGAGCGGCTCAGCCCCTACTCCGGCCAGCTCGGCGACGAGCTCGCCGGCATGGTGCGCGACTACGCCAAGCAGCAGCGCTACAGCTTCATGGGCCCCATCAAGGTCCACCTGGAGAAGGCGGACGACCTCGACACCGGCCTGTACCGGGTGCGCAGCCGTACGCTCGCCTCCTCCACCAACCAGCAAGCTCCCGGCGGCGCCCCGGCGGCTCCGGCCCCAGGCCGGCCGGCCCTCGGCGGATACGGCTACCCGCCCGCCGCCGCGCCCACGGGCGCCCCGCCCATGCCTGCCGCGCCGCCTCCCGGCGGCCGCGGCGGCGGTTACGGCGGTTACGGCTACCCGCAGCCCGCGGGCGGACAGCGGCCCCCGGCCGCCGCACCCGCCACCGCGGCCGGCGGTCGCATGCGCCACTGGATCGAGATCAACGGCAACCGCCATCAGATCTCCCGCGCGACGCTCGTGCTGGGCCGCAGCACCGAGGCCGACGTGCGGATCGACGACCCCGGCGTCTCGCGCCGGCACTGTGAGATCCGGACCGGAACGCCCTCGACGATCCAGGATCTCGGGTCCACCAACGGCATCGTGGTGGACGGGCAGCACACCACCCGCGCTACGCTCCGCGACGGCTCGCGGATCGTCGTGGGCAGTACCACCATCATTTACCGGCAAGCCGAAGGGTGAAGCGGGGGCAATGTCAGAGCTGACCCTCACGGTCATGCGGCTGGGTTTCCTGGCCGTACTGTGGCTGTTCGTGATCGTGGCCGTGCAGGTCATCCGCAGCGACCTGTTCGGTACGCGTGTCACCCAGCGCGGTTCGCGCCGGGAGAGCGGACGGCAGCAGCAGGCCGCCGCCCGCCAGGCGGCCGCGCCTCCGCAACAGCGCCAGCAGGCCGCCGGCGGCCGCCAGCGTCGTAACGCACCCACCAAGCTGGTGGTGACCGAGGGCACACTCACCGGCACCACCGTCGCCCTCCAGGGGCAGACCATCACCCTGGGCCGGGCGCACGACAGCACCATCGTGCTGGACGACGACTACGCCTCCAGCCGCCATGCCAGGATCTACCCGGACCGAGACGGCCAGTGGATCGTCGAGGACCTGGGCTCCACCAACGGCACGTACCTCGACCGATCGCGGCTGACGACCCCCACACCGATTGCGCCGGGCGCGCCCCTCCGCATCGGCAAGACCGTCATCGAGCTGCGGAAGTAGTGCCACGTCATGAATGAGCGCGAGCGGAGCGAGCACGCAGCGGCGCCCGGCACCCCGGGCCCCGGCGCGCTCCCGACCGGAGGGTGGGCACCGTGCGGATGTACCCGGAGCCGACGGGCGAGGTGCGCATGAGTCTGTCACTGCGCTTCGCCGCCGGATCGCACAAGGGCATGATCCGGGAGGGCAACGAGGACTCCGGATACGCCGGTCCACGCCTGCTCGCCATCGCCGACGGCATGGGCGGCGCCGCAGCCGGTGAGGTCGCCTCCTCCGAGGCCATCTCCACGATCGTCGCCCTCGACGACGACGTGCCCGGCTCCGACATCCTCACCTCCCTCGGCACCGCCGTTCAGCGCGCCAACGACCAGCTGCGCGCGATGGTCGAGGAGGACCCGCAGCTGGAGGGCATGGGCACCACGCTCACCGCCCTCCTGTGGACCGGCCAGCGCCTCGGCCTCGTACACGTCGGCGACTCGCGCGCCTACCTGCTGCGCGACGGCGTCCTCACGCAGATCACGCAGGACCACACGTGGGTGCAGCGCCTGGTCGACGAGGGCCGTATCACCGAGGAAGAGGCCACCACCCACCCGCAGCGCTCCCTGCTGATGCGCGCGCTGGGCAGCGGCGAGCATGTCGAGCCCGACCTCTCCATCCGTGAAGTCCGCGCCGGCGACCGCTACTTGATCTGCTCCGACGGCCTGTCCGGGGTCGTGTCCCACCAGACCCTCGAGGACACCCTCGCCAGCTACCAGGGCCCCCAGGAGACCGTCCAGGATCTGATCCAGCTCGCGCTGCGCGGCGGCGGCCCCGACAACATCACGGTCATCGTCGCCGACGTCCTCGACCTCGACACCGGGGACACCCTCGCCGGGCAGCTGTCCGACACCCCCGTCGTGGTCGGCGCGGTCGCCGAGAACCAGCTCCAGCTGCACGACAACGGCATCATGCAGACCCCCGCGGGCCGCGCCTCCGGGCTCGGCCGCCAGGTGCCCGGACAGGGCGGGGGCGGCGAGTTCGGCCCGCCCGGCTCCGGCGACACCACCGGATACATCTCCACGTCCGGCTTCGGCGACTACGGCGACGACGACTTCGTCAAGCCCCGCAAGGGCCGCAAGTGGCTCAAGAGATCCTTCTACATCGCGCTCGCGCTGGCCGTCGTCGGCGGCGGCCTGTACGGCGGCTGGCGCTGGACGCAGACGCAGTACTACGTCGGCGCCAACGGCGAACACGTCGCCCTGTACCGCGGCATCAGCCAGGACCTCGCCTGGGTCTCGCTGTCCAAGGTGCACAAGGACCACCCCGAGATCGAACTCAAGTACCTGCCCACGTACATGCAGAAGCAGGTCAAGGCGACGATCACCGAGGGCGGGCTCAAGGACGCCCAGACGAAGATCGACGCCCTGGCGGTCCAGGCATCCGCGTGCGAGAAGGAAGCCGCGCGCGAGGAGGCCGAGGCCGAGAACAACGCCAAGACCGGTGAGGGCGAGGCCGGCGGCACCACGGGAACCACACCCGCCTCTCTGTCGTCCAAGGCCTCGCCGACGCCGAATCCATCGACGTCGACCTCCCCGTCCCCGACTGCGCCCACGCCCACCCCCGGCCCCAGCCTCTCCGACCAGGAGCAGAAGGTCGTCTCGCAGTGCGACAAGCAGTAGCCGAGCCGTGAGAGGCCCTGTCACACGATGAGCAGTACTACCAACTCACCGACGCACCACACGTCCACGATCGGCTCGATCGGCACGCCGAGCCGTCGCAACACCGAGCTCGCGCTGCTGGCGTTCGCCGTCGTCATCCCGGTCTTCGCGTACGCCAACGTGGGCCTGGCCATCAACGATTCGGTGCCGCCCGGCCTGCTGGGCTACGGCCTCGGACTCGGTCTGCTCGCCGGCGTCGGTCATCTCGTCGTACGGAAGTTCGCACCGTACGCCGACCCGCTGATGCTGCCGCTGGCGACCCTGCTGAACGGGCTCGGGCTGGTCGTCATCTGGCGCCTGGACCAGTCGAAGCGGCTCAGCAACTACGCCGACGCGGCACCGCGCCAACTGCTGTACTCCGCGATGGGCGTCGCCCTGCTGGCGGTAGTGCTGATCTTCCTGAAGGACCACCGCGTCCTGCAGCGCTACACCTACATCTCCATGGCCGGCGCGCTGTTCCTGCTGGTCCTGCCGCTCGTGCCCGGACTCGGCGCGAACATCTACGGCGCCAAGATCTGGATCAAGATCCCCGGCCTCGGCACGCTCCAGCCCGGTGAGTTCGCGAAGATCGCCCTCGCGGTGTTCTTCGCCGGCTATCTCATGGTCAAGAGAGATGCCCTGGCCCTGGCCAGCCGCCGCTTCATGGGTCTTTACCTGCCGCGCGGCCGCGACCTCGGTCCGATTCTCGTCGTCTGGGTCATCTCGATCCTCATCCTGGTGTTCGAGACCGACCTCGGTACGTCCCTGCTGTTCTTCGGAATGTTCATCATCATGCTGTACGTCGCCACCGAGCGGACCAGCTGGATCGTCTTCGGTCTGCTGATGTCCGCGGTCGGCGCCGTCGGCGTGGCGAGCTTCGAGCCGCACATCCAGACGCGTGTGCAGGCCTGGCTCGACCCGATGCGCGAGTTCCAGCTCAGCCGCGCAGGGACCCAGGACGGCATCATCCACTCCGAGCAGGCCATGCAGGCCCTGTGGGCCTTCGGTTCCGGCGGCACGCTCGGCACCGGTCTCGGGCAGGGCAACTCCGACCTCATCGGCTTCGCCGCCAACTCCGACTTCATCCTCGCCACCTTCGGCGAGGAGCTGGGCCTGGCGGGCGTCATGGCGATCCTGCTGCTCTACGGCCTGATCGTCGAGCGCGGGGTACGAACCGCGCTCGCGGCCCGCGACCCGTTCGGCAAGCTGCTGGCCATCGGCCTGTCCGGCGCCTTCGCCCTCCAGGTCTTCGTCGTGGCCGGCGGTGTCATGGGCCTCATCCCGCTGACCGGTATGACGCTGCCCTTCGTGGCCTACGGCGGTTCGTCCGTCATCGCCAACTGGGCCCTGATCGGCATCCTGCTGCGCATCAGCGACACCGCACGCCGCCCGGCGCCCGCCCCCGCTCCCAACCCCGACGCCGAGATGACCCAGGTGGTCCGCCCGTGAACAAGCCCCTGCGCCGGATCGCGATCTTCTGTGGACTGCTCGTCCTGGCACTGCTCGTCCGCGACAACTGGGTCCAGTACGTCCAGGCCGACGAGCTCAAGTCCGACAAGGACAACCGCCGCGTCATCATCGAGCGGTACGCCACTCCACGCGGCGACATCATCGTCGACGGCAAGTCGATCACCGGCTCCAAGGAAACCTCCGGCAGCGACTTCAAGTACAAGCGCACCTACACGAACGGCCCCATGTGGGCGCCCGTCACCGGGTACGCCTCGCAGGCCTTCGGGGCCAACCAGCTGGAGAGCATCGAGGACGGCATCCTCACCGGCAACGACGACCAGCTGTTCTTCCGCAACACCCTCGACATGTTCACGGGCCGGGAGAAGGAGGGAGGCAACGTGGTCACCACCCTCAACGGCGCCGCACAGAAGGCCGCGTACAACGGTCTGAAGAAGCAGGGCGGCAAGGGTGCCGTCGTGGCACTCGACCCCTCCACCGGCGCGATCCTGGCGCTGGCGTCCTACCCGTCGTACGACCCCTCCTCGTTCGCCGGCAACTCCACGACGACCGACACCGAGGCGTGGCAGAAGCTCCAGAAGGCGAACAACGACGAAGACCCGATGCTCAACCGCGCCCTGCGCGAGACCTACCCGCCGGGCTCCACCTTCAAGGTCGTCACCGCCGCCGCCGCGCTGGAGAACGGCCTGTACACCACGGCGGACGAGAACACCAAGTCGCCACTGCCCTGGACCATGCCGGGCACCACGACCGAGCTGCCCAACGAGGGCAACATCCCCTGCAAGAACGCCACGCTGCGGGTCGCCCTCCGAGACTCCTGCAACACCGTCTTCGGCAAGGTCGGTTCCGACCTCGGCAACGACAAGATGCTCGCGGAGGCCAAGAAGTTCGGCTTCGACGAGGAGCACTTCACGCCGATCCGTTCCAGCGCCTCGGTCTTCTCCGACGACATGAACCCGTCGCAGACCGCGCTGTCCTCCATCGGCCAGTTCAACACCGCCGCGACCCCGCTCCAGATGGCGATGGTCGCCTCGGCGGTCGCCAACGACGGCACGCTGATGAAGCCGTACATGGTCGACGAACTCCAGGCGCCGAGCCTCGACCCCATCGAGAAGACCGAGCCGGAGAAGCTGAGCCAGCCGCTGTCGGCGAAGAACGCCCAGATCCTCCAGTCGATGATGGAGACCGTCGTCAAGGACGGCACGGGCAAGAACGCGCAGATCGGCGACGGCGTCACGGTGGGCGGCAAGACAGGTACCGCCCAGCACGGCGAGAACAACAGCAAGAACCCCTACGCCTGGTTCCTCTCGTACGCCAAGCTCAGCGACGGCAGCTCGCCGGTCGCCGTGGCCGTGGTCGTCGAGGACGACAACGCCGTCCGTGACGACATCTCCGGCGGTGGCCTCGCGGCCCCGATCGCGAAGAACGTGATGGAGGCGGTCATCAACAGCAAGCAGTGACCCCGATCACGTCCCCTTCACATCGGTGCACGTTGCGATACCGGTCCTGTATCGGGTGACGGGCTTGGCCAGGTCACACAAAGCCAGCCGGGTACGGTAGGCCCGGACGGCAGCCACCCGACCGCACTAATGTGCCGGTCGGGACCGACGGAGAGGGCTGGTAGGAAGCTATGGAAGAGCCGCGTCGCCTCGGCGGCCGGTACGAGCTGGGCCAGGTGCTCGGTCGTGGTGGCATGGCAGAGGTCTACCTCGCGCATGACACCCGCCTCGGCCGCACCGTGGCGGTGAAGACGCTGCGCGCGGACCTCGCGCGCGACCCGTCCTTCCAGGCCCGGTTCCGCCGGGAGGCCCAGTCGGCCGCCTCGCTCAACCATCCCGCGATCGTCGCGGTCTACGACACGGGCGAGGACTACATCGACGGGGTCTCGATCCCGTACATCGTCATGGAGTACGTCGACGGCTCCACCCTCCGTGAGCTCCTTCACAGCGGCCGCAGGCTGCTGCCGGAGCGCACGCTGGAGATGACCATCGGCATCCTCCAGGCCCTGGAGTACTCCCACCGGGCCGGCATCGTCCACCGCGACATCAAGCCGGCCAACGTCATGCTGACGCGCAACGGCCAGGTCAAGGTCATGGACTTCGGCATCGCCCGCGCCATGGGCGACTCCGGCATGACGATGACGCAGACGTCCGCGGTCATCGGCACCGCCCAGTACCTCTCCCCGGAGCAGGCCAAGGGCGAGCAGGTCGACGCGCGGTCCGACCTCTACTCCACGGGCTGTCTGCTCTACGAACTCCTGACGGTCCGCCCGCCCTTCGTCGGCGACTCACCGGTAGCGGTCGCGTACCAGCACGTACGGGAAGAGCCCCAGGCCCCGTCCGTCTTCGACCCCGAGCTCACGCCCGAGATGGACGCCATCGTCCTGAAGGCACTGGTCAAGGACCCGAACTACCGCTACCAGTCCGCCGACGAGATGCGCGTCGACATCGAGGCCTGCCTCGACGGCCAGCCGGTGGCGGCCACGGCCGCGATGGGCTCGGTCGGCTACGGCGGCTACCCCGACGACCAGCCGACGACGGCCCTGCGCGCCGACGCGGGCGCCACGACGATGCTGCCGCCCATGAACCCGGACGACGGCGGCTACGGCTACGACGACCGCCCCGACCGGCGCCGCCAGAAGAAGTCGAACACCTCGACGATCCTGCTGGTCGTGGCGGGTGCTCTGGTGCTGGTCGGCGCGATCCTCATCGGCAAGTGGATGTTCGACAGCGGCGGGGTGAGCAACAACAAGGTCGCCGTGCCCGGTTTCGTCAGCGAGACGGTGGAGGACGCCAACAAACTGGCCGAGAACGCCGGACTGAAGGTCGTGGTCACGGAGAAACCCTGCGAGGACCAGAGCAAGGGCAAGGTCTGCGACCAGGACCCGGACCAGGGCAAGGAGGTCGAGAAGGGCTCCACGGTCAACCTGACCGTCTCGACCGGCGCCCCGAAGGTCACCGTCCCCAGCGTGATCGGCCTGACCCTCGACGAGGCCAAGGAAAAGCTCAGCGGCGACGACTACGAGTTCACGATCAAGACGGAGAGCCGGGAGTCCTCGGACGACCCGAACTCCGTCCTCGACCAGGACCCGGTCAAGGGCGAGGAAGTGGAGAAGGGCTCCACGATCACCCTCACCATCGCCAAGGCCGAGGAGAAGGCCACCGTCCCGGACGTCCTCGGCAAGACCTGTGACGAGGCCAAGGCCCAGATGACGGCCAACAACCTGGTCGGCAACTGCACCGACGTCGAGACCGACGACGTCAACCAGATCGGCAAGGTCATCCAGACCACGCCGTCGGCCGGATCCCAGGCCGACAAGAACTCCTCGGTGAACATCCAGGTCGGCAAGGCGGCGGACAAGACGGAGGTCCCGAACGTCGTCGGCCAGACCGTGGGGCAGGCCAAGCAGATCCTCAACGCCGCCGGCTTCAACAACATCCAGTTCGCCAACGGCAGCGACCAGAGCGACACGGCGTTCGTCTCCGACCAGGATCCGGACCCGGGCAACGAGGTCGACGACCCCGCCGGCACGCAGATCACCCTGACGACCATCGGCGTCGGGAACAACGGCGGGAACAACGGCGGCGGCGGCAACGACGGCAACATCTTCGGCGGAGCCACCGGAACGGCGGCCCGCACGGAGGACTGACCCCACCCGCCCTGTACGACCGGAGCCCCGGCACCCTCACCACGAGGGCGCCGGGGCTCCGGTCTTCTCTTCGCCCTGCCACGGGAGCCGGTTCCGCAACCGCTCACTAGGGCAGCCCCCTGACCGCCGCCCTGCCCTGGGCCGCCGCAATCATGCGCGTGCATCGATCGTGTCTTCATATGTCATGACTCGTTGATCGGGTGGGGTGGGGTGTCGAGCTCTGCCCTGGCCCTACGGCCACACCGCGAACGGAAGGGCAGAGCATGATCAACGAATCGGCACTGCTGGAATCGAAGACCCTGCGCGACAGCGTGCTGGAACGCACGGAGGTGCTGGACAGGGTCAAGGCGCTGTCGCTGCTGCCGGACGGGATGCATGTGACCACGGCGATGGTGGCGGCCTACTTCGAGGTCACCGCCGATGCCATCCGGCAGCTCGCCAAGCGCCACCGCGCAGAGCTGGAAGTCAACGGCATGGCTGTGCTGCGGGGCGCTGTTCTGCGGAAGTTCGAGAGTGACAACATGTCACTCTCGCTCGGCAGTCATCCACAAGCCCGCCGCAGCCTCACCATCTACTCCCGTCGCGCCATCCTCAACATCGCCATGCTCCTCCGCGACAGCGCAGTCGCCCGTCAGGTACGCACGTACCTGCTCGACATGGAGTACCTGGCGCGCACACAGCCTGTGGAAAACCCGGACCTGACAGACGAGCTCTCCCTCGACGACCGCATCGACCAGCGCATCACCCACATCCTCGGCAAGACGGTCGTCCCGATGTTCAACGCCCTGATCGAAACGTCCGGCGAACACCGCAGGGAGCTGATCGCCCTACGGGCGGGAGTCCAGCACATCGAACGACGGCTCCACCAGCACCACACACGGCTGCGGAGGCTCGAAGGAACAGTTCGTCGGGTCGGCCAAGGTTCTGTGCGCCGCGGAAGTGGCCCTCTTCGTGGCGACATGCCCCTTCACCCCTGATGCCCTGAGCATCGCAGCCGAAGGCGGCATCACCGCCGTACACCGTGGACTGCTGGAGCAGTGGAGCACAGGGGAACCACTGAACGTGCTGGAGTAGGCGCGGGGTGATGCACGAAGGCCCGAAGCCGCAAGGATTGGTTGCGGCTTCGGGCCTCCGCCATGCTAGGTGACTGAGCTCCTCAAAGGAGTTCAGTCACCTCAGTTCCTCTGGCGGCGTCCGCTCACTGTCCACCTTGTCGGTGCGCACCAGCTCCCCCCAGACGACGTACCGGTACCGGGACGTGAACACCGGCGTACAGGTCGTCAGGGTGATGTAGTGGCCCGCCTTCGTCTTGCCGGACTCCTCGGGGAGCGCCGACAGGACCTTGACGTTGTACTTCGAGGTCTCGGGAAGGATGGCGTAGACCTTGTAGACGTACCACTTGTCCTTCGTCTCGAAGACGATGGGGTCGCCCTCTTTGATCTTGTCGATGTTGTGGAACTTCGCGCCGTGGCCGTCGCGGTGGGCGGCGAGGGTGAAGTTGCCCTTCTTGCCCGACGTGGGCAGCGTCGCCTTGCCCGGGTCGGTGTAGTAGCCGGCCACACCGTCGTTGAGGATCTTCGACGACGTGCCCTTCTCCACCAGGACCTCGCCGTTCTTCATCGCGGGCACGTGCAGGAAGCCGATGCCGTCCCCGGTGTCCAGCGCGCCGGGACCGGTGTCCTTCTGGGCGGCCCAGTTGTCACGGACCTTGTCGCCCTGCTGGTTCGCCTTGCGGTCGGCGAGGACGTTCGTCCACCACAGGGAGTAGACGACGAAGAGGCCGAGGATCAGGCCCGCCGTGATGAGGAGTTCGCCGAAGACACTGACCGCCATGGCGATCCGGCCCATGCCGCGGCGGCGCGGTGCGGGCGCGTGCCCGGGCATCTCGGTCTGCTCTGCGGTGCCGTCGGTGGTCGCTGCCACTTGTCATCTGCCCTTACTCGACGAGCGCATCCGGCTTGCCCTTGCTGCGCGGCCGTTCCTCGACCATCTTGCCCCAGACGATCAACCGGTACTTGCTGGTGAACTCCGGAGTGCACGTGGTCAGGGTGATGTAGCGACCCGTCTTCGTGAAACCCGACCCCGGCGGAACAGGATCCAGCACGCTCGTGTTGCTCGGCGACGTCACCGGCAGCATCGACGCCATCTTGTAGACGAAGTACTTGTCCTGCGTCTCCACGACGATCGCGTCGCCCGGCTGCAGCTTGTTGATGTACCGGAACGGCTCGCCGTGCGTGTTGCGGTGGCCCGCGAGCCCGAAGTTGCCGGTCTTCGCGTCGGGCATCGCCGTCTTCAGCTCGCCCTCGCCGTAGTGACCGACCATGCCCCGGTCCAGCACCTTCTTGTTGCTCACGCCCTCCGCTATCGGCACCACCACGTCCAGCTTCGGAATGTGCAGGAGCGCGAAGCCCTGCCCCGGCGAGAACGTCCCAGGGTTCCGCTTCCCGCTCGCCCAGTCGTCCTGAAGGCTGCTCGCCTCCTTGTCCGCCTGCGCATGCGCCCGCACGTTCGTCCACCACAGCTGGTAGGTGACGAACAGCAGCATGAGAACGCCGGTCGTGATGAACACCTCACCGATCGCCCGGCTCGCGACGACCGCCGCGCCGGGCTTGCGCGCCCGCGCCTGCCGCCGCGCCTCGACCCGGGAGAGCGGCCTGCCGTCATCGGCCGGAGACTCCGGTGCCGGCTCCGCACCGCCCCCATGACGCCCACCACGGCGCTTGGCGGCCCTTCTGCGGGCCGCACGACCGCCCATGGGAGTTCCTGTGGCAGACGAGGCGGATGAGGCGTCAGGGGCGGATATGGGCTCCCCCCCGACCGGACGCGCCGGCGGCTCGGGGATCCGCAACGCCACCGTCTCGTCGTCGAGGGGCGGTTCGTACGGCACCGAGTCGTACGACTCGTACGGCACACCGCCGTACGAGTCCTCGCGCTCGGGGCGCAACGCGGTCACGCCGTGGCCCTGCCCACCACCGGGGCGAGCCCCGCCGACCTCGCCACCGCGCCCTGGTCCCCGCACTCCACGAGCCAGTTGGCCAGCATCCGGTGCCCGTGCTCCGTCAGCACCGACTCGGGATGGAACTGCACACCCTCGACGGGCAGTTCCCGGTGGCGCAGGCCCATGATGATGCCGTCGTGGGTACGGGCGGTGACCTCCAGCTCGGCCGGAACCGTCGCCGGCTCGGCGGCCAGCGAGTGGTACCGGGTCGCGGTGAAGGGCGTCGGCAGCCCGGCGAAGACGCCCCTGCCCTCGTGCTCGACCAGCGAGGTCTTGCCGTGCAGCAGCTCGGGTGCACGGTCCACGACACCGCCGTAGGCCACCTGCATCGACTGCATGCCCAGGCACACACCGAACACGGGCACACCGGTCGCCGCGCAGTGCCGCACCATCTCGATGCAGACCCCGGCCTCCTCGGGCGTCCCCGGCCCCGGCGACAGCAGCACGCCGTCGAAGCCGTCCTGGGCGTGCGCCGTCGACACCTCGTCGTTGCGCAGCACCTCGCACTCGGCGCCCAGCTGGTACAGGTACTGGACCAGGTTGAAGACGAAGCTGTCGTAGTTGTCGACGACGAGAATCCGCGCACTCACTGGTTGTCCACCGTCACATCGTTGAAGGGCAGCAGCGGCTCGGCCCACGGGAAGACGTACTGGAACAGGACGTAGACCCCAGCAACGACCAGCACGAGTGAGACAAACGCCTTCACCCACGCGTTCCCCGGCAGATGCCGCCAGATCCAGCCGTACATGCCGTCCCTTCCGTCGCACCACGGCACCAGACTCACGCCGTACCGCACCAGACTAACGGCGCAGCGCCGCTGGTTTCCCTGCCTCCACAGGCTGTGTGGAGTCAAGATGCGCCCAGACGATCAGCCGGTGGCTGTGCCCCCACTCCGGATCGCACGTGGTCAGTGTGAGGTAGCGGCCCGGGCGCGTATACCCCGACTTACGTGGCACAGGGTCGATCACCTCGACGTCCGAGGGCACGGTTTTGTAGGGGCCTTTGTCGATCCGATACGTGAACCAGGTGGTCCCGTCCGTCAGCACGACCGCATCACCCCGCCGCAGCTTCGGAAAGTCCTTGAAGGGGTCCCCGTACGTACGCCGATGGCCGGCGACCGCGAAGTTCCCCTTC
Organism: Streptomyces sp. MMG1533; assembly: GCF_001279775.1. GTDB lineage: Bacteria > Actinomycetota > Actinomycetes > Streptomycetales > Streptomycetaceae > Streptomyces. Next base: position 7,762 of record NZ_LGDG01000250.1, on the reverse strand, counting down.
TGGCCGAGTTGCGCGGTGCGCGCGTAGTGCCCGAGGCCCTTCTTCAGGGTGTCGGTGGCGGTGTTCTCCAGGACCGGCTTGTTCCACGTGAAACCAAGGCGCGGGATGTACATGATCGCGAAAGGCTTGCCCGCCTTGTACGACACCGGCTCGGACGGACTCTCGGAGGCACTGGCCGAAGCGGTGGGCCGCACGGGCTCCTGCGCCCACTGGTTCTGTAACCGGTCGATCTGGTCGTCCATCACATGGTCGGCCTTCACACCGGTCCAGAACAGCACATAGACGACGAACAGCACGATCAGGGCGCCGACGGTGATGCACAACTCACTGACCGACCTGACGACGACGCGCACCGGCAGCTCCTGAGGGGCCTACTCGGGACTCACTCCACGGGCTTCGCGTACTGCAGATCCACTGTGCCCGAGTAGCCGGGCAGAGTCACCGCCCCGTCCTCCTCGACTTTCCAGCCGAGCCCGTACACGTTGACGTACACCATGTAGTTCTGGATCGACGCACTCTCCGCCAGCGCCTTCTGCAAGGCGTCCGGGTCGCCGACCGCCGTGATCTTGTACGGCGGTGAGTAGACGCGGCCCTGCAGGATCAGCGTGTTGCCCACGCAGCGCACGGCGCTGGTCGAGATCAGCCGCTGGTCCATGACCTTGATGCCCTTGGCCCCGCCCTGCCACAGGGCGTTCACCACGGCCTGGAGATCCTGCTGGTGGATGACCAGGTAGTCGGGCTGCGGCTCGGGATAGCCGGGGAGCTTGGCCGTCGCGTCCGGCGGGGCGTCGTTGAGGGTCACCGAGATCGCCTTGCCCGTGAGCTTCTGCGTGCCCGCGTTCTCCTCCAGGGCCGCGAGCTTGTCGTCCTCGGCCTTGGTACTGCCGTCGTCGCGCTCGGCGAGCGACTCGATGTCGCGCCGCAGGGCACCGTTGGACTCGTCCAGCTCGCCGTTCTTCTGGCTGCGCTCGTGGATGAGGTCCGACAGCTTCAGCAAGGACGTGTCCGTCCGGATATTGGTGCCCTTGGCCGTATTGAAACTCGTGAAGAAAATGAGCCCCGCGAGCGCGAAGACGCATGCCGTGAGCACCCGCACGGGCCGGAAACCTCGCCGGCCGGCAGGACTGGATCCCGTCCCGGGGGAGTCGGCAGAATTGGTCAACGTACCCTTATCTCCTTCGGCGCCGCGGAAGCACTACGCTAACGGACGCCCGGGGGAGCACTAAGTGTCCCCTTGTACGCTGCCCCGGAGCCCGCCCCAGTTCCCTGCGCGGCCACGCAGCGCATCGACAGGAGAGACCCTCGTGCCGAAGTCACGTATCCGCAAGAAGGCCGACTACACGCCGCCCCCGGCGAAGCAGGCGACCACCATCAACCTGAACAGCCGCTCCTGGGTCGCACCCGTGATGCTGGCCATGTTCCTCATCGGCCTCGTCTGGATCGTCATCTTCTACGTGACTGACGGTTCGCTGCCGATCGACTCCCTGAACAACTGGAACATCGTGGTGGGCTTCGGCTTCATCGCGGCCGGGTTCGGCGTCTCCACGCAGTGGAAGTAGCTCTGCCCAGGGCTATCCGCTGAGTTATCCACAGCCCTGCAGAAATTTCCACAGCTCGCTGGGGAAAAGACGACGATCTGTGGATAACCCATCGAGTGTTGACGCCGGTACGACTGACACACCGGTAACCGAAGGCATGTTCGCCCCCTGCCTGACCTGCGAAAACACAGGTCAGCGACAGGGGGCACAGCTGTTCCCGCACGGTATGCACAGGACTCGCCACGCACTGTGGACAAAGCCCGCTCAGCTGCAGGAACGCACGGCTCAGGTGAGCTGCGCGGTCCTCAGCAGCGTCATGATCACGATCACGGCCAGGACCAGCGCACAGGTGCCGTACTGGACCAGCGCGCGGCGTTCGCGCGGGGCGTGGACCATGGCGTAGCCGGTGATGACGCCGGCGACGAGGCCGCCGATGTGGGCCTGCCAGGAGATGTTGAAGCCCGGGTTGAAAGTGAAGATGAGGTTGATCACCAGCAGGGCGATGATCGGCCGCAGGTCGTAGTTGAGGCGGCGCATGAGGACGGCGGTGGCGCCGAAGAGGCCGAAGATGGCGCCGGAGGCTCCGAGGGTGGCCGTGCTCGGGGAGGCGAGCAGGTAGGCGAGGGCACTGCCGGCGAGGCCCGAGACGAAGTAGAGGGCCAGGTAGCGGGCTCGGCCGAGGGCCGCTTCCAGAGGGCCGCCGAGCCACCACAGGCTGAGCATGTTGAACGCGATGTGCCAGATCTCCTGGTGCGTGAACATCGAGGTGACCAGGCGGTACCACTCGCCGCCGGCGACGCCCTCGGTGGGCGCGAAGGGGGCGGGCGGCCAGGCACCGATGAGGACCAGGTCGTTCAGGAGCGACGTCGACGCCTGGACCGCGATGAACACCGCGAGGTTGATGCCGACGAGGATCTTGGTGATCAGCCGGGGGTCGGCCGCGATGGTGCCGCCGGCGATGGTGCGGGGCTGGGTGGCGGTGCGGGCGTGGCCGGTGCCGGAGCCGCCGCGGACGCAGTCGGGGCACTGGAAGCCGACGGAGGCGCTGACCATGCACTCGGGGCAGATCGGCTTCTCGCAGCGGGTGCAGCGGATGCCGGTCTCGCGGTCCGGGTGCCGGTAGCAGCCGGGCGCGCTCTGGGCGTCCTGCGAACTGCCTGCCGCCTGGTCCATGACATCCCCTAAGTCGTCGTACGCACATGCACCGCCCCGTCCATCCTTACGGATGAACGGGGCGTTTGGTTCCCTTCGCGCGGTCCTTTCGCGCAGGCCGGAGAGGTTACCGGTCGCGCGGATCGCGGGGCCTTCGGGGGTCTCAGCCCTCGCGGTTCTCGATGACGACCGATTCGATGACGACGTCCTTGACCGGGCGGTCGTTCGGGCGCGTGGTCGGGACGGTGGCGATCGCGTCCACGACCTTCTGGCTCGCCGGGTCGGTGACCTCGCCGAAGATGGTGTGCTTGCGGTTCAGCCAGGCCGTCGGGGAGACGGTGACGAAGAACTGCGAGCCGTTGGTGCCCGGGCCGGCGTTGGCCATGGCCAGCAGGTAGGGCTTGTTGAAGGAGAGGTCCGGGTGGAACTCGTCCTCGAACTCGTAGCCCGGGCCGCCGATGCCGGTGCCGAGCGGGTCGCCGCCCTGGATCATGAAGCCGCTGATCACACGGTGGAAGACCGTACCGTCGTAGAGCTTCTTGGTGGACTTCTCGCCGGTGGCGGGGTGGGTCCACTCGCGCTCGCCCTGGGCGAGTTCGACGAAGTTGCGGACCGTCTTGGGGGCGTGGTTCGGCAGGAGCCGGACTTCGATATCGCCGTGGTTCGTCTTCAGGGTGGCGTAAAGCTGCTCGGCCACGATCTGCCTTCCGTTGTCCTTCTGTGCCCTTCCGATCCTTGCACGGTTCGTGCCGTGCGTCGCCCGGCACCCGCCCGTGCGCCGGGCGTGCGGCGTTTTCGCATGCAGAAATCCGGTCGAGTGGCCCCGGGCCGGGGGCGTCTGGCGGCGATCCGTGGCATTGTCGACGACAAGCTCCTGTTGCCCTGTATTCATCCGCTATTGCACGTGATCGGATCTTGAGCATTCCTTGATGGGAGATCGTCCGGAGTCTGTGTCTGTGACCCGGATGCCCGCCCTCACATGCCCCGGGGCTGCCGGACAGGCATGATCCGTAAAAGGGTGGAAAGTCGAAATACCGTACGCCACCGAGGAGGAGGAACCCGTGACCCGCATCGACAGCGTGCGCGCCGCGACCGGCTCGGCGAAGGACAGCGTGATGCACGCCGCGGAAGTGGTGGCGCCCTACGCCGACACGGCCAAGGACCGGGCCGCGCACTACGCACAGGAGGCGCGCGTACGGCTCGCGCCGAAGGTGTCGCAGGCCGCCGAACAGGCTCGTGTCCAGTACGACGCCCATCTCGCGCCGCGTCTGGAGTCAGCCCGTTCGCAGGCTCTCGCACATGTCCCGCCGAAGGTCGACCAGGCCGCCCACGAGGCCGCGACCCGTACCCGTAAGGCCGCCAAGCAGGCAGCCGACTACTCCCGACCGCGAATCGAGCAGGCGGTGGCCGCGACCGGTCCCGTTCGCGACGAGGCCGCTGCCCGTAGTGCGGCCGCGCTGGCCGCGCTACGGGGCCAGGTCTCGCCCAAGGAGATCCAGAAGCTGGTCCGCAAGCACGAGCGGCGGGCGCGGGCCGGCCGGCTCGCCAAGGCGCTGGCGGTGGCGGGCCTGGTCGCAGGCGGCGCCTTCGCCGCCTGGAAGTGGTGGGACAAGCAGGCCAACCCTGACTGGCTGGTCGAGCCGCCCGCTGCGACGGAGGTACCGGAGTCGAGCCGCCTGACCTCGGTCGACGGCACCGGACAGGCCGTACTCGACCCGGAGGTGCAGGCCAAGGAGGCCGAGGAGGAGGCAGCACACCGCGACGACCGCGGCTGAGCAAGGCTCTTGCTGTGGGGCGGAGGACCAATTGAGTCCTCCGCCCCACAGCGGTCTCGAGCGCGTCACGGGTTGCGCGGTTTCACGTGAAACAGTGCCCGCTTGCCCGCCGCTCCGAATTCCGCGGTACTACAAGTGAGTTGCGCGTACCGTCACGACCATCCAGCGCAGTGGTCCGCGCCGTCGGCGAGTTGATTTCGCCCGTACCAGGTGATGGTTCCGACCGGAGAAGCCATCGGGACGACGTACACGGGTGTCACGTACCTCCGGCACAACCGGACGCGGCCGACGGCGAGCAGCGCGCCCTCGCCGAAGACGACCCCGTCGTCCTGCACTGCCATCAGATCTGGCCGGAGGAGGAGTACGCGGGCATCGACGCCTTCCGCCAAAACGCCCCCCGAAACTGCGTTTCCGCAGATCAGGGGGCGTTTTACGTGAGTGGAGCCTAGGGGAGTCGAACCCCTGACATCTGCCATGCAAAGACAGCGCTCTACCAACTGAGCTAAGGCCCCGAAAAGTGGTCGCCCGCCCGGAAGAACCGCGTACCGGGTGGCGACGCAGACCAGAGTACCGGGTCACCCCCGGGATCTCGCAAAAAGATTGGGGGTCCCCGTGGAAGACCACTCTCCGTAAGATGCTCGGCGTGGTTCGCTACAGCGAACCACCGTTTTTGGGGAAGCGATGGGGAGACGCAATGGACGCCGCACAGCAGGAAGCCACCGCAAGAGCGCGGGAACTGCAGCGGAACTGGTATGGGGAGCCGCTGGGGGCGCTCTTCCGTAAGCTCATAGACGATCTTGGACTCAACCAGGCTCGTCTCGCGGGGGTCCTGGGACTGTCCGCACCGATGCTGTCGCAGCTGATGAGCGGCCAGCGGGCGAAGATCGGCAATCCTGCCGTGGTCCAGCGGGTGCAACTGCTCCAGGACCTGGCGGGGCAGGTCGCGGACGGCAGCGTCAGCGCGGCCGAGGCGACCGACCGCATGGACGAGATCAAGAAGTCGCAGGGGGGTTCGGTGCTCAGCAACACCACACAGACGACCAGCAGTTCGGGAGCGCCCACGGTCAAGCGGGTGGTCCGCGAGATCCAGTCGCTGCTGCGCTCGGTGGCGGCCGCGGGAGACATCATCGAGGCGGCCGACACTCTCGCCCCGACCCACCCGGAACTGGCAGAGTTCCTCCGGGTGTACGGCGCCGGCCGCACCTCCGACGCGGTCACGCACTACCAGTCCCACCAGAGCTGAACCGGCGGCCCGGCCACCGAAGGGGGTTCGGCAGCCGGGCCGACGGCCGAGGAGGAACGCGAGGGGGCCGTGTCCCTCGCCGACGGGACACGCGGGGGTGTGTCCCGAATCGACGAGGGCGCGAGAGGGGTCGTATCGCTCATCACGGGGGAAGCAGGGAGAAGCAAGGGGGTAACCGAAGGGGGAGGGGCGACGCACAGCCATGGGTGAGGTCTTCGCCGGCCGGTACGAACTGGCCGATCCGATCGGACGCGGAGGAGTGGGCGCCGTCTGGCGCGCCTGGGACCACCGCCGCCGCCGGTACGTCGCCGCCAAGGTTCTGCAACAGAGCGACGCGCACGCGCTGTTGCGCTTCGTCCGTGAACAGGCGCTGCGGATCGACCATCCCCATGTACTCGCGCCCGCCAGCTGGGCCGCCGACGACGACAAGGTCCTGTTCACGATGGACCTGGTCGCCGGCGGTTCGCTGGTCCACCTGATCGGCGACTACGGCCCTCTCCCACCCGCCTTTGTCTGCACCCTGCTCGACCAGCTCCTGGCCGGGCTCGCCGCGGTTCACGCGGAAGGTGTCGTCCACCGCGACGTCAAGCCCGCCAACGTGCTCCTCGAAGCCACCGGCACGGGCCGCCCCCGGCTACGCCTGTCCGATTTCGGCATCGCGATGCGGCTGGGCGAACCGCGCCTGACGGAGACCAACCTCGTGGTCGGTACGCCCGGCTATCTCGCGCCCGAGCAGATGATGGGCGCCGAACCGGACTTCCCCGCGGACCTGTTCGCCGTGGGGCTGACCGCGCTGTATCTCCTGGAGGGCGCCAAGCCGGACGCCAAGGCCCTCATCCAGTACTTCACCGCGCACGGCACACCGAGCGCCCCACAGGGCATTCCCGACCCGCTGTGGCAGGTCGTGTCCTCTCTCCTCCAGCCCGACCCACACGCCCGCTTCCGCACGGCCACCGGAGCGCGCAAGGCACTGGCCTCGGCCGCCGAACTCCTTCCGGAACCCGGCCCCGACGACGAGACCATCGAAATCTTCGACCAACTCGGGCCGCTGCCACCCGGCTTCGCCCCTACCGGCCCACTCAAGCGGGCACCGGGCGTGGAGACGGGGGCGACTTCGCGGTGGCCGGCAGAGGGAACCTCCCCTTCGGCAGAGGGAGTTCGGTCGGTGGTGGGCGCTGCCGATCCGGCAGTTGGGCCCCGGCCTGTGGAGGATGGGGCCGGGCAGGTGGAGGCACCCTCGCCTCTGGAGGGAGCTGCCGGGTCGGCAGCGGGCCCTTGGCCGGTGGAAGGAGCAGCCGCGCCGCCAGATGGTGCCGCCGGGCCGGCCGGCGGTGGTGTCTCGTCCACAGCGGGGGATGGTGCGCACCTCGGCCCCGGCGCAGCTCCGCCCGCCCCGCCCGAAGCCGCAGGCATCCCCTTCCGTTTCCGCCCGGAGGAAGGGCACGCGTCCTCTTTGCCGGAAGATGTGCCCTCGGGATCCGGATCGGGCGGTGCTGCGTCGGCCGCACGACAGAGCACCGCACGACAAAGCAACGCCCCCATGGCCGCCCGCCCCGGCACTGCCCCTTTCGCGCCCGCCCCGGGCACGGACTCCATGGGCGCCCAGATCGGCTCGGGCCACGCACCCCCGATCCCCGGTACAGGCTTCGCACCCCCGCCCGAGCCGAGCACAGCCGATCCAGTCGGCCCGGGCGCAGGGGCCGTGTCCCCCGATCACCGGCAAGGGACCGGGTGGACATCGGCTCCTGCAGGCGCAACCCCGTCGCGGCCCACCCCCGCGCCGGCCCCACCCGCCGTCCCCCCGCAGCCGTCCGCCCCCACGCAACCGCCCACCATGTCGGACACGGGCAGCTTCCACCTGCCGCCCCCGCAGACCGCTGCCACCCACTCCCCCCAGGCACCCACCCCACAGCCCCGCCACGGACAACAACAGCCACAGACACGGCCGCAGGCACAGGCACACGCTCAGCCCGATCCGGCTCCCCCGTCCCCCCCCCCCCCCCCCTTCCCCCCCCCCTCCCCCCCCCCGCCCCCCCCCCTCCTCCCCCCCCCCC
>NZ_LGDG01000249.1 GCF_001279775.1 Streptomyces sp. MMG1533 | reverse complement strand
CCCCCCCCCCCCTGCCCTAAAAAGTTTTTCCGCTGCCGCCGTCCCCACCGGCCCCCGCCACAGACGTCATACCCGTGGAACCCACCCCGCCCCCCGAACCCGGTCGCCCCCGACCTGTGACGATCCCGGCCGCCACGGGCGTTACCGGCCCGTACGGCAAGGACTCCGGCATACCGTAACGGCTGATGGCCGGTTTGTGGACGAGTTGGACCGAGTTGCGCAGGAACGATGCGCCCGATGTGCCGCACGGTGTCCGCTGCGGCCGGGCGGACCGCGCTGTCGGCTCCGAGGCCGGCCGCCGTACACTCCCCAGGTGACCGTCACCGCAACCTCCGTGGACGAGTCGGACCAGGTACAGCCCTCGACCGCGCCCCCATCGCGCGGGGCGCGGCTCCTGCGTCGTCTCGTCCCGGCCGCCGCAGCCGCGCTCTCCGGAGTGCTGCTCTACGTCAGTTTCCCGCCGCGCACCCTGTGGTGGCTGGCCCTGCCCGCCTTCGCCGTCTTCGGCTGGGTGCTGCGCGGCCGTGGCTGGAAGGCGGGCCTCGGTCTCGGCTACCTCTTCGGCCTGGGTTTCCTGCTGCCGCTGCTGGTGTGGACCGGGGTGGAGGTCGGCCCCGGCCCGTGGATCGCGCTGGTCGTGATCGAGGCGATCTTCGTCGCCTTGGTCGGCGCGGGGGTCGCCGCGGTGTCGAAGCTGCCGGGCTGGCCGGTGTGGGCGGGTGCGATCTGGATCGCCGGCGAGGCGGCACGCGCGCGCGTGCCGTTCAACGGGTTCCCCTGGGGCAAGATCGCGTTCGGTCAGGCGGACGGCGTGTTCCTGCCGCTGGCGGCTGTGGGCGGCACCCCGGTGCTCGGCTTCGCGGTCGTCCTGTGCGGCTTCGGTCTGTGCGAGGCCGTACGCCTGGTCGTCGAGGGGCGGCGCACGCGCACGGTACGGCGGTCCGCGGCGGCCGTCGCCCTGCTGAGCGTGGCCGTGCCCGTGGCGGGAGCGGTGGCCGCCCGGCCGCTGGTGAGCGACAAGGCCGAGGACGGCACGGTGACCGTCGCGGTCATCCAGGGCAACGTGCCGCGTGCGGGGCTGGAGTTCAACGCCCAGCGGCGGGCCGTGCTCGACTACCACGCGCGCGAGACCGAGCGGCTGGCCGCCGAGGTCAAGGCGGGCAAGGTCGCCAAGCCCGACTTCGTCCTGTGGCCGGAGAACTCCTCCGACATCGACCCCTTCGCCAACGCCGACGCACGCACCGTCATCGACGAGGCGGCCAAGGCGATCGGCGTGCCGATCTCCGTCGGCGGCGTCGTGGAGCGGGACGGCAAGCTCTACAACGAGCAGATTCTGTGGGACCCGGCCAAGGGCCCCGTCGACACCTACGACAAGCGGCAGATCCAGCCCTTCGGCGAGTACCTCCCGCTGCGCTCCCTCATCGGGGCGATCAACAGCAACTGGACATCGATGGTCCGCCAGGACTTCAGCCGGGGCAGCAAGCCGGGTGTGTTCGACATGGACGGCGCCAAGGTCGGCCTGGTCACCTGTTACGAGGCCGCCTTCGACTGGGCCGTGCGCTCCGAGGTCACCGACGGCGCGCAGATGATCTCCGTGCCCAGCAACAACGCGACCTTCGACCACAGTGAGATGACCTACCAGCAGCTCGCCATGTCCCGCGTCCGCGCCGTGGAGCACAGCCGGACCGTCACCGTGCCGGTGACCAGCGGCGTCAGCGCGATCATCATGCCGGACGGGAAGATCACGCAGAAGACCGGCATGTTCGTCGCCGACTCGCTGGTCCAGAAGGTCCCTCTGCGCTCCTCGCAGACGCCCGCCACACAGCTGGGCATCCTGCCGGAGATCGCCCTGGTGCTGGTCGCGGTGGGGGGACTCGGCTGGGCCATCGGAGCCGGTGTGCGCGGGCGACGCGCCGGTGACGTGTAGCCGTACGCCCGCCGGGCGCCCGGGGACGACCGCCAGAGCGAGGGAACCGGCCCGTTAGGGTCGAGGCCATGGCTACTCCTGACTTCATCCGTACGCTCCGGACCTCCATCGGCCACGATCTGCTGTGGCTGCCCGGTGTCAGCGCCGTCGTCTTCGACGACGAGGGCAGAGTGCTGCTCAACCGCCGTTCCGACACCCGCAAGTGGTCACTGATCGGAGGCATCCCGGAGCCGGGTGAGCAGCCCGCGGCCTGCGCGGTGCGCGAGGTGGAGGAGGAGACGGGGGTCCACTGCGAGGTGGAGCGGGTGATCGTCGTCCAGTCGCTGAAGCCGGTCACCTACGACAACGGCGACGTGTGCCAGTACATGGACATCTCGTTCCGCTGCCGGGCCCTGGGCGGCGAGGCACGGGTGAACGACGACGAGTCGCTGGAGGTGGGGTGGTTCGCGGTGGACGCCATGCCCGAGCTGAACGAGTTCGCACACCTCAGGATCAAGCAGGCGCTGTCGGACACACCCACATGGTTCGACGCCACGAGTTTCGAGTGAAGTGTGGGTGGTGACCACATGGGTCGGGGCTCCGGTGCTGCCTAGGGTCGAGGCATGACCGCTAGCAGTGCCCTCCCGGGCCCCCACGGCGCCCCCGCCCCCACGCTCGACCTCGGCGGCCGCACCGCCCTCGTCACCGGCGCCGCCGGCGGCATTGGCCGCGCCTGTGCGCTGCGGCTCGCGGCCGCCGGAGCCAAGGTGAGAGCGGTCGACCGGGACGCCGCGGGTCTCGAGGCCCTCGCCGAGCGGTCCCAGGGGCTCGCCGGGACCCTCGAACCGCACGTCCTCGACCTCACCGACCTGGACGCCGCCGAACTCGCCGCCGCGGGAACCGACGTCCTCGTCAACAACGCCGGGCTGCAACTGGTGCGCCCCATCGAGGAGTTCCCGCCCGAGGCCTTCCACACAGTGCTCACCGTGATGCTGGAGGCGCCGTTCCGGCTCATCCGGGGCGCGCTGCCCCACATGTACGGGCAGGGGTGGGGCCGTATCGTCAACGTGTCCTCCGTCCACGGTCTGCGCGCCTCGGCCTACAAGTCCGCCTATGTGGCCGCCAAACACGGACTGGAGGGGCTGTCCAAGACGGCCGCCCTCGAAGGTGCACCCCATGGGGTCACCTCGAACTGTGTGAACCCCGCCTATGTGCGCACCCCACTGGTCGAGAAGCAGCTCGCCGACCAGGCTCGGGCGCACGGCCTCCCCGAGGAGCGGGTGCTCACCGAGGTGCTGCTGCAGGACAGCGCACTCAAGCGGCTGATCGAGCCCGACGAGGTCGCGGAGGCCGTGGCGTACCTGTGCAGCCCGCAGGCCTCCTTCGTGACGGGCACCTCGCTTGTCCTCGACGGCGGCTGGACCGCGCACTGACCGGGGCGGCTCCGCTCGCCCCGCGGAGTTTTCCACAGGGCTGACGGGGCGGTCGGGTGATGGTGAATCCTGTGAGCATGTCCCGCGATCACGTGCAGTCCGCCGAGCGTTCCGACGCCGCCGCGGCAGCGTCGGCAGGCGGCGCCGAGGCGCCGTTCCTGGAGCTGCTCGCCCGCGGCGCGTCCGCCGACGCCTACGAGCAGCCGGTGCTGCTCGCCCGCGCCGAGGGGCGGCCGGCCGAGCGGATCGTCGCGCTGGAGCAGGCCAAGCTGCTCGCGCTGCGCGTGCGCTCGGAGCTTGAGGGGCGGCGCCGGCGGGAGGCAGAGTTGTCCGCGCTCTTCGAGACCGCCCACGACCTGGCCGGGCTGCGCGACCTGGACGCGGTGCTGCAGGCGATCGTGCAGCGCGCCCGGTCGCTGCTCGGCACCGACGTCGCCTACCTCAGTCTGAACGACCCGGTGCGGGAAGACACCTACATGCGGGTCACCGAGGGCTCGGTCGCGGCCCGCTTCCAGCAGTTGCGGCTCGGGATGGGGGAGGGCCTCGGCGGCCTCGTCGCCCAGACCGCTCGTCCGTACGTCACCGACGACTACTTCAAGGACGACCGCTTCCAGCACACCCACGCCATCGACACGGGAGTACGGGACGAAGGCCTGGTCGCCATCCTCGGCGTGCCGCTGATGCTGGGGCACCATGTCATCGGCGTTCTCTTCGCGGCGGACCGGCGAGCACGGGTCTTCGAGCGGGAGCAGATCGCGCTGCTCGGCTCCTTCGCCGCGCTGGCCGCGGCCGCCATCGACACCGCGAACCTCCTCACCGAGACCCGTTCGGCCCTCGCCGGCCTGGAGCGCGCCAACGAGATCATCCGGGACCGCAGCGGGGTCATCGAGCGTGCCTCCGACGTCCACGACCGGCTCGCCGAACTCGTACTGCGCGGCGGAGGGGTCCACGACGTGGCCGCCGCCGTCTCCGAAGTCCTCGACGGCACGGTCGAGTTCAGCGAGGCCGCCACCGCTCCCGCCGAGGCCCTGGAGGTGTCCCGTGCCGAGGGACACGCGGTGCGACATGCGGACGACTGGATCGCGGCCGTCGCCGCAGGCGGTGAACTCCTCGGCGCGCTCGTGCTGCGCGGACATCCCGGGCTCGACCCCGTCGACCAGCGAACCCTGGAGCGTGCCGCCATGGTCACCTCGCTGCTGCTGCTCGCCCGGCGCTCCGCGGCAGAAGCGGAGCAACGCGTGCGCGGCGAACTGCTGGACGACCTCCTCGATGCCCGTGACCGCGACCCGCGCCTCCTGCGCGAGCGCGCGTCCCGGCTGCACGCCGACCTGGACGCCGGCCATGTCGTCCTCGCCGCCCGCCTGGACGTCGCCGCGGCCGACGCCGATCAGGAAGCGGCCTCCCGCAGACGCCTGTGGTCCGCCGCGTCCCACCTCGCCGCCACCCGGCACGGCCTGGCCGCCGCCCGTGACGGCGGCACCGTCCTGCTGCTGCCCCTGGAACCCGGCGACACCGCGACGGAGCTGGCCCGCCGCACCGCCCGCCACCTCGGCACCGCCGTGCACGAGTCGGTCACCGTCGGCGCCTCCGCCCCGGTCGGGGACCTCGCCGCCCACCCGGACGCCGTGGCCGCCGCCTACGAGGAAGGCCGACGCTGTCTCGACGCCCTGAGACTCCTCGGCCGCGTCGGCGACGGGGCCGCGGCGGAGGACTTCGGCTTCCTGGGGCTGCTGCTCGCCGGGGACCGGGACATCGGCGGTTTCGTCGACCGTACGATCGGCCAGGTCGTCGCGTACGACGAACGGCGCGGCACCGACCTGGTGCGCACCCTCGACGCCTACTTCGCCTGCGGGATGAGCCCGGCCCGAACGAAGGACGAGCTGCATGTCCACGTGAACACGGTCGCCCAGCGCCTGGAACGGGTCGGCCGTCTCCTCGGCGACGACTGGCAGAGCCCCGCGCGTGCCCTGGAGATCCAACTCGCCCTGCGGCTGCACCGGTTGTCGGACAGAGTGCAGCACTGACCCCCGTACGCACGGGCGTACGGGGGCCGGTTCCGGGGAGGGTCAGACAGGACGAGCGTCCGCGGCCCGGGCCGCCACCGGCTCCGCGTCGGCGGCGGGCTCGACCTCGGCCAGGTCCCGGTTGCGGGTCTCCTTGGCCGCTGCCACGGCGACGACCGTCAGGACGGCCGCGCCGATGACGTACAGCGCGATGGGCGTCGAACTCCCGTAGTCCGACAGCAGTGCCGTGGCGATCAACGGTGCGGGCGCGCCCGCCGCGACCGAGGCGAACTGGGCGCCGATGGAGGCTCCGGAGTAGCGCATCCGGGTCGCGAACATCTCGGAGAAGAAGGCGGCCTGGGGTGCGTACATCGCGCCGTGCAGCACCAGGCCCACGGTCACCGCGAGGATCATGTTGCCGAAGCCGCCGGTGTCGATGAGCGAGAAGAACGGGAACATCCACAGGCCTACGCCGACAGCGCCCAGCAGATACACGGGACGGCGGCCGATCCGGTCCGACAGCGCGCCCCAGCCCGGGATGACCGCGAAGTGCACGGCCGAGGCGATGAGCACCGAGTTGAGCGCGGTCTGCTTGGAGACGCCGGCCGAAGTGGTGGCGTAGACGAGGATGAACGCGGTGATCACGTAGTAGCTGATGTTCTCCGCCATGCGCGCGCCCATCGCCACCAGGACGTCCCGCCAGTGGTGGCGCAGCACCGAGACGACGGGCAGCTTCTCCGTGTCGGTGGGCCGTGCCGCCTTGCGGGCCTCGGCCTGCGCCAACGCCTCCTTGAAGACAGGCGATTCATCGACAGACAGACGAATCCACAAACCGACGATCACCAGCACACCGGAGAGCAGGAACGGAATCCGCCAGCCCCAGCTGCCGAAGGCGGCATCCGACAGGACGGCGGTCAGCAACGACAGCACGCCCGTCGCGAGGAGTTGCCCCGCGGGCGCCCCGGTCTGCGGCCACGACGCCCAGAAGCCACGCCGGCGCGCGTCCCCGTGTTCGGACACCAGCAGAACCGCCCCGCCCCACTCGCCGCCCAGAGCGAAGCCCTGCACCAGACGCAGCACGGTCAGCAGCACCGGAGCGGCCGTACCGATCGTGGCGTGGGTCGGCAGGAGGCCGATCGCGAAGGTCGCACCGCCCATCAGCAGCAGGCTCAGCACCAGCAGCTTCTTGCGCCCGAGCCGGTCCCCGTAGTGCCCGAAGACGAGCGCGCCCAGCGGACGGGCCGCGAATCCGACGGCGTACGTCAGGAACGACAGAAGTGTGCCGACCAGGGGATCGGAGCCGGGGAAGAACAGCTTGTTGAAGACGAGGGCCGCGGCGGAACCGTAGAGGAAGAAGTCGTACCACTCGATGGTGGTGCCGATGAGGCTCGCGGCGACGATGCGCTTGAGGCTGGCGGGGGTTTCTCGGGAGGGGGGAGCGGTCGCGGGGGAGGACATCGGCACCACTTCCATGCGGTTGGCGGGGACGTTTGTGTGTCGCCATACCGTAGGAATGCGCAGGTCAGTGGCACATGTGGTGGGGCACCATAGTTCTGCGTCCGGAGGTGCGTGCGGCCACCATGAGGGCGTGGCCGGAGCCTCTACGAAAGCCTCCATAGGGCCCGCGAAAGCACTGTCCGAGTTGCACTGTTCGGGCGTGATTTGGTGGTGGGGTGCTGACTCCCGTGCTGGTTTGGTGCTGACTAAAAGAACGCCCTCTGTGTAGCGACGGGCGTTGTCGATGTTCACCGCCGCTCTGGACGCGATCTCCTGGGCCAGAAGCAGCTCGTCGTCGTCGAAGGGCTCCGCCGTTTGACGGCGGACGAACTGTGCGAATCCCAGCGGGCTTCCGCGGGCCCACAGCGGGATCAGGAGCATGGAGTGGAGGCGCAGGGCGCGCAGGGCGAGCAGGGCGAGCAGGGCGGGCTCGTGGTCCGCCGACATCGCCAGCCATGGGGGGACGTCGTCGGCGGTGAAGGCGGAGCCGGAGGGGCTGTTCGGAGTCGTTCGAGGCAGCCTGGGGCGATGCGGCGGAGCGTCGCAGGACCGGCCACCGGGTACGTCCCTCCTCCTGGAGGGCGGAGGAGAGGAGGTCGACGGTGACGAGGTCCGCGAGGTGGTCGGCACCGACGTCCGCCAGTTCCTGCGCGGTGCGGGTGGTTCACAGGCGAACTCGATGGCGGCGGGTGGCGTCCTGACCTCGGTCATACCAAGGCCGCGCTCGAGGAAATCCAGTACGGCGGCGATGTGTTCGGACAACGCCACTGGCGCCACGGCGGCGATGTCCTCGTGCTTCCACACGTCGGGAAGCTCGCCGAGCAGGTGTTGCAGCACCACGTCGCCCAATTGATCCGCTCGGGGTGCGAGGCCCCGAGCGAGATCGCTGAGGAAGACATGGGCGTCAGTTCCCACAATCGCAAGGTATCCCCGCCCCGACCGACGGGCCGGGCGGCGCGAAGACCGGCGGCCGCGCTCGCCCACCGTCGGCCAGGGTGCTGTCAGCCCTTCACGGGGTGTGACCGGCGCGGCGGAGGACGGGGCGCAGGACCTCGATGACGCCAGGGTCGTCCACCGTGGACGGGATGGGTTCGTCGCGGCCGTCGGCGATGCCGCGCATGGTCTTGCGCAGGATCTTGCCCGAACGTGTCTTGGGAAGGGCTGCCACGACCGTGACGTCCTTGAGGGAGGCGACGGCGCCGATGCGCTCGCGTACGAGCTGGACGAGTTCGGCCTCGACCTCGCTCGGTTCGCGGTTGCTGCCTGCTTTGAGGACGACGAAGCCACGCGGGATCTGTCCCTTGAGTTCGTCGGCGACACCGATGACGGCGCATTCGGCGACGTCGGGGTGGGCGGCCAGGGCTTCTTCCATGCTTCCAGTGGACAGCCGGTGTCCGGCGACGTTGATGACGTCGTCGGTGCGGCCCATCACGAAGACGTAGCCGTCGTCGTCGATGTGGCCGCTGTCGCCGGTGAGGTAGTACCCGTCGTAGGCGGAGAGGTAGGAGGCGACGTAGCGATCGTCGTCCTTCCAGAGCGTGGGGAGCGCGCCGGGCGGAAGGGGGAGCCGCACGACGATCGCACCGTCGACGCCCGGGGGCACCGGCTCGCCCGAAGCGTCGAGGACGCGGACGTCCCAGCCCGGCAGCGGGCGGGTCGGGGAGCCGGGCTTGAGGGGAGCGGCCTCGATGCCCACGGGGTTGGCGACGATGGGCCAGCCGGTCTCCGTCTGCCACCAGTGGTCGATCACCGGGACGCCCAGCAGGGCGCTCGCCCAGTGATAGGTCTCGGGGTCGAGCCGCTCACCGGCCAGGAAGAGATAGCGCAGGTGGGAGAGGTCGTAGTCGGCGGTGAGCGCCCCCGTCGGGTCCTCCTTCCTGATCGCCCGGAAGGCGGTGGGCGCCGTGAACATGGTCTTGACCCGGTACTCGGCGGCGACGCGCCAGAACTGGCCCGCGTCCGGGGTGCCGACCGGCTTGCCCTCGTACAGCAGGGTCGTGGCACCGGCCAGCAGGGGCGCGTAGACGATGTAGGAGTGCCCGACGACCCAGCCGACGTCGGAGCCGGTGAACATCGTCTCGCCCGGGCCCACGTCGTACACGGCGCCCATCGACCACTGCAGGGCCACCGCGTAGCCGCCGCAGTCACGCACGACTCCCTTGGGCTTTCCGGTCGTTCCGGACGTGTAGAGGATGTAGAGGGGATCGGTGGCGGGGACGGGAACGCAGCCGGCCGGCGGCGCGGCGGCGACCAGACCGGCCCAGTCGAGATCGTCCGGGCCCAGCGCGGCCGGCTCCTGCGGGCGTTGCAGGATCACGCACTTCTCCGGCTTGTGAACGGCGAGTTCGATCGCCCGGTCCAGCAGCGGCTTGTATGCGATGACCCGCTTGCCCTCGATGCCGCAGGAGGCGGAGACGACCACCTTGGGGGCCGCGTCATCGATGCGGAGGGCGAGTTCGCGCGGGGCGAACCCGCCGAAGACGACCGAGTGGACCGCGCCGATACGCGCACAGGCCAGCATCGCGACGACGGCCTCGGGAACCATCGGCATGTAGATCACCACGCGGTCGCCGTGCCCCACGCCGAGCTGCGCGAGTGCTCCGGCGAAGGCCGCCACCTCGTCCCTCAGCTGCGCGTAGGTGTAGGTGCGCCGGGTGTCGGTCACGGGGGAGTCGTAGACGAGCGCGGGCTGCTCACCCCGGCCGGCTTCGACGTGCCGGTCGAGCGCGTTGAAACAGACGTTGAGCCGCCCGTCGGGAAACCAGCGGTAGAACGGTGCGCCCGAGGAGTCCAGGGCGCGTTGCGGAGTGACATCCCAGTCGATGCCTTCCGCCGCCTTCAGCCAGAAGCTCTCCGGGTCCTCGGTACTGGCGCGGAAGACATCCTCGTACGTTCCCATCGCGCACTCCTTTGTGGCATAGAGGGACGGTGGTGGGGCTGCGTGCGGAACGGTGTCGGACACAAGTACCGCACACCGGTCGACATGGTCGAGCAAGATGCCGGAGACCGGCGGACCGGTCACCGGCATGGCGGTGGTGCGGTGGCCTGGCCGTCAACAGGCCCGCCGTCAGGTGCAGCTTCTGCTCACGCGCCGAGGTGCTTACGGAGCCACTGACCCATCTGCTGGATCGCCTGGTCCACCTCGGGTACGCGCCCGGCGCCCAGGACGAACGAGTGCTGCCCTTCGGGCAGCGGGTGGACCTCGGAGGTGACCTCGAAGTCCGCGAGGCGGCGGCCGAGTTGGGCGCCGTCGTCGGCGAGGGTCTCGTACTCGCCGTAGTGGACGGTCGTGGGGGGCAGGCCGGTCAGATCGGCGTTCGCGATGCTGATGCCGGGGTCGGCGAAGTCCAGGCCGGGGTCCTGCAGCCAGGCTCCCCGGAAGAGCTCCAGCGTGCCCCGGCTGAGCATCTTGTCGCTTTCCTCGTTCTCGTCCACAGACGCGTTCTGGATGGTGAGGTCGGTCCACGGTGAGACGCTGACGATCGCGCCCGGGGTCGCCTCGCCCTTCGCGAGCAGACGCAGCGGCAGCATCACCGCGAGGGTGCCGCCGATCGAGTGGCCCGTGCTGCCGATGTTCCGCGGCTCATAGCCCTGCGAGAGCAGCCACCGGTAGGCCGTCTCGGCATCGTCGAGCTGCGCCGGGTAGGGGTGCTCGGGCGCCAGGCGGAAGTCCACGACGAGCGAGCGGGCGCCGGCCGCCTTCGCGATGTGGCCCGCGGCCTTGCGGTCGGAGTGCATGGAGGCGGTGACGGATCCGCCGAAGTGGAAGTGGAGCAGCGCCCGATCGGGGTCGGCGCCCTCGGGGATGGCCCACAGAGCAGGGACGCCGTTCGCGTCCACTTCGGCGTAGCTGACGCCTTCCGGCTCGGTCGACGCCTTGTGGTTCGAGTCGACGATGTCGCGGATGACGGCCAGGTCGAGGCCGGGTGTCGACGACTTCGCGCTCACACTCGCGAGGAACTCCGCGAACTCGTGTGCCTCTGGGCTTACTCCCATGGTGGTGCTCCTTCTCAGACGACGTGCTGGTCATGACGCTACTGGCTGAGTATAGGAAAGTAAACTCAGGCGAGTTGGAATCACTCCATGGATGCGAGGAGGCTCTTGCGGCGTACGTCGGTGGGCGCGATGTGGGCGATCCTGATCCTGTGCCGGGTCTGGTACGGCTCGTCCCCCGGGAGTGCTTGCGGAGACTGCATCTGATCTGGGTCGAAGCGGTTGCACCGACAAAAGCGGGAGGGACTGTGCTGCGGGTGCACTTGAGCCTCAGCGAGGCTGCCAGCGGCCCGTCCAGTGCGGGCCGCCGGCGTACTGTGCCGAGTCCGCCGAGCCGCAGGACGGTCCGGTCGACACCGTCGTTGCACCCGGTGAACTCGCCGCACCGAGCGAACCGTGGGCCCCCGACGATGCGCGCATGGCTACCACGCTCAGGGGAGGCAGCCGTGCACCGGCCACGAAGACGGCACCACTGCGGGGCCGATGACCTGACCGACGAACGGGGTCCGAGCATGCCCGAACTCCCCACTCGACGCCGCCTCTTGACTCGCCGGACAGGAGGGTGAGATCGGCGGGCGTTCACCGCACCGGAAACTCCTTGGCGTTCATTGCGGCATCAGTTCGGCGGCCCGTTCGGCGACCTCATGCCGTAGAGCGGTCCATACGGCGCGTACTGCGGGGTGCGTCACGGCCTCGCGGCGGACGGCCAGGGTGATGGGGAGCCGGATGTCGATCTCGTCGGCGAGCAGTCGGCGCAGCTGCGTCCGCTGCGCCATGAAAGCCGGCAGGACGCCGATGCCGGCGCCCTGCCGGGTGGCTTCGAGCTGGGCGAAGACGTTCGTCGAGGAGAATGCCGGGGTCATCCCGGGAAGGTGGCGTTCGATGTCGAGGTCGCCGACCTGCAGCATCGACTCGATGTAGAAGATGAGCGGGTGCTCGC
Source organism: Streptomyces sp. MMG1533 (assembly GCF_001279775.1). GTDB lineage: Bacteria > Actinomycetota > Actinomycetes > Streptomycetales > Streptomycetaceae > Streptomyces. The sequence goes on along the minus strand of NZ_LGDG01000249.1, from coordinate 49,122 downwards.
GCAGCTCGGCCGGCGTCTCCGGCCGGCCGTACTCGGTGAGGTAGTCGTCGGAGGCGTAGAGCCCCAGCGTGTAGTCGGTGAGGTGCTCGGTCACGAGGTGGCTGCTGGAGGGAACGCCGATGACGAGAGCGAGATCGAAACCGGACGGGCGTAGGGCGAGCTGTCGTGTCGCGGTGATGAGTTCGACCTGGAGCTGGGGATGGTGGCGGCGTACGCGTACGAGGGCGGGCGTGGCGAAGAGGGTGCCGAAGCCGTCGGGCGCGCTGACGCGCACCGTACCGTGAAGGGACGGCGAGTCCTGGCCTGCCACGGTGTCGACGACGCGGTCGATGGCCTCCTCGATCGCGCGCGCGTACTCCGAGACGGCTCTTCCGATGTCCGTCAGCGTCCATCCCTCAGCGCCCCGTTCGATGAGGCGCAGGCCGATGCTCTTCTCCAATGCGGCGATACGGCGTGACACGGTGGTGTGATCCACGCCGAGTGCGTCGGCGGCGGTCACCAGGCGTCCGGTACGGGACAGCGCGAGCAGGTAGCGCAGATCGTCCGCGCGGAGTTTGCGCGGATCGACGGAGCGGTGGGAGCCGGCCGGTTGCGGGGCGGGGTTCTCGTCAGGGGAGCGGGGGCGCATGGCCCGACCGTATCTGCGTTTCTGCACAAGCGGTCTGCGTCATTGGTGGTTGTTTGCACACGGTGCGGGCCGCACAGTCAGGGCAGTGGGCGCGACCTGCCCCGCTGTTCCTGCTGAAGCGGCTCCCATGGTTGCCGGCCTTTCCCTCCCGCGGATCCTGCGCGTCGGTGGCGGTGCCGTCGGTGAGCTGGGTGACGTCGTCCGGGGGCTGGGCCTGCGACGCCCCCTGTTGGTGACGGACTCGTTCCTTGCCGGGACCGGTGCGGCGGAACGACTGATGGCGACGCTGGGAGCCGCTGGACTGCAGCCGCATCTTTTCGCCGGCACCGTCCCGGATCCGACGACCGACTCGCTCGACGCGGGCCTGACCGTGCTGCGGGAGCACGGGGCGGACTCGCTGATCGGGTTCGGCGGGGGCAGCCCGATGGACACCGCCAAGGCCCTCGGCCTGCTGGGCGTGCAGGGCGGGCGGATGCGGGACTACAAGGCCCCGTACACCAACCTCGGCCCGGCGCTTCCGGTGATCGCGGTCCCGACGACCGCGGGCAGCGGCTCGGAGGCCACCCAGTTCACCGTCATCACCGACAGTGCCACGGACGAGAAGATGCTCTGCCCGGGGCCGGCGTTCCTGCCGGTCGCCGCCGTCGTCGACTTCGAACTGACTCTGTCGATGCCGCCCCGGCTGACCGCCGACACCGGCGTCGACGCGCTCACCCATGCTGTCGAGGCGTATGTGAGCCGCAAGGCCAATCCGTTCTCCGACGGCCTCGCCCTCGACGCGATCCGGACCATCGGTCAGCACCTCCGCCGCGTCTACGCCGACGGGGAAGACCTCGAGGCTCGCGAGGCGATGATGCTCGCCGCGACCCGGGCCGGCATCGCCTTCTCCAACTCCAGCGTGGCGCTCGTACACGGCATGAGCCGCCCGATCGGCGCTCACTTCCACGTCGCGCACGGTCTGTCGAACGCGATGCTCTTCCCCGCGGTGACAGCGTTCTCCGCGCCCGCCGCCGAGAGCCGGTACGCCGACTGCGCCCGCGCCCTCGGAGCCGCCACCGACGGCGACAGCAACGCCTTGGCCGCCGATAGGCTCGTGGAGGCGCTCCGAGCCCTGTGCCAGGATCTTGAGGTGCCCACCCCCCAAGCCCAAGGCATCGACAAGGACGAGTGGTTCCGCCTGTTGCCCCTCATGGCCGAGCAGGCGCTCGCGTCCGGATCCCCCGCCAACAACCCCGTCGTACCCACCGTGGACGAGATCCAGGATCTCTACGCGCAGATCTACGCCTGACACCCGGCGAGTGAGGAACGTGATGGCCACGACAGCAGGTCCGCGCGGACGGCGAGGTGACGACCGATGACTGATACCGCTGCGGTCGAGATTCTCGCCGATGTCCACCGGGGCGTCGGCCGCATCCTTTTGAACCGGCCCAAGGCGCTCAACGCCCTGACGACAGGCATGGTCGTCGCCATCGACCGTGTGCTCGCTGAGTGGGAGCGCATACCGCTGTCCGCTGTCGTGATCGCCAGCACCAGCACGAAGGCGTTCTGCGCAGGCGGAGACATCCGCACGATCCGCGAGCACAGCCTCGCCGGGGATGTCGAGGCGAGTGAGCGGTTCTTCGCCTCCGAGTACCGGCTCAACGCCCGGATCGCCGAGTATCCCGTCCCGGTCGTGTCGCTCATCGACGGCCTGTGCATGGGCGGCGGCCTCGGTCTGTCCGTCCACGGCAGCTTCCGCGTCGTCACCGAGCGCGCGGTGCTGGCGATGCCCGAGACCGGGATCGGGTTCTTCCCGGACATCGGGGCCAGCTACTTCCTGCCGCGGCTGCCCGGCGCGATCGGCATGTACCTGGGACTGGCCGGGCACCGGCTCGACGCGGCCGACGCCCTGTACACGGGGCTGGCCACGCACTTCGTCCCCGCGGACGGGATCGACACGGTCGGGGATGCCCTGGCCGACAACCCCGGCGACCCGGTGGACGTCGTCCTGAACCGCCTCGCCGACCGTTCCCCGGTCGCGGAGAGCAGGCTGGCGGCGGTACGCGGGCACGTGGACTGGGCGTTCGGCGCGCCCACTCTCGGCGAGATCGAGAAACGCCTGCGCCACCTCGACACCCCCTGGGCGGCAGCGGCGCTGGTCGCCTTGGAGTCCGCCTCGCCGCAGAGCCTGGAGATCACTCACGCTCTGCTGGCCCGGGGCAGGCAGCGCACGTTGCACGAGTGCCTGGGCGCCGAACTCGCCCTCACGCGCACGACCATCCGCACGCCGGACTTCCTGGAGGGCGTCCGTGCGGCCCTGGTCGACAAGGACCGCACTCCCAACTGGCAACGTGCGTCGCTCGGCGGACGACCGCTGCCGTCCTGAGCATGTCCGCGCCCACGCATGTGTGGCGGTCCGTCCGCCGTGACCACAGTCCTGACACGCGACGGGTGCGGGGGCTTGACCACGGCTCGGGTCGGCGTGGAGCCGTGTGGCGCGCTGTGTCGCGAGCCATATGGCGTGCGGAACGGCTCCGAGATGCCTACAGCGGCGGCTCTGCGCGAGCGTAGTCGCCATTGGATCGCCGACGGCGTCGTCGGCCCCTCCGGTGACCGCGCCGGACGGAGGGTCTGTGGCCGGCACGGTCTCAGTCGTTGTCGGGCACCATCGAGACCACGACCTTGCCCGCCTTGGTGCGGCCCTGCTCGACGTGTGCCATCGCCTTGAGTGTCTGGTCGAACGGGAAGGTGCTGTCGATGACCGGGCGGAGCTTCCCGCTGTCGTAGAGGGCGCCGAGTTTGCGCAGCTGGGAGCCGTTGGCCTGCATGAAGAAGAACTGGTACCGCACGTGCAGTGCCTTGGCCATCTTGCGGATCTTGCGGCTGAGTGTGTTCATGACCAGGCCCATGAAGGATGGGGCGCCGAGCTGCTTGGCGAAGCCGGCGTCCGGCGGGCCGACGACGCTGATGGCCAGGCCGCCGGGCTTCAGCACGGTCAGCGACTTCTCGAGGTTCGCTCCGCCCAGGGAGTCCAGCACCAGGTCGTAGTCGGACAGTACCTTCGAGAAGTCTTCCTTGGTGTAGTCGACGACGACGTCCGCGCCGAGGCTCCTGACCAGTTCCTCGGTGTCGGTGTTCGTGGTCGTCGCCACGGTGGCGCCGAGGTGCTTGGCGAGCTGGATGACTGTCGAGCCGAGGCCACCGGCACCGGCGTGGATGAGCACCTTCTGACCCGGCTTCACATGGGCACGGTCGACGAGAACCTGCCAGGCGGCCAGGGCCACCAACGGCACCGCGGCCGCCTCTTGGAAGGTGAGCGTGGCCGGCTTGGGCGCGACGTCGTCCATGTCGATCGCGATGAACTCCGCGAAGCCGCCGATCCGCAGGTCGCGCGGACGGGCGTAGACCTCGTCGCCGACTTTGAAGCCGTGTACGGCGGAGCCGACCCGCGTCACGACGCCGGCCACGTCGTGGCCGAGCACGAACGGAAGCTTGTACTTCAGGAGTTGCTTGAACTCCCCGTTGCGGACCATCTTGTCCAGCGGGTTGATACTGGCGGCGCTCGCTCTGACCAGGACGTCGCGGTCCCCGACCGAAGGCTCGGGTACCTCTGCGGCGCGCGCGCCGTCCTTGCCGTACTTCTCGACGACGATTGCCTTCATGTCGGCCGCCTTTCTGTGTGGGGGTTCTGGTTGGTCGATTTGATTCTTCGCGCAGGTCACCCTGCGCGCCCGTTTCTCGCGTGCGGCCGGGTTGATGCGCTGGTCATGACGCTACCGACTGAGTATAGGAAAGTAAACTCAGATGGGATCAGGGTCACCCCATGGATGCGAGGACCGAAGCTCTCCAGGACGCCGGCATGGACCCCCGTCTCGACCGGGACATGTCGAATTGCTCGATCGCCAGGGCCCTTGAGGTCGTGGGTGAGAAGTGGACGATCCTGATCCTGTGCGAGGTCTGGTACGGCTCGTCCCGCTTCGGCGACTTCGAAAGCGTCCTCGGCTGTCCTCGCAACCTCCTCGCGGCGCGGCTCCGGATGCTCGTGGAGGAAGGGATCCTGGCCACCGGGACCTACAAGGAACCGGCTCGCGGAGCCGACCGAGGTACGTGATCACGCCCAAGGGCATGGATCTGGTCCCGGCCGTGATGGGGCTCCTGCAGTGGGGTGACCGCTACCGCGCCGACCCGGAGGGCCCGGCCGTACTGTCGCGGCACCGTGGATGCGGCGCGTACGTCGACGCCCAGATCCGCTGCGAACGGGGCCACGCCGTGCAGGCGGAAGACATCGAGAGCGTCCCCGGCCCCGCATTTCGTATGAGGCCCGCCGGGTGACTTGAGCGCGGTTGCGCCAGGAGCGCTCGTGGTGGCTCAGTCTGCCGGTGGGTTCAGTCTGCCGGGGTGTGTAGCCGGCCGTCGGCGGCCGCGAGTACGGCTCGGTCGACCGTCTCGCGCAGTCGTCGGCCCGACGCCGGGACGGCGGCGGGGCTCCACGAGATCAGTTACTGGAAGTACGTCCTTGCCGACGCATGGAGGCCCGTCCTCTTGGCCGTCCCAACAACCGTTCAACTGCGTGGTGTTGGGCCCCAGCCGCATGCCTGCTTCCAAGAATCCGGGTCAAGGCCCGTGTGGTGCAGTCAGGGCTTTGTGGGCCGACTCCAGGATCTTCTCCGACAGTTCTGTGCCCGCCGTGGCCCGGGCAAGCAGGATCGCGCCGACCAGAGTGGCCACCATGGGAAGGCCGTCGTTGACGTCGGTAGACAGCCACTCGGCGAATTCCTCGACTCCGGCTGCGTACGTTTCACGCACCTCCCCGGCTGTGTGTTCGCGAGCCATGTCCCCTGCGAATCCCGCGGTGGGGCAACCGGTGCCGGGCTGGTCGCGGTGCTCGGCCGACAGGTAGAAGTCGACGAGGGCGCCGCGCGCGGTGTCGTGATCGCCGTGGGCCGCATCGAACTCCGCCAGGAGTAGGTCAAGGTCCCCGAAAGCGGCTTGAGCCGCCTCGGCTACCAGGGCCTCCTTGGAGGGGAACTGCTTGTAGAAGCCACCCGTGGTCAGCCCGATGGACTTCATCAGATCGGCGACGCTGATGCCGTTCACACCGCGCTCCCGGAAGAGTTGGGAGGCCGCGGCGACCGCGCGCCTACGGTTCTCGAGCGCTTGCGCTTGCGAAACGCGACTCATCAGTCACCTGCCCGCGATAGATAGTAAAGTGCATCTATCATAGGCGAAGTGCCGAGCGGCCGGCCGCAGCGCCCTCTTTCCGTGCGACTCCTTCTCCCTGCCGCAAGGCGAGAAGCTCGTGGGCCCGCATCCGAACCGGCAGCGACTTTCGACCGTGTGATGCCTCCGTTCCCGGGTGCGGTTGCGAGAAGACGCCGGTGCGAAATCTCGTGGAGCGCATGCATGGCGGCTGAAGGGGCCTGTTCAACCCCCCTTTGGTGACAAGTGGGCCCTATGCCTGGGCGCCCGAGCCTGTACGCAGCGAGCCGACGGGTTGTCGAAGCCGGAGACCGCGCTGCTCGCCCCCAGGCGGCCGGGGGGATCCGACACCGGTTGGAGGCGGCTCGCGTTGTGCTCGGCGTATGCGCAGTGTGCGGGTCTCCGCAGTGGTGTCGTTTGCCGTGCCCGCGCGCTCGTCGTGAGGGCGGTACGCGAAACCGCCCATGGCGACCATGTGCCCGAGGAGTCTCCATCCGAATCTGATCGGCCGCCAACCCTGTAGGCCCGCGTGCACGTTGGGCGGTCTCCGACCGCGGGCGGTGACTGGTGGCGCCGGGGGCTGTTGACTGGATCGCTTTAGATATCTATCGTAATCTAAAGCGAGGCCGACGCTTTGGCCCCTACTCATCCGCCAGACCAGAAATGAGATCCACCCCATGACCACGCAGAACAAGACCGCCGTCGTCACCGGGGCGTCCGCAGGCCTGGGTACCGCCTACGCGCAGCGACTCGCCGACCGGGGCTACGACCTGATCCTGGTGGCCCGGAACACTGCGCGGCTGGAAACGCTGGCGTCGGACATCCGCAGCCGCACGGGCCGCGCAGTGGACGTCATCACCGCCGACCTCACCGATGCGGCGCAGATCTCCGTGGTCGAGGAGCGTCTACGGACCGACGAGAGCATCGCGGTGCTGATCAACAACGCCGGCGGATCGCTGTTCACCCCGCTGGCGACCTCCGACGCTGCGGCCTCCGAGGTGCTGATCAACCTCAACGTGACCTCGCTGACCAGGCTGACCACCGCGGTCCTGCCGGGCCTGACGGCCCGCGGGCACGGCACCGTGGTGAACATCTCCTCTGCCCTGGCTCTCAACTTCCTGCCCGTCAGCGCCGTCTACAGCGGCACCAAGAGCTACGTGCTGACGTTCACCCAGGCCCTGCAGCAGGAACTCGCGGAGAGCCCCGTCACGGTGCAGGCCGTGCTGCCGGGCGCTGTTCGCACGGAGTTCTGGGACGGCTCAGGTCTCGACCTCGCGGCGTTTCCCGACGAGTGGATCATGAGCGCGGACGACGCCGTCGACGCGGCGCTCGCCGGCCTCGACGCCGGGGAGCCCGTCACCATCCCGTCGCTGCCGGAGATCAGCGACTGGGAGTCGTTCGAGAAGGCGCGTCAGACGCTCGTCCCGAACCTGTCGCAGCGGGTCCCGGCCGCTCGCTACCGCGGCTGACCACCGCTCCGACTCCGGTGCGGCAGTCCCTTTGTGACAACGGCTCGGCCGCTGCTGCGCAGGACCGATGCGTCCTCCGGCATGGGGGAAGACCGACGCGCCAGGCGTCCTCCCCCTCCCTGCACTGACAGCCGGGGCCCAGCACTGCAATGGCGGCGGTCATGTGCGCGGCAAGCCCGTCTGCCCCGTCGACTGCCTCTCCACGCAATCTGCCTTCCACGGTGGAAGGTCACCGGGCTCGTCCGGCCGGCCACCGCCTACGCGCTACCCGCGGGGCAGGCAGCCCGCCACCCCGCAGCTCTCTCACCCTTTATTTCGAGGAAACGTCCATGTTGAACGCCCTGTGGAACCCGATCGTCGCCGGGGAGATCTCCCTGCCGCACCGGCTGGCAATGGCCCCCATGACGCGGGACCGGTCCACCCCGGAAGGCATACCCACCGAGCTGAACGCCGAGTATTACGCCCAGCGCGCCTCGCACGCCCTCATCATCACCGAGGGCGCCCAGCCCAACGCTGACGGCCAGGGCTACCTGCTCACCCCCGGCATCTACTCCGAGGAGCACATCGCCGGCTGGCGCAAGGTCACCGACGCCGTGCACGGCGTCGACGGACGCATCGTCATCCAGCTCATGCACGCCGGACGGATGTCCCACCCCGACAACACCCCCCACCACCGGCAGCCGGTCGCCCCCTCCCCGGTCCAGCCGACGGGCGACATGTTCACCCCGTCCGGCCCTCAGCAGATGCCGGTACCGCGCGAACTGTCCACCGAGGAGGTCGCCTCGACAGTCGACGACTTCAGGCGCGCCGCCGCGGCCGCCATCGCGGCAGGCGCTGACGGCGTCGAGATCCACGGCGCCAACGGCTACCTCGTGCACCAGTTCCTCGCCGGCAACACCAACCAGCGCACCGACCACTACGGCGGCTCCATCGACAACCGCATCCGCTTCGCCGTGGAGGTCGCCACCGCCGTGGCCGAGGAGATCGGCGCCGGCCGCACCGGCTTCCGGATCTCTCCCGGAAACCCGTTCAACGACATCGCGGAGAGCGACACCCACGAGCTGTACCCGGCACTCGTGCGCGCCCTCGCCCCGCTCGACCTCGCCTACCTGCACATCGGCCACGGCGGCGACGACGAACTCCTGCACACCCTCCGCAAGCTGTGGCCGACCACCCTCGTCCTCAACCGGGCCGGCACCGACATCGCCACCCGCGCGAGGGACATCGAAGACGGCCTGGCCGACGTCGTCACCGTCGGCACCATGGCGCTCGCCAACCCCGACCTGGTCGAGCGCGTACGCACCGGCGCGCCGCTGAACACCCCCGACCCCGCCACCTTCTACGGCGGCGGCGAGGCCGGCTACACCGACTACCCCACCCACACCGCCTGACGAACCCCGGCGATAGCGGTCCTGGCGGGCCGGTGTGCCCAAATGGCCCCATGGAGGTACCACGTGTCTGAGCACGCTGCTGTTGAACTGAGCCCGGAAGCAACCGCGTTCGCGGAATTTTTGGCCGCAGGGGCGAAGCCCCCGTCCGAGTTGGATGCGGCGCGCATCCAGGCGGAGCAAGTCCATCTAGCGGCCCGGGAGCCGGAAGGCGTCACCTATCGGGAGGTGGACGCGGGTGGCGTTCTGGGAATCTGGTGCGAACCCGTCGACGGCAACACCGACTACGTCCTCCTGCACACTCACGCCGGGGGCTCCGTTCTGGCGTCGGCACACGTCGACCGAAAGCTCGCCGGCCATATCGCCAAGGCCGCCGGGGCCCCCGTACTGGTCCTGGACTTCCGGCGAGCACCGGAACACAAGTACCCGGCTCAGGTGGACGACGCGGAGGCGGCCTTCAACTGGCTGCTCTCCGAAGGGTATGAGCCGGGAAACATCATCACGATCGGCCACTCGATCGGCGGGTTCATCGCCGTCGCCCTGGCGCTTCGCCTCCGCGACAAGAAGCAGCCCCTGCCCGGCGCCATCGTGTCGATTTCCCCCTGGTGCGACCTCGAAATCGCCAACGAGACCATCGCGACCAACGCCGAGACGGACAAGATACTCAGCAAGGAACTGCTGGAGTTCTTCCGGGATGCCTGGATCGGCGGCACGGGCATCGAGTTCACGGACACCCGGATCAATCTGAACCGGGCAGACCTGAGCGGTCTGCCTCCGACCCTCGTCTCCTGGGGAACGTACGAGGTCCTTGCCGGCGAGGACGAGGAGTTCGCCGCCCGCGTCAAGGACGCCGGAATCGACACAGCGACCGTGGTGGTCCCCGGCGGACAGCACTCGTACGTCTACGGTGCCGGCCGGATTCCGGAGACCGACGCCGCCATCGCACAGATCGGCGCGTGGGTCCGGGAGAAGACGAAGATCTGACCGAGCGGTACGGGCGCGGCAGTTGCAAGATCCGCGCTCCTGCCGGATCGGGACGGTGGACTGACGCCGACATGGCCTGTGGTGGCGCGCAGGTCCGCGACGCCCGCGATCTCGTCCCGGTCCGGCAGACGACGGTCGGGACGGCCGACCACCACGGCGGCTTCAGCTACGCGCGCACCGCAGCGCGCGACCAAGCTCGCCGACTTTCGGGTCGGCGTCCTGGCCGTCGACGAACTGCCCTTGACGTCCACCGGCAAGATCCTCAAACGAGAACTCGCCTGAGCACGTCGGGGCCGCTTCGCGGCTGAGGCGCCCAACGCTTCGGCGACATCGGCGGTCCATGCCAAGGCACCCGTCCCCGCCTAAGGACAACCACCCATGACCTCCATGCCCGACCAGCTGACCCGGCCCAACGGTCAAGTGCTGCCGAACCGGATCATGAAGTCCGCACTGAGCGGGCACTCGCCTGACAAGCGCAACGCCCCTGAGCGGCACCGTGTGTGAAGGGCGCGGCAAGCCCTTCACCATGAACGAAGTGATGAGTGCACTCGGCTGATGGCTCACCGCAGTCTGGCCCGCGACCGGCGAGGTCGATGGCTCACGACCGCAGGCGGGCGCTTTTCCCCAGCCGGGCGGTGACTTCACGGGGAGTGAGGGGGGAGTGCTCCGCGGAGCACTCGACGACGACGCGGACCGGGGCTTCGCAGTCGGTGTGGCGGACGTCCAGTACAGGACCCTCGGAGCCGAGAGCGTATGCCTCGCCCCACTGGGTGAGGGCCATCAGGACGGGCCACAGGTCCCAGCCCTTGCGGGTCAGGCGGTATTCGTTGCGGGACCGGGTGCCGGGCTCTTGGTAGGGGACGGTCTTCAGGATGCCGGCCGAGGTCAGCTTGCGGAGGCGGTCGCTGAGGACTGCTTCCGACAGGCCGATGTGGCGGTGGAAGTCGTCGAAGCGGCGGACGCCGTTGACGGCGTCACGCAGGATCAGCAGCGTCCATTTCTCCCCGATCACGTCGAGCGTTCGTTGGACGGGGCAGTTCTCCGTGCTCGCCTCAAGCCACTCCATGCCGCCATCGTAAGGGTCTGACTTCGCCATTGACAGTCAGGTGAACGAAAGTCTAGCTTCGCTTGAAAAAGTCAGATGACAGTCAGAGGGAAGGGCGCTGGACCGTGGGGCGAACGCGTACGTATCACTGGGACGATCCCGCGATCTCGGCGGAGGCCGCCGGGAGCATGGCCGGCATCGACTTCCTGCGTGAGGTGCAGGCGGGGCGGCTGCCGAGGGCGCCGATCAGCCAGACCGTCGACTTCGCCCTGGACGAGGTGGAGCCCGGCAGGGCGGTCTTCTCGCTGACGCCGGGGGAGGAGCACTACAACCCGATCGGCAGCATGCATGGCGGCATCTTCGCCACCCTGCTCGACTCGGCGGCAGGCTGCGCCGTCCAGTCCACCCTCCCGCTGGGCGTGGGGTACACCTCGCTCGACCTGACGGTGAAGTTCCTGCGGCGGGTCACCGTGGACACGGGACCGGTGCGCGCCATCGGCACGGTCGTCAGCAAGGGTCGCCAAACCGCCCTCGCCCAGGCCCAGTTGGTCGACGCGAAGGACCGTCTCCTCGCCCACGCCACCAGCAGCTGCATGCTCTTCCCGGTACCCGCCCCTCGGGTGTGACTCCGCGGGCAGGGCCCTCGGTCCGTTGGGGGGGGGCAGCCGGGACAACAGGGGGTGCATCGATATGCCGCTCGGCGGCGGCCCGCTGCCCTTGGTGACTCGTGGGTTGTGAGGCTGGTGTGTGTCGCAGTCGTGCCTGGGCGCCCGGGGGAGATGTTTCCCTCGGGCGCCGGGCGCCGGGCGCCGGGCGCTCTGCTCAGGCGACGCGGACGGGGTAGTCGGTGTAGCCGGCCTCGCCGCCGCCGTAGAAGGTGGCGGGGTCGGGGGTGTTCAGCGGCGCGCTGGTGCGTCACGCTCAACGAGGTCGGGGTTGGCGAGGGTCATGGTGCCGACGGTTATGACGTCGGCGAGGCTGTCTTCGATGTCCCTGGCGCGGGTGGCGAGGTCGGCGCCGACGCTGTCGGTCGAGCCGGCGAAGGGCACTTCGGACCTGTCGGAGGGAACGCGGGGGACGGGCGGTCGGTGGGGACCCGCCTCCTCCCTGGCCGTCAGGGCTGAACAGCGGCAGGTCACTGTCGCCGAGCGCGGCGGCGTTCAAGGCGGCGACTGTGCTTCGTCGGTGCAGTGATCAGTGTGGCGGGGTGACCGGCTCGAAGGCAGAAATGGCGGTACGCCCGTCACCCGACGCTGTTGCTTCACCTGGCCCGCGCCCGGTAGGGCGACCTTGGTGCGATTGCCGCGGCGCCGCATGGAGCCCCAGCGGCGGTTGTGGGCGGGGGAGCGGTCCAAGAAGCGTAGGTGAGGCTCATGGCGACGGCCGACATCATGAGCCTCACCGGCAGGGCGCGTTCAGATGCTGGGTCCGCGCCTGCCCTAACTGATGAAAGCCCGACGCTCGCCCGTCGTCCTTGCCGCAGGGGGCACCGGCGGCGAGGCGGCCGGCCGTCGCCGCCGTCGACTCTTTGGATTACGTTCGCAATATCATAGACTGGCGGAGTCTGTGAAGGGCAACCGGCCTTTCCGGCCGGGGAAGGAGTGTGTGCTGTGGTGCGGTACGGAAAAGAGCACAAGTCGGAGACGAGGCGGCGGATCATCGAGACGGCGGGCCGCCGGTTCAAGCAAGACGGTATCGACGGCTCCGGGGTCTCGACGCTCATGAAGGACGCGGGGCTGACCAACGGGGCCTTCTATGCTCATTTCGAATCCAAAGATGACCTCGTCACCACGGCAATCGCCGAGCAGTTGAAGGCGCAGGCGGAGAGCGTCGTCGCGCGGGCTGCGCCCGGCCGTGCCGGACTCGAGCAGATTGTGCGCGGGTACCTGTCGCCCCAGCACCGCGAAAGCCTTGGTGACGGCTGCCCCAACGCCGCTCTGCTCGACGAGATCGGGCGCTGCACCGACACAACCAGGCAGGCGTACACCGACGGCGTGCTGGTCCTTATCGACGGCATTGCCGCCCGCATGGCGCCCGAGGCTCCGTCCTCGGCACATGTGAAGGCGCTCAGCCTCCTCGGACTGATGGCTGGGACGCTGCAGCTTTCCCGCGCCTTGACCGACAGCCAACTCGCCCATGAACTCCTCGATCAGGGGATAAGTAACGCCCTCGCCCTGCTGGACGCCGGGCAGCGCGTCTGACGTACCACATCCCTCGCCACAGGCTGTGGCTTTCGGGGGAGCAGCCCGACGCCGTCAGGTCTTCTCCAGCCGGCACTCAGTCGACGCCACCGGGTATCACCTCCTGCGCCGCCAGAACTGCTGGAAGGCCCGGATGCGGTTCTTCGCCGGACCCATGCTCTTGATCATCGACGGGCTCAGCTGCTCTCCCGCGCCGAGGAAGGCGTCTGCGCGCCCTTTGTCGGTGGAGTACCTGCTGCCCAGCACCGTGGTGTCGCTGCTCGCCGCGCCGGTCGGCGGACAGCTGGTCCGCCGGCACGGTCCGCGGGTGGTCCTGGCGCTGGCCTCGGCGAGCGGCACGGCGGGCTTCGCCTGGCTTGCCCTGGACCACAGCCGCACTCCATCGGTCATCGTGGCAGGCGCGTTGGTGGGCGCTGCCATCAGTCTCGGTTACGTGGCCATGCCGGCGATCATCGTGGCCGCCGTGCCGCAGCGCGAGAGCGGCATAACCAACGGCATCAACTCCATCTCCCGCTCCACTGGCAGCGCCATCGGCAGCGCGGTGATCACCACCGTGCTGGCCTCCAAGAGCGTCGGGCACCTCCCTGCCGGCTCCCCTGCATTGCCCGCCGAATCGCAGTTCACCCTCAGCTTCGTTCTCGCCGGGGCGGGCCTTCGCGCTGATAGCGCTGGTCGCCTGGTTCCGCCTGCGGCACATCCAGGTGGCACAGCACCATGCCGCCGAAGCGGCGGCGGACCGGGTTGCCGTGACCGAGTCCGAGGTGCTGCCCGGGAGCAGGTAGGAGGCCCGTACGGAGTCCTGGCGCGGTGACGTCAGAACGGGGCTTTTGCCTTTTGACACCGCCTTTGACGTCGCTGCGGACAGCGTCGCTCCGAACCGTTCCTGGCCTGGCCAGCCGATCACCGTGCACCGCCGGGGCAGACCTGCCTTCGCGACCGGGCGGCTGCCGACGGAGTTGTCGGAACAGGATGGGCTGTCGGAGAGGTTTCACCGGAACCCCGCCGGGCCGGAGTAATCGATTTGACCTCCCCGACATGGAAAACAGGTCACCGGCTGAAGCGATCAGTTGTGCCGCTCGGCATCCAGGAGTGAGAGGGCGTTGCGGATGCCCTGTTCGAGGAGTTGGTCGGCGAGCTGCCGGTCGGTCAGGGCACGGGAGAGTTGCAGTGTCCCGGCCAGCATGCCGAGGAGGCTGAGTGACTTCAGACGCGCCGACGGCGGATCGTGGGGTGCCAGGCGGGCGGCGAAGCCGTCGATGAGGACCAGCGCGCCGTCGGTATACGCCTGCCTGGTGGGATCCGTGGAGCGTCCGATCTCGTCGAGCAGGGCGGCGTTGGGGCAGCCGTCCTCGATGTTGTCGCGCTGCTCGGTGGAGAAGTACCAGCGCACCATCTGTTCGAGACCGGCACGGCCGGGTGCCGCGTGCGCGGCGATGTTCTCGTGCTGTGTGCGCATCTGGTCGGCGACCGCAGTGGCGACGAGTTCGTCCTTGGACGTGAAGTAGGCGTAGAAGGTGCCGTTGGTCAGCCCCGCGTCCTTCATGAGTGTCGCGACTCCGGAGCCGTCGATGCCGTTGCGCTTGAGCCGGCGGCCGGCCGTCTCGATGATCCGCTGCCTTGTCTCCTGTTTGTGTTCTTTCGTGTACCGCAATGCGTTCCTCCATCGCAGCCGGGGCTTGCGCCCCGGCTGCCGCCCTGGTCAGGTCAGTGTGCCGCGTTGGCAAGGAGAGCAGCGAAGTTGATCCTCGCGGTCTGCAGCTTCGGGTCATGGGGCTCGGGAACCCCGCCGTCGGTGATGTACAGCCGGTCGCCGCGCACCGCGGTCGCGGAGGGCGAGGCGAGACCGTCCGCGCTGGTCAGAACGGCCTTGTAGGTGCCGTTCGGGTAGATCACCACGACCCTGTCCGGACCGTTCTGCGAGGAGGATCCGTTCTGCGCCGCGAACACCACATCGGACCAGGGGGTCAGGAAGCTGAGATCGTCGATGTTGGGCAGGCCGCCCGCGACGAGGCGGATGGGACCGGCCGCGCCGGTGCCGGTGACCGGTACCCGCAGCAGCGTTCCCTTGTTGAAGTTGCTGACCCACAGGGCGCCGTTGTGGAACCTGAGCCCGTTGGCACCGATCGGCAGTGCTTCGGTCGGTACCGGCGCGAGAGCGGCATCGGTCAGCCACGGGGTAACCGATCCGCCCGAGATGGGAACGGACCAGATGATGCCCTTCAGGCTGTCCGCGATGTAGAGGGTGCGTCCGGCCGGGTCGATGGCCAGCCCGTTGGGGCCCGAGTCGGCGGGCAGAGCGGCGATGCGCTGAGGGGTACCGTCCGGAAGCAGCTTGTACACGCCGTTCCTGGCCGCGTTGCCCGGGGCCCACACGCTGTAGTAGACGGTGCCGTCACTGCCACGGGTGTTGCCGCTGATCGCCTCACCCACCTGCCCGGTGACGAGCACCGTGCGCTCTTTGGACGGGGAGATACGCATCAGCTGCGGCCCATGGGTGCGCTGGCACACCGCGCAACTGCCGAGCATGGACAGGGTCACCGAGCCGTCGGGGTTGACGGTGATGTTCTCGGGGATCTCGCCGGCGGCGAAGTCGAACGTCGCCGCGGTCCGTACGTCGGTGACAGCGGATCCGCTGTACGAGTGTCCCGTCCATGCGGACGCGGACGGCGCCGAGCCCAGGACGGCCGCCGTCGCGGTGACCGCCAGCGCGATTCCGACGTTCCCCTTCAGAAAACGCCTTGCGCTCGATGCACTGCGCCGGGCCGTTTGCTGGCGTTGCTGCCGCATGACTCTCCTCGGTAATTCAACGAGTGACTGATCGATGGACTTTCGGGGGCATCAGGGATGGCAGTGATGTCGGGTACGACGGAGGCATTGGGGTGGAATCGGCGCCCTTGAAGCCGGACCGGGATGTCATCGATGCTTTGAAGCCGGACCGGGAGTGTCAGTTGGGCATGCGGTTGTTCTTGCGGATCTGCTTGTCGAACGTTCCGGCGGGGACGAGGCGGCGCGCCGTGGTGACGCGTGAGGCCAGCGGGCCGGCGGTGTAGCGCAGCTTCGGCTTCTTGTCGGTGGCCGCAGTGACGATCACCTTGGCGACGACGGCGGGGTCGTCGCCGTCCCTCATCGCATCCGCGATCACCTCGTCGAAGATGCGCCGCCGCTCCGCGTACAGAGGCAGCGGGGTGTCGGGCTGCACGGCGTTGGTGTCGAAGCTGGTCTTGGTATAGGCGGGCTGGACGAGGAGGACCCGGACGCCGTGCTCGCGGACCTCGTGGTCCAGCGACTCGGAGTAGCCCTCGATGGCGTGTTTCGCGGCGACGTAGAGGGCCATGAAGGGCTGGGGGGCGACCCCGAGGACGGACGAGATGTTGATCACGCGTCCGCCACCCTGGGCACGCATGTGCGGTAGGACGGCCTTCGTCATACGGATGACACCGAGGACGTTGATGTTCAGGACGTTCTGGGCCTGGGCGACGGAGTTCTCCTCGACGGCGCCCGCCGAGCCGATGCCCGCGTTGTTGACCAGGACGTCGATGCGTCCGAACCGGTCGATCACCTCCGCGACCGCGGCGGTGGCCGAGTCGTCACTGGCCACGTCGAGATCGAGGTACGTCACACCCGCGGGCGGGGTGAGTCCGGAGGTCTTGCGGCCGGTTCCGATCACCTCGAAACCCGCCGCGACGAAGGCGCGGGCCGTCTCCTTGCCGATCCCTGATGAGGCACCTGTCACCAGTGCCACCGGCCGAGTTGTCGTCATCACGAGCTCCCTTGGTTTTGAATTACGTTCGTATGCCTTACGTTCGTACGACCATATGGGGGTCGTCGGTCGATGGCAAGGGGTCACGTCCGGCGATCCGGGAAAGTTCCGGGAAACATGGAGTGTGGTACGGGAAAGACCACTAGCGGACGACGAGCAGTTGACCGAGACGGCCGGCCCTCGCATCACCCAAGACGGCAAGCGAACAGTTCGGGATCGCAACGGGTGGCGCAGGGGGCGCCACCGGGTACAGCTGGTGGCGCAGTCCCGGCTGTCGCTGTGGACGACGGACCGGTGGTTTGAGGCGCTGCCGCTGGGTGGGTGTCTTTCCCCGTCCGGCCCCCTCCCGTCCCGTCTCTCCCGGCACGCATCGCCAATCCCCTGGCGCTCGGCGCGAAGGGCAACCAGCCGAGTGGGGCCTTTGCGGCGGCCACTACGAACTCCGCTCCGCGCCTCCACTTCGGCCGAGTGTGCGTTGCCACGCGTCGCGGCCTCCGCCCGCGGATTCCGCGAGTGACGGGGTGCACTCCGTCACAGACGACGTCACCGGCGACGGCCGGCTCAGGCGCTGCCCAGGGTCGTAGCGCGACCGCTACGACCCGGCGGCCGTCAGAACATCGTGTTGTCGTTGGCGGAGGTCTCCGGCACGTCCTGCATGGCATCCCAGTGTTCGACGATCTTTCCGTCCCTTACCCGGAAGCGGTCGATGACCGCCCGGCCGCGCTCGCCCGGTGTGTTGACGCAGTGGCTCTGGACTGCCACCAGGTCGCCCTCGGCGATGACCCGTTTCGGCGTCACCGACACACTCCACTTTGCGAACTCGGTGATGAACCGGCGCACCGCACGGCCGGGGGACGGCCTTCGCCGCACAGCACGCGCCCGCCCGTGCCGGAGGGTGCCCGTCAGCCCTGCCGGCACACCGCATGAAGCCGCACCGCACTGTGACACTTCGTCACCACCGATTACGGGACAGAGCCGAACGTCTTACAGTCCCGCCGAGGGGTCCGATGCTGCCCGGATGTCGTCAGCTGCCAAGGCGGCGCTGAACTGCAGGACGTCTGAAGGACTTGCGAAAGAGAGTCCCGTCGGCCTCTCGATACGCCGAAGCCGCTGGGAGCTCGTGTTCTTGTGGACGAGGAGCTCTTGAGCGGACACATCGGCGCGGCAATCATTGGCCAAGAAGGTTCTCAGGGTGAGGATCAGGTCTGTCGAGCGCTCGAGATCGCTCTGGCGCAGTGCACCCCGCACGCGATCACTGAAGCTCGCGACGGACTGTGGTCCTCCAGGGTCCTCCAGCTGGAGCAACAAGCCCACCACCACCCCCAGGTCTCGATCGTGCGAACCAGCGGAGCCTGGGAGCCGCCGAGTTCAAGCGCGCCTCGTGCCAACCGGAACGCCCGGTCCAGGTCTTCTGAACCGCTGGCCGAGGTCGCTACTGCGTGGCCCCGAGAGCCAATCGCGCCGTGCGTGAGGGTGGCGGCTATGTCCTCTGCGCCTTCATTGATCGGCCAGAGAGTGACCCAGTAGTCGCCGAGTCGGCGGCGGGGTCGTCGGCTTGAAATGGATCGCGTCCTGCGTCCGGGCGACGAGTTGTCGACTTTCGCGGCACTGCCTTCCATGAGGCCCGGCTGCCGGTCGGTGCGCCCTGGTGGCGTGGTCTCGTGCGCTGCCGCGACATCGACCTGCTCCCCGGGGGAGGGGCGGTCTTGTGGCGGAACCGAGTCGCTGTCGCGGCCTCACCGTCATCGTCTGCGGCGCATCTCTTGCACCCCGATGGAATTATGGTCATAATTCAATAGTTGGCGTGATGCTGAAGGACTCAACCGATCGGGGTTTCAACTCCTAAGGGCCTTCTGCCGCCGACCGAACCGACTGCCGCCGCAGTCCCGAAACCCCCATGCAGAAGGGCACGGCCATGAGTGACGCACAAGGAGCACGAGGTGACGTGGTGACCTCGTACAAGAACGCGCCGACCCGCACCCTCGCCGCCGGGGGAGTGGCCTTCGCCTACCGTGACCTCGGTCCCCGGACTGGCGTCCCGGTGGTCTTCATCACCCACCTTGCCGCGGTCCTCGACAACTGGGACCCCCGGGTCGTCGACGGCATCGCTGCCAAGCACCGGGTCATCACCTTCGACAACCGGGGCGTCGGCGCTTCCAGCGGCTCGACGCCGAAGACCATCGAGGAGATGGCGAAGGATGCCGTCACCTTCATCCGGGGGCTCGGGCTCGAGCATGTCGACATTCACGGCTTCTCGATGGGCGGCATGATCGCCCAGGTGATCGCGCAGGCCGAACCGCGGCTCGTCCGCAAGCTGATCCTCACGGGCACCGGCCCCTCGGGCGGTGAGGGCATCAAGAACGTGAGCCGGCTGTCCCATCTCGACACCGTCCGGGCCCTGTTCACTCTCCAGGACCCGAAGCAGTTCCTCTTCTTCACCCGCACCGCGGGCGGGCGCCGAGCCGGAAAGCAGTTCCTCGCCCGTCTCAAGGAGCGCACCCACGACCGGGACAAGGCGATCTCCCCCACGTCGTACTTCGCCCAGCTCAAGGCCATCCACCGCTGGGGGCTCGCACAGTCCCAGGACCTCTCCGTCATCCATCAGCCCGTGTTCATCGCCAACGGCGAGAGCGACAGGATGGTGCCGACGAAGAACTCGTTCGAACTGGCCCGGCGACTGCCGAACGCCGACCTGGTCGTCTATCCCGACGCCGGCCATGGAGGCATCTTCCAGTTCCACGAGCAGTTCGTGGCGGAAGCCCTCGACTTCCTTGGGCGGTAGTGGGTGTCAGGGGTGGGGGGCGGTACGTGCGCTGGGGACTTTGGAGGCTTCTCCGGTCCGGGTGGTCGACGCCCGTCAACCGGTCATGAGGCGAGGCGGGAGCGGCCACTTCACCAGTCCGCGAGTGGTCGCGAGTGTCCATGCTCGGACGCGCGGAACGGTTATCGCATCCGGGCTCGGCTCGATGCCCTCGCGTATCGCCCGGCGGCGGCGGTCGACCACCACACTGTTGCGGCTCGGTCGTCACTCTCAGCGCATGAACGTGTGGGCGTTCTCGATTCCCTTCTCGAGGACCTCGTCCGCGAACTTACGGTCGGCGAGGGCGCGGGACAGTTGCAGCGTGCCCACCATCATGGTGAAGAGCCCGATGGCCTTGCCGCGAGCGGACTGCGGATCCGCAGGCGCCAGGCGGGCGGCGATCTCGTCCACGATGGCCGTCGCGCCCTCGGTGTACGCCTGCTTGGTGGCGTCCGCGCAGCGGCCGATCTCGTCGAGCAGTGCGGCGGAGGGGCATCCGGTGCCGGGCTGGTCACGGTGCTCGGGCGACAGATAGCCGCGAACGAAGTCCTCGAGTCCCTGTCGGCCGGGCCGCAGCGTGTCGTAACGCTCCGCCTGCGTGCGCAGTTCATCGGCGACGACGTTGGCGACGAGGTCGTCCTTCGAGGTGAAGTGGGCGTAGAACGCTCCGTTGGTGAGCCCGGCGTCCGCCATCAGTGTCGAAATGCCCGAGCCGTCTATCCCGTCCTGCTTGAATCGGTGGCCGGCCTTCTCGATGATCCGTTGCCGCGTCACCTGCTTGTGCTCCTTGGTGTAGCGCGCCACAGGCTTCCTCCCGTCGCGAGGTAAGGCCGTTGCCCTGCAATCCGAGCTTAGTTCATGGTCTGACGCATGTAATATTATGCCCGTGAGGTCATGCGCATGGCTTACGGCCCGAGGTGGGTGCCCGACCCCAGGTGGGTCGCGACTTCCTCGTCGGTGAGGGGTGTGTGCTCCGCCGGGCGCCTGAGTATCTAAAAGTAAACTCAAACTCGGTTAGAATCGCTCCCATGGATGCGTGGACCGAAGTTCTCCAAGACACCGGCATGGACCCCCGACTCGACCGGGACACGTCCAACTGCTCGATCGCGCGGACTCTTGAGGTCGTGGGTGAGAAGTGGACGATCCTGATCCTGCGCGAGGTCTGGTACGGCTCGTCCCGCTTCAGCGACTTCGAACGCGTCCTCGGCTGTCCGCGCAACCTCCTCGCGACGCGGCTTCGGATGCTGGTGGAGCAAGGGATCCTGGCGACGGAGACGTACAAGGAGCCCGGTTCGCGGAGTCGGCCGAAGTATGTGATCACCTCTAAGGGCATGGATCTGGTGCCGGCCGTGATGGGGCTGCTGCAGTGGGGTGACCGTTACCGTGCCGACTCGGAGGGGCCGGCGGTATTGGCGCGACACCGCGAGTGCGGCGCGCACGTCGACGTTCAGATTCGCTGCGAACGAGGCCACGCCGTGCAGGCCGAAGACATCGAGAGCGTCCCCGGCCCGGCCTTTCGTATGAGGTCGCCCGGATGAGCTGAGGAACGGGTGGCATCGTGATCGCGCTCCTCCGTCAGCTCTCCGTAATCCGGCCGCTCTGTCGTGTACGTGCCTGATGGGGGCGGACCTTGGTGCGGTTTGCGCAGCGGGACATGGAGCACCAGCGGCGGTTGCGGGCCGGGGAGCGGTCCAGGAAGCGCAGTGCGCAGCGGTCCGCTCCGCAGACGCGAGCCATGGAGGAGGACACCGCGCTCGACGACATCGACGCCGTCGAAGGCCGCCGCCTCACCATGCCGCTGCTGGCGCTGTGGGGTTCCGCGGGGCTGCCTGCCCGCCTGCAGACACTGGAGATCTGGCGTGGCTACGCGGACGACGTCACCGGTGCCGAGATCCCGGAGTGCGGCCACTTCATCCCGGAGGAGCAACCGGAGGCGCAGTTGGCGCATCTGCGGCCTTTCCTCACCGGCGAGACGAGCCGGTGAGCCGCCCACGGTGACAGAAGCGGTGCCCCTCAGCCGGTCGAGCGCCGACCCGAGGGGCGCACTGTCCGAGGGGCCCTCGACCACGGTGTGATGACCCCGCACTGCGAACGAGCCTGGAAGGCAGGACAGGCCGAGGGGCGGCCCCGCCGTAACCGCCTGGGCCGCCCCTCAGTCCGGCTTCAGGTGGCGACCGGAGCGCCGGCCGGAGCACTCCCTGCAGCAAGGCCGGCAGCCGGGTCGTCGGCCTTGCGCTGCCGGGGCATGAGCAACGCCACAGCCGCTGCCAGGGCGACGGCACCGGCTCCGCCCCAGAGGGCCGGGATCAGCCCGTCCACGAACAGTGAGGCGGATCCGTAGCCGCCCTGGGCGGAGAAGACCGCGGCCAGCGACGCCACGCCGATGGCGCCGCCGACCTCACGGATCGCGTTGTTGGCGCCGGAGGCGATGCCCTGCTCTTCCGGGCGGACGGTGCTCATGACGAGGTTGGCGCTGGGAGCGAAGAACATGCCCATGCCGATGCCGCAGACGATCAGTGCGGGCAGCAGGTGGGTGTAGGAGACGTGGGGCTCGACGGTGAGTGCCCAGAGCCCGAGGCCGACGGCGTTCAGGGTCATGCCCACCGTGACGACGGGAGCGCCGCCGATGCGGTCGGACAGTGCCCCGGCCGGCGGCCCGGCGATCATGGGCATGGCGGTCCAGGGCAGCATTCGCACGTCGGCTTCCATCGGCGAGTAGCCGCCGACCGTCTGCAGGTACTGGCGGCGTAGTCGGTGAGCGCAAGCGCTCTGCACGGAGAGGGTGGGCCCCTGCCCCTGGCGCGCCGACCGTGCCCACGACCAACACGAAAGGGGCCTGCCGTACGCACGGCAGGCCCTTTTCGCGGTCCTTCGAAGGTGGGCTCAGAGTTTGACGATCATCTTTCCGACGTTCTGGCCCCGCATCATCGCGAAGGAGGCGTCCAGGGACCCCCTCACGCTCGGTGCCGCCAAGGCCGGAGTACACGAGGTCGACGGGGCGTCGGCCCGCTGTCGATGATGGTCGAGCGGGCATAGATCACGGCGCCGGCGCGCTGAAGCGGACGTCCGGGGAACCGCCGGCGAGGTGGTGAACCATAGGGTCGCCTCCCTCGTCCTCCACCGGCTCCCCTGCGGCGGGCGGTGGCGGATGCCGCCGCTGTCGAGTTGATGACCAGGTTGTTCGATCGGGAGCGAGTCGGCCCCTCCCCGGGGGCCGGCCGCCCCAGTGGAAAGGAAGCCGTCCATGGACGAGCAGGGTGAGCGCTTCGACGTCGTCGTACTCGGCGCGGGCCCCGGCGGATATGTGGCCGCCATCCGGGCCGCCCAACTGGGCAAGAGCGTCGCGGTCGTCGAGGAGAAGTACTGGGGCGGCGTCTGCCTGAACGTGGGTTGTATCCCCACCAAGGCCCTGCTGCGCAACGCCGAGCTCGCGCACATCTTCACGCGCGAGGCGAAGACCTTCGGCATCAAGGTCGAGGGTGAGGTCTCCTTCGACTACGGGGAGGCCTTCCGCCGCAGCCGGAAGGTCGCGGACGGCCGGGTCAAGGGCGTCCACTACCTGATGAAGAAGAACAAGATCACGGAGATCAGCGGGCGCGGCACGTTCGTCGACCCGCACACGCTCCAGGTGGCCGACTTCGAAGGCAACACCCGCACCATCGGCTTCGACCACTGCATCATCGCCGCTGGGGCGAGCCCCAAGCTGCTGCCCGGCACCCGCCGTACGTCGCGCGTGGTGACGTTCGAGGAGCAGATCCTGGCCGAGGACCTGCCGCAGTCGATCGTGATCGCCGGCGCCGGGGCCATCGGTGTCGAGTTCGCCTACGTGCTGCACAACTACGGCGTGAAGGTCACCGTCGTCGAGTTCCTGGACCGGGTCGCCCCGCTGGAGGACGCCGAGGTCTCCGCCGAACTGGCCAAGCAGTACCGGAAGTTGGGCATCGACGTTCTCACCTCCACCCGCGTCGAGTCGATCGACGAGTCCGGCCCGCAGGTCCGTGTCACGGTCACCGGCAAGGACGGCGCCCAGCAGGTCCTGGAGGCCGACAAGGTCCTGCAGGCGATCGGCTTCGCGCCGAACGTCACCGGCTACGGTCTGGAGAACACCGGCGTGCGCGTCACCGAGCGCGGCGCGATCGACGTCGACGGCCGTGGCCGCACCTCCGTCCCGCACATCTACGCCATCGGCGACGTCACCGCGAAGCTGATGCTCGCGCACGCCGCCGAGGCGATGGGTGTGGTCGCCGCCGAGACGATCGCGGACGCGGAGACCATGGAGCTGGACTACGTGATGATCCCGCGGGCCACTTTCTGCCAGCCGCAGGTCGCCAGCTTCGGCTATACCGAGGCGCAGGCGAGGGAGAAGGGCTTCGACGTCCAGGTGGCCAAGTTCCCGTTCACCGCGAACGCCAAGGCCCACGGCCTGGGCGACCCGAGCGGCTTCGTGAAGCTGATCAGCGACGCGAAGTACGGCGAGCTGATCGGGGCCCATCTCATTGGCCCGGACGTCACCGAACTGCTCCCTGAACTGACCCTGGCCCAGCAGTGGGACCTCACGGTCCACGAGGTCGCCCGCAACGTCCACGCCCACCCCACCCTGGGCGAGGCGGTCAAGGAAGCCGTCCACGGCCTCGCCGGCCACATGATCAACATGTAGCAGGGCGCTCGGCGCAGCGGCAAACAGGGCCCGTTGGTGCTCGGAAGGGTTTCGCGACCTCGAGCTGCCAAGGGGCCCTGATCCCTTGTTGGGGGAGATCCGAGGCAGGGGTGGTTCTCGGGGCGTTGGAGAAGCTCAACTCCCGTTGCCGTTTCGCGGCATCGGGGGGCTCTTCCTCTCCGCCTGGTGAGTCACGGAATATGCCGGTGCCGGTCACCGACGCCATGCGCCGGCGGGGGCTTTCGCGGGACGACTCACGGTGCCAGTGACCGGTTCGGCGGCGGACCGCCGAACCGGTGGGCGAGTTGGCTACACGTCAACGCACCATCGGCTCGTCGAGGAAATCGATCGACCCGATGGGGGCTGTCACACCGGGCAGGACGTGCCGCGGCCAGGCCAACGGCACCGCCCCAAACTGTGCGCACGATGCGGGCTGCGATGCGGGAAGACCCTGCGACAAACGGATGGGGCGATGGTGGCCTGTCGCGCGGCCGGGGTACCCGGGACGCCTGGGGAAGAACGAGCCCCCTACGGCAGGCGTCCGATGTGAGGAGAGCCGATGGCCCCGCCCCGAAATCGTGCACATGATGGCCACAACGGAAGGGAGAAGGACCGCACCGGCCACAGGGAACCGGGCGGCCGCGCCCTGCTCGAGGATCCGCTGGGCAACAAGGGCGTCGCCTTCACCCACGAGGAGCGGGAGCGGCGCGGCCTGGTCGGCATGCTGCCGCCCACGGTGCTGTCCCTGGAGCTCCAGGCGCGCCGTGCCTGGGAGCAACTGCGGGCGCAGCCGGACGACCTGGCGAAGAACGTGTACCTGGAGCAGCTCCACGACCGCAACGAGGTCCTCTATTTCCGGCTGCTCGCCGACCATCTCGCCGAGCTGCTGCCGATCGTGTACGACCCGACCGTGGGCGAGGCGATCAAGCGATACAGCCACGAATTCCGGCGGCCGCGCGGGGTCTACCTGTCCATCGACCGTCCCCAGGACATCCGTCCCGCGTTCCGGGCGTCAGGCCTGGGCCCCGACGACGTCGACCTGGTGGTGGCGACCGATGCGGAGCAGCTTCTCGGCATCGGCGACTGGGGCGTGGGCGGTATGCAGATCTCGGTCGGCAAACTGGCCGTCTACACCGCCGCCGCGGGCATCCACCCGGGGCGGGCCGTACCGGTGATGCTCGACGTCGGAACCGGAAACCAGGCGTTGCTCAACGACCCGCTGTACGTCGGCAACCGGCACAGCAGGGTACGCGGCGAGGCGTACGACTCGTTCGTCGCCGACTTCGTGGAGGCGGTGGGTGAGCTGTTCCCGCACGCGCTGTTGCACTGGGAGGACTTCGGGCCCGGCAACGGCCGCCGCATCCTCCAGCGGTACGGGGAGAAGATCTGCACGTTCAACGACGACATGCAGGGCACCGGCGCGATCGCGCTGGCCTGCGTCCTGAACGCGGTGCGGGTCACCGACACGCCCATGCGGGACCAGCGGGTCGTGGTCTTCGGCGCCGGGACGGCGGGCGTGGGCATCGCAGACCAGCTGCGCGACGCCATGGTCCGCGACGGTCTGGGACGGGAGGAGGCCACCCGGCGTATCTGGTGCGTGGACCGCCAAGGCCTGCTGCGGCGGTCCACCGAAGGGCTGCGGGACTACCAGGAACCGTACGCGCGCCCCGACGACGAGTGGCCCGACGAAGAGCCGGCCGACCTGCACAGCGTGGTGGACCGGGTGCGTCCGACCGTGCTGGTGGGAACCTCCACCCAGCACGGGGCTTTCACCAGGGACGTGGTGCGCTCCATGGCCCGCAGCGTCGAACGGCCGGTGGTCCTGCCGCTGTCCAACCCCACGGAGAAGATCGAGGCCATGCCGGAGGACGTGCTGCGATGGACCGGGGGCAAGGCCCTGGTCGCCGTCGGCATCCCGGTGCCTCCGGTGGAGCTGGACGGCACCACGTACGTCATCGGCCAGGCCAACAACGCCCTCCTCTACCCGGGGCTGGGGCTGGGCGCCGTGGTGGCCCGCGCCGAGCGGATCACCGACGGCATGCTCCAGGCCGCGGCGGAGGCCGTAGCCGGCCTCGCCGACCTGACACGGCCCGGCGCCGCCCTGCTGCCGGAGGTGGAGAACCTGCGCACCTCGTCGGCGGTGGTCGCCGCGGCCGTCGCCCGCCGCGCCGCCGAGGACGGCGTCGCCCGGGCCCGCATCGACGACGTGATCCAGCAGATCCAGGACGCCATGTGGCAGCCCGAGTACGACTGACGGACGAGCCGGCTTCGGCGACGCGTGAGCGTGCGCTTGCTCCAGCCAAGGCTCAGGCTCCGCCCGGCCGGGCGCCTCGTCGCCCGGATTGTCGGTGACGTACGGAGCACCCACCGTCAGCGCCGCGTAGGGACCGGGCGATGTGGCGGCGGCGAGCGCCTTGGGCAGCCGATGCGGGCGCCATGAAGGCTCAGACCGGAGGACGGATGGGTTGCGCAGTGAGTTCCTTGGTGATGCGGTCCAGCATGAACGCCGAGGATTCGCGGGCCCGTTCCTCCCAGGCGAAGACACATGCCGTGGCGACACCGTCGAAGCCGAGTTCGCGCAGGGTGCCGAAGAAGGCGTGCCAGTCCACCTCGCCCTGGTCGATGTCCAGGTGCTGGTGGATACGGGCGGTGGTGCCGGGCGGGTTGAGGATGTAGCGCAGGCCGGACGAGCCCTTGTGGTTGAAGGAGTCGGCGATGTGCACATGCTGGAGCTTGTCGCCCGCGTAGCGCATCATCGCCGCGATGTCCGCCCCGACCTCCGAGGCGCCGGACAAGTGGAAGGAGTGCGGGGCGCAGTAGAGGTAGTTCACCCAGGGCTTGTTGATCGCCCGTACGAGGTCGACCGCGGGGGTGTTCTCCTCGCAGAAGTCGTCCGGGTGGGCCTCCAGGTCGAGGGCGACGCCCTCCCGCTCGAAGACGGGCAGCAACTCCTCCATCGAGCGCCAGAAGGCGGCCTCGCTCTCGGCGGCGCGCTCCGGGCGGCCGTTGAACTCCGAGTTCATCAGCGGGCATTCGAGATCGGCGGTGATCTCGATCATCCGCTTCCAGTAGCGGACGGCGGCCTGCCGCTCGACCTCGTCCGGCGAGGACCACTTGTACAGCGGCAGGACCGACGACAGCCTGACGCCGTGCTCGCGCAGTGCGCTCTTCAAGCGCGCGATCCGCTCGTCGTCCGCCCGTGGGTGCAGGAAGAACGGCATGAAGTCGTCGCGGGGCGACAACTCGATGTACTCGTAGCCGAGTTCGGCGACCGTGCGCACCATGGCATCGATGGGAAGGGACCGGAACATGTACGGGTCGAGGGCGATCTTCATGCGGTGCCTCCGTAGAAGGCGGGGCGGGGCTTCATGTCGACGGCGACGACCGTGCCGTCGGAGTCGAGGGACTTGACGGCGGCGTCGGTGATGACGGTGGCGGCATAGCCGTCCCACGCGGACGGCCCGGTGGGCTCGCTGCCGTCTTCGACGGAGGTGATCCACTCGCGGAACTCGGTGTCGAAGGCGTCCGTGAACCGGCTCTTCCAGTCCTGCAACACGGCAGCGCCGTGGCGCCCCGCGCTGCGGACACCGACGGCGGCCGGGTCGGGCAGCCGGACGAGGCCCTCCTCGCCGACGGTCTCGCACTGGATGTCGTAGCCGTACTGGCAGTTGACGAAGACCTCCAGGTCGATACGGATCCCGCTCGCGGTTTCGAAGAGCATGATCTGCGGGTCCTTGAGGTGCTCGAACCGCTTGCTCGTGGCGCGGGGGGTGAGCACCTGGGCGGAGACGATCTCGTCGTCGAGCAGCCAGCGCAGGACGTCGATCTCGTGCACGGACGTGTCCTGCGCGGCCATGTGTGAGGTGTACGAGTCGGGCACCGTCGGGTTGCGGTGGGCGCAGTGCACGATGAGCGGGGTTCCGAGGGAGCCGGAGGCGATGACCTCCTTCATCTGGCGGTAGCCGGCGTCGAAGCGGCGCATGAAGCCGACCTGGACCAGACGGCGGCCGTGGGCGCGTTCGGCGTCGACTATGCGCAGGCAGTCCACGGCGGTGGTGGCGAGGGGCTTCTCGCAGAAGACCGGCTTGCCGGCCGCGATGGCGTTCAGGACGTGCTCGGCGTGGGTGGGTCCCCAGGAGGTGACGAGAACGGCGTCCACCTCGGGGGAGTTGATGAGATCGGGGCCGGCCGGCAGCGCGGAGGCGCCCACGTGGGCGGCCACCTCGGCGGCGCGCGCGGCGTCGAGGTCGGTCACCGCGGTGACGGTGGCCCCGGTGACGACTTCGGTGAGTCGTCGAATGTGATCCTGGCCGATCATTCCGGCGCCGATGACACCTACACGTACGGTCATGGTCATTTCCTTCAGGAGAGGTCAGGAGAGGTCAGGAGAGGTCAGGAGAGGTCGGGAGAGGTCGGGAGAGGTCAGGAGAGGTCAGGAGAGGTCACGAGAAGCGGGCGCGGAGTTCGGCTTCGAGGGTTTCGAGGGTGCGGCCCTTGGTCTCGGGGACGTAGCGCTTGACGAAGATGAGGGAGCAGACGCCCGCCACCACGAAGAGGAAGAACGTGTTGGAGATCCCGATCGCGTCGACCAGGGACGGGAAGACCAGTCCGATGACGAAGTTGGTCAGCCAGAGCACGACCGCCGCGACACCCATCCCGAAGCCGCGCATCCGCATCGGGAAGATCTCCGAGAGCATCAGCCAGGTCACCGGTGAGATCGCGCCCTGCTGGAAGGCGAGGAAGGTGACGGTCATGGCGAGCACGGCGTACGCCCGGCCGTCACCCGAGGGCAGCACCAGGGAGAAGACACCGATGAGCAACAGGGCGACCGTCGTGCCGATCTGACCGGTCATCAGCATCGGGCGGCGGCTGACCCGGCCGAGCAGCCAGATGCCGACGAAGGTGGCCAGCACCGAGATCACACCGTTGGCGATGTTCGCGGTCAGGGCGCTGTCGGAGGCGAAGCCGGCGTCGGTGAGGATCTGGGTGCCGTAGTACATGATCGTGTTGACGCCGGTGATCTGCTGCACGATGGCGATGCCGAAGCCGACGAACATGAGCTTGCGCACCCACGGGGTGGCCTTCATGTCCTGCCAGCCGCCGAGCTTCTCCCGCTCCTCCTTGACGGCGAGCGCGGACACCTCGCTCAACTCGGCCTCGGCCCGTTGCCCGGACCGGACCTGCTTGAGTACCTCCAGGGCCTCGCCGAAGCGGGTCTTCGAGGCCAGCCAGCGCGGACTTTCCGGCATGACCAGCATGCCGAACCAGAGCACGACCGCCGGGAGGGTGGCGAGGACGAGCATCCAGCGCCAGACGCCGCCGGACTCGCCGCCCGCCTGGGCGATGATCGCGTTGGAGGTGAAGGCGAGCAACTGGCCGCTGACGATCATGAGTTCGTTGCGGGTGACGAGTGCGCCGCGTCGCTCGGCGGGGGAGACCTCGGCGAGGTAGACGGGCACGGTCACCGAGGCGCCGCCGACCGCGAGGCCGAGTACGAACCGTGCCACGACCATGACCGCGGTGTTGGGCGCCAGTGTGCAGCCGAGGGCGCCGACGAAGAACACCACGGCGAGGACGAGGATCGTACGGCGGCGTCCGCGGGCGTCCGACAGCCGCCCGCCGGTGACCGCGCCCAGGGCGGCTCCGAGGAGCAGCGAACTGGTGACCATTCCCTCGGTGAAGGGGGTCAGGCCCAGGTCGTCGGCCATGTACGGCAGGGCGCCGTTGATGACGCCGGTGTCGTAGCCGAAGAGGAGTCCGCCGAAGGTGGCGATGACGGTGATGAGGCGCAGCCGCCGGGAGACCGCGACCGGGGCGTCGTCGGCAGTGCGGCTGGTGAGGGCCTGTGGCGTGTCGTCCCTGATGTCCATGTCGCCTCCTACTGGTCGGGGGTGGGGCGTCGAGTACCCGTGAGACCGCAGTCGGCCAGGTGATCACGGGTGCGTACGGCGATGGGCAGGGGTACCTCGGGAGCGCACGGGTACAGGTCCTGCTCGACGATCACGAACAACTCGGCGTCCAGCCGGGCGAGTTCGGCCACCACGTCGGCCGGGTTCGGCACGCCGGCCGGGGGCGACACGCACACCCCTCGCCTGACGGCCTCTCCGAACGACAACTGCTCCACGGCGACCCGGGCCAGGACCTCCGGGTCCATCTGCTTGATGTGGACGTAGCCCATGCGCTCGCCGAAGCGGCGGATCAGGTCGAGGTTGTCGCCGCCGCCGTAGGCCACGTGCCCCGTGTCCAGGCAGAGGTTGGTGTAACGGGAGTCCGACTCGTTGAGCAGCCGCTCGATCTCCGGCTGAGTCTGGACGTGGCTGTCGGCGTGCGGGTGGACGACGAGCCGTATGTCGTACTCGTCGAGGAGCAGCTTTCCGAGCCGGTCGGCGGTCCGGCCGAAGCCCGCCCACTGCTCGGCGGTCAGTTCCGGCGGCTCCGTGAACGCTCCGGTCTTCTCGTCCCGGTACATCGGCGGGATGAGCACGAGGTGACGGGCGTCTGCGGCAGCGGTCAGCGTGGCGACCCGGCGGACGTGAGCGAGCATCTCGTCCCAGGCCTCCGGCCGGTGCAGCGCGCCGAAGGCGGTGCCGCCGGAGACCTGGAGGCCACGGGACTCCAGTTCTTCCCTGAGCCGCTGCGAGTCGGTGGGGAGGTAGCCGTACGGGCCCAGTTCCAGCCATCGGTAACCGGCCTGGGCCAGCTCGTCGAGGAAACGGGTGTACGGCACCTGGTGCTCGTCCTCGGGGAACCAGACGCCCCAGGAGTCGGGGGCGGAACCCAGGCACAGGTTGCCCGCGGTGGTGCGGAGGGAGGATGGCGCCGTTGCCATGGGGTGTCCTTTGGGGAGAGGGACAGAGGTGACCAACGGGTATCGCGCTCTACTAGCGCGCTCTAGTCGAGTACGATGACCCGTGTCCAAATGTCATGTCAATAGCTTGTTGGCGGGGGATTTCCAGGCCGCCCGCTAAGGTGGCGGCGTCGGAGGGCGGGTTCTCAGGTGGATGCATCGGGCAAGCAGCGGCCCACGATGGCGGACGTCGCCGCGAAGGCGGGCGTCTCCCGGGCGCTCGTCTCGATCGTGTTCCGCAACCAGCCGGGAGCGAGCGAGGAGACCCGGGAGCGCGTGCTGCGGGTCGCCGACGAGATCGGTTACCGCCCCGACAGCGCCGCCCGGCTGCTGGCCCGGGGCCGCAGTCGCACACTCGGTGTGATGTTCACCGTCCACCAGGCCTTCCACACGGACCTCATCGAGGGCATCTACCCCGAGGCCGAACGTCTCGGGTACGACGTCCTGCTCTCCGCCGCCGCCCAGGGCCGCAGCGAGGCCAAGGCCATCGAGGCCCTGCTCAGCCACCGTTGCGAGGCGCTGATCCTGTTGGGCCCCGATGCCGAGGCCGCCTACCTCGACGAACTCGGCCGCCGTACGGTCACCGTCTCGGTCAGTCGCCGCGTCCCCCGCGCCCGCGTGGATTTCGTGCACAGCGCGGAGGGCAAGGGCGTACGGCAGGCCATGGAACACCTCGTCGAACTGGGGCACCGCAGGATCGTGCACCTCGACGGCGGTCGCGGCCCCGGGTCGGCGGAGCGGCGGCGGGCCTACCGGGCGGCGATGCGTCGCCACGGGCTGGACTCCGAGGTGCGGGTGATCCCAGGCGATCACACGGAGCACTCGGGCATCGAGACCGGCCGTCTGCTCCTGGCGGAGCGAGACCAAGGGCACCCGCTGCCTACGGCGGTCCTCGCGGGCAACGACCGCAGCGCGATGGGCCTGTTGATGTCCCTGACACGGGCGGGCGTCGAGGTCCCGCGCGACCTGTCCGTCGTCGGATACGACGACAGTCACCTCTCCCACCTGATGCCCATCGGCCTGACCACCGTCCGTCAGGACGCGGTGCTCATGGCGGAGCACGCGGTGCAGTTCGCCGTTCAGCGACTGGAGAACCCGGAACTGGAGCCTCGAGAGGCGGTTCTGGACCCGAAGCTGGTGGTGCGCGGCAGCAGCGGGCCGCCCGCGCATGGGGCAGCCTGAGACGACAGGGCCGGGCCGGCACCGCGGACGCGATGCCGGCCGGTTTCCTGCCGTCGACGGTGCCGGTCGTCGCGGTCAGCGTGTCCCCTGCGCCGCGAACTCGGCGACGGCGTCGGCGTTGTCCTTGGTGATGAACGCCGGGCCGGTGAGCACCGGAGCAGTGCCGCCGCCGCTGAAGTTGCCGTTGGCCCTGTAGAGCCACAAGGCGTCGACGGCGAGGTAGCCCTGCAGATAGGGCTGTTGGTCGACGGCGAACTCGACCTTGCCGTTCTGGACTGCCTTCACCAGTTCCTTGTTGAGGTCGAAGGTGGCGACCTTGGCCTTGCTGCCGGCGTCGCCCACCGACTGCACGGCGGTCAGCGCGATGGGGGCGCCGAGGGTGACCACCTGGTCGATGGAGGAGTCCTGCTTGAGCTTGGCGGTGATCGTCGACTTCACGGACGGCATGTCGGTGCCGTTGACGTAGAGGGTGTCGGTCTTGCCGCTGAACCCCTTCTTCAGGCCGGCACAGCGTGCCTCCAGGGCGACCTGGCCCTGCTCCTGGATGACACAGAGGGCATGCTTCGCACCGAGTCGGCCCAGCCGCTCGCCGAACGCCTGGCCCGCGATGTTCTCGTCCTGCCCGAAGTACTCGAGCATGCCGAGGTCCTTCCAGTCGTCCGCCCCCGAGTTGAAGCCGACGACCGGGATGCCGGCCGCCTTCGCCTTGGCCACCACGTCCTTCATGGCGTCCGGCTTGGCGGCGGTGAGCGCGATGCCGTCGACCTTCTGGTCGATCGCGTTCTGCACCAGGTTGGCCTGGTTCCCGGCGCCCGGGTCGCTGGAGTAGACGAGCTTGATGTTGTCCTTGGCCGCGGCGGCCTGGGCGCCCTTGCGGATGAGGTCCCAGAAGGTGTCGCCGGGCGAGGCGTGGGTGACCATGGCGACGGTCATGCGCGGGGTGTCGGCCTTGCCCGCGGCCGCGGCGGCCCCGCCTTCCTCGGACTTCTTGCCGCCGGAGCTGCTGGAGCAGCCGGCGGCGAACAGGGCGCCGGCCAGGACGGTGGCGGTCAGGATGGCGGCTCGGTGATGTCTGTGCATGTCCCTTGCACCTCGCTGTGCTGGTCAGGGTGGGAATGGGGAGTGCCGTGCCCGGCCCGGCCAGGCGGACGGTCGGGGTGGGGAGTGCCGGGTGCGGCGAAGGAGCGTGGTCTGCGGGGCAACCGTGGGTGTGGGCCGCCTGCGCTGCCACTAGAGCGCTTTATTAGCGCGCTCTAGTGGCACGTACTATGGAGCCGTCCACTGGTGATGTCAACGGGTTTTGTCAGGACGTCCCAACAAAAGGCGTCGAGGCTCGCCCTGAGGCGTTCACCGGACGGCGACCGCGTCGCAGCTCCCCTGCTCGGTCCCTGTGCGGCAAAGCGTCCGGCGCGGTTGCCGCATGCCGCGCCGGACGCTCCTGTGCCGGGCCGGCCCCCTCAGCGGGAAGCTCTGGCGGCCGAGCCGTCGCACGTTCTCGTCGGGTCGGCGGGACGCTGTCGGCCGCCCAAGCGGCCGCGCTCGGGTACTCGGCACTGTGCCGGGCGACGAAGCGGGAGCGGCAGTTCGCCTCTCTGACGGGCTGCCGTCGCTGGTCCAACCCGCCGGTGCAGGACCCAAGTTGAAGAGGCACGCCCTCAGTCGTCGAGCGGTTCGTGACACCGGCGACCTGTTGCGCATTCGTCCCAGGCGCCGCTGCAGAAATGCGATGACCTTGGCGGGATCCCGGGGCGCGGCGGAAGCCTTGAGCCCGACGTGGCCCGGCATGGCCCGGCGTGGCCGCGCGTGGCCCGGCGTGGCACGAGGTGCCCGGGATCGTCTGCTGCTGCAGGTTCAGGCTGCGACCGTCCTCGTCGGCAGGATCGACCGGGACACGGCGGTCGACTCCACCAGGACGTACGCCGCACCACCGCGGCCCGGCCGGCCCCTCCGCAGGTACCGGAGGGGCCGGCCGGGGCTGTCGTGGACCCGGTGCCCGCTACTGGCCGCCGAAGGTGACGACGAGGCGGCCGTCCGCGGCGAAGGACCAGTTCAGCGCGCCTGCGTACGAGGAACACCGGGACCCGTTCGAGCCGGACCAGAACTGGTTCGAGCTGTCGGAGTCGCCGATGATCCTGTCGTTCGTCCCGCTGCCGCTGCGGCACGAGGTGTTGTTGCGGAACACCGAGGTGCCGGCGTCGAAGTTGTAGTTGCGCTCGGCGTTGTCGATGCTGATGTTGTCGGACACCGTCATCGAGCCGGGGTTGCTGTTGTAGGTGAACCCGTGCTTGCCGTTGTCGTAGGCGATGCTGCGCCGGATGACGTGGTTGACCGCGATGTCCTCGCCGCCCAGCTTGTAGCCGTTGCGGTCACCGTTGCCGGCCTGGGAACCGTCGCTGAGGGTGCCGTTCTCGTAGGCGAGGGAGTCCTCGATGGTCACCGCTCCGATGGGTCCGGTGTCGTCCTTGGTGTAGAGGTCCCAGCCGTCGTCGATGTTGTTGTGGGACACGGCGTAGCGGAAGACGTTGCCCGGACCTGAGGTGAGTTTCGCGGCGAAGCCGTCGGCGTCCTCGCCGTCGGAGTCGGCGTTGTCGTGCGACTCCGCACTCAGAATGAGGTTGTTGGACGGCCACTGACTGCTGGGAGTGCTGGAGAGCATCCGCGAGAGCTGCAGCCCCGAGTCGCGGTTGAAGCGCGTCACCGTGCGCTCGAAGATGTTGTTGCTGCCCCCGACGAAGATCCCGTTGTCACCGGCACGCTCGACGACGAGGCCCTTGACGTGCCAGTACGAGCCGTTCACGGCAAGTCCGCGGTTGGCCGGGTCCTCGCTCTGGGCCGAGAAGTTCAGGATCGGCGTCTCGCCGGGGTAGGCGAACAGTTCGGTGCGGTCACTCGCGGTGCCGTTGTTGCCCGCCGGGATGGTGACCGTCTGCGAATAGGGGTACGTCCCGCCGCGTACGTAGATCGTCCCTCCGGGGGTGATCCGGCTGATCGCCGAGGTGAGCGTCGTCGGGGCCGCCTCCGTTCCGGCGGCGCTGTCGGTCCCGTTCGGCGCCACGTAGAGCGCGGAGGCCGACGGCGGCGTGGTGGTGCCGCTCACCTCGACATCCAGGTAGTCGAGGTTGGGCAGGCCGGTGGCGGCGGTGGGGCTGAGCCGGATGGTGTTGGTGCCCGCGGTCACCGGCACCGTGAGCGTCTTCGTCGTCCAGGTCCCCCAGGTGCCGGTGCTCTCGAAGGACACCGACGTGGCTGCCGAGCCGTTCACCGTGAGGCTCGCGGGCCGTGCGGTGGTGGTTCCGTTGGCGAAGCGGACGTTCAGTGTCGCCGTGCCCGCGGCGGAGGCGTTCACGGTGAACTGTACGTACGCGCCCACCGCGTTGTTGCCGTTGCAGAATCCGCTGCCGGAGTAGCCGGCCCAGTCGGAGTCGATGGTGCCGGTGCAGACAGCCGGGGAGCTCTCGGCCTCGTAACGGGTGGTAGCTGCCTGGGCCGTGGTGCCGGACAGCGCGACGAGTGTGCCGGTCAGCAGGCTGAGGGACGCGATGACGGGTCTCAGGTGCATCGTTCATCTCCAGGTTGGTTGGGTCGTCCGACCATGGGCGGCTCGGTGAACGGGGCGGTTGTGGGTGTAGCGGGGCGGCCGGTTCGGCATCATGAATGGGGGCGGGCAGCCGGACTTTGCGCCCGACGGGAGAAAGCGCTTTCTCCGGACGCTAAAGGGCTGCTGTGAGCGCGTCAACGGTCGCGTACATGATCCTTGTTCACACTGATGAATATGATGAGGTGTCGCGAGCGTCGCACCGGCCCGCCTGCCGTGCTCGTACCGAACGCCGGAACCGGCTGCTTCGGGAGCCGTCGCCGGCGCCTGGCGGCGCCCGACTCGGCGTCACATGGCTCGCGTCACACGACGTGGCATCACCGTGCGCACGCTGGGCCCGAGTTGGGGCTGTCCGACGCGCTCGGCCAGGGGATCGCGGTGACCGTCGTGGCGTTCGTGCGCACGGTGGTCGTCGAAGTGGCCCCCAGGTCATGGGCATCGCCCGGCTGGGCCTGATCGGCTGAACCGGCTCGGAGCTGCTCTCGCCCGCCGTGCCTCGCCGGCTGTCGTCCGCTACGCGTCCGGTGGGCCGACCGGCATGGTGACCCAGGACGATCTGCCGGCCCGTTCCCCGCAAACTCAGGTGGCCTGACCGGGCGGCGCGCACGGGGGGCAAGGAACACGCCAACAAGCCGCGCTGGAGTCGTCGGCCGTATGACGGACCCAGCGCGAACGGCACCGCCCGGGGGCGGTGCCGTTCGTTACCGCATCACGGGACCTACGGGGTCCACTTGACGTTCGGGTTCACGTGGCCGGTCCAGTTGAAGATGGCCATGTTGTCCCAGCCGTTGCCGCTGTTGTTGATGTCGGCCGGGTCCCAGCCGTTGCCCGAGACCGCGTACCAGGTCGGTTCCCAGTAGAAGACGCCGATCGCTCCGGCGTTGCGGGCCGTGTTCTGTACGGCGGTGAAGTTGTCGGCCTGGCCCTGCCAGGTGAGCGGGTAGCCCGAGCAGCCGGAGGTGACCGAGTTGCTGGTGCTGTCCGCGTTCGCCGAGGTGAACGGGTACGCCGTCTCGGCGATGACCACGTCCTTGCCGTACCGGGACTTCATGTCGGAGACGACGCTGCCCATGTTGGCCAGCGTGCCGTGCCAGGGGCAGTAGTAGGACAGCCCGGTGATGTCCCAGTTGACGCCCTTCGCCTTGATGCCGTCGTAGAACCACCGTGCGTGCGCGTCGCTGTCCGAGTTGGCGGTGTGGATGATCACCTTGGTGCCGCTGTTGCACGACTTGGTCGCGTTGTAACCCGACTTGAGGAGCAGGCTGAGGTTGGTGAAGTCGTTGTTCACCACCTTGCCCTCGTTCCACAGCATGCCGACGTTGATCTCGTTGCCGATCTGCACGCTGTCCGGGGTGGTGCCCTGGGACTTGAGGCTGTTGCAGACGTCGTACGTGTAGTTGTAGACGTCCGTCTGCAGCTGGTTGATGTTGTGGCCGGACCAGGCCGCGGGCTTGTACTGCTTGCCCGGGTCGGCCCAGGTGTCGGAGTAGTGGAAGTCGACGAGCAGCTTGAGCCCCTTGGCCTTCACCTGCTTCGCGTACGCCAGCACCTTGGTCTTGTTGTTGTAGCCGCTGGCCGGGTTGTTCCAGACCCGCAGGCGGACGTAGTTCACGCCGGCGCCCTTGAGGATGTCGAGCGGGTCCTTGGCGGTGCCGCTCGCGTCGTAGTACTTGGCGCCGAGGTCGAGAGCGCGTTGCGCGGTCGAGACGTCGGCGCCGAGCATGCTGAGCGTGCCCGCGGCGGAGGCGGTCGTGGGGGTGGTGAGCAGGGACGCGGGCAGGGCGACGGCTGCCATGAGCAGGGCGGCCTTCACTGTGCGACCTGGACCGTTCACGGTCATCCCGAACTCCTTTGATCGAGACGTGGCGAAGCCAAGCTGTCGGGCTTGACATGCGCATGTAGCGGTTTCCGTGAACGTTCACAGTAAGGGAGGTAACAGGGGCTGTAAATATGTGTGTCACGGGGATTTCGTACAGGTGGTGGGCTTGACCTTCGTACTGACGGGTTGGGTACGTGCACAGCACATGCCGCCACGAGATGGGTGAGGAGCCATCGGGGATTTGGCTGATTGATCATCAGTTTCCTTGTTCTACAAGGACGTTCGGGTCATGCTGTGATCCGTCTGTGAACTCCTGATTCAGGGAGGAACATCCGTGCCGTCCAACCCCCCACCGACCTCACGCTCAAGAGGGCACCGAAGACTGGCCGTCGGAGCTCTGATCTCCGCCCTGTTCGGCCAGTTGCTCGCCGGAACCGCCGTCGCAGCCCCCTCGGTCAAGGCGCCGACACCCGGGCGAATGGCCTGGGAGCCCTGTGAATCGCCCTCCGGCGAGGGCACCTTCGAGTGCGCCACCATCAAGGTCCCCGTGGACTGGAAGCGTCCGTACGGCGCCACCATCGACCTGGCCCTCGCCCGCCACCTGGCCACCGACCCCGAGCACCGGATCGGCTCCCTGCTGATCAACCCCGGCGGCCCGGGCGGCTCCGGTGTGGGCTTCGCGTTCAGCGCCCCCGACTCCTTCTCGCCCGAACTGCTGGAGCGCTTCGACATCGTGGGCTTCGACCCGCGCGGCGTCGGCCTCAGCAACCCCGTGATGTGCGACGAGGACCGGGTGACCGAGCAGGGCGCGCTGCTCTACCCGGACAGCCCCTCCTCCTTCGCCGCACTCCGCGAGGCCAACCGCGCACTCGGCGAGAACTGTCGCGACCTCACCGGACCCCTCGTCGACAACATGGACACCGGGAGCGTCATCCGGGACATGGAGGCGATCCGCGTCGGTCTCGGCGAGAAGCGGATCAGCTACTACGGCGTCTCCTACGGCACCGGAATCGGCCAGCAGTACGCCGAGCGCTACCCGCACCGCGTGCGCGCGATGACGCTCGACTCGAACATGGACCACAGCCTCAACCCGTGGACGTACCAGAAGACCGAAGCCATAGCGATGGAGGAGTCGTACGGTCAGTTCGCCGACTGGTGCGCCCGCACTCCGTCCTGCGCGCTCCACGACCAGGACGCCCGCGCCCTGTTCGACTCGCTCTACAAGCGCGCCGACGCCGGTGAGCTGGTCCTGCCGGGCGACCCGCCCTACACCTTCACCACCCAGGACCTCCAGGGCCTCGCCTTCGGCTACATGTACGACCCGGCCTCCTGGTTCCAGTTCGCCGAGGACCTCGTCTACCTGGACGCCCCCGACGCCGCGGCGGCACGGTCCCTCGACAAGCGCGGCGAGCCGACGGAGTTCGCGTACCTCCCGGTGATGTGCCAGGACTACGACTTCGACGTACCGTCGTACGGCACGCTCGCCCGCTTCGAACGCGAACTGGGCCGCCTCGCCCCGGTCACCAGGCTCAGCTCCCTCGCCTGGACGGACCTGACCGGCTGCCAGAACTGGCCGACCGAGGTGACCAACCCGCCCCACCGGCTCCGTGTCGACGGCACCCCGCCGATCCTGGTCACCAACAGCCGTTACGACGTGGCGACCCCGCACCCCTGGGGCTCCAACGCGGCCCGCCAGATCGGCCGAGAGGCCACGTTCCTCACGTACGACGGTGTAGGCCACGGCGACTACTGGCTCAGCCCCTGCGCCCGTGACGCCATCGACACCTACCTCCTCACCCTGAAGACCCCCCGCAAGGGCACCCATTGCCCCGCGGTCTGGCCGACCGGGCCCTCCGTCCAGAGGCAGTCGCCGAGTGGCGGTCTCGTCAACCCGCTGCCCGATCTGGTGGGTACGGGGGCGCGCCGGTGAGCCGTGTGACGCGACCCGTTCCGACGCGGTCGTGACCGAGGGGGCGCGGTCCCGTAGGCCGGGACCGCGCCCCCTCGTGCTCCCGCCCGCTACAGCGCGGACGCGGCGCTGTGCAGGTTCTTGGCGGCCAGGGCGAGTCCTTCGGTCTGCGAGTAGGCGGCGTCCTCGTGCTCGATGTTCACGGCCATGTCCGGGTCGATCTCGGCGAGGGCGCGCAGGAATCCGGTCCAGTAGGGGACGTCGTTTCCGAGGCCGACGGCGACGAACTTCCACGCCGGGTTCTCCGGCCAGGCGTTGCACCAGAAGCCGTAGCCGGTGGGCACCTTGCCGGGCGCGTCGGCGGGCACGCGGGTGAACGACGTGTCGAGTACGCCGCGGATGTCGGCGCCGGGGCAGAGCGTCGCGTCCTTCGCGGCGGCGTGGAACACCAGCGGGCCCAGCCACTTGATGCAGGCGACGACGTCCATGCCCTGCCACATCAGGTGGGAGGGGTCCATCTCCGCGCCGACGTTCGTCGCGCCCGTCTCGTCGACCAGCCGCTTGAGCGTGACCGGGGAGAACACCACGTTGTGCGGGTGCATCTCGATCGCGACCCGGACGTTGTTCTCCCGGGCCAGCGCGTCGATCTCCTTCCAGAACTCGACTGCCACGCCCCACTGGTAGTCCAGGACGTCCATGTAGACGCCGTCCCACGGGTTCACGACCCAGGAGGGGTACTTGGCGTCGGGGTCGGAACCCGGGGTTCCGGACATGGTGACGACGTGCTTGACACCGAGCAGCCCGGCGAGGCGGATGGTGCGGCGCAGGTCGTCGGCGTGCTTCGGGCCGACCCCGGGGAGCGGGTTGAGTGGATTGCCGTTGCAGTTGAGGCCGGTCAGTTCCATGCCTCGGTCGGCGAAGGCCGCCAGGTACTCCTCGCGCGCGGCGGCCGAGGACAGCAGGAGGTCGACCGGGCAGTGCGGGGAGGGGATGAAGCCGCCGGTGTTGACCTCGACGGAGGTCAGGCCGTTCTCCTTGAGGATGTCGAGGGCCTCGGTGAGGGGCCGGTCGTGCAGACAGGCGGTGTAGGCGCCGAGCTTGAGAGCCATGTGTCTTTTCCTTCTGTGCGGGGGCAGGCGAGGGGCGTCAGACCAGGGGCGGAACCGTGACGGCGGCGCCGCCGCCCCGGGAGGACTCGACGACGGCCTGGATGATCTCCATGGTCCGTACCGCGTCGGCGAACGTGGCGCAGGCCGGCCGCGGTTCGGCGACGCCCGCGACCTGGTCGAGGAATGCCCGCGCCTGGTAGGTGAAGTTGTCGGCGTTGCTGGCGCCCACGCCCGGCGCCTCCATCGGGACGCCACCAGCGAAGTACGGCAGGTTCGGGCCGGCGATGATC
This sequence comes from Streptomyces sp. MMG1533, assembly GCF_001279775.1. Lineage (GTDB taxonomy): Bacteria > Actinomycetota > Actinomycetes > Streptomycetales > Streptomycetaceae > Streptomyces. The sequence continues at coordinate 8,261 of NZ_LGDG01000249.1, read as the reverse complement.
TGCCGGGCGCCGCGCGTACGGGGGTCCGGCTGGGCGTCGTCGAAGAGGTACTCGGCGGGCCGGTGCTGGTCGAACGCGGCCCGGCCGCCGAGGCCCAGGACGTCGAAGGCGAGCCCGTTGGGCAGTCCGAAGCCGGTGCGCGTGACCGAGAACGTGCCGACGAGACCGGACTCGAAGCGGGCGGTGAAGGACGCGGTGTCCTCGTTCTCGACCTCGCCCACCTCGTCGGAGACGGGGGCCGCGTTGTGCCCGACGACCGCGCCCAGTGGCAGCGGCCGCTTGGGGATCTGCGTCGACAGTGTGGCACCGGAGACGGCGGCGATGGGCCCGGCCACGTACTCGGCGACGTCGATGAGGTGCGAGCCGACGTCCCCGAGCGCACCCGAACCGAGGCCGCCCTTGAACCGCCAGGTCAGCGGACCCTTCGGGTCGGTCGCGTAGTCGCACCAGTAGCGGCCGCTGAACAGCGAGAGGTCGGCCAGCTCACCGCGCCGGACATGCTCGCGGATCGCCGCGATGCCGGGGGAACGCCGGAAGGTGTACCCGACGGCGGTCACGACATCGGCGGTGCGCTCCAACTCGGCCATGGCGCGTGCGTCTTCGAGGGAGCCGGCGAGCGGCTTCTCGCACAGCACGTGCTTGCCGGCGGCGACCAGTGCCTCCGCGATCGGCCGGTGCAGGTCGTTGCCCACGACGATGCTGACGGCGTCGATCGTCGGGTCGTCGACGACCGCCTCCCAGCTGGGGAGCGCCTTCTCGTACCCGTAACGGCGTGCGGCGTCCTCACCGAGCGTCACGTTGGCGTCGGCTATCGCGGCCAGGCGGACGGGGGGCAGTCCGGCGCCGAAGACCGTATTGACGTTGCGGTAGCCGGCGGCGTGGCTGCGGCCGGCCATGCCGGCTCCGATCACCGCGACGGAAAGGGGCTTGCCGGAGGGGGTCATGGCGGTGCCTTTCAAAAAGAGCTGGGATCTCAGCTGGAGGTGGGGAAGTCGAAGCCGGCGGCGACCTGCTGGGTGGGCTGGGGCCAGCGGGTGGTGACGACCTTGGGGCGGGTGTAGAAGCGGATGCCCTCGGGGCCGTGCATGGGGGAGTCGCCGACCAGCGAGTCTTTCCAGCCGCCGAAGGAGTAGTACGACATCGGCACGGGCACCGGCACGTTGACGCCGATCATGCCGACCTTGACGTTGCGCTGGAAGCGGCGGGCGGCCTCGCCGGAGGCGGTGAACAGGGCGGTGCCGTTGCCGTAGGGGTTGGCGTTGATCAGCGCGATCGCCTCGTCGAGGGACTCGGCACGGACGATGGCGAGGACCGGGCCGAACAGCTCCTCCTTGTAGGCGTCCATCTCGGTGGTGACGTGGTCGAGGAGGGAGGGGCCGGTGAAGAAGCCTTCCTCGTGGCCGTCGACCTTCAGCCCGCGGCCGTCCACGACCACGGTGGCGCCCTGCCCGGCGGCGGTTCCGACAGCCTTCTCGACGCGCTCCTGGGCGGCCTTGGTGACCAGCGGGCCCATGTCGGTGCCGGGGGTGTCGCCGGGTCCGACCTTCACTTCGCGGGCCTTGCGCTCCAGTACCTCGACCAGCCCGTCGGCGGCGTCACCGACCGCGACGGCGACCGAGACCGCCATGCAGCGCTCGCCCGCGGAGCCATAGGCGCCCGCGGTGATGTGGTTGGCGGCGAACTCGAGGTCGGCGTCAGGGAGTACGACGGCGTGGTTCTTGGCGCCACCGAGGGCTTGAACGCGCTTGCCGTGCGAAGTGGCCTGCTCGTGCACGTACTTGGCGATGGGCGTCGACCCGACGAAGGAGACGGCCTCGATGCCGGAGTGGGTGAGGATCGCGTCCACGGCGTCCTTGCCGCCGTGCACGACGTTGAAGACGCCGTCGGGCAGTCCGGCCTTCTTGTACAGCTCGGCGACGAAGTTCGCCGCCGACGGGTCGCGCTCGCTGGGCTTGAGGAGGAACGTGTTGCCGGTGGCGATGGCGATCGGGTGCATCCACAGGGGCACCATCGCGGGGAAGTTGAAGGGTGTGATGCCCGCGACGACGCCGAGGGGCTGGCGGAAGTCGTGCACGTCGACGCCGCGGGAGACCTGGTCGGAGTAGGAGCCCTTGAGGACGTCGCCGAGGCCGCAGGCGAACTCCACGACCTCGCGGCCGCGGGTGACCTCGCCGCGGGCGTCGTCGACGGTCTTGCCGTGCTCGGCGGAGATGATCCGGCCCAGCTCCTCCTCGTGCTCGACGAGGAGCTGGCGGAAGGTGAACATCACCTGGGTGCGCTGCGTGAGCGACGACTCCGACCAGGTCTCGAAGGCCTGCGCGGCGGCGGTGACGGCCGCGGCGACGTCGGCGGAACCGCCGAGCGCGACCCGGGCCTGTTCCTGGCCGGTGGCCGGGTTGAACACGGGCGCGGTCTGCTCGCTCGTGCCGGCGGTGGGGGAGCCGTTGATCCAGTGCTGGATGGTCTTCACGGTGCGGGTTTCCTTTGTGGGGACGGGACTTACAGGTAGTGCCGCTGGGCGAGCTTGCGGGCGGCGTACGTCTCGTAAGCGGTGCGGGTGGAGTCCAGGGCGGAGGTCTGGCTGACCGGCACGTCCCACCAGCCGTGGCCGGGCGGGTTCGGCCCGTAGAGGTCGGTCTCGACGTGGACGACGGTGGCGCGGTGGGCGGCCTTCGCCTTCTCCATCGCCGTACGGAACTCCTCGACGGAGGAGGCGTGCAGGACGTCGGCGCCCAGCGAGGAGGCGTTGGCGGCGAGGTCGACGGGGAGTACGTCGCCGTCGAGCCGGCCCGAATCGCCGTCGCGGAAGCGGTACTTCGTGCCGAACCGCTGTGAGCCGAGCGACTCGGACAAGGCGCCGATGGAGGCGAAGCCATGGTTCTGTACGAGGACGATGATGACCTTCAGGCCTTCGGAGACCATGGTCACGATCTCCTGAGCCATCATCAGATACGAGCCGTCACCGACGAGGACGACGACCTCGCGCGACGGGTCGGCCATCTTGGCGCCGACGCCGGCGGCGACCTCGTATCCCATGCAGGAGTAGGCGTACTCGACGTGGTAGGCCTTCGGATCCCGCGCCCGCCACAACTGCTGCAGGTCACCCGGCATGGAGCCGGCCGCGTTGATCACGACGGCACGGTCGTCGAGCACCGAGTTGAGCGCGCCGAGGATCTCGGTCTGGGCGGGCAGGGGGCCGTGGCCGACGTTGAAGCACTCGTCCTCGATCTCCCGGGTACGGGCGATGAGTCGGCGGGTGTGCGCGCGGTACTCCGGGGCGACTTCCCAGTCCGTCAGCGCGCCCGCGAGGGCCTGGAGGCCGAGCCGGGCGTCGGCCACCACTGGCTCCGCGGAGTGCTTGACGGCGTCGAGGCGGGTCACGTTGAGGTTGACGAAGGTGACGTCGGGGTTGCCGAAGACGGTGTGGCTGGCGGTGGTGAAGTCGGAGTAGCGGGTGCCGATGCCGAGGACGACGTCGGCCTCGCGCGCGAGCTCGTTGGCGGCGTAGGAGCCGGTGGAGCCGATGCCGCCGACCGCGTACGGGTGGTCCCAGGGCACCGCGCCCTTGCCGGCGTGGGTGTCGGCCACCGGGATGCCGGTGGCCTCGGCGAAGGCCCGCAGCTCGGTCTCGGCACCCGAATACACGGCACCTCCGCCCGCCACGATCAGAGGCTTCCGCGCCCGGCGCAGCAGACGCGCGGCCCGCTCGACGGCGGCCGGCTCGGGCACCGGGCGGCCGATGTGCCACACCCGGCGCCGGAAGAAGGCGACCGGCCAGTCGTACGCTTCGGCCTGCACGTCCTGCGGCAGCGCGAGCGTGACGGCGCCGGTCTCCACCGGGTCGGTGAGCACCCGCATGGCGGCGAGCGCGGCCGGGACCAGCTGCTCGGGACGCGAGATGCGGTCGAAGTACTTGGATACGAAGCGGAAGGCGTCGTTGACGGTGACGTCCCCGCCCCGTGTGTCTTCGAGTTGCTGCAGGACCGGGTCGGCGGCGCGGGTGGCGAACATGTCGCTGGGCAGCAGCAGGACCGGGATCCGGTTGGTGGTGGCCAGGGCCGCACCCGTGATCATGTTGGTGGAGCCGGGGCCGGTCGAGGCCGTGCAGGCGAAGGTCGCCAGCCGGTCGCGCATCTTGGCGTAGGCCACCGAGGCGTGCACCATGCCCTGCTCGTTGCGGGCAAGGTAGTAGGGGAGGTCGGCTTCTTGGGTGACGGCCGCCTGCAGGAGGGCCTGCCCGATGCCGGCCACGTTGCCGTGACCGAAGATGCCCCAGACACCGGGGATCAGCCGCTGCTCCTGGCCGTCCCGCTCGCTGTACTGGTTGGCCAGGAAGCGGACGAAGGCCTGGGCGGTGGTGAGTCGGACGGTGTTCATTGCTCGTTGGGTCCTTCGAAGGGAAGCCGGTCGTCGATGTCCTGGGACTCCCAGGTGCTGCGGACCCAGCCGTGGGCGGGGTCGTCGCAGATCAGCCAGGCGCGGTCCTGGCCGGGCCCTGCCATGACGTTGAGGTAGTAGAGGTCGTAGCCGGGCGCGGCGATCGACGGTCCGTGCCAGCCGTGTGGGATGAGGACGGTGTCGCCGGAGCGGACCTCGGCGAGCACGTCGACGGGCCGCTCTTCGGTGCCGTAGACCCGCTGGTAGGCGAAGCCGTTCTCGCCCGCGACCTCGAAGTAGTAGATCTCCTCCAGCTCCGACTCCTGGCCGGGGCGTGCTTCGTCGTGCTTGTGCGGCGGGTAGGAGGACCAGTTGCCGCCGGGCGTGAGGACCTCGCACACCAGCAGCCGCTCCGCCTCGAACGTGCCGGGCAGGCAGTAGTTGTTGACCTGCCGGGAACACGCCCCCGCGCCCCGCAGCTCCACCGGTACGTCCTCCTTGCGCCCGTACCGAGCGGGAAGCCGTCCCCGCTCGGTACGGGCGGAGGGCAGCGCGAACAGACCTCCCTGCGCGCTGCTGATGAGGGCCTCCGACTCACGCGGCAGGTAGGCGAAGTCGGTGGCCGAGGCGAACACGCCTGTCCGGCCCTCGAGTTCGAGGGCACCGCCGTCCGTGGTGACGGTGCAGGAGCCCGTCAGCGGCAGGACCAGGAACTCGGATTCATGGGTGGACAGGGAGTGCGCCTCACCCGGCCCCAGGGTCAGGATCCTGAGGCCGGAGTAACCCCAGCCCGCCGACTCGGGCGTGACCAGGAGGTCGTAGGGACCGTCGGGCGAAGTCCCTTTGGGCAGGTGGTACTTGTTCGTGTCGCTCACAGCAGGCTCACCGCCTTGTCCACCGCGCCGGCGACGTCGCCGTTCGAGGGGTAGAGCAGGGAGCGGCCGACGACCAGGCCCTGCGCGGTCGGCTGCTTGAGCGCCTTGCCCCAGGAGGTGAAGGCCGCGTCGGGATCGGTGACCTCGCCGCCCAGCAGGAGAGCGGGCATCGTGGAGGAGGCCAGGACGCGTTCCATGTCGGGCACCACCGGGAGCTTGAGCCAGGTGTAGGCGGTACGGCGGCCGAGCCCCGAGGCGATGGTGATCGACTTGACGACGGCGTCGGGGGAGAGGTCGTTGCGGATCCTGCCGTCCTGCCAGGTGGAGAGGAACGGCTCGACCATGGCAACGAGATGACGGTCGTTGAGCTCGTTGACGGCGCGGGCGGTCTCCGTCAGGACGGAGGGCGTCGTCGGGTCCTCCAGTGCGATGCGGGTGAGCATCTTGCCGCCGTCGAAGCCCATCGCGGCGAGCGTCTCGGCGTCGTAGCCGGTGAAACGGTCGTCGATCTCGAAGACCGAACCCGCCAGCCCGGCCCGGTTCATGGAGCCGAAGACACTCTTGCCGTCCAGGACGCCGAGCAGGAGCAGGTCCTCGAGGATGTCGGCAGTGGCCAGCACGCCCGTCACCCCCGGCCGCTGCAGCGCGACGCACAGGCGGTCCAGCAGCTCGAAGCGGTCGGCCATGGCGTTGGGGTCGCCACCGACGCCGTTGGCGCCGCGTGCCGGGTGGTCGGCGGCGATGATCATCGCTCGGCCGTGCCCGCCGAGCAGCGAGGTGGCCTTGACACGGCGTGCGGCTGCCTCGGCGATGGCGCCGGGATTGTGGACCCGGACGTCGACGATCCGGCTCAGGTTGTCGGACAGCACGTCGTCACGCCTCTCGTTCGATGCGGATGGGGGGTGCCGCGCGGAGCTTCGTCTCCACCTCGGCCTCGGTCGGCATGGCGTCGGAGCAGGACAGGCGGCCGGCGACGATGGCGCCGGCGGCGTTGGCGAAGCTCACCGTGCGGCGGGTGTCCCAGCCGGACAGCAGGCCGTGGCAGAGCGCGCCGCCGAAGGCGTCACCGGCGCCGAGACCGTTGACCACGTCCACCGGCACGGGTGGGATCTCGGCGGCCGAGCCGTCCCGGTCCATGGCCAGGACACCCTTCGGTCCCTGCTTCACCACCGCCAGCTCGACACCGGCGGCGAGGAGCGCCTTCGCGGCCTCGTAGGGCTCGCGCTCGCCCGTCGCCACCTGGCACTCGTCGAGGTTGCCGACGGCGACGGTGGTGTGCCGCAGGGCTTCGGCGTAGTACGTACGGGCCTCGGCAGGGTCCTGCCAGAACATGGGCCGCCAGTCGAGGTCGAAGACTGTCGTCCCGGACCTGGCCCGGTGCGCCAGCGCGCCGAGCGTGGCCGACCGGCTCGGCTCCTCGCTGAGCCCGGTCCCGGTGACCCAGAAGATCCGTGCGTCGCGTACGGCGTCCAGGTCCAGGTCACCGGGTGCGATGTCGAGGTCGGGAGCCTTCGGCAGCCGGTAGAAGTACAGCGGGAAGTCGTCGGGCGGGAAGATCTCACAGAAGGTCACCGGAGTCGGCGCGATGTCCGACGTACCGACGAAACGGCTGTCGACGCCGTACCCGTCCAGGGCCGTGCGGACGAAGTCGCCGAACGGGTCGCGGCCGGTCTTGGTGATCACGGCGGCGGAGTGGCCGTAGCGTGTGGCGGCGACGGCCACGTTCGTGGGGCTCCCGCCCAGGTACTTGCCGAACGAGGTGACCTCGGCCAGTCCCACGCCGGTCTGGAGCGGATACACATCCACTCCCACGCGGCCCATGGTCAGGACTTCGAACGGCATAGCGGGTTTCCCTTCGCTCCGGAGACTCCGGGGTGTGGAGTGGGAGACTTGAAGCGCTTTAAAAGACGCCCTGCGGAGCACGATGCCTCCCACTCAAATGTCATGTCAATAGGTTGTTATGACGAGATGGCCAGATACTCGGCGATCTTCTCGCGCATGAAGACGGACGACGCCCTGGCCCGCTCCTCCCACGCGAACACACACGCGGTGAGCGTCCCGTCGAAGCCGTTCGCGCGCAGCTCCCGGAAGAGCTCCTCGAAGTCCACCTCGCCCTCGCCGATGTCGAGGTGCTGGTGGATGCGGGCCGGCGTGCCCGGCGGGTTGAGGATGTACCGGTTGCCCGAGGATGCGGTGTGGTCGAAGGCGTCGGCCAGGTGGACGTGGGTGAGCAGATCGCCGGCGTACTCGATGATGCCGGGGGCGTCATTGCCCATGTGGAAGGTGTGCGGGGCGCAGTAGAGGAAACTGACGTTGGGATGGTTGATCCCGCGGATCAGGTTGATCGCGTCGTGGCCGTTCTCGATGAAGTCGTCCGGGTGCGGTTCCAGGGCGAGGCGGATGCCCTCCTGTTCGAACACCGGCAGCAGCTCGTCCAGCGACTTCCAGAACTGGGCCTCGCTGCGGTCGGGGTCCTCCGGGCGACCGTTGAACTCGGAGTTCATGGTGTCCACGCCGAGCTCCGCGGTGATGCGGATGGCTCGCTTCCAGTAACGGACGGCAGCCTGGCGGGCATCCTCGTCGGGGCCGGACCAGCGGAACAGCGGCTGGACGGAGGAGATGCCGACTCCCGCGGCGTCCAGTGCCTTGCGGAACTTCCGTACGGTGGCGTCGTCCACGCGCGGGTGGCGGAAGAAGGGGATGAAGTCCTCCCGAGGGGAGAGCTCGATCCACTCGTAGCCCAACTCGGCCACCACAGCCGGGAGTTCGAGCAGCGGGACGTTGCGGATCATGTAGGGATCCAGGGCGATCTTCATGACGGTGCCTTCTGGTGTGTCAGTGAGAGACGGCGGTGAAACGTGGAATGGGGACGCCCTCGACGCGGCGCTCAGGTGACTCGGTCACCGGTCACCGGTGGCCGCCACGGGTGCGGTGAGGTCCCCCTCTTCCGGGAGCTTCTCGACGTCGACGCCGCGGACCTGGGCCAACTCGTGTTTGAGTGCGGCGAGT